>CBDFMP010000033.1:0-5000 GCA_965249715.1 Spirochaetota bacterium | reverse complement strand
GTTAAATGAAGAGTGGGAAACGTTGATTAGTGAGTGGAACCCTACAGTGACGTTAAATGAAGAGTGGAAAACGTTGATTACAAAATAAAGATATTTTGAAAGCAGTTTTAAAAAGCAACAAAACCTACAATAACTTTCAGGTGAGCAAATTTATCTGTGGATCATTAGGAAAACAACATTTTTTATGCATCACCATCATCATCATCATCATCATCATCATCATCATCATCATCATCATCATGTGCAATTTAACATCTATTTCCCATGCTAGCATGGGTTAGACAGGTTTACTTGATTGCAAACTTTTACTCTGTTCTGAGCCACTGTATATTCAAAACTCTAAGATTGCATCATTTAACTTCATCCCAAGTCTTACATGGTGTATCTCTCCCCCTATGTCCTTCTACTGCAATCTCCCTACACTTCTTCACCCAACTCCCCCCCCCCCCCCCCCCCCCCCACACACACACTCACTCACACGTGCATGCACGTATGCAAACACACACGCATGCATGCATACATGCACATCCACATATGCACACATCAAGTCACCACTGCACAGGAAACAGGTTGATGGCAGTACAGTACATACAGGGGACATAGAAATAATCTAGTACTGCCTGAGGGGACTAAGTTTTATCACCCCATCCGAAAGTGAGGCATGCTATCCTCTACACCATTTGTCAACAACTATAGTTGAACTGGAGTTCAAAGCGGATCTGTATGACCTGGGACTTCTTCTGCTTCAAAGCATGGGAATAAGCTTTGCAGCTTTTTCTTGCACACCTTTATAGCAGTTTGACCTGGGCATCAGAGTCTCCCCATCGGGAAAGGTAAACCCGCAGCTAATTGCATACCTTCACATGGTGAATCTGTTAAGGATAAGAAGTTGTGACCAGGAGTGGTTTCTGTGGAATCTTTTCCAACCAAATGCAACGACACTCCCAGTAGATGGAGTCTTAGCTTTGGGCCAGTGACCAGCTAAGGTATACCGAGTAAGGGACGGTATATTCCCTGGGCTGTGCCCGAAGATGAAAGAAGATAAGAGGCTCGTACTTACGACCAACATGGAAATGCAACCTGAAGTTAATTCATACCGCATCGTCTGTCACGCGGGTTACCAAGGGGCATGTCCCCCAGTGGTACACCAGGCTGGGGTCGTAAAGTTAACTACTGATAAGGAAAGGTCCAGTCAGCCACCTCGCCATTCCAGCGTAGAAAGAGCTCAGAGACTCGACTCTCGATCAACAATGAAGAAAGACAGAAGTGAATACAAGAAGGAAATTTCATCAAAACATTACTGTTACTGGAAAGTTGGAACTATCAATGTACTAACTGCATCTGGCGACCTGTTACTACACGATTGCTTGAGATAATGCACACAAGCAAATCTTGACATGTTGTTTTCAGGAATTCAGAACACTGGAAAATGACTCTACGACCCGCTGTGTAACAATAGATGACACAAAAACAGAATGGGACATATGGTGGTCAGGGTTAAAGAAAAAGAGATGCCAAGGAGTCGCAATAGCAATAAGAAAAAATAAGAGTATACAAATGGAAGACATTGGACACATCTCGTCACATGTAATGTGGATTGATTGTGTATGCTATGGAATGAAACTACGAATTGTATCTGCTTATGCTCCAACAGAAGAAGGTTCGCAAAACCAGAAAGAGACTTTCTACAAAGAACTCAGCGAGATATGCGTGGTGGAGAAAAAGAGGCAGCTGGTGATTTGTGGGGACATGAATGCTACTGCACAAGTTTTGTTGGGGGCATGAACTGCACACATTTGAATGCTAATGACAATGGAGAGAGGTTAGCAAATTTCTTAACATCTAAAGAACTTGCGCTCTCTAACACCTGGTTTGAACACAATCGACTACATCTGTCTTAGCTCAAGAAAGAAGCCATCAGAACAAGCTTGTCCTGGCCTAAAAGATCACTTTGAAACTCATTTTAATCATCCAGACCCATTGGTGGAGCCACCAGAAGAAATCAGTAACCCTCCTGAGTTTATCAAGCGCCTCACTGATAGCGGTACAGCTAGAGAAGAAGAACCTTGAGGAAATTGATCTGTTAACCATCCACCCTCTGGCAAGGAAGAGATAAGGAAAAACATCAAGAAACTGAAGAATAAGAAAACGTCAACTGATATGCCTGCCGAATTCCTGAAAGCAGCGATGGAGAGTAAGTCATATATCACAGCATTAGAATCCCTTTACAGGGAAACGTGGGTAGATGTTATTATACTGGAACTATGGAGAAAGACCACAATTACACGTCTGTACAAGAATAAAGGTAAAAGAAAAGACTGCAAGAACTACAGACGGCTTAGCATCGGAAGCACACTTCTTAAGTTAGCTATGGCAATTATTCTTGAACGTCTTAGACCATGGTACAACAAACAACTCCTCCCAAACCAGAATGGATTCCGACAATACTTTGGTTGTCCAGATGCAATATTCTCTCTGAAGCCTATCCAGAATATATCATCACATCTAAATAAAGAAGTGTTTGTACTCTTCATTGACTTAACTGCTGCATACGACTGGTGTGTTCGGAAATGGTTATTCCACACTATTTTTAACAGGATTGACCCTGCTAATGTAGAACTCATCAACTGTGTGAAAATCATTGAAGAACTATACAAGAAAACTGAATCTATGATGAAATGATGGAAGGGGAAATGACGTATTTCGAAACAACATCTGGTGTCCGACAACGTGGATCTGAATCACCAAACCTATTCAACCTGTTTCTGGATTACATTATGCGGATCTACAACGAACGAGCAGAAGAGTTGGGACTTGGAATATCTTTCAAGTTCCGTGTGAAAGATCAAGCAAGAGACAGAAATGATCCTGCCCCCTATAGAGGGCTGATGAATTATACATGGCTTGGCTATGCTGATGATCTAGCACTGATGGCAGAAACGATAGAGCTTCTGCAAAAAGCTGTAGATGTGTTACATGACCTTCAGAGATTCGGTTTAGTCATTAGCATCGACAAAACCAAAACCATGATTTTTAATTTCAAGGAGAAGGAGTATCCAGACAGTATAGTCACCATCGGCAATGTAACGATCGAAAATGTAACGCACATCACATACTTAGGAGCTGTTATATCTTACTCTGAACCTGGAACGTCAGACAACGAACTAGAAAGAAGAATTGGACTGGCTCATAGTAAGTTTGCTGAGCTGAAAAAACTGCTGTGTAACTACCATCTTTGATTAAGCATACAGATGAAATTCTACAACACATACATCAGAAGTCGCCTTTGCTATTGTTGTGAAACATCGACTCTCACAAGCAAACAGTACAAACTAATTGAAACTGTTCATATGCAGTTCCTCAGACGTATGGTGAGAGGAGGTATGGCTCGAATGTCATCACGGAAAGAGATCAACTGGGCACGGAAACATTCAAATGACGTGATATTGACAATACACAGAAGATTGAACAGTACATCAGGAATCAAAATGTGAAATGGATTACACATGTAGCACGGGCATCAAACGAAACTCCTACAAAGAGGTTGATGTTCGTGGACGAGAAGTTGACAAAAGTTGGATACCATCACAAAACTGTATATGAACAGGTTGTTAAAACCCAATACGAATTGGGTATTTCAGCGGAATCATTTCTTAAGAACTGCAGAAGAAGAAAAACTGTTGGGTCAAACCAACTTAAATTAAGTTGGTACCTTAAGTGCCGTAATGACATAATAGGTTACGAATTATGTATGTATACATAATCGGAACTTACATACCTTGGCAACTGAAATTTAAAATAATATATTAAAATATTACTCGAATAGAAACTATATACATAATCCTAAACGCATGAACAAATACACAACAATTCAAGAAGGATGCATGCATGTAAACAAGCAAATTTGTATATCTATCTCTCTCTATATAAAATCATTTGTTATAACTACTCACTGTGATTGTTATTGTTATTGTCATCACCATTTCTTGTCATTGTTACATGCCTGCTGGTTATCAACATGTTTGTACATGTATATACACATACATGTATACACACATACATGTATACACATGCATGTATACACACATACATGTATACACACATACATGTATACACACATACATGTATACACGCATACATGTATACACGCATACATGTATACACACATACATGTATACACACATACATGTATACACACATACATGTATACACACATGCATGTATACACACATACATGTATACACACATACATGTATATACACATACATGTATACACACATACATGTATACACACATACATGTATACACACATGCATGTATACACACATGCATGTATACACACATGCATGTATACACACATGCATGTATACACGCATACATGTATACACACATACATGTATATACACACATACATGTATACACACACCCATGTATATACACACATACATGTATATACACATACATGTATACACACACATACATACATACATACATACATACATACATGTATACATACATCCATGTATACACGTACATGTATGCACACATACATACATACATGAATACACACATACACACACATGCATGCATGCATGCATGCATAGGTAGGGAGGTAGGTAAGAATCTTCCCTCATACATACATACATACATGCATGCATGCATGCATGCATATATGTATGCAGGTAGGTAGGTCGGTCGGTAGGTAGGTAGGTAGGTAGGTAGGTAGGTAGGTAGGTAGTAGGTACGGACAATATGAAGAAAAAAATTTGATATTATACGACTAAATAACATTAAATATTTATTGGATTATTATTGAGACTGAATAAAACTTAATATCCGACAGAATCAAATATATGTTTTATCGTCCACCAGAAGATTGTCTATTTGATATAATCGCAAATTGTGGATGATAATTCGATTACTGTATTAATCCCCTGGGGTCTTATGTGCAATTTCAATTTTAAAGGATATGTTGTCAGTCAGTGTCCTGGCATTTTTGA
>CBDFMP010000032.1:0-41378 GCA_965249715.1 Spirochaetota bacterium | reverse complement strand
TCCGTATGCCCAAGCCTTTGGCATTTCGTCCAATAACCGTTTTTTAGTCTTTACCAAATAAATGCCGTAAAGCATATATAAAAGCTTCTGCGTCTGCGTGACATCCAACTGTTTGCTCTGCTGCTGCGCAACCGCTAACAAATACTCAGCAAATATTATGCTATTATAAGGTGGGTTCCTGCTCATCGTTCAAGTCTCCGCAAATTCTACGTTCCCAATGAATATAAATTTATTGATTATGTTCACTACACTAAACATAACATCAAAATGCTCAGCTTCTGCAATTTTTTTAATATTCCAGCTGCAAATATTAAATTGTACAAGCTGCCTAACCACTAAACATTTCTCCCGTAACGCCCCACCTTTGCCCGCTTAAATGTCTCTATTATTTCTGCGATAATAGCAGGATCGTCGATGGTGGATGGCACCGCAACCCTCTCCTCATCCGTCAGCCGCCGTAATGTCTTGCGTAAAATCTTCCCCGAACGCGTCTTGGGTAGTCGTTTCACCACAAGTGCTTGTCTCAATGCTGCCACTGCACCCACTTCATTACGTACCTTTGTAATCACTTCCGCAACCACTTGCTCCGCACTCAGCGTCACACCATCTTTCAAGATCATCAGTGCAAACGGCACCTGTCCTTTCACGTCATCGTTCAACCCGATAACTGCACATTCCGCTACCGCAACATGACCGCCAATCACCTCTTCCAATTCTCCTGTGGAAAACCGATGCCCCGCAACATTGATGACATCGTCTAAACGCCCCATCACAAAGACATAACCATCCTCATCCACATAACCGCCATCGCCACTGAGATAATAACCTTCCTTAAACGAAAGATACACACGTTTAAATAAGTCCGTGTCCCCCCACAATGTTGGCAGACAACCCGGCGGCAATGGCAGCTTAATGGCAATATTGCCCGCCGTTCCCACGGGACAACGCTGACCTTCATCGTCTAAGATTTCAACCGCAAAACCGGGTACAGGAAATGTAGCGGAACCAATTTTTAATGGATGACGTTGAATGCCAAGCGGATTGGCAACAATTGGCCAGCCCGTCTCTGTTTGCCACCAATTATCGACCAGTGTTTGTTCAGTAAAAATCTCCTGTAACCATGCAGCCGTAGGCGGATCCAAACGTTCGCCGGCAGAAAAGACGTAGCGCAGTTTACTTAAATCATAACGTTTGGCAAACGTGCCTGCCGCATCTTCTTTTTTTATAGCACGAAACGCCGTCGGTGCTGTAAAAAATGTCTTCACATTGTATTCGGCAATCACGCGATAAAATTCCCCTGCATCCGGTGTTTTTACCGGTTTACCCTCGTACAAAATCGTTGTACAACCCTGAATAAGCGGTGCATAAACAATATAAGAATGTCCCACCACCCAACCAATGTCCGAAGCTGCCCAAAAGACCTCTCCTGCGTGTGTGTCAAAAATGGCATCCATCGAATATTTAAGCGCGACTGCATGTCCGCCGTGATCACGCATGACACCCTTGGGACTTCCAGTGGTGCCTGAAGTGTACAAAATATAAAGTGGATCCGTTCCCCGCACTTCCACACATGGAACTTCATCAGCCGCGTCCAGCCAGGCATGAAAATCCACCTCCAATGGCGCTTGCAGCTTTGCCGGTGCTTGCGCGCGTTGTGCCACCACCACATGCTCCACTGAGTGTCCGCTCAAATCCAAAGCTGTTCGCACCATCGCCATATAATCAATGATACGCGTAATTTCAATCCCACAGGAAGCGGTCACAATAAACTTCGGACGTGCATGACGAATGCGCGCAGCCAGCTCCTGTGGCGCAAACCCGCCAAAAACAACTGAATGCACCGCACCCAAACGTGCGCAAGCAAGCATTGTTATCACCGCTTCCGGGATCATCGGCATGTACATGACCACACGGTCGCCTTTCTTAAGTCCATGCGCTGCCAAAGCTCCTGCAAACTTCGCCACCTGCGTCAGCAATTCCGCATAACTATAACACCTGCGCGTGGTGGTGACTGGAGAATCATAAAGCAGTGCCGGCTGTTCGCCACGCCCTGCCGCCACGTGTTGATCCAAAGCCAAATACGCCGTGTTTAACACACCATCGGCAAACCAACGATAAAGCCCAGCTTCATCGCGCGTTAAAATTTGCTGTGGCGCTTTAAACCAATGTAACGCTTCTGCTTGTTTGCGCCAATAAGTCTCGCGTGTCATGGCACTGTCCACTCCAGCTGCAGTTGTGGCCGCCCGATAATGTGCCGTATAAGTTTGTGGTAAACCTGCAATATTCAGCTGAGTTAATTTTTGGTGTTTTGTCATATTCATCCTCCATTTCAATTTTCTCACGTACATGCATTGCTCGCTAGCGACTATGACCATTTCATGATACAATGTATTTTGCCAGTACCGCTCCATATTACGATTTGCGCACCATTTTAAAAAACTGCTGCCGCTAAGCCATAATTAAGTTTAAAAGTTTCGTTTCGCTTCTTTCGCCTGCCATGCTCAAATTTCTTTACGATGAAAAAAAACAACACACCTTTCTCAAGTTTTGGAAGCTAAAGGAGCTGGATGCCTTTCCTGCTGCTGCCGCCGATACCCTCTTTTTTGCACGCCAATACGCGCGTTTAACCACAGAAGAAAAACGCTTTATTGCTCAGCTGATCACCGCCTATTATCAAGCTGCTGCCAAAGAAAACAAAACTGCCGGGACAGCCGCATCGCCTACCAGCGCAGCGCTTTTTCACAAAATAACAGCCATTTTTACCGAACCTATCCCCGTACAAACAGCCGCCGCTGCTGCTTTACGCGAGCAACAAGAAAAAATTCTTGAACGCCTGCATAATACTCATTTTATCAATTGGCTCAAAAATCGCTCCACCTTAATAGATACTCAAGATACCGTTGAACTCAGTGACGCACTTAAAAGCTTTCTGGAAAAAATTCTTATCGTCGAAAACCCAAACGAGCTCGCCACGTATTTCACGAAACATCCCCTGTCCACAACACTAAACAAAGCTTTCAGCAAAAGTGAATGGAGCCTGCTACAAAAATTAGCGCCCACTTATGCCTTTCCCATCACGCTGATCACTAAGAATCATACACTCAATGCCCTCGCACACAAGGCCATTGAACACAAGCTGCTTGTCTGTGCGCTGCATCGCATCAGTGGGGAAATGCTGTTGTTTCCCCATTCCCAGCTCATCCACACCACTGCAAAAATCAAACCATCCTCACCGCCGCCCATCCTTCAGAATAAAAAACTAACCCAACGGCTGGCAACATTAATTGCTTCGCTTTACGAAAAACACAGCAAAGAAGCTACCCCCGTCAAACAACTTGCCAGTAAAAATGAAAGCGAACACGAACTCATCAGCGAGCTTTGTGATACACTGAATCAGTCAAGCGAGCCCCCCTTATGGAAGACCTTTCTAGAACAAGACGTTTATAATAAAATTCGTTTCCTGCTCTCCATCAGTGCTCCCGCCAGCTACAGTCTGCTGCAAGAATTACAAACATTAAGTCACAGCAACACCAAAGCCGTTAAAACTCCTGCCGCAGCGCCCGCACACTTCAGCGAAACAACCTTACTCTACGCCTTGAATAAAACACGCTTCTGGCAGCATAAACCCTACCATCACATGGCACACTTCAGAGTCGCCATTCGCCCGCTCAGCCAATGGCAGCTGCTCAGCCAAACGGCCCATGGCATCAGTGTCCATACTGAGCTCATTAAACGTGTCCTCACCACCCCCGCCAAGAACAGCATTGCCGACCTGGAGGAGCAAGACACGCTTATTATTGACAGCGATATGACAATGACCGCATTCCATGAAACGCTCTCATTGCGCGCCATGCACTTACTCAGTTTTTTCTGTAAGCTGGATTTCTCCGACCATACGATCCACGCCACACCAAACTTAGACCTCTCGCATATGGCGTGGTATGCCGGGCTCAACAAAAGCATAACCGTGAAAGCTCTGCAAAAACTTTCACCGCAACACTTCACCCGGCAAGTGGGCGAATACTTTCAACTCTACTTTGAACACATTACGCTGGCACGTGCCAGCACTGTCCTGCTCCTGCGCACCTCATCAAGACAAGTTTATCTTAAAATGAAATATGCGCTGGAACAAGCGCCCGCACTCAAAGCAAACATTATCTTTATGGAGCAGGAAGCTGCATTTCTCTTTCATGAAGAAGCCAGCTATCAACAGACAAAAGCACTGCTCTCAGAAGTTGCCCATATCATCTGAACAAACAAACGCCCGCCGCACAGCCAATCCCTAAGCTGCACGCGACGCCATATAAACGCACAATTCACCCACCTTATTCGCATAAGCCCATTCATTGTCATACCAGGAAACCAGCTTCACAAAGTGCTCATTTAAGGCAATGCTAGCCCCAGCGTCAAAAATAGAAGTGTGGGCATCGTGAAGAAAATCCTGTGAAACCACTGCATCCTCAGTGTATTTGAGAATGCCCTTCAGCGGCCCCTGTGCTGCTTGCTGCATGGCTTCACAAATGGCTGCCAGTTTTGCCGGGCGTTCCAGGCGGCACGTTAGATCAACAACTGAAACATTGGCACTGGGAAGGCGAAAGGACATCCCGGTCAGCTTGCCGTTCAGTTCGGGAATGACGCGGCCAATAGCTTTGGCGGCACCTGTACTGGCGGGAATAATATTATTCAACACGCTGCGTCCGCCGCGCCAATCCTTCTTGCTGAGCCCGCCGTCCACCACCGCCTGCGAAGCCGTCGCCGCGTGCACAGTTGTCATCAAACCCTCAAGAATAGTCCATTTATCATGCACAACTTTCACAACGGGTGCCAAACAATTCGTGGTACACGAGGCATTGGAAACAAGCTGCATGGTCTTTGGATTGTATTCACGCTCATTGACGCCCAGGACAAAGAGCGGTGTGGCGTCCTTTGCCGGTGCAGACATAATCACGCGCCTGGCTCCCGCTTTAAGATGCCCCATTGCAAGCTCCTGCGTAAGAAACAAACCCGTACTTTCTATCACATATTCCGCGCCCACAGCACCCCAATCAATGGCAGCCGGGTCGCGCTCACTGCTAAGCCGAATACGCCACTCGCCAACTATAAGCGTATTCCCTTCCACGCGCACAGCTTGCTGAAACTGACCATGCACCGAATCATAGGTCAGCAAATAGGCAAGCTGCTCAGGACTGAGTAAATCATTAATGGCGACAACTTCCAATTTTCCACGTGTGCGCGCATTTTCAAACAATGAACGAAAAAATAGCTTCCCAATCCTGCCAAAACCATTAATCCCTACTTTTATTGTATCCATAAAACTTTCCTCATTCATACGTCCACAAACATATCCCGCGCCCTATACTAAGCTTACCAACTCAACGACAAGCTGCGAGTTATGTCAACGGACAGCCAATTGATGATATTATATCATCAAACCACTACAGCTGACTGTTTTTAAAATGCACCAATCGTCACCTCCGCCCATTAGCCGCGCAGAACAATGCCAAAACCTCCGTGCGGCACAAAACGCCCGCACGCCGCTCACAGCACTCATCATCGGCGGCGGCATTAATGGCGCCGTCTCAGCCCTTTGTCTGGCACAACATAAGCTTAACGTGGCACTCAGCGATGCAGGCGACTTTGCAGGTGTCACCAGTCAAGCTTCATCCAATCTTATCTGGGGCGGCATCAAATATCTGGAAAATTTTGAGTTCACACTAGTGCGCGAGCTCTCCGCTGCACGCAATCAACTCTTGCGCGCATATCCAAATCTTGTGCGCGAACTGCGATTTTTAGCCCCCCACCAAAAAGGCGATCGCCACAGTCTCTTAAAGCTTTACCTCGGCAGCTGGTTCTACTGGGGCTGGGGCGGCTTCAAAACACGCCCGCCGCGCCTCTATACCCGTGCTGCACTCAAAACAACGCACTTCCCGCTTAATTTCAAACAACTGACTGGCGGGTTTGAGTACAGCGATGCTTACCTCATTGAAAACGATGCGCGGTTTGTCTTTCATTTCATCCGCGCCGCCGCCGCCAGCGGTGCACACACATTGAATTATATGCCCCTGGTACAGGCACACTACCATTCCCGCAACCAACTCTGGGAAACTCAGCTTTATGATCGCGTCACAGGCCGCACACTAAACGTTTATGCTAAGATTCTTATCAATGCCGCCGGTCCCGCCTTAGACTCTCTGAATACTCAGCTGCAGCAAGTCACCCGCCACCATCACATTTTTTCCAAAGGCATCCATCTAATTGTCCGCCGCCTGCTTCCAGTTCGCCGCGCGTTAGCCTTTTACGCTAACGATGGACGGCTTTTTTTTGTCCTTCCCATGGGACATTGCAGCTGCATTGGCACAACCGATACACGCGTGAAGACACCTTACACAAAAGTAACCCCCGCCGATCGTCAGTTTATCCTCACTAATATCAATGCCCTATTGGCGCTCAAACCCGCACTGAGCCTAAAAGACATTATTGCCGAACGCTGCGGCGTGCGCCCATTGGCACAACTGCGGACGCATACCGTAAGCAGCACCACTGACTGGGCATCGCTCTCACGTAAACATATCCTTGAAAGCGACCCCAACAAACGCCTGCTCAGCATTTTCGGCGGTAAACTCACAGCTTGTCTGAACGTAGGCAAAGAAGTTTATGCCGCTATCCGTCCCTGGCTGGACACGCAGTCCCCAATGGAGCTCAAAGCTGATTGGTTTGGCGAAACACCGTCAAATGTTCAGCAAACATTCAACCGCCGCGCCCAGCGCATCCTCTCAGTGGCTGCCAGTACACGGTTGTGGCGGCGTTATGGCGAACAGGCTTACATTATGCTGGAACGGCTGGAACAGGTTCACAAACAAGCCGGACAAACTTTTATCGCCGGACCATCATCCAACCCCAAAACTCGCGCGCAAAAAAAGGCACAAAAAGAGTGGGAAAAATTAACCGCGCTCATTGATCCGGCAGGCGACGTGATGGTTATAGAACTCCTTTATGCAGTCGAACATGAACAAGTGGTGACCTTAGAAGACCTGCTCAGGCGCCGTACCATGCTGGCGCTTACTACGCCCGCAAATATTCTCAAACGCCATCCCATCCTGCAATCCTTAGCCCGCAAGCTTAAAACTCCCACACCAGGACCTACAGCATTGCACCGGCAATACAAACCATCATCGCGCTCAGCACAAACACAGAAATACAAACACGCCAATCACACTCAAACAAAAAAAGCCCCAAAAACCTTAAAGAAAAAAACAAGGACTGAGACACTATGAAAATCATTACCTGGAACATTAACGGCATCCGTGCCGTACACAGACATGAGGCACTGCTGCCATTCATTGCTAAAAATAAACCTGAGCTGCTGTTCTTGCAAGAAATTAAAGGCAAAGCTGAACAATTTCCCGCTGAACTGCTGAAACACCCCCAGTACACTATTCACTATCACTCCGCTGTCAAACCTGGTTATGCCGGTACTGGCCTCTGGCTGCGTAAAACTGGGAACTTCAAGCTGGATAGCGTGCTCACCAGCATGCCGATGCTGGATAAAGCCGATGGTGACACGGAAGGGCGCATTATTGGCGTGCGCGGGACATACAAAGGCAAGTCCACTGTTTTCCTTGGTGTTTATTTTCCCAATGGCGGCAAAAGTGACGCCGCGTTTGAAGAAAAACTAGTTTTTTATCAAAATTTTCTCAGTTATGTGAATAACCTGCAGCAACACGGGCACCAGGTTTTTTGGGGTGGGGACGTCAATTGTGCGCACCATCCCGTTGATCTGGCGCGTCCTAAGGAAAACGACGGCAAGGTGGGCTTCCATCCGCGTGAACGCGCCTGGATGGATAAACTTAATGCTGCCGAGTGGGCGGACATCTACCGCCAGCGTTACCCTGAGACAAAAGCAGTTTATTCCTGGTGGAGCTTGCGCAGCGGTGCACGCGCCAATAACGTCGGCTGGCGCATAGATTATTTTTTTACACACAAAACACAGCTGCCGCTCGTAAATAAAATAAGCTATCACCCCGCTGTCACAGGTTCTGATCACTGTCCGCTTATGCTTGAACTCAACTGAAGCTTGGCATTTCAATACAAAATGCTGCAACCCCGTACTCATTTGATCCACACTTAATAGCCACAACTCTGCGTGTATTGGGGCTCAGCGCATAGTAGGCCTTGCGAAGTTCATGCGAAATTATTTACCCACACCGCTGCTTGTAATGGTGGGCTGCATGATCCTGACAGCATTGTTTTATCCTGTGCTGGCAGAGGTTATGCAAGAGCTGCGCGTCCTGGCATGGTGGCTTAGCGGCAGCGGAAGTTTATTCATAATAAGCGGCCTGAGTGTGCAGCTTTTTATGCAGCGCACTGCGCGCAGCAGCTTTCACACTAACCACCAAGGCCTGCTGAATACAAGCGGGCAGCTGCTGTTGGCTGGTGGCTGCGGTTTGCTCTTAAGCAGCGCGTTTATCTTCAATTATCAGGATCCCAAAGCTTTTTATACACAAACAAACATTTCCGAACGCTGGACACGCGGACTGCGCGTGCGCGGCATTGTTGAAACGCGCAGCGGTATGCAGGGACAGTATTATGTTCTGACGCTGCGGTTAAGCGCCATCGGCAGCAGTACAGCTAAAAATCCCTGCACCATCCTTTATGCCCAACCGCTCTCCTTTTACCATGCCAAACGCATGCGTGTGAAAATTAAAGCTACTGAGGCTGCATTGCAAACTGCGGCAAAAGTATTCACTCCTGCTACACAGCTCCTCATCAATCCCTATTATTATCTCTCCACAAAAACTGTGAAAACACAAGGATATCAGAATTACCTTTATCACAAACAACAGCTCGGCACTTTTTATGTACGCCCAGAAAACATCACGCTCATTAAAGACGCCCCGTTTTTGCGTTTGTCCAGTCACCTGGAACACTACGTGCAAAAGCGTCTGAGCCGCTTCATTCGCAAAAATGCCCTCACAGAACAACTGCAAAACATCAGCCGGTCATCCCGCCAGCAAAAAACCGCCGGGCAAACGCCCGCTACAACACCAAAGCCCAGCTCACCGCCCCCCGCCACTGCACACATTGAGGAGAGTGCCGCTGCTCCCGCCGCACTCTCAGCAGCACTTATCAGCGGTGACCGCAGCTCATTGCCAGCCGCGGTCTTAGAACAGTTTCGTCTCACCGGCACCTACCATGTGTTGGCCGTCTCAGGCATGCACACCAGTACACTCATCATTTTCTGCATCACCCTGCTCATGCTGTTCCCAATCTCACGCATCCGTGCACAATTGTTAGTCATCTGTATATTCCTCCCGCTTTATGTCATGGTCGTGGGACCGCGCATTTCCATCCTGCGCAGCGTGCTGATGAGCGCCCTGGCAATTAGCTGGCTGCTGCGTGATCGCAGTGTCTCGCTTATTGCCCTGTGGGGACAAGCTTTCATCATCCTCAGCCTGCTCAATCCCCATTACCTTTATCAGATATCCTTCCAGCTAAGCTTCTCCGCCGTCTTCGGCGTAGGCATGGCACTGCGTTTCATGCAAATATATCGCATTCGTCACTGGCTGGCGGCAACACTGCTCATTTCCAGTCATTGCCAGCTTTTCACAGCCCCTTTCATCCTCTACTATTTTGGCGTCACCAATCCGCTTGCCCCATTTTACAATCTGCTCATCCCACCCGCCGTCATGCTCAGCCTCAGTCTCAGTCTTTTAATAATCCTGCTCCCCAGCATCTTCACAATGCTCCTAAGTTTCCTCGGCAGCGGCATTGCCTATCTCAATAGCTGGATTTTAAAATTGCTGCACGTCCTCAGCGAAAACGACCCCAACTGGCTCATCCATTATCCGCTGCCAGCTGAGCGCGCGCCCACCGCGCATTATCCGTTTATCCTCTTAGCCCTGGTTATCCTCAGCACAACCCTCCTGCTCAGCGCCCTGCCCATTTGGTGTAAAACCGCCGCAATACGCCGTGCGCCGTCATCCTAACGAACCCCATCCGCAAACTGTTTTCAGGTTATAATAATAGTTTTAAGTATCGTTTGCCATGAACACCGTTCCGCCAGCCCACGCCATTTCCAGCGATCCCACTTCCAGCGATCCTACTTCCAGCGATCCTTATTGCCTGCCGCCTTGGCTGCAAACAACACAGGCACTCCGCGCGCGCAAACAAGCTTTGTGGGCCGCGCCCTCAGCTGAGCTGTACGGCGATCTGCGTTTTGCCGCCGATGTTTCCATCTGGTTTCAATGTGTCCTGCGCGGTGATGTCAATTATATTGCCATCGGCGCAGGCAGCAATATTCAAGACGGCAGCATTCTCCATGTTACCAATGCCCAGCCCTGCATTGTAGGTGCCGGCGTTACCGTAGGACATCGTGCGCTGCTGCACGCTTGCAACATTGCCGATGGCGTGCTTATTGGCATGGGGGCGATTGTCCTGAGTGGCGCAGAAATTGGACGCGGAGCGGTCATTGCCGCCGGTGCGCTTGTCAAGGAAAAAGCTATTGTGCCGCCTTATACGCTCATGGCAGGAGTGCCCGCCAAAGCACTGCGCACATTGGATGCCACTGCAACCGCTGCCGCCCACAGCCACTGGGCAGCCAAATACGTTGCCCTCGCCCAAACATACTCAGCGCACAAACTTTCATCATGAACGCCATAACTGCAAACCATGCTGGTCAACCAGCGAGCATTGAATTAGCAGATCAGTTCGCCCGCGATCAGAAACGCTACTCACGTTACGTCTGCGACGCACGCGCCATCCCCAACGTCATTGACGGTCTCAAGCCTGTTCAGCGCCGTATTTTGTGGACAATGTGGAACAGCAGCGCACGCGAACATTCCACAAAAACCGTTAAGGTCGCCGGTATGGTTATGGCATACCACCCGCATGGCAATGCTTCCATTGAAGATGCCATCGCCCAGATGGTACAATCCTTCCCGTTCACTAATAATTATCCGCTTATCAGCGGCGAAGGCACTTTTGGCGATGTGCTGGATCCTAAAGCCATCGCCTCGCCACGTTACACGGAAGTCAAGCTCTCCGAATTTGCCAAAGAGCTTGGACTTTTTGAATCACTTGCAGACATTGATTACGCCAGCAATTATGACGCCACCACTGAAGAGCCGATCTGTTTTATTCCCAAAGTACCACTCATTCTGTTAAATCCCATCCTTGGCATTGCCACGGGATTTAAATGCTGTATGCCGCCACGCAAGCTGGCACATGTAGCCGAAAAACTGCTTTATGTGTTGGATAAAAAACCAAATGACGCCGGCCTTGCTAAGCTGCGTGTCGCCCCCTGGGTGAAAGGCTATCATGAAGACCCTAAGGTCACCACTAATGAACAAGGTGTTACTGTCTTTACAACTCATTTTGGCTTCAGTACAGAAGACAATAAGCTCTTTCTCACTGCCACACCGCATAATTGGGCACGGGAGAAAACAATCCTTTATTTGGAACAGCTGATCAAGGAAGGTGGCGGACTTTTGCGCGATTATGAAGATTATTCACGTGCAGATTTTAAAATTGAACTCATTTTTAAACGCGGCACACGCATCACCAGCCGCATCCTCCGTCAGCTCTTTGCCAAAGAAACACGTGATTTTGTCGATCAAAACGTGATCACCAGCACTGGACAGCTCAAACAGCAAAACGATGGAGAGATCATCGCAGAATTTCTTAATGTTCGTATTGCCCATCTAAAACGCCGCTTTAAACGTCTGGAACAACTGGAGCATGAGAAACACACACGTGAAAGCGAGTTGCTGCGGTTTATCCGCGAAAAATGGAATGTGCGCCTGGTAACATTGTCTAACCGCGCAGCACTGCTCAAAGCACTCAGTGCCGCCCACTTCACTACAGGAGAGTGGTTGGCAGGACTTCCGCTTTATCGCCTTACCCAAGCAGAAGCCAAACGTGCACAGGCAGCCCTGGGGAGCGCCAAAATTGCTATCCGGCGTTACGCGCGTTTGCAAAAATACAAATCCACACTTCATAACTTCATGCGTGAAGAAATTGAAACATTGGTCAAGCGCTGGGATTCCTAAGCTGTCCAAAACATCGTCCGCCATCATAAAAAACTGCCTATGACATCCAAAACCACTCGCACTGCACAAAAAAAACGCGTCTTTAAACAACTCTCTAACGTAGAACACGTCCGCCTGCGTACCGGCATGTGGCTGAGACAAAACTCGCTGGCGCACTACGATCAACACTTTTTCACCCCCAGTGCAAACGGCAAAGTCAAAATTCACTTCGAGGAGCTCAGCGAAATTCCCGCCAAACTCAAGTGTTTGGATGAAGTCTGCATGAATGCCGTGGATGAGTACAGTCGCAACCAGAACGATGTCTCCCTCAGCTCCCACCAGCATATAACGACGCTGCATATCACCCTGCACAACGACGGAGTTTGCAAAAATACAAATCCACACTTCATAACTTCATGCGTAAAAAAATTGAAACATTGGTCAAGCGCTGGGATTCCTAAGCTGTCCAAAACATCGTCCGCCATTATAAAAAACTGCCTATGACATCCAAAACCACTCGCACTGCACAAAAAAAACGCGTCTTTAAACAACTCTCTAACGTAGAACACGTCCGCCTGCGTACCGGCATGTGGCTGGGACAAAACTCGCTGGCGCACTACGATCAACACTTTTTTACCCCCAGTGCAAACGGCAAAGTCAAAATTCACTTCGAGGAGCTCAGCGAAATTCCCGCCAAACTCAAGTGTTTGGATGAAGTCTGCATGAATGCCGTGGATGAGTACAGTCGCAACCAGAGCGATGTTTCCCTCAGCTCCCACCAGCGTATGACGACGCTGCATATCACCCTGCACAACGGCGGAAAACGCATTACGGTATGGGACAATGGCCGCGGCATACCTGCTGCCAACGCCGAAGCGGTTTTCCTGCATCTCATGTATGGTGAAAATTTTGATGACACCGCCCGGCAGGAACACGTTGCCGGACAAAATGGCGTAGGGGTGTCGCTTGTCCGCATTGTCTCCAAATATTTTTACGTGGAAAGCTTTCATGGCGGGAAGTATTACAGTAAACTTTTCACACCGCATCCACATTTTATAAAAATGCTTGACCAGTTGGAACTCTCACCTGCATTGAAAAAAGCCATGATTAAACAACTGGAGGAACGCGGCAGTTTTACGGAGCTTAGCAGCTTTCGCAAGCTGACACCGACCGTGCAGCGCACGCTCATAAACGAATTTAAAAAAACCGGTATGGCAAGTTGTTTGGAAGTGCTCTCCAAGTCCAAGCGCAAAACCACAGCACCCGCTGCTGCGTCCGCCCGCACACACGGAACAAACGTCAGTTTTGAGTTAGATGAACGCTATTTCAATTATCTGGAAATGAGCTTTAGCAAGCGGCTCTTACGCCAGTACCTGAGCGATCTGGCAATGACCAACCCAGGGCTGCGCGTGCAGCTCACCCTAGAGCCCGCATCCCAACAGAGCAGCGCACAGGAAGAAGTGTTTTATTACAAAAAGGGACTTGAAGAGCTGCTCAGCCGCAGCGAGCTTGTCTATTACAAACTGCTGCACGAAGACAAAACGCTGGGACTTAAACTGGAGGCTTTTGTGGTAGCAGGCGAGGGACGCACACTCAGCTGGATCAACGGCAATTTTGCTACGCTTGGCGGCAGTCCTATAGAATACTTCAACAATCGTATTTGCGATGAAGTGCGCAAGAAACCAAGCATTGTGCAAGCTGAGAAGCGCCTTAAAACTGCTGTCACACGCGCCGACGTACGCAAGTTCTTTCACGTGTACCATGTTATCAAGTTAAGAGCGCCGCGTTTTAAGAGTCAGGACAAATCCTACCTCATCAATGATCTCAATATCCCCATTCGTCAAGCCGTGGAAGAACACCTGGAACGACTGAGTAAAAAACTGAAGCTGCTGCCAAACATTATTGCTGAATGTGAACGCCGTACACGGCTGCAGCAACTAGACAATGCTTCCAAAGAAGTGCGCCGCACCACACGCACAGTCGTGGAAAAGTTAGTGCCGTGTTCCAGCAAAAGCCATCCCAATGAACGCACGCTCTTTCTGGGCGAAGGCGATTCAGCCATTGCCGGGCTGCGCTCCGTGCGCAATCCCATCATCCATGCGCTTTTCCCATTGCGCGGCAAACCGCTCAATGTCAAGGGGTTGACACTTGGACGCGTTCTGCAAAACGAAGAGTTTAAAAATATTGTTGCCATTGTCGGACTCCCACTGGATGGCAAACAGACCCTACTGGAGACATTGCACTATCAAAAAATTTGCATTGTCACAGACGCAGATTACGATGGTTATGCCATCAGGAGCTTGCTGCTCAACTTTTTCTTCGAGTACTGGCCTGAGCTTTTTAAACTGGGCTGTATTCATCTGGTGGAAGCGCCGCTTTACGAAGTGAAGCTGATTAATCCGAACAAAGTCACTGAACAGTTTTACTGCATCAATGACGCAGAATTCGCCGCGCTCATGATTAAAGCCAAACAGCAATCCTGCACACTCCTGCGTAAAAAACGCAACAAGGGCTTAGGTGAAACCAGCCCCGCAGCTATGGCTTATGCCATTGAACACAACCTGCTCGCGGTAAAATTGGAACACCCGATCCATTCACGCAATGTGCAGAAAATCTGGTTTGCCAAGACGGAAGCCGCCCAGCGCCGCAAAGAAATCTCAGCCTACGCACAACGCTTTTTTGAAGAATAATTCCCGCGACAACCACTGAACGCTCAGTGCCATTGCAAGGTGCCTGTGGCATACTCGCACACCGTGCTGTTTTACTGCATCAATGACGCAGAATTCGCCGCGCTCATAACTAAAACCAAACAGCAATCCTGCTCACGATAAAATTGGAACACCCGACACATTCACGCAATGTGCAGAAAATCTGATTTTTGCCAAGGCGGAAGCGACACAGCGCCGCAAAGAAAGCTCAACCTACGCACAACGCTTTTTTAAAGAATAATTCCCGCGACAAACACTGAAGGCTCAGTGCCATTGCAAGGTGCCAGTAGCATACTCGCACACCGTGCTGTTTTACTGCATCAATGACGCAGAATCGCCGCGCTCATAACTAAAACCAAACAGCAATCCTGCTCACAGTAAAATTGGAACACCCGCACCATTCACGCAATGTGCAGAAAATCTAATTTGCCAAGACAGAAGCGACACAGCGCCGCAAAGAAAGCTCAACCTACGCTCAACGCTTTTTTAAAGAATAATTCCCGCGACAACCACTAAAGGCTCAGTGCCATTGCAAGGTGCCTGCGGCATACTCGCACACCGTGCTGTTTTACTGCATCAATGACGCAGAATCGCCGCGCTCATAACTAAAACCAAACAGCAATCCTGCTCACGGTAAAATTGGAACACCCGATACATTCACGCAATGTGCAGAAAATCTGATTTTTGCCAAGGCGGAAGCGACACAGCGCCGCAAAGAAAGCTCAACCTACGCGCAACGCTTTTTTGAAGAATAATTCCCGCGACAACCACTAAAGGCTCAGTGCCATTGCAAGGTGCCAGTGGCATACTCGCGCACCGTGCCCTCAAAAAAGTTGACTTCCGTCATGGCGCCCTGTGTGAAATTCTCAATCCACGGAAAAGGATTTTTGACATTGTAAGTAGGCTTGAGATCAATGGCAATGAGGCGCATATCCGCCACAAACTGAATATACGTCTCTAAGTTTTGGGGATTGAGACCAAGGATGCCTTCATGAATGCAGGATTTGCCCCAGCCCACCTCATGTTCCACTGCGCCTTTAATATTATTGAGGATGAGCTGTTTAAAGTCATCCGTCCATAACTCGGGCTGTTCTTTTTTTATTTCATTGACAATCTTAATAAAAAGCCGCAAGTGCAGATCTTCGTCACGATTGATGAATTGGATCATCTCCGCGCTGCCCGGCATTTTATTATTGCGTTTGAGCGTGTAAAAGATCATAAACGCCGAATAAAAATAAATGCCTTCCAAAATAATATTGGACACGCAAGCTTCCAAAAAAGCCTGATCGTTTTTAAGTGTCCCTGTCTTAAAGTCACTATTGGAAACTTTCCCCAGCGACTTCAACACATACTGATTCTTCTCATACAAACCCTGATCTGTGCGATACATGCCATAAATTTTTTCCGCGTCCAGCTCCAAAGCTTCCACCATTGTGGAATAGCTATGCACATGCAAGGCCTCCTCATAAGCTTGGCGAATAAGCGCAAGGGTTATCTCCGGTGATGTAATATGGCGCAGAATATTGGACGTGATATTGTCTGTCTGAATGCCATCTAAATTAGAAACAAAAGCCAAACTGCGTTCGTACACGCGCCGCTCATTAGCGGTGAGGATATTGCGATCTTTCCACATTTCCAGATCCTTACCCATGTACACTTCTTGCGGCACCCAGTTATTATGCAGCATCGTTTTAAAGATTTCATCGGCAAAGGGGTGTTTGAGCGGCGAAACTTGCATGAGGCCGTCATCTTCGCCATTAATGACGCGGCGTTTATTAATAATCTCAGAATTACTTTTTTTGTTGACTTTAAAGTCTTGCATCAATTTTTCAAATTTATTTGCCATCTTTATTATTCCTTAAAATAAAATTAGAGCGTTGACCGCCTAACCCAAATGTTTATCCCTTTTCTGTAGTTTAGTCCACCCAATCCCCACTTACTGACAGACTTCGCAATCGGCATCCAATGAACAAGCAGCGCCGCCAAAAGCCTGCACCTGACTTGTGGAAGCACTTGACAACGTAGCCTGTGAATACTCCTCACCAATGCCCAGCAGCTTGGAAACTTGGGATGCGGCAATGCTCCTGAGGTAATACGTGGTTTTGATGCCCAGTTTCCACGCCCGTGTATAAATGTCATCAACCTTTTGCCCGTCCTTGGTATCAATGAAAATATTTGTGGACGCTGATTGATCAATCCACTTCGACCGCCGCGCAGCCGCTTCAATGATCCACATTGTATCAATTTCAAAGGTGCTCCTGAACTCCTCACGCAGCTCCTGTGGAATACGCTTAATGTTGGCGACAAGCCCATTGCTCAGTTTCAGCGCATTGATCATGGGACGCTCCCATAAACCAATGGCTTCCAGGCTATCGATGAGATAACGATTGATCACCAAAAAGCTGCCCGAAATGTTTTCTTTTGAATAAATATTTCTAAAAATAGGTTCCACACAGGGAACCACGCCGGAAATATTGGAAATGGTTGCGGTCGGTGCAATGGCTAAACAATTTGAATTGCGCATCCCGTGTTGTTTAATGCTCTGCCGCACCATATCCCAATCCATGGACGTATTGCGATTGACCTGGATGGATTCGCCGCGTTCGGCTTCCAGCAGCGCCAATGTGTCCAATGGCAATATGCCGCGATCCCATTTACTCCCGCGGTAACTCTCATAATAACCGCGTTCTTTCGCCAGCAGGCTGCTGTTGAGAATGGTATAATAAGAAATTTTCTCCATCGAGCGATCGGCAAAATCCAGCTGCTCTTGACTGCAATATGGAATACGCAGCTGAAACAGTGCATCGTGATAACCCATAACGCCTAACCCAATGGGACGATGGCGTCTATTGGCAAGCTTAGCATCAGGAATAGGATAATAATTAATATCAATCACATTATCCAACATGCGCACAGCAGTGTGAATGGTGGCGGCCAGCCGTTCTTCATTGAGGTGACCATTTGTAATCATACGCGCTAAATTCACGCTGGCCAGGTTGCAAACAGCAGTTTCTTCTTTGGAAGTATTGAGCGTGATCTCGGTACATAAATTAGATGAATGCACCATGCCCACATGATCCTGCGGACTGCGAACATTAATAGCGTCCTTATAGGTGATCCACGGGTGCCCTGTTTCATAAAGCATGGTCAGTGTCTTGCGCCACAGATCACGTGCGCGCAGCACTTTAAACGGCTGCGGCGGATTCTGCTCATACTTCAGATACGCTTTGGTAAAGACCTTGCCATAAGATTCATGAAGCTCAGGCACCTTATCCGGTGAAAACAAAACCCACGCGCCATCCTCACGGACACGCTGCATAAATAAATCGGAAATAAACAATGCCGTATGAATATCATGCGAGCGGCGGCGCTCATCACCGGTATTCTTTTTCAGCTCCAGAAAATCTTCCACATCCAAGTGCCAATTCTCCAAATAAGCCGCCATGGCACCGCGGCGTTTGCCGCCCTGATTCACGGCAATCGCAATATCGTTATAAATCTTCACAAATGGAATGACACCTGATGAAGCGCCGTTGGTGCCTTTAATATTAGAACCATTGGCGCGCACACCTGTCCAATCCGTGCCAATGCCGCCAGCCCATTTGGAAAGCTGCGCATCGCTTTTGTAGTTATGAAAAATTCCATCCAATGAATCCTCGACTACATTGACGTAACAGGATGACAGTTGCATATGTTTGGTGCCGCTATTGAACAATGTGGGGGTGGAATTGACAACATAGAGCCTTGAAATGGCGTTATAAAATTCAATCGCGCGCTGCTCAGGATCCTGCTCATTCATAGCAAGTCCCATTGCCACACGCATCCACATCCATTGCGGCAATTCAAAGACACGTTTTTTACTGCCATTTTTACTGCGTGTTTTTTGTAAATAACGATCGTAAAGCGTCTGCATGCCCAAATAGGTAAAAAGTGTGTCCCGCTCCGCTACCACCGCACGCGCCAAACGTTTCAAGTCAAATTTAAGAAAATTCTCATGAATAAGTTCTTCCTGCATGCCAGCGTGAATGTACTCGCTAAAACGCTCTTCGTAGCGTTGCTGCAGATTATCACTGCCAAATCCACATTCTAAAACATCCTTGTAAAGCGAGTCAAGCAGTAAACGCGCGGCAAAATAGCCGTATTCGTAATGCTCCTCCATCAGATATTCCAATTCTTTCATAGCCAGCTGATCCAGCTCTTCCATCCGCATGCCATCGTAAACACCACGGCAGACAATATTAACAATAAGTTCCACGTTCACACGTGAAAGCCCGCGAATAATACCAAGGTAACGCGTCGTCAGAATTTGACGACTCAGGATGAAACTAGCTTTAGTTTCATCGACAACTTTAATCTGCTGGTTGTCAATAAGGTGGCGAATGCGTTCCTCACGCAGTCGTTTATGTTTCTCACGATACTTAATATAGGCACGCGCCACGTCCGCAAAATTATGGAACATGAGCGTTTCTTCAACCAAATCTTGAACTTCCTCAACGGTCGGTACCTCTTTATTGCCAACTTTATTGACAATACCAGTAACAACATCTTGTGCCAGTTGAGTAATCGTGACTTCATTATTATTATAACCCAAACTCATAAATGCTTTTTTTATGGCATTATGGATACGCTCCTGCTCAAAAGTCTCCTTTTTATGATCGCGCTTAATAATATAAGGTATAACTCCGTGTTCCAGACTTTTCATCTCCCCCCCTGTTCAGGATAAAAACCTACTTTATGCTGGCAAAATGACTCGCAGCAAAACGTCATCAAACGCCCGACATACGTACAAAACTATCCCAAAACACGCCCATTTCGCTTCGTGCCGATAGCCCTGCACAGCACAATAGCTCAGAAGCTTGTCCCAAGAACTGATTTACGTCATTTATACCACTTGCAAGCCGCAGCCAAGCTCCGCTACACTCATGACAGCTCATGAGCATTGGTTGCCCACGTCAGCAAGCAAGTAATTGTAAACTTAACATGAACAAAATACCCTAAAAAATGTCATTACAAAAACGGATACACCAAAAAAAAAATCACCAAAAATATTTCCTAAAAAATGATTTTAAAAATTGCCTTATAAAATCATTTTTAAAAGCTATACTTTGTTTACACTCAGGCTATTCTTTGAAAAGGCTCTGAAAAAATTTTGAAAAGCGTAGTTTTTTTTATTATTTCCTTAGCCTTTTTCATTGTCAAATTTCCCATTAAGCTTTCTTACCGCATTTTCTGCCAATGCATTACGGGAAGCCTATCATCAATTATAAAAATATGATAAAATTTACAAACAAAGTGCTGTAACTTTTATAAATTTTTTTCAGTTTTTTAGCTAAGAGCTCAACAATCGCCATGATCACCCATCAAGAACTCAGACAGTCATTCCTTGATTTTTACAAGGCAAAAGGACACAGAATTGTTCCAAGTGCACCGCTCATTCCGCAAGGTGACCCGACTATTCTCTTCACCAACGCCGGTATGAACCCATTTAAGGATATTTTCCTGGGACACAAAGCTCCGCCAATAGAAAAACGCATCTGCGATGCGCAAAAATGTATTCGCCTCTCCGGCAAACATAACGATTTAGAAGAAGTTGGCAAAGATACTTATCACCACGCATTTTTTGAAATGCTTGGCAGCTGGTCCTTTGGCGATTATTACAAACGTGAAGCCATTGCCTGGGCTTGGGAATTGCTGACAAAGGTCTGGAAGCTGCCCAAAACTGCGCTTTATGCAACTGTTTATCAAGACGACGATGAAGCATACGCGCTCTGGCCAGAGGTCACCGAACTTCCCGTCGAACGAGTGTTTCGCTTTGACGCGAAGGATAACTTTTGGGAAATGGGCAAGGTTGGTCCGTGTGGGCCATGCAGTGAAATTCACATTGATATAGGCGAAGAAAACTGCAGCTGCCGCAGTAGTGCCGCACGAACACGCTGCCGCCGCCCCGGCGGCGGCGTCAATCAGGATTGCGGGCGCTATATTGAAATTTGGAACCTCGTTTTTATCCAGTACAATCGTGAAGCAGACGGCAGCCTCAAACCACTTGCCCATAAACATGTTGACACCGGTATGGGCTTTGAACGCATTGTTGCCATCCTGCAAAATAAAACGTCAAACTATGAAACCGACCTTTTTACACCACTTATTCAGGCACTGAGCACACTCTCTGGACAAAGTTATCCCCTCCGCAATGTGGAAATACAGAGTAAAACTGCTGCCATCACCGCTAAGGCAGTAGCCTTTCGCGTCATTGTGGATCATCTTCGCGCCATTAGTTTTGCCATTGGCGATGACGTCGTGCCTTCCAATGAAGGACGCGGATATGTGATCAGACGACTGATCCGCCGCGCTTACCGCTACGGACAGACCTTAGGACTAACCGAACCATTTCTCCATAAGCTGGTAACACCACTAGGCGCATTAATGGGGGGGCATTATGAAACATTGTTAAATAAAGCTGCTTTTATTACAGAAACAATCCTGCACGAAGAGCGCACATTTGCTCAAACATTAAGTTTAGGGGAACAACGGTTTAAAAAGCTTATTGCCAGCTACAGAGCGGACGGCAGCACATCATTCCCCGGTAAGGATGCCTTTGAGCTTTACGATACCTACGGATTCCCGTTGGATCTTATTAAACTCATGACAGAAGAGGTGTCATTCACCCTTGACGAAAGCGAGTTCACTGCAGCGATGGCAGAACAAAAAAGCCGTTCACGCAGCATGTCCCGCCTTGCCAATGCAGCATTGGAAACAAACTTGGCTGGGCTGCGCGCCACGCCCACAAAATACATTGGCGATACAGCCAGTGAACATGTTGCCCCACTCCTGCGCATTATTTTAAATGGCAAAAGTGTTACTGAATTAAGTCCTGCCCAAACACAGGCAGCTGTCCTGCTTTATTTTCCCACCACACCCTTTTACGGCGAGGCAGGTGGGCAAGTGGGCGATACAGGTTGGCTTTTGGCAGCATCCGCTAGCTCCGCAGCAACAAAACCCTTAGCACGCGTGACAACCGCGCTGCGGTCTGGGGGACTCACCCTCATTGCCATAACAGAATTGCAAACACCGCTCAGTGTCCAGACTGAATATAAATTAAAAATAGACAAGGTCCGGCGGCAAGCGCTCAGACAAAATCACTCAGCCACACATTTATTGCAGCAAGCTTTGGTGGACACCTTGGGAGCTCAACTCCATCAATGCGGCTCCCTGGTCAGTCCCGAAAAACTGCGTTTTGACTTCAATCATCCTAGCAGCATCACAATACAAGAACTGACGAACATTGAAAAAGCTGTGAATACTGTCATTAATGCCAATCTTGCAGTCACGACTACCATTGAAACTAAGGAAACCGCGCTCAAAAGCGGCGCTAAGGCGTTTTTTGAAGAAAAATATGGCGACCAAGTCCGCGTGGTGCGCATGGGCACTTATTCCACAGAGCTCTGCGGCGGCTCCCATGTTTATTCTACCAGTGAAATTGGCGGGTTGAAAATCATGAGTGTTACAGCCATTGCTTCCGGCATCAAACGCATAGAAGCCATTACCGGGGCGGCATTGCAGCGTTTTTACGCTACTCAGAGCACACAACTGGAAACGCTTGCCCAGCTATTAAAAACACCTGTCGCCAACCTCACAGCCAAAACAACCGCGCTTTTGCATGAACACAACCGCTTGCTCTCCGCCCAGCAAGAGCTGCAAACCACTAATGTCTTCCATACACTGCAAACCAGTAAACAGCAGCTTCACAAGGCGAATTTTTACCATGGACACTTTAAGGCATTGCCGCCAACAAGCCTGTTGCAGGCGCTGGACCGGCTCAAACATAACGACAAACAGGCGGTCATCTGCATCACTCATGAAGCTACTGCCGCAAAAGCTTCTTTTTGGTTAGCCATCGGTCAAACATTGACCGCGCGGCTCTCAGCGGTAACACTTATGAACACGATCACACAGACATGCGCCGGTACAGGCGGCGGTAAACGCGACTTTGCGCAAGGCGGCACACGTCAAGTACAAAAACTCAAACAAGCTCTTCCCGACATCCCTCAGGCATTGTGTGCTGCCATCAAGCAAGCCCTTGCCTAAGAGTAAAGGCACGATTGCACTCGTATTTAAAAGTTTCACTCATCCCAATAACATAATGACAACAGTCAGCAACAGCCATTTCAATTCCACACCAGTGCCTGCATTGAATGAAATTTTTTCACCGGCGACGCCTATCCGCGACGTCACCGCTTTTTACGGGCGCAAATCAGAAGTGACGCGGCTAAACGAAGTAGTGGCTGAAGCAGGCATGCACGCCACACTTTACGGCGAACGCGGCATTGGCAAAACGTCGCTGATGAACATTGTTGCGCAAAAAAATCCCAACTGCCATTTTGTCAAACTCACCTGTACTGAACAACACGGATTTAGCAATTTGTGGCGAAACGTGCTGACTAACCTTGAAGACCACCTGCCAACAAAAGCACTTGCAGAGCCTTCTGCTGCCGGTACTGCCATCAAGCAAGCCCTTGCCTAAGAGTAAGGGCACGATTGCACCCGTATTTAAAAGTTTCACTCATCCCAATAACACAATGACAACAGTCAGCAATATCCATTTCAATTCCACACCAGTGCCTGCATTGAATGAAATTTTTTCACCGGCGACGCCTATCCGCGACGTCACCGCTTTTTACGGGCGTAAATCAGAAGTGACGCGGCTAAACGAAGTAGTGGCTGAAGCAGGCATGCACGCCACACTTTACGGCGAACGCGGCATTGGCAAAACGTCGCTGATGAACATTGTTGCGCAAAAAAATCCCAACTGCCATTTTATCAAACTCACCTGTACCGAACAACACGGATTTAGCAATTTGTGGCGAAACGTGCTGACTAACCTTGAAGCTCACCTGCCAACAAAAGCACTTGCAGAGCCTTCTGCTGCCGGTACTGCCATCAAGCAAGCCCTTGCCTAAGAGTAAGGGCACGATTGCACCCGTATTTAAAAGTTTCACTCATCCCAATAACACAATGACAACAGTCAGCAATATCCATTTCAATTCCACACCAGTGCCTGCATTGAATGAAATTTTTTCACCGGCGACGCCTATCCGCGACGTCACCGCTTTTTACGGGCGCAAATCAGAAGTGACGCGGCTAAACGAAGTAGTGGCTGAAGCAGGCATGCACGCCACACTTTACGGCGAACGCGGCATTGGCAAAACGTCGCTGATGAACATTGTTGCACAAAAAAATCCCAACTGCCATTTTGTCAAACTCACCTGTACCGAACAACACGGATTTAGCAATTTGTGGCGAAACGTGCTGACTAACCTTGAAGACCGCCTGCCAACAAAAGCACTTGCAGAGCCTTCCGCTGCCGGTAAAGCTGCCTTTATTAAGCTCATTGCCACTACGCTCAAAACCACTGAGCGCAGCGCACTCTCCCTGGAAATGCTCGTTGCCATCTTCGGAAGTATCCGTGCGCCTATTGTCATTTGTTTTGACGAATTTGACTTGGCGGTGAAACAAGCCACTGTAGCGGCGCGGTTTGCTACTGCCGTTAAAACTTTCTCCGATCGTCTGCCGCAGATCACATTGCTCATGGTGGGCATTGCCAATAGCGGCAGCGAGCTGATAGGCGAACATCCCTCATTGGAACGCTGTCTGGCGCAACTCTTGTTACGCCGCATGGACACAGGTGAAATGCAGGCGCTCATCCGCGGAAATCTTGCCAAAATTCGCCTCACCATTTACGAAGAAACAGAAAAAACACTCATCAGACTAACCGCCGGTTTCCCCTATTATGTGCATATGTTATGCAAATATGCAGCCGAAAGCGCGCTCAGTCACCGTTATACAGTCATCACCAACGCTAACCTCAAGGCAAGCGTACAAAAAGCCGTCAGCCATACGTACGAAAGCATCGTTTCTGCTTATGCAAAAGCCATTCGCCCCAAACCCAAAGCTCCCCCCAAAGCCATGTACTTACATGCAGCACTGCTGGCAACAGCAGCACGCTTTGAAACGCAGCTAGACAGTCTGCTCACACAGCCGCTGCCGCAGGAAATGTCACTAGACGCCGAACCACAGTTCACACTAACCGAACTCCTGCCCACATTTCCCATTAAGGCAGCCGCATGGGGCATCACGCCCCAGCAATATAAACGCACACTGGTGCTGGCACTCAGTCAGCTAAGTCATCCCGCCAGAGGCAGCGTACTGGAAAAAGCGCCTAAGTGGTCTTCCTCTGCACCAACAGCTTACCGCTTTAAAAACCCACTGTTCAAAGCTTATATCCTCTTGCAATTGTACCTGAAATAAACATCCTGTGTCTGCCACATGTTCCTTCGCCAAGCAGCCTTGCCGCCTACTTTTTTTATCGCCGGGTTAGGCAATCCAGGCACACAATATCATCACACACGCCATAATCTGGGATTTCTTGTTATTGACGCCCTGCTGAAAAAGCGCGCGGACATCACGCCAAGAGCTGTCAGCACCCCGCGCACAGAATGCCAATGCCAAATTTGGAGCTGGCAGCGTCTTCATTTACCAAAGCTCCTGCTTATTAAACCACAAACGTTCATGAATAACAGCGGCAGCGCCATTGCCGGACTTATGCGCAAGTACAAAATACCCGTCAGCGCGCTTGTGATTATTTATGACGATGTCAACCTCCCCTTCGGCAACCTCAAGATAAAAACACAGGGCAGCAGCGGCGGACACAACGGCATCCACTCAATTATTGACCAGCTGGGCAGTCATTTTACCCGTATTAAAGCTGGCATTGCTCCCGAACACGCAACAGCCGCTGTTGCTGGCCATGCACGTAAAAATTATGTTCTCGGAACCTTTAACACAGCTGAACAAGCTGCGCTGCCCTGTTACACACAAACGCTTGCAAAGTTGGCACTGGTCATCATCGACCAAAACGCCGACGCCGCTATGAACTGCGCCAATGGTAAAAATTTCACGGCACTCACATTGCCCCAACCACAATAACCCCAAGCTTTAACACAAACTTTCAATGACCTCAGCAACAGCGCCGCGCCGCATCCTGCTAGCCACCACCAATCGCCATAAAGCAAAGGAGCTCAGTGCGCTGCTGAGTGCTGCGCTCAGTGCCATACCACTCAGTTTCGCCACCCTACACAAGTTGCCGAATTTACCGATTATTGCTGAAACGGGCAGCACGTTCTTAGCCAATGCCATACTAAAAGCGCGTGCCAGTTATGCAGCATTAGTCCGCCATAAACTAAGCTCCGTTTATTGGGGCATTATCAGTGATGATAGCGGACTAAGCGTTTCCGCCCTGGGCGGGGCTCCCGGTGTGCATTCTGCACGCTACGCAGGTGCAAAAGCCTCAGACGCAGCCAACTGCACAAAACTGCTCAAAGCCCTCAGCCCATACCCAATGGCTCAGGCACGCCGTGCCGCCTTTGTCACCACACTCATCCTGCTCTACAACCCTAAACCGCAAGCAGCGCCAGTCCTCATCAGTGCCAGCGGTCGTGTGCAGGGACACATAAACAAGGCTCCGCGCGGCACAAATGGCTTTGGTTATGACCCCCTCTTCATCCCCGCCGCCCATAACCCTACAGAAAATGAACGAACCTTTGCAGAATTCACAGCCAGTGAAAAAAATCACCACTCCCATCGCCAGGCGGCGCTGCACACACTGATCCCCGTACTCAAACAGCTGCTTGCCGCCACGCCTGCGTCCTGCGCCCACTAAGGACTTAACACGTACACATTGACTTAAGCTGCTAAACGATTATTATAAGGTTATAAACAGGTGCTCATTGAATAGCTATTGCTAGGGCAATTTTTGCTTTTTTCTGAAAATAGCTTAAAATATTAGTTAATAATAAGCTTGAAAGTACACGCTTTAATCATGAACACAGGTTTCTTCACATCAAAGCGGCAAAGAACTGCAGGTTATGTCCTGATGCAAATGTCATCGCCACCATCATCAGCAGAAGAGCCGCCGCAACAAAAACAGGAAAATGAAGCCGCCTGGTCGGTTGACATTGAAGAGCTCAGCGAATACGCCTATCCCGCACGCTTCAAAGTGATCATCCATAACGATCATTACACCGCTATGGAATTTGTTGTGGAGATCTTCATGCAATTCTTTCATAAAAGCAAACAAGAAGCCGAAGCATTAATGTTGACCGTGCATAAAGAAGGATACGCCATTGCCGGTATTTATTCACGTGAGCTGGCTGAAAGCAAAATTCGTGATATTAAAAAGCTCGCGCGCAAAAAAGACTACCCGCTCAGACTTTCCATGGAAAAAGTTTAACCCCCATACATTTTATCACACCACCCTAAACAATGATCACCGCAGAAGTTCAACTTATCTTAAATATTGCGCTCAAAGAAGCCGTTCGCTTGCGCCATGATTACATTCAGTGTGAACACCTGCTCTATTGTATTACCCATCACGACTACGGCGCTAATATTTTAAAAAATGCCGGTGTCAATGTAACAACATTGCAACAGGATATAGAAGAACACCTGAAAAAAGATTTTCAGCAATCCACAAGCGACGTTGACGAGTACACCCCCAAAACCTCCGTTGCACTTGAACGTGTGATCAATCACGCCATTGAACATTGTGCCACCAGCTCACAGGAAAACTGCGACCTAGGCGATATCCTTGTTGCCATGACCCAGGAGAAAGACTCTTACCCCGTTTATCTGCTCTACAAACACGGACTGAACCATTATGAGCTGATGAAAGTGGTCTCTTATCCCTTGGAAGACGAGGACGCAGAAGCTGCTGACGGGCACAGCGCGCCCGGTGCTGCCAAACAAAATATCCTTGAAAAATACACCACATCCTTGAATGAGCAGGCACGCCAGAACCTTATTGATCCGCTGATTGGACGGACAGAAGAGCTGGAGAAACTGCTTGCCATTTTTAGCAGACGTAAAAAAAATAATCCGCTGTTAGTGGGTGAGCCTGGTGTGGGGAAAACTGCCATTGTCGAAGGATTGGCGCTTAAAATTGTCAACGGCGAAATTCATCCTTTTTTTCGCAATTTTGAAATTTACAGCATTAACAATGCCGCGCTGCTGGCAGGTACACGTTTCCGCGGCGATTTTGAAGAACGTATTAAACTACTCTTTCAAGCATTGCAAAAACAAGAACGCGTCATTGTCTTCATCGATGAAATCCATACCATTATTGGCAGCGGCACCGCCGGCAACAGCCAGCTGGATACGGCCAACCTGCTTAAACCATTTTTAACCAAAAGCAATATTCGTTTCATTGGTGCCACCACTTATAACGAGTATCGCAATCATTTTCAGAAAGACCCTGCGCTTGTCCGCCGCTTTGAAAAAGTGATGATTGAAGAACCTTCAGCGGAAGAAACTCTTAAGATCCTCAATCGCCTCAAACCCACTTATGAACGTTATCACAATATTCATTACACCGAACGAACATTGAAATGCGCCGTGGAACTTGCTAAAAGTTATCTGAAAGAAAAACGCCTGCCGGACAGCGCTATTGATGTTATGGACATTGCCGGGGCAACGGTTAAACTTAAACATTTTGCCAAGATTAAACCACGTGTGAGTGTCCGGGATATGGAAACTGTGGTCTCACGGTTGGCAAATGTTCCGTTGAAACAGCTGGAACGCGATGAACAGGTCATGATTCGCGAACTGGAACAAAACTTGAAAAAAGAACTCTTCGGTCAGGATCATGCCATTGCTGATGTGGTGAAGACAGTCAAATTGTCCAAATCGCTTATGAGTGACTCCTCTAAACCCATCGGCGCTTTTCTCTTCACAGGCCCTACAGGAGTAGGGAAAACGGAACTGGCACGCGCGCTGGCACGTCTCTTGAATTTAAAACTGCTTCGCCTGGATATGTCAGAGTACATGGAAGGCCATTCCGCTTCCAAGCTGATTGGCGCACCGCCAGGGTACGTGGGTTTCAATGAAAACATTAACCAGCTCAGCGATCCCGTGCGCAAACACCCCCACGCACTGCTGCTCTTAGATGAAATAGAAAAAGCCCATCCCGATGTGCTCAATACTTTCCTGCAAATCATGGATTATGGCACCCTCACCGATAGCAATGGCAATAAAGTAGATTTCACACACGTTATCATTGTCATGACCTCAAACGCCGGTGCGGCCGAGCTGGCAAGCTCGCTTATTGGCTTCGGCGAAAACGATGCCACGTTCAAAGCCAATGAAAAATTAACCAAGTCATTCTCGCCGGAATTCAGAAACAGACTCAGCGCCACCATCCGCTTTAATTTCCTCACCCAGCAGCTGGCGGAAACCATTGTCGCAAAATTTGTGCGTGAACTCAATCACAACTTAAAACCGAAAAAAGTAACCATTCAACTCACACCCGAGGCCCTCAGCCAGCTGGCAAAAAAAGGATTTAATAAAAAATCAGGTGCCCGACCATTAAAAAGGATTATCACCCAAACATTAAAAGAGCCGCTGATTGACGAGTTGCTCTTTGGCAAGCTGGTCAATGGCGGAACAGCAACATTCAGCATTAATGCTGATAAGCTGGTATATGAACTGAGTGAGTAAAATACTTGGTTTACACAGCAACACTCATCAATCCATAACAACATTCCATGTTATAATGGTGCGGGCGTAGATAGAGTGCCATGGACATAGAGAAATCGGCTACATCATACCAGACAAAATTAAGCGGCAGCGTCTTCGGTAATTTTCTCTGTTACGGTTATAATTGGCAGCCCTACAAGTTGCTGCTGCTTTTGCTCAGCGGCTTTATGCTGAGTAGCTGTGTGGGCAGACGCCTGCCTGTGCTCAGCACACAAATAAACCTTTTCATCCCGCCAGCAGAACGCAGTATTTATGTCAATGAATGTGTAAACTTAACAAGCGATTTCAAATTAGGCAGAGAAGTAACCTCTGTGCTCAGGAAATATTATAATCAGCACGCCAGCATTAAAAACGTTCCCTACAAAAAAGCACAGTTGTTATTGACGCTTTATCTGCATTCTTACAAGGTCACAGAATTAGCGCGCGTAGATTATACCGGTGCGAAGGCGCGGCGTGTGGATTTGACCGTGGAAGTAAACCTGTTGCGCAAAAAAGCTCAGCCAACTGCAGGAGCCTATCAATACGGATATCTCCGCCGCCACTCATTGAGCTTCCGCGCCACCAGTGACGAAATTCGTGCCGTTCCTGTCACACCGTATCTCCTTCACGTCCGTTTGTACAGCAAGCTTTTAAAAAGCTTGGATTATTATTTCACCCATGGACGTTTCCCTGCCGGTATCAGTTAAAACACGTGCATTAAACAGCCTCACCCAAAACCATGCCGCCCAGTTCTAACGCCAAAGCTGCTGCCGCCAGCAATCCACCCACAAAACGCCTCTTTATCTTCCATGGAGAAGACCCCACTGCAGCAGAAACACATCTAAACAAATTGCAAAAAACACTGGTGGGCACGCAGCCAGACAGCATTCTGCGTTGCTACGGCGGAGAAACTGAGACGGCAGTCTTAGCCGAAGCCATTACCACGCCCCCGCTTTTTACTCCGCATACAGTGATCATTATTTATCATTATGATAAAATTCACGATAAAAAAATATTAACCGCATTGGTGAACCAGCTGGACAGCAAAAACTTTCTTTATCTTATCAAAACAGAAAAAAACTTTCACAGTACAGCCTTTGAACAACTCATCCGCAAGCTGCCTTATGCAGAAGTCCATATTGAGTTTCTGGCGAATGAACAACGCCTGCGGACACAAATTGCCGCTGCTTTTAAAGCCGCCAAACTCAGCTTAGCACCCGATGCACAACACGCACTCAGCCAGCTCTTTGTTAAAACCCCCAGCCTGCTGAAAAACGAACTTATTAAATACACCACCTATTTTTCTGCCAGCACCACGGTGCTCAGCTTAGCCGCACTCAAACCACTCATTGCCATAGACACCGCTTACGCCAGTCACGATGTTATTACTGCCGTTTTCAGCCTGCAACCGGAAATATTGTTAAAAAAACTCATGATTTTTTTTAACAATGGTGGAAATTTAAATGAGCTGGTATTCATCCTGATAAAAGAAACTCAGAAACTCATTAATTACCACGAAGAACATCAACAAGGAGTACCCGATGAAACTGTTTTTAAGTATATGCGAATATATTACAAAACTCAGCAACAAACCTTAAAACGCCGCGCCAGCCACTTTCCCGCACCAGCCTTAACACGGCTGTTAGCCAGTCTATTGGAAATAGATGAAACGCTCAAATCACAGCATTTTGTAAGCGGTCACGCTCCTCATGCTACACTTAACCTTAAAGCAAAATGTCAACTAGAACGCGCCGTCCTCAATTTTTCCTGAAAAATACTGGCTTACAGCTCAGCTTCAGCCGCAGCCTGGTCATGCTTTTACTAAGCGCGTTCAGCTTAGGCTCCTTAAGCAGTTGCGGGCTGCCGTCCATCACCGATTCAGAGCTAGAGCCCAGCCGCCCCGTGCTCAGCAGCTATTACAATCCCAAAACAGCAGAGGTTGTCATCACCCTGAGTGGTTATTATCCCAGCTCCACGTTTGATAAATTCAACGGCTTCAATTTATATTTTAATATTGGAAATAGCACCACAAGCGATATTTTTAAACGCATCATTTATTTAAGCGACAGCAACCAGCTGCCCAGTAAAACGGCATATGATATTTCCACTTCCATTGATATTATCCTGACCAATGATTTTGACTTTCGCCTTACCGGCACAAATATTGACGAACAGGACTTAATTCACGAAAAAGATAACTTTAACAGTGCTAAACAACTGTACACCAAAGATATCAAATCCGGCGACACATTTTATTTTATTGCACGCCCCGTCAGTGACTATCAGGAATATAGTTACTCAGAAACATTGGAGCTCCGCATTCCCATTGTCAACACGCAAGACGTTACACTCACGGCAACAGGCACTACCTACACACTCAACGATAATGATCGTGACTTTAAATTTACCATCACACGCAAAGATGAGGATTTTGCCATTGATTTTGCCATTGAAGCTGTGGAAATTGACGGTTCCACAGACATTATCCGCGGGCAGCAATTTTATCAGCCAGACATCATCAGCGGCTGTTATGCCAGCAGCGCCATTCCTGCCGATCGCACCCAACTGAGCACCAACAAACTCCCGCTGCTGCTACTCAATCAATACACTTTTTTCATAGACAATTCAGACTTACAATATCGTGTGTATGTTATGAGTCAAACAGGTGACAGTCTTGATTTATGTACAGCACTTGAAATTCCACTTGACACTTGAAAGTCGTTAATTTATTAAGTCACCATGGCTATGTTTGATCACTTAAAAACCGTGTACCCATTGCATTCGTACGTTCACCAATGGACATTTACCTGTGTCTTGCTGCTATGGACACTCAGTGCCTGCACGGCGTTTTCAGTCGATCAAACAACGTTTATCCTCGACTACCCGCCGCCAACGCTAGACCCCGCCGCGTTAAGCAGCGGTGACCCGTCATCCACTGACGCCAGCATCAGCGGCACCATCACCACAACATTAGACCCCTCTATTAACAATGATTTCAGCGAGTACTGGCTGCTGGCTGCTGGCGCTGCCACTGTTACAGAGCTGGCTGCCATCAATATTGACGAAACTGGCGATGTTACCAGCACCAGTGCCACAAAAACAACTGAGACAATCCCCTATCTTATTGCAATATTAAACGATGTCAGCTTCTCCAGTAAGACCGTAGAACCTTATAGCTTCACCAATATTTCACTGGCAACAGTCAATGCAGCTGCTTGCATCAATAATAATGGCCATGACTGTTTTTATCGCCTGAGTGCACGCTCCTGGGGAATTAACGACTCTTATGCTGTCGCCTATCAAAATAACGGCTGGATTCTTTCTGCCCCGTCAGCACGTGAGGGCTTCTACATTGGCAATACCACCAATGTGACAGTGACAATGCCCACCACCACCAGCACCACCAGCATCACCAGTGGCTACTGGCATGACGGCACCGCTATTCAAACAAACGACGGATGTAATGCAGCAACTCTTGACTGTGACGTAGAATTTTATATTGACGAAGACGACAGTGCTTTACGCATACGCGTCAATACTAATAACGCACACGCAAATGCTAGCAGTTTAGGCATTGCCTCTTTAGCAATAAGCAGCTTGGGACAATTTATAGAAGAACTGCCGCCAGACGAAGCATACCTCAATAACACACATAATTTAGGTTTCCTTGTCACAGCCAATGCCTACTTTCTTGTTCGCCATGCTGACGGACGGTACAGTAAATTAAACGTAATAGAAACTACAGAGCTGGAACTTAATATTATTTATACCGGCACCAACTATGCTGATGCTGATTTTGCCACGTATCCCGAATTCAAGCGTTTTTAAGCGCGTTGCGGGCAGGCAATAAATCACACATCCTAGCTGTAAATTAAAGTATAATATACGATGAATTCATCATCGTTTGTGCATCCTACCGCCTGCATTGCGCCTACTGCTGTCTTGGCTGCGGATGTGCGCGTGGGAGCTTACAGCATCATTGAAGACGCTGTGGAAATAGCGGCAGGAACCGTTATTGGTCCGCATTGCCATCTGCTTGCACACACACGGCTAGGTGTGCAAAATACCCTTGCTACCGGTGTGGTCATTGGCGCACCCGCACAGGACCTGCGCGTGGACCCTGCCATGCCCAGTCGTGTAGAAATTGGCGCACGCAATACCCTGCGTGAGTACGTGACTATTCATCGTTCAGCCACTGCAGCAGGCTGTACCAGCATTGGCGATGATAATTTCATTATGTGTCAGGCTCACCTGGCACATGACGTGAAAATTGCCTCAGCGGTGACAATTGTCAACAGTGCACTATTGGCAGGTTATGTCCATGTGGACGCACACGCGTTCATTAGCGGGCATGTTGTCATTCACCAGCATGTTCGCATTGGCACAGGAGCCATGCTCTCCGGGATGATCAGGGTGGGCAGTGACGTTCCGCCTTATGCCTTGGCGGCAGGTTTTCGCGCCTGTTTTGCAGGTCTGAACGTCACAGGACTGCGGCGTGTTAATGTCAAAACAGCTGACCGCAAAACCATTAAAACGTTTTATCGTGAATTTTATGCCAGCACCGCGCGTCAGCATTATCTGGAAAGTGCCGCTGCCGCGGCTGCTCACGACTCACCGCTTCACACCATTATTGGCTTCCTGCAAAACAGTAAACGCGGAGTTATTGAACACAGAACCAGCGACGCAACCGCAACAATGCTCTGAGCCGCTGCAGTTCAGGCATTTTATCATCACCACTGCATATGACCAATTTAGCCCAGCAAAAATTACCGCAATTGCCACAATTGCCCAAAACACCTCAATCGCCCAAAGCACCTCAATTGCCCAAAGCGCCTCAATCGCCCCAATCGCCTCATTCATCGCCAAACATGCCAGACCCAGTTCGCATTAAGCGCGCCCTGCTTTCCGTCTCCAATAAAACAGGCCTCATTGAGCTGGCACAAACACTGCAAGCCGCCGCCGTCACACTTTATGCCAGCAGCGGCACCGCTAAGGCCTTGCAAGCCGCCGCCATCCCTGTGCAAACCGTAGAAAGCCTTAGTGCCAGCGCTGAGCTCTTCAACGGCAGAGTGAAAACATTGCATCCCAAAATTCACGGCGGCATTCTCATGAACCCCGCAGATCCCGAACATCGCAGGCAAGCCGCCGCAGCGGGCATTGAACCCTTTGAGCTGGTGGTCATCAATCTTTACCCCTTTGCACGTGTAAGCGATGACAGCCAAAACACCGTCACATTGGCTACAGCATTGGAGTTCATCGACATTGGCGGGCCGGCACTGCTGCGCGCAGCCGCTAAGAATTTCTTCAATGTCACCGTCGTGAGTGACCCAAACGATTATGCCGAGCTGTGTACAGCCATCTCCAGCAACGGCAGCAGCACCTCCCGTGCCCTGCGCAGCCGCCTTGCCGTGAAAGCCTTTGAACACACCGCCCAGTACGATAAAGTTATCCATGAACGACTGGCACAGAAACTCAGCACAGGACACTTCACCGCACCAAGCCCAGCAGCAACGTCCGCACAGCTCAGCAAAACACTGCGCTACGGCGAAAATCCCCACCAGACGGCTACATTGGAAATGGCAGCTGCAGACGAACGTGAGCCCTTTGCTGTTGCTGCCGCTCAGCAGCTCAGCGGAGCGGAGCTTTCTTATAATAATTTATTAGATGCCAGTGCAGCGGTCGCTATTGTACGCGAAGTGGCGCTGAGCTTGGACCAGCACGTGGCTGCCGTCATTAAACACGGCACACCCTGCGGACTAGCAGCCGCACCAGCAGCATTGCCCGCGCTGCAGGCAGCTCTGGCAGGCGATACCGTCTCACGTTACGGCAGCGTCATTGCACTCAGTACACCGCTAACCGAACCCTTAGCAGCAGCACTTAAAAACATCTTCATAGAATTGCTCATTGCCCCCGCTTACAGTGCCGACGCACGCAAGCTGCTGGCACAAAAAAACAAACGTTTACGCATCCTTGCCCTGCCCGGGCTCTTGGCCCCCGCGCGCTTCCCCGCGCCCAACGAACGACGCGAGCTCATCAGCGCCACCCTCAAACAAACACCCGATCATGAACTAGCCGCCAGCTGGACATCCGCAACGTCCGCAACAACAACCCCGCCGCCGCAAACATTGCTGCAATTTGCCACCATCGCCGTCAAGCAGCTTAAAAGCAATGCCATCGCCATTGCCGCGCCGCTGCCGTCCACCCTAAACAATGCCGCAGCAACCAACACAAGTGTTATGCTCCTAGGACAGGGCTGCGGGCAACCCAATCGCCTAGACGCCGTGGTGAAGTTGGCATTGCCTAAATTTGAAGAAAATATGGCATTGTTGCCGGCAGACGTGGCCGCCGTTACCCGCGCACAGGCTGTGCTGGCAAGCGATGCGTTTTTCCCGTTCCCAGACAGTCTGCAGCCCATTCACAAAAGCGGTATTCGCACCGTTCTCCAACCCGGCGGCAGCATGCGCGATGAAGCCGTGCTAAAAGAAGCCACACGACTGAACATGAACATGATCCTCACGCAACGCAGACATTTTAAACATTGAAACCGCCAGCTGTTTGTGTTTGTACCCAATTATGTCAAACAACTGCCATTGCCCTAGCGCCGCTTGCATTTATACAAATTCATATTACAATATACTAGCTACAATCGCCATTTCAAATACCGCTCAAACTATTTTCTATTTAAGTGCCAGTCCATGAATACCAGCAAAACGCTTTACGAGACCAGCCCCAAACAAAAACGCCGCTTTTTCTTGTTTCTCAGCAGCTATCTTTTGGGCTACTTTCTCCTGCTGTTCATCGGCAACAGCATCAATGTAACAGGCTTCACAGTGCTTTCCTTCCTTTCGCCTGCAGCAACGCTCATTGGTGTGATCGGCATAACGTGGTCATTGTGCCATAAAAGTTAAGCAGGCTGAACTTAACGTGAAAAGTCGGGCAAAGGAATTAACTAAAGACGACACTAAGCCCGCCTTAGTGTAGCAAAAACACGTTTAACAAAATTATAAATTATGTTCAGCTCATTATAATTTTGTTGTGGACACTAACACCAACAGCGGCAATTTCTTTCACCCAATCAACCACTCAGTGGTTTCGTTGGTTAAGGGATTATCCGCTTAAAATTTAATTTCACAAATCATGAATCCGCTTCCCATCACACAAACAGGTTATAACAAGCTCCGCGCCAAAATAGCTGAGCTGAATAAAGAATTTCAAAAACTGCCAAAAATCATCCAAGCCGCACGCTCAAAGGGCGACCTCAAAGAAAACGCCGAATACCATGCCGCACGTGAAAAACAAGGCATGCTCAATGCCCAGCTCAGTAAACTCAATACGCACCTCAGCACCGCACGCGTCATCGATCCCGCTAACCTGCCGCAGGACATTGTCACATTCGGCAAAAAAGTCACCCTGACCAAATTGCCCGCTAAGCTAACCGTCACCTACTACATTGTAGGACCAGCAGAAGTGGAGTTTTTTGAGCAGGGACTTTCCATTGTCAGTCAACTGGCAAAGGGGATCTTAACCAAACGCGCAGGCGATGAGGTCACCATTAATGCGCCCGCCGGCAAACAACGCTACAAAATTGAAAAGCTTACCTGCTAAGCCTCATTGTGAAAAAAAAAACTATTTGGCTGTCAGCGCCGGGCAAACGCTACCCTATTCACTTCCAAACCGCCACACAGGATTTCACAAACACCATCCTCAACCTGGCAAAAAAATATGCCAGCAGTCAGCTTTTCATCATCACCGATAGCACCATAAAAAGACACTATCAATCTGCATTGCAACTATTGCAAACGAAGGGCATTCGCACGTTCAGCTTTAAAGCTGGTGCTCATGCTAAGACCTACGCCAATAAAATAGCGCTTGAAACAAAGCTTTTCAAAGCACAGTGTTCACGCAATGCCATTATCATTGCGCTGGGCGGCGGTGTGGTCACTGATCTGGCGGGTTTTGTTGCCGCCACATTCATGCGCGGCATCCGTTACATAACCGTTCCCACAACACTGCTGGCAATGGCCGATGCTGCCATTGGCGGTAAAACGGCTATTGACACACCATATGGCAAGAATTTGATAGGCGCGTTCCACCACCCTGAGGCGGTCATCATTAACCTCACATTCCTTGACACACTTCCGCAACAAGAATACAAAGCCGGGCTGGCTGAAGTGGTCAAATATGCGTTGATTGAAAATCTGCGCTTATATAAGTACATTGAGAAAGCCCACGCAGAGCTCCGCCGCCATCACCCCGCCATCCTCAGCACGCTGCTCAGCGAAAGTGTGCGCACAAAGGTCCGCGTGGTCACCCACGATGAACATGAGGGCGGCTACAGACGCATCCTGAATTTTGGGCATACACTGGGACATGCCATAGAACAGCTCTCCGTTTATTCCATTAAACATGGTTTTGCCGTATCCATGGGCATGGCATTGGAAAGCTGGCTCTCGCATTGCCTGGGACACCTCAGGCTCAGCGATTTTCACAAAATCATTGCACTGCTTAAAAATATTGGTCTGCCCATTGTCCCGCCGCCGGACAGCACCGCACGCAAGCTTTACACCGCCTGCCTCAGCGATAAAAAAAACAAAGGCGGCAGCGTGCGTTTCACCGCGCTCAAGGGCATTGGCAAAGTAGTGTCCGCAAAAGGTTCGTTTGTGGTGCCCTTAGAGTACGACTTTTTTCGCCAAGCGTACAAAAGTTTTCCTGAACACCACTCCAGCTAAGTCGTCAGCTTCAGGAGTCGTCAGTTTCAGGCATTGCCCAACGCAGCAGCACCAGTAGTGTCAACGGGACGCGCTACTTTTTTCAAGAGAAAACGATCGTTATACGAATCGGAAACAAACACACTGCCGTTAAGCATTGTTCGGGATGCCGCATAATGCTCCCACGACAAAACAGCAATAACACTTCAACGCGTAAACTGATTGCACAAAACCATCAGCTTGGCATTGGGATGTTCACGCAATGGCTGTACTGAAAACAACCTCCGTCAGTTTCAGGCATTGTCCAACGCAGCAGCACTAGTGCCGTCAACGGGACGCGCTGCTTTTTTCAAGAGAAGACGATCGTTATACGAATCGGAAACAAACACACTGCCGTTAAGCGTTGTTCGGGATGCCGCATACCTGTTCAAGCACCGCATAGCAGTGGAGCAAGTGTCTGCTGTGAAAATCACAGGGAACGTCTCCATGCAGAGCCTCAACTTGGTTCAGGTGAGGAGGAGCAGTGTTCATTCTATTATCTGTTATCTGCTGTTATCTCCATTTAGCCCTTCCTCTTTTGACATTGATCCTTGAGTGACGATTAACTGACATTTTAATATTTTTCCATTAGTAGTTAGTATTGTGGCATTCGAATTTGCTTGTCAGCATTTCGATTTGCATTGTGCCATTTGAATTTGCGTCTCAGTATTTGCGGAATTTGAAATTGCTTCTCAGTATTTGCGGCATTTGAAATTGCTTCTCAGTATTTGCGGCATTTGAAATTGCTTCTCAGTATTTGCGGCATTTGAAATTGCTTCTCAGTATTTGCGGCATTTGAAATTGCTTCTCAGTATTTTCGGCATTTGAAATTGCTTCTCAGTATTTGCGGCATTTGAAATTGCTTCTCAGTATTTGCGGCATTTGAATTTCCAATCAGGAATGCGTAGCATTGATTGGATTGTTATGTACGTACATTGCTTTGTGTTTCCCTACCCCTAATCGAGTCTGTGTTTAAGGGAGGACAAGGAATTGGAGATCTAAGAGGGATAGTTGTTTCTGTGAGTATGCTCACCTCCCTCCACACACAGATACACACATAAAATCCCACATCTATTCACAGGCATACTCTCAAATTGTTTTCCCCTTAAAAAAATGTATGCTGTCAGACTGAATCTAAAGTTGTCAGAACTTCAGATTCGGTAGGGGAGAACTGTGTGATTGATTGACTAATTAATCTTCTTTTATTTGGTTGATAAAATAATCGCTGATTGATAGTGAAATTCAGCAGACCCTACAGCTCTCCAGCACCAGGGTTATGAGCTGCTGCACCAAACCCTACAGCTCTCCAGCACCAGGGTTATGAGCCGTTCCACCAGACCCTACAGCTCTCCAGCACCAGGGTTATGAGCCGCTGCAGCAGACAAACTGCTCTGTATTAATCCCAGTGTTTGTGTCTATGCAGAGCATCCCACACGTGTCCCCTGTCAGCGGTGGCCTTAGGACGGGGATGTTTTTGTACTTCCGTGGAAATATACCAGAAGAAATGAAAAGGTGAGGAGCTGGCCATGGTGGGTCCTGCAGGAATTGGGACTGAAGCATTGTGTCATGACCGGAAATTGATGAGATTTTGTCGCGCCATTTCATGCTCTCAGAGACTAACCTATTTCACACACTCATTTTGTTCCCCTATGGGGACTGAAAACCTGTATTTGGCTGAAACACGTCAGTGACTGACCTCCTTTTCTTGTAATCAGTAATCAGTTTCCATAAAACTATGCTTTAGGGATAACGTTGCAGTTACAGTTTGAGTGGTTTGATTCGTTGATATTTAAATGTATCATAATGAATGAAAAGACATCTGTAATATGTAATGTATGTATTTCATTTGAAATGCTAATGCTTTGAAACTTCAAAGTCATGCCATTGTGAAGTGATTTGGTGTATTGTATTCAAGCAATTGAAAAAGGGTTTAGAGTTTTGAAAAATGCGAATTTTGTTTATCTGTTTCGTCGTTTGTGTCTACAGTTTTGAAAAATTAAGTGAAGGTTCTGAAATTAAAGTATCAAAGTGATTGAAAGAAAGCTGTAATAAAACCTGTGAGCACTCTGTCGCCCCCTACAGCTTTTCCATCAGCCTGCAGTGTGGGGGCTGTGAAGTGGAGGGCTGTGATATCGCCATGTGTTTCGAACCCTGCTTCCAGCCCTGTGGAAGAGGTTTGGTGGAGCTCAAAAACTTCAAGAAAGGCCAGTGGCAGGCAAAGGAGTCTAATAATAGGATGCCTTTCACCAAGGGACAGGACTTTTTGTTGACCTTTACAATCACCCCCTTCGGTTACCAGGTTCGGAAGCCTTCCGTGTGCATGTGCATGTACAGCAACAGTAATCCCCCTTCCTGCAGGGGAATATTTACTTTGTTTTCAGGAGTGGACCACGACGTGAAAGTCGATTAGCGGGTTTTGTCTGAACAATAACTGTGAATATCAGCCATTACCGAAACCCTGTCTTTCTCTCCTGCAGGTGACCGTAAATGGTCGTTGGTTCCATTTCTATAAGCATCGCATACCCGTGGAGCATGTTAGTGCCATTAAGATCGTGGGCGATGTCACAATGCACACCATCGACTCAAATGGGGTGAGGAATGGCAGTGGGCGTCCTTGTTTTTTAGCCAATCAATTCAATCTTCTTTTTTATTTAGAGTACCGAAGTCCTGACGTCAAAGCCACGCCCCCTGGGTCATAAAAAAAATTCCCCCTCGAAAAATCCCACTACACATATGGTTACCAAGCATAAACTGACTCTGGAAAAGTAAAAATTTATCTGAAGACCCCGAAAATACAAGCCCGCCTACAAATTGCAGTAAAGGACTACATATCCCACTACAATATGCCCGGCACCATTTTCTCTGTATTGTATCTGTGACGTTACATGCATCACGCTGCGTCTCCAGTGCCAGTCTGAACTATGATTTCCTGGCGGGTAGTTTAGTTCTTTTAACTCTTCACTACAACATTTTCCAAAACACAGACTCTATGAAATATAACGAAATATCGTAAATGGCATAGAGCCACCTCTCTGACAGAATGCCCAGTCTCCACGCAGCACACAGTTTGCATTTCTGAGTTTGCATTTGCAGTTCGGCGTTAGTATCTGTATTTTGGTATTTGAGATTGACTTTGCATCTGAGCATTTGTGGAGGGTCTCAGTTGAGAGGTGCACTGCTCTGTGTGTCCCCAGTCTGACTGAGTTTGTGTTACAGGCCGAAGACGAAGACGAGAAGGAAGCCCCGGCCTTTAAAAAGATCGTCATTAATGTGAGTACGCTGGCCTCTGGCTGCATGCACACTGACACACACACAAACTGTGCCTCTACTTT
>CBDFMP010000031.1:0-42022 GCA_965249715.1 Spirochaetota bacterium | reverse complement strand
ACAGCCGCCTCAGCTCCTGATGGTTCCAAGGGCACAAGGGCTTGTGGTGTCGGCAAAAAATGGGGTTAATTTTACATCGTGAAGCAGCTCTGTCATGGCGTGTTTGGCAGCGGGTGCTGTATAACTGAGAAAAGGGAAATCGGAGACTAAGAGCCCGCGTGCCTCATGCAGCTGTTGTCCTAAAATGGGATGGAAGCGTTCACCGTCCATTACTATGCCTGCTACTGCACGCATGCCCATAAGCTTGTAAAGCTCCGCCAAAGCCTCAGCACGCGCTGCCAGCTGAGCTGGCGGCGTCTGCTGAGCATTGGCACGCAGCAGGACGCCGCCGCCGCGCTGCAAATGCCGCGCAATGATCCCCGTACTGGCACTGAACGCAGACCGCGACACTTTAGCCAATGCCAACAAGACGTCTTCTGAGAGCAACAGAACATCCTGCGCGCGTAATATAAGGCTATTGTTATTGTCAGCGGCGGCGGCTCTGCCGCCGCCGCTGCTGAGTATTTCCTGCGGCAGTACAGCCACGCGCAGCCCCAGCCGTTCCAGTTTGGTTTTAAAAAGCAGCAAGCCCGCGGCATCGCTGCTGGCAAGGCGATTCCACTGCGGATCGGCAGCCATGAAATAAAGCTTAGGTTTAACGGTTTCTTGTGTTAAAAGTGCCAATACACTGGCATTGATCACACCCTCGTAGTTGTCAATGCGTGTGACGGCGCTGGCTGCTGCCCCCAATTTACGCGGCGCAGCACCCAGTGGCAGCAGATCTTCACGATAGGCTCTCAGTGTTTGTTTGGGCGCGGCGTCTTTATAAAAAATCAGGGTTGTTTCCTGTGTGACGTTGTACTGACGCGCCCAAACACGCTCACGTCCAAAATCCACAAAACGATAGCTGAACTTTGAACTAGTGGCGGCATAATTCTGCAAGAGCGCGTCCAGCTCAGCGCCTTCACCGGGAAAGGCAAAAAACAACACCGTCACAGGCTCGCTCAGCCCTGCCAGCAGCTCTGTACTGCGGCTGCTCAATGAATACACACGCGCGCGCGTCCAATCTAAGCGGATATCCACAAGCTCAAAAGCAAAAACTCCCCAGATTGCCAGTAAACACAATAGCTCAGCAGCCAAGATCACACCAGCAGTCAGTGTCCTGCGCACACGGCGCGTGAAACACCGAGAGCTGCCCCGCCTGAGCGTAACCACCCAGGGCACCAATCGCACTGCCAGACTAAACCCGGCAATGCCGACGATAATCGTGAAGACTGCCGCAATGAACCATTCACCTAACCAGAGCGCAATACCCAGTCCCACAAAACCCAGTCCACTGAGCAGACTGAGTGCCAGTACATCGCCACGACGTTTAGGCATCATCACAAAAGGAGTTTTCATTGTGCGTACGGCTAGCTCCAGCGCTTCTGTTGCAATAAAAACACACTCACCCGCAGCAAACCAAGCGTATAAATGCCATAATAAACAAACCCCTGCAATTCCAGGCGTCCTGCTATAAACGGAGCGGCAGCTGGCAATAGTGAAAACCACTGCACAATAGACCGCAGCCACAATGGGAAAAAAGCCAAATTGCCGGTCAGCAAGCTGGCGCTTAAAACAAAGGCAATGCTCCAAAATGCTGCTTGTGTTTCACGCGCTGCCAGCACCGAAAAACACAAACCCAAAGCCAGAGCATTTGCACCAAATAACCATAATACAATGTACTGAAGCAGCACTTCTGCCGCAGGCAAATGACTGAGCATTGCCAAATAACCGTAAACCGGCAGCGTCAACAAAAGCATGACACTGTACCAGCTCAGCAACGCCAAGTATTTTGCTAAGATAATAGCCGTTTCACTCAGGGGAGCCGCCAATAACAAGACCAAGGTTCCCGTACGCGCCTCACGCGCAATGCCAGGGGCAGCTAGCAGACTGTTAAAGAAAAATACAATGTAAAGAAAAATTTTTGTACTCGCGCCAAGCTCAATAACCCCAGCCAAAAAGCTGAAAATAAAACTGAGTAAAGCATAAAAGGCAACATAAAATCCCAAAACACCGTACATAAAGGGATTGATCATTAAAAGCCTAAGTTCCTTGCCCAAAAGTGCCATAAAGGCCCGCCAGCTCACAGTACGCACCAAACGCGCATTCATATATTGGTTTAGCTCAGCAACACGTGCCTCAGGTTGTCTCTCGGCAGTCACAAGACCTCCTCCTTTGTTTCCGCCACAAGTACAGAACGGCGTGCATGTAACAATTCCAAAAACCTGGCTTCCAAAGTGGGCGTCTGTCGCCGCACCAACCCCACCATTAAGCCGCGCGCCATCAATGCTAAACTTAAACAACTGGCAATGTCCTCACTAAAAGCCAATAACGCTGCTGGAATGCTGAGCCGCAGCTCAAACAGCTTCATGGCAGCCTGCAGTTCCACACACGGCAAAAGCTGAGTGTCATAACAAGCAGTGCGCCAGCTGGTGTTCCATTGTGCCAACAACTTCGCCTGTGCCGCGTCCAGCGAAACCAGCCAGCCAGCCGCCGCGCGTGAAGGCGCCTCCCCTGCCAGCACTGCTGCCACAGCAGCGCGCAGCCGCGTTTCATCCGCTGCACGCAGCTGCAAACAAAGCGTTCCGCCAGCACTGCCAATACTGCTGCCAATAGCTGCAGGCAGCATTGCACCCGTTGCAAGCTCTACAGGATAAAAGTTGCTTCCCGAACTCTGCAGCACTCCAGCATCAGCACTCGCAGCCTTTTTAAACGCTGCTAGCAATTCGCCCGCATGCAGCAGTTTCACATCGTCCGAGAGCGCTGCCACTTCCGTCAGAATATGCGATGAAAAAAGAATCGTTGGCCGCGGACTTAGCCCGCGCAGCGTGCTGCGAAACGCATTAGCCTGCTCAGGATCCAATCCGCTCGTTGGCTCATCTAAAAGCAAAAGCGGCGGATTGCCCATAAGTGCCGCCGCCAGCCCCACACGCTGGCGATACCCCTTAGAAAGCGTACGCAATGGTAGCTGCAACCGGGTTTTCAGCCCCAATGCTTCTGTCATAGTCTGCATCGCCTGCAGCCGGACACGGTACAATCCTTTAAGTCCCGCTATAAACCTCAGGTACTCGGCTATTGTCAGCGCGTCGTAAAGCGCGGGCAGCTCGCCAAGGTAACCGATCAAGCGGCGCGCAGCCAGCGGCGCCGCAGCCAGCGGGACGCCCGCAATAGTGACCTCGCCGCTATCTGCCAAAAGCGTGCCGGTAAGAATTCGCATCAACGTCGTTTTGCCCGCCCCATTCACGCCCAAGAGCCCGGTAATGTTAGCAGGTGCTAAGGTGAAACTGAGCCTGTCTAAGGCCAGCAGCTCAGTAAACCGTTTGGTGATACCTGTGACTTCCAATACAGGTGTCATGGTGCTGCGCAAAATTGTTTAAATGTTAAAGCCCAACAGCTCAATGCAAAGGAAGCTACGCTGTTTCATTGAGGAAGGCCTGAGCTTCAAAAAATGCCATGCAGCCGCTGCCGGCAGCGGTAATCGCCTGACGATACTGCTTATCATGAACGTCGCCTGCTGCAAACACACCGGGAATACTGGTGCCTGCAGCGCCCGTTTGGATGAGCAGATAACCCGCATCATCCAAGGCAAGGGCATTGCCCAGAAATTCTGTATTCGGACGATGTCCCACTGCATAAAAAAGCCCCGCAGCTGCTTGTTTTTGTTCAAGCCCTGAGCGCGAATCCCGCAAGGTCACTGTCTGCAAGGTTTTTTCACCGCTTAGCCGCACCAGCTCATGATTCCACAAAATATCAAGCTTAGCTGCCGCTTGCACACGCCGCTGCATAACGGCAGAAGCCCGCAACGCGTCACGACGATGCACCAAGGTGACCTGCGAAGCATATTTGGTGAGAAAAAGCGCCTCTTCACAAGCCGTATCGCCGCCGCCAATGACAAAAAGCGGCTGCCCCCTAAATAGTGGCAAAGGACCATCGCATACAGCGCAGGCGGAAACACCTTGCTGCCAGTACTGTTCTTCACCCGGAACTCCCAATCGTTTAGCAGTGGCACCTGTGGCAATAATGAGTGCTTGAGTGGTCAATGCCGTTTCACCGGCAAAAACTGTAAATGGCTGTTGGTTCAGCTCAACACGATCGATGGTCTCGGTTTTTATCCGCACACCGCTATTTAGCGATTGCTGCCGGAAGCGCTGAGTGAGTTCTATGCCGCCAATGCCGTCTGGAAACCCGGGGAAGTTCTCAACATTGCTTGTGGTGGTCAGCTGCCCGCCGGCAGCAATGCCGCCAGCATTAAAACCCTCAAAAAGAAGTGGTGCCAGCTCCGCACGCGCCGCATAAATAGCCGCCGTATGTGCCGCCGGACCGGAGCCAATGATAATGAGCCTTGCGCTAAGCTCCGCCTCTGCCATGTTACTGGTTACTGTATTGCTGTAAAAGCCCGGCTATCAAAATCCAGCTATCCGCTATTGATTTTGATTTTTCGCATCATCCTCGGCAGCGGCATCCGCAGCCGGTTTTGCGGGGGGTGTTACTTTACGCGGTTTAGCGGAAGCTTGATTGGCAACATCCACACCATCTTCAAACTCACGTTTAGCTTGCCCCAATGATTTTGCAAGCTTAGGAATAGCGGATGCTCCAAATAACACCACCACAATTACCAAAATAATGAGCAGCTCACTGCCGCCTATTGCTCCCATAAAATTTAATCCTTACTTAAAATGTTCTCGGTTTGTATCGTTGCTGGCCTTAGCTGCTTTGGCTGCTTTGGCTGCTTTGGCTGCCTTGGCTGCCTTGGCTGCCCTGCGCTGACTGCCTTGCTGCTGTTATATATTATATCGTCATTTGACACTCACAGCACTAAGACTTTCATTTAGATTTTACTTTAGACTTTTATTTTTCAGCTGGAGTTTTTGCCTGCGGTTTTGTTTGTCTGCGGCGCGGAGCTTTAGCTTTATGTTTAGCTTTTTTGGCGACAGTATTGGAACTGCCCTGTGTGGTGGATTTTGCTGGCTGAGGCTTAGCGCCAGTGGCGGCATTGTCATGGGATTTCGGAACTTTTAAGTTAGCCACTTGATCCATATAATCCATGGCATCTTCATAAAAAATGCGCAATTTACGGTAAAAATAACCCAGTTTTCGCAGGAACCCGGGAAAATCACGTGGTTTGACAAAAATCAGCACTGCCAATACAATGATGATCAATTCACCCAAACCAATGCCAAACATCCGTTACTCCTTCAGTAAAGCTATTTGCCAAAATTAAAAATTTTGGCAATGAACAACGTAACATAAAATAAGCCAATTAACGGCAAAGCAACACTCACAAGTGAAATGGGATCCGGCGGCGTGATCAGTGCCGCCAAAACCACAATCCCAACAATAAAAAACCTTGCGCCGCGCACAAGTGTTTGCCTGCGCAAAAGCTTTAAAAACATAAGCAGCTCCAAAACTACCGGGAACTGGAACAATATAAGCATTGCGATGACAAATTGAAATACAAAAAAAACATTGCCTTTATAACCCAAGAGAATGCCGACATTGGCGGGAAGAAACCCGCTCCCGGTAAGAAACCTGATGCTGAGCGGTAGAATTTTACCATAGCTGTAATAAACACTGAGCAGGATCAATACAGAACTAGAGAGTATGGCGTAAAGCAAAAACTTTTTTTCCTTGGGCTCCAGCGCAGGGAACAAAAAACGCAAAAATAACACCAGCTGCACCGGAAAGGTTAATATGAACCCCACAAAAAAGCTCAGTTTTATTTTAACCGTAAATCCTTCCAGAATGCTATTGATATAAAGCTGCTGGTCATCCTGAATAAACGGGAGTGCGGCAAAGGGGCGCATCAGGAGTTCCACCACCGCTTCGTAAAAAACAAAACCCACACATACGCCAATCATCAATATACCGCATGAACGCAAAAGCAAGGTCCTCAGCTCCGCCAGATGATCCAATAACGGCATTTCAGCGGCTGCCGCCGCTGGCTGACGCGCCCACTTTCTCCCGCGCTTACTGCCTGCCGTCAATGCTCAAACGCTCCTAAAAAACCTTAATATCCGCTATGATTCGCTATATTCGCCATATTCGCCATATTCGCCAATTGTACTATAAAATTATATCATAGAAGCACCACCAAGCTCCGCCCTAACACACGTCAGAACCATGTCAGCTCAAACTAAAACAACTACCGTACCCTTAGCCAAACGCCACCCTCAGGCACTTGCAGAGCTGCGCAGACATTTCAGCGGCGTCTTAGACCTGCGGCACCACACAAAACTTCTCTACGCTACAGATGCCTCCATTTACAGAGAAATTCCCAGCGGTGTTGTTTATCCACGGCAAGCTGCAGATCTTGCTGCACTCATTGTTTTTGCGCGCAGGACTGGAATATCATTGATAGCCCGCGGCGGCGGGACCTCGCTTGCTGGACAGGTGGTGGGCGCGGGACTGATTATTGATTATTCACGGTTTATGCATCAGCTTATTGAGGTGAATGCGGCTGAGCGCTGGGTGCGTGTGGCGCCTGGCATTATTCGCGATGACCTCAATGCCCAGCTGCGCGCGCACAAGCTCTTTTTTGCACCGGAAACGGCAAGCGCCAGCCGCGCCACCATCGGCGGCATGATCAGCAATAATTCCACCGGCGCCAATTCATTAGTTTATGGCAATACACGCCATCATCTAATTGCCCTAAAAGGCTACTTAGCCGATGGCAGCTTCTTGCATTTGCATGAACTTAGTCCAGCCAAACTGCAGCAGCGCGCAGCTAAACCCACTAACGAAGGCCGCTGTTATCGCGCCTTGTTAACACTCTTAGCGGCAAAAGAAACCCAACACATTGTCAATGAAGTCTTCCCCCATGCCAGTATTACGCGGCGCAATAGCGGCTACGCATTGGATACGCTCCTGCAGACAGCGCCTTTTACAACCTCCGCTCCTGCCCATCAAGCTGCCGCGCCCTTTAACCTTGCTCAGCTCATTGCCGGTGCTGAAGGCACGCTTATGCTCATTACAGAAGCCACCTTGCGCCTCAGTCCCTTGCCGCCGCGCCATGCCGGCGTTATTGCTGCACATTTTACAAGTGTGCAGGCCGCACTGCGTGCCAATCTTATTGCCCTCAAAGCCAAGCCGCATACTTGTGAGCTGATCGATCATCATATTATTGACTGCACCCAGCAAAGCTTGGAGTATCAGGAGTATCGCAGCTTCATTAAGGGCAGGCCTGCCGCCATTCTCATCATTGAGCTGCGGCGTTCCTCACAAGCAGAGCTAACCCCTGCGCTTGCCGCACTGCAGACAACCTTGCAAAACAGTCAGCTGGCAACACACCTGCCCATTCTCACAGGCAGTGCAACAGCCGCTCCCTGGTTGATCAGAAAAGCAGGTTTGGGACTACTTTCCAACAAGGTAGGCGATGCCAAACCCATCGCCTTAGTGGAGGATGCAGCGGTGCGTGTGGAAGACTTAGCGCCATTTGTGACTGATTTTAATGCCATCCTCAAAACTCACCAGCTTTCCTGCGTGTATTACGCACATGCAGGCGCCGGGGAACTGCACTTACGCCCCATCATCAATATTAAAACACCAGCCGGGCAGCAGTTGATTCGCAAATTGGCATTGCAAATTGTTGAGCTGGTCAAACAGTATGGCGGCTCGCTAAGCGGGGAGCATGGCGATGGACGCCTGCGCGGTGAATTTTTGGAGACGCGTTTTGGCAGTGTTTGTTACGCGTTGTTTAAACAGGTGAAAACTATCTTTGATCCTGAGAATTTGTTTAATCCCCATAAAATAGTCGCCGCACCGCCCATGAACGAAGCTCTGCGTTATAGCCCAGCAGATGTGACACCGCTTTATCCCAGTTATTTGGATTTCAGCCGCACGCAGGGCATGGTGCGGCTGGCGGAAATGTGCAACGGCTCCGGTGAATGCAGACGTTCACATTTAAGTCCGGGGTTGATGTGTCCCAGTTATATGGCCACACGCGACGAGCGGCACACCACACGCGCACGCGCAAACATTTTACGTGAAATGCTAAAAGTTCCGCCTGAACAACAGCCCTTTAATCGCCCCGAAGTGCTAGACGTCCTTGACCTCTGCCTCTCATGCAAGGGCTGCAAAGCTCAATGTCCTTCCAGTGTGGATATTGCCGCATTGAAAGCTGAATACCTCAGTCATTATTACGAAAACAATGCTCCCTCAGTGCGTACGCGGTTTTTTGCACATTTGCCAACATTAACCGCCCAAACAGCATTTCTGCCAAGTTGGCTTAAAAACAGCGGACTGAGCCTGCTCAGTCCGCTGCTCAAACAGCTGCTGAAACTCAATCCTAAAAAATCATTGCCGCGTTTTACCGGTAAAAGCGGCTTTAAACGCGTGCAGGACATTGCTGCACAAATGACGATGGCGCCGCGGCAGGCTGAGCGCGTGTATTTATTCTTAGATGAATATACAAATGTCTTTGACAGTCACGTCTGCGCACAAAGTTACGAATTATTGCGGCGCTTAGGTTATGCTGTGAGCGTGCTGCCGCTGCAAAACAGCGGGCGCAGTTTTATTTCGGCGGGTTTTTTAAAACAAGCGCAGCAGCTGGCCCAGCGCAATCTGCAAACATTGCGCCAATTCTTGCAAGCAGAGGGAGTTTTAAATTCAACAGCAACCGCAAAACCAGACTTGAGCGAACATTTTAGCATAGTGGGCATTGAGCCTTCTGCGCTGCTGACGTGGCGTGATGAGCAGCTTACACTGCTGCGCGGCAAGCAGCAACAGCTGGCTACAGCATTGGCCAACCGCACAGTTTTACTTGAAGAATTCATTTTTCGCCAACTTAAACAAGGCGCACTCAGCAGCCATGACTTCCCCAATAAACACCCGTACGTTGTTTATCATGAACATTGCCATCAACAAGCGCTCAGCAAACCCGCCATCCTGCCAACCGTCTTCAACCTCATCAGCCAAAAAGCAGTGACCACATTAGGGCAGGGCTGCTGCGGCATGGCGGGAACTTTTGGTTATGAACGCGAACACAGCCAAGTCTCAGCGGATATTGCTGCACTGCGCATCCTGCCAGCCTTGCAGAAATTAAAAGCCGAACAACCTGAACAACCAAAACCGCTTATTGTGGCGACAGGATTTAGCTGCCGTGAGCAGTTGCAATTCCTGGGACACACAAAGGCAGTGCATCCCTGTACAGCATTATTGGGGGCATTGTAAAAAGTATGTTTTGCGATGACTTCAAGGCGCGCTCAGCAAACCCGCCATCCTGCCAACCGTCTTCAAGCTCATCAGCCAAAAAACAGTGACCACATTAGGGCAGGGCTGCTGCGGCATGGCGGAACGTCAGCAGTTGCAATTCTTAGGGACACACAAAGGCAGTGCATCCCTGTACAGCATTACTGGGGGCATTGTAAAAAGTATGTTTTGCAATGACTACAAGGCGCACTCAGCGAACCCGCCATCCTGCTAACCGTCTTCAAACTCATCAGCCAAAAAGCAGTGACCACATTAGGGCAGGGCTGCTGCGGCATGACGGGAACGTGAGCAAGTTGCTATTCTTAGGACACACAAAGGCAGTGCATCCCTGTACAGCATTACTGGGGGCATTGTAAAAAACCTTGCCTACAATGAACCTTCAAGCTATGTTTGAAAGTGATTCATCACCGCAATAATACGTTCCTGTTCTTTAGCGCTTAGAAATGGATGTACGGGAATGGAGAGCATGGTTTCCGCTAAATGCTCCGCCACGGGAAACGCCCCGCGCTGATAACCATAACGACTGAAGGCCGGCTGCAAATGCAGCGGTTTGGGATAATAAATGCCATAAGCGATGCCATTGGCTGTCAAATGTTCTGTAAGCGCTGTCCGCGCGGCTGCACTGCTGCATGTAAGCGAGTACTGGGCAAACGTTGACTGAATGCCAGCTGGTACACATTGCGGTGTGAAATGTTCACGCTTCAGTTCTGCATTGTAACGTGTTGCCAACTTCCGCCGCACCTGCAATTCAGCAGCAAAATGCCTCAGCTTCACGCGCAACACCGCTGCCTGAAGAGCATCCAACCGACCATTAATGCCAATGTACGCATGTTCATAACGCTGCGTCTGTCCATGGTTTAACAGTTGCGCAATCCGCGTGGCGTGTGCTGTTGTAGCTGCCAATACAGCCCCGCCATCGCCTGCACAGCCTAAGGGTTTGGGGGGATAAAAACTGGTACAACTCAGCGGGGCCAGGGCACCCGAACGTCTGCCATGGTACTCCGCGCCAAAAGATTGGGCAGCGTCTTCAATGACGGTAATGCGCGGGTACTGCTTAGCCAATGCCGCTAAGTCATCCATAGCCGCCGGCACACCAAACAGTCCCACCGGGAGAATCACACGTGTCCGCAATGTAATAGCCGCCGCCACCTGCGCCGCTGCAATGGCGTACGTATCGGCATGAACATCAACAAATACAGGCACAGCCCCCACTAAGGCAATGACTTCCGCTGTGGCAATAAAAGAATACGGTGTGGTGATGACCTCGTCACCCGGACCAATGCCCAAGACCAGCAGCGCCAATAGCAGCGCATCGGTACCGCTGGAGCACCCTAGCGCCGTGTAGGCTACAGGCGCACCCACTGAGGCAAATGCAGCCAGTTCTTCATTGAAAGCTTTGAGTTCACTTCCTCCCACAAAAGCTGCATCCGCAAACACGCGCGCCACCGCCGCGTCCACCTCAGCACGGTAACACGCGTACTGCCGTTTCAAGTCAACTAAGGGAATGAACTCAGCCACAATACGATACCTGCCCAAACGCCAGTGCCATGCCGCAAGCCCGCACACGCATACACAAAGCTTGCCCCAACACCACCTGCCACCGCAGCTTCAATACATTACCGCCGTGCTTTGATCAAATTAAGCGCCGAACCCGCCTTAAACCACGATAATTGTTTGGCGTTATAAGAATGATTAAGCGTGAGTGTCTCCGTACTGCCATCGCCATGCTGCAGGACAGCCGTTATGGGCACGCCCGGTGCTATTTCAGCAATGTTCTGCAAGGTCAATTTGCTGTCTTCACGGATTTTATCGTAATCCGCCGCAGCTGCAAATGTAAGCGCTAACATACCTTGTTTTTTCAGGTTGGTTTCATGGATGCGCGCGAAAGAACGCACCAAAATCACTTTGACACCCAAGTGCCGCGGCTCCATCGCTGCATGTTCACGTGAAGACCCCTCGCCATAATTCACATCGCCCACAACAAATGTGGCAATGCCAGCTTGCTGATACGCACGCTGCGTTTGCGGCACAGGCCCATACTTATCCGTAAGCGCGTTTTTAACTGAATTCACTTTATGATTAAAAGCATTGGTGGCACCGATGAACATATTTTCAGAAATATTAGCTAAATGTCCGCGGAACCGCAGCCAAGGTCCTGCCATTGAAATATGATCGGTCGTGCATTTGCCGTCAGCTTTAAGCAGCAGTGTCAGTTTGGCGTAAGCTTCAGCCGCAAACGGCGCAAAGGGCGTTAACAGCTGCAATCGCTTAGAGGCAGGATCCACATGTATTTCAGCGCCTCCCCCCACAGGCGCTTGATAACCATGCTCGCGCCCGATAAATCCCTGTGGTGGAAAATCCACTCCCACTGGCGCTTGCAATTTTACAGCCTTGCCTGCTTTGTTATTAAGCGTATCCTTGAGCGGATTGAACGTGAGTGAACCGCCAAGTACCATTGCTGTCACCAGTTCCGGTGAAGCAACAAATGCATGGGTATTGGGATTGCCATCATTGCGTTTGGCAAAATTACGATTAAACGATGTGATGATCGTATTCTTCCGTTTGGGATCGGCACTATGCCGCTTCCATTGCCCAATGCAAGGCCCGCAAGCATTGGCAAGCACTGTACCGCCAATGGCTGTAAAAGCTTTTAAATAACCATCGCGTTCAACCGTCTGCCTGATCTGCTCCGAACCGGGCGTGATGGTGAACTCAGCTTGCGCCTGCAAACCCTGCTCAGCCGCCTGTTTGGCAATAGACGCCGCACGTGTAATATCCTCATACGATGAATTTGTACACGAACCGATCAGCCCCACTTCCAACTCAAGCGGCCACTGATTGGCTTCTGCTTCCTGTTTGAGCTGTGAAATGGGAATGGCGCGATCTGGTGTCAAGGGTCCATTGACATGCGGCTCTAAGTCACTGAGATTGAGTTCGATCACCTCATCGAAGTATTTCTGCGGCTCTGCGTAAACCTCAGCATCGCCGCGCAATTCATCACGTACCGCAGCCAATGCCGTTAATACCGCACCGCGCCCTGTTTGCTGCAGGTACTGTTCCATGTTTGCATCGTACGGGAAAACAGAGGTTGTGGCGCCAATTTCTGCCCCCATATTGGCAATGGTGGCTTTACCTGTGGCAGAAATACTCTCCGTACCTGGACCAAAGTACTCAATAATGCGCCCGGTACCGCCCTTTACCGTCATAATGCCCGCTATTTTCAAGATAACGTCCTTAGCTGACGCCCAGCCACTCAGTTTGCCCGAGAGCTTGATGCCGACAATTTTAGGGAACAGCAGCTCCCATCCCAAGCCCACCATAACGTCCACTGCATCGGCACCGCCAACGCCTACGGCTATCATCCCTAAACCACCGGCATTAACGGTATGCGAATCAGCACCAATAAGCATGCCGCCAGGAATGGCATAATTTTCTAAGATAATTTGGTGAATAATGCCTGCTCCCGGTTTCCAAAAGCCAATATTGTATTGACTGCTGACTGTCGCAAGAAAATCATAAATTTCCTTGTTGGCAGCAAGCGCTGTTTGTAAATCTGCACTGGCACCCGTATCAGCTTGAATAAGGTGATCGCAATGTACGGTCGTGGGCACCTTCACTTGCGGTTGTTTGGCTTGCATAAATTGCAATAATGCCATCTGCGCCGTGGCATCTTGCAGTGCCACGCGGTCTGGAGCAAACTCCACATAATCCTCGCCGCGCTTAAATGCGGCTAAGGGCTGTTCGGTATGTAAATGCGTATAAAGAATTTTTTCCGTGAATGTCAATGGATGTCCCAACACTTCACGCGCCGCTTGCAGCTTAGCGCCATACTCTGCATACATGGTTTCAACGAGTGTTTGATCAAACATGGTAAATTCCCTAAAAAATGTTATAATTATGGTAAATTGCCTCAGGATTGCAAACTTAACATTAAGTACTACAATATCATTATATTATACTAACTTGGATTGTTATAAGAAATTTATAACCTCCCACACGAAACCATTACGCTTAGCTTTTTGAGAATATTTGTTATGACTACAAACACTTCAACCAAAAACACCGCACAAATCCGCTTCTCACCCCATCCAAGATCTTTTCGTTGGAATGTCGCCAATAATAATCAATTGCCACAGGTACTGAAATCATTGGACACCTGCTGCGGCGATGCCCAGCAGCCCAGCAGCCTTAAAAACAATGTGCTGAGTCATTGGAACGGCGACCCCAAACACTTGCCGCCAGCTGCAATCGGCTTGACAACCGCCGATATGGACTTTCCGACCAGCACTGCCATGAAACAGGTCATCCATGAATACGCTGAAACAGGCTGTTTCATTTATCCCACGCAGCTTCCGGAGCTAGCGCCTGTAACATTAAAGCGTATCCATGAACACTACAATGCACCCCAGCTAACTGAGGCTGATATTGTCTTTTTTCCCGGTGTTGTTTCTGCCATGAACGCATTGTTATGGGCACTGAACCACGACCATCGTCCTTATACGCTGCTGACACCCAATTATCCCCCACTTTTTTATTTGACACAACCCGATCGCGTTTTAGAAGTGCCGCTCTTGGACATTACCCACGAAAATCCCGCACAGCGCGGACGCATCGATTACACATTGCTCAAAACACGCATGACAGAGCAGCAATCGCATGTCATTGTTATTACCAACCCCAGCAATCCCCTTGGTAAGGTTTGGTCACACGCGGAGCTCAGCGAATTGAAGGCTTTTGCCGCTGCCAACCAGTTCAGTCTTATCAGCGATGAAATTTGGATTGACTGGACGTTCGACAAAAAAGCCACTTCCACCTTGCAATTATTACCAGCCGCTGCCGGCAGCGGCGAAACCGAAAGCGTCGATATAGGTTGTATGAAACAAACCCAAAATACCGATGAAACGCAGGGAACACGCAAACACATTTCAGCTGAGGTCATTGCACCAACGCTTGCCACCGTCATGGCAAGCAGCAAAACGTTTAACCTTGGCGGGCTTAACTGCGCTTATATTGTGACAACAAACGCGGCCTTGCGAAAAAAATTAACTGAATATCTCAAGTTTTATTCTGTCTTCCCGTCACAGCTGGCACAGGCGATGCTCATCCACTTATACCAACACGGTGAACCGACATTTCAAGGCTATCGCTCGCAAGTCATTGCCAATCGCAAGCTGTTGGAAAAAGCTTGCCGCGAGCAGCTTCCCGGTATTAAACCACTGCTTGGCAATGCCAACCACGTCGCTTGGTTAGACGCCTCCGCCCTGCCACTTGACAATCCAGCTGCATTTTTTCTTGAAAAAGCACGTGTTCATCTTTTCCACGGCAGCGCGTTTGGCACAGGTTATCATCACTTCATGCGCATTAACTTAGCCACTTATCCAGAAATTTTGGAAGAAGCTTTCAGCCGTATGGCTTTTGCGCTCAAACACCTTTAATTCAACCCTTTACAATACGTTTTTAAAAGGAAATACGTTTTTAAAAGGATTTTACATTATGGAAACAAACAGCACCATCAATGTTTCAGCAGCTCTTGCCACTATAGACCCGGAAGTCCACCACGCTATGCTTAAAGAACGTGAGCGCCAGGAACATAATGTAGAGCTCATTGCCTCTGAAAACGCAACCTTCCCGGAAGTTATGGAGGCACAGGGCAGTGTGCTCACCAACAAATATGCCGAAGGTTATCCCAATAAACGCTACTACGGCGGCTGTATCCATGTAGATGAAGCCGAAACACTTGCCATTGACCGGGCCAAGGCGCTTTTTAACGCCGAAGCTGCCAATGTTCAACCCCATTCCGGCAGTACTGCCAATATGGCAGTTTTTATGGCCGTGCTGAAACCGGGCGCTAAGCTACTGGGCATGAGTTTAGACCAAGGCGGGCATCTGACACACGGTTCGCCGATGAGTTTCAGTGGGAAAATTTACGAAGCACACGCTTATGGCATTGACAAAACTAGCGGGCGTATTGATTACAATGTTGTACACGATATTGCTAAACGCGTGCAGCCTAAACTGATGATAGCAGGTGCCAGCACTTATTCGCGCACACTTGATTTTAAAGCCTTTCGCACAATCGCTGATGACGTAGGCGCCGTCCTGCTTGTAGATATGGCACACATTGCCGGACTGGTGGCTGCAGGCCTGCATCCATCGCCCATTCCTTATGCTGATTATGTGACCACCACTACGCATAAAACACTGCGCGGCCCGCGCGGCGGTCTGATCCTCACACGCAAGGAAAACCTCAAAAAAATCAATTCAGCCATCTTCCCCGGCATCCAAGGCGGACCGCTCATGCACGTTATTGCCGCCAAAGCCGTTGCTTTCAAACTGGCATTGCAGCCTGCGTTTAAAACCTATCAGGAAAAAGTCATCGCCAACGCGCAAACGCTGGGAAAAGCATTGCAAAAACACGGGTTTGATATTGTCAGCGGAGGGACCGATAATCACATGTTATTGGTTTCGCTGCTCAATAAAAATATCAGCGGCAAGCTCTTAGAAACGGCATTGGAGCTGATTAGCATCACTGTTAATAAAAACACGATTCCCGATGATCCGCGGTCTCCGGTTGAAGCAAGCGGCATCCGTTTGGGCACGCCGTTAGTCACCACACGCGGCATGGGCACACGGGAAATGGAGCAAATAGCAGGATTTATTAATACCATTGCCGCTGAGCCCGAAACAGAGGCTACCGTGCATAAGGTGCGGGCAGAAGTACGGACGCTCACACGTGCATTTCCGCTTTATTCCCAATAAAGGCTCAACCGCTCACATCAAACCAACTGCAACAGCTTTATGCAAGCGGTACAGGTTATAATTACTTCATGCGCATTAAACTTAGCCACTTATCCAGAAATTTTGAAAGAAGCTTTCAGCTATATGGCTTTTGCGCTCAAACACCTTTAATTCAACCCTTTACAATACGTTTTTAAAAGGATTTTACATTATGGAAACAAACAGCACTATCAATGTTTCAGCAGCTCTTGCCACTATAGACCCGGAAGTCCACCACGCTATTCTTAAAGAGCGTGAGCGCCAGGAACATAATGTAGAGCTCATTGCCTCTGAAAATGCCACCTCCCCGGAAGTTATGGAGGCACAGGGCAGTGTGCTCACCAACAAATATGCCGAAGGTTATCCCAATAAACGCTACTACGGCGGCTGTATCCATGTAGATGAAGCCGAAACACTTGCCATTGACCGGGCCAAGGCGCTTTTTAACGCCGAAGCTGCCAATGTTCAGCCTCACTCCGGCAGCAATGCCAATATGGCAGTTTATATGGCCGTGCTGAAACCGGGCGATAAAGTACTGGGCATGAGTTTAGACCAAGGCGGGCATCTGACACACGGTTCGCCGATGAGTTTCAGTGGGAAAATTTACGAAGCACACGCTTATGGCATTGATAAAACTAGCGGGCGTATTGATTATAATGTTGTACACGATATTGCTAAACGCGTGCAGCCTAAACTGCTGATAGCAGGTGCCAGCTCTTATTCGCGCACACTTGACTTTAAGGCCTTTCGCACAATCGCTGATGACGTAGGCGCCATCCTGCTTGTAGATATGGCACACATTGCCGGACTGGTGGCTGCAGGCCTGCATCCCTCGCCCATTCCTCATGCCGATTACGTGACCACCACTACACATAAAACATTACGCGGCCCACGCGGCGGTCTGATCCTCACACGCAAAGAAAACCTCAAAAAAATCAATTCAGTTATCTTCCCCGGCATCCAAGGCGGACCGCTCATGCACGTTATTGCCGCCAAAGCCGTTGCTTTCAAACTGGCATTGCAGCCTGCGTTTAAAACCTATCAGGAAAAAGTCATCGCCAACGCGCAAGCGCTGGGAAAAGCATTGCAAAAATACGGGTTTGATATTATCAGCGGAGGGACCGATAATCACCTGTTATTGGTTTCGCTGCTCAACAAAAATATCAGCGGCAAGCTCTTAGAAACGGCATTGGATCTGGCGGGCATCACTGTTAATAAAAATGCCATTCCCGATGATCCGCGGTCTCCGTTTGTAGCAAGCGGCATTCGTTTGGGCACGCCATTTGTCACCACACGCGGCATGGGCACAAAGGAAATGGAACAGCTGGCGGGATTTATACATACCGTTGCCGCTGACCCCGAAACAGAGGCTACCGTGCATAAGGTGCGGGCAGAAGTACGGACGCTCACACGTGCGTTTCCGCTTTATTCCCAATAAAACCTTAACACTCATGTCAGCCCCACTGCAGCGCCTTTATGCAAACGCCTGAGCTGACCAAACTGGCAGCGGCATTGGAAACAGGATCGCTCAGTCCCAGTGCCGCCGCTGCCCAGTTGCGCCAGTTGGCATCGTCACAGGAAGTATTTTTAACAGGAGCGGACTTCAAACTGGAGCTGACGCGTGTTACACGCACAGGTATTCCTGAGGTTATTCTTGCCGCCGGTAAAACAACCGCCCAGCTATCCGCCATTATCAGCGCGCTGATAATGGCGGATGAAACACATTTTCTTGTGACACGCCTGAGTGCAGAAGCTTATGAAACACTGGCACCCCTAGCCCAGCAGCACCAGCTCAATTTTCAGTATCACGCTTCCCCACAGCTGCTGCTCAGCGGCAATGTTTTACATCCTAAAGCACAAGCACTTCCCTACACGGCAGCTGTTGTCACTGCCGGCAGCAGTGATCTCCCCATCGCAGAAGAAGCCGCACTCAGCCTCAAGTGGTTGGGCGCAAAGGTCACCTGCCATTATGATCTGGGTGTTGCTGGATTAAATCGTCTGTTCCATCAGCTAGACGCCATTAATCGGGCGGAAGTGCTCATTGTCATCGCCGGTATGGACGGCGTCCTTCCCAGTGTGACAAGCGGGTTAAGTCCGCGTCCTATTATTGCCGTTCCCACTTCCAAGGGCTACGGCAGCCATTTGCACGGTTTGACGCCGCTGCTCACCATGCTTAACAGCTGTGCGCCCGGTATTACGGTTGTCAATGTGGATAACGGCTTTGGTGCAGCGGCAATGGCCATCAAAATTTTTCAAACTTTTGCCGCAAAACAGTCCTAACGGCAACATCCTGAATACTGGACAACCACAAGCCGTTTTAATAGTATAATAGTCCATGTAACACTCACAAAGCTTGCAAGTTGAGTTCCTTGCAAGCTTTGTGGTTGTTGCACGAAGCGCTCGTAGCTCAGCTGGATAGAGCATCAGGTTGCGGACCTGGAGGTCGGAAGTTCGAATCTTCTCGAGCGTGCATTTCATTTTAGTTTCAGGCTGAGCTTGACGTTTTTCAAAGAAATTGCAACCCTGGGCCGCACGGTTGCGATGGTACGTCTAACAGAGACACGCATTAAAGCCTGGTTATGAAATTCAGACATCAGTTTATTCCGTACCTGCTTCGTCTCCACACCCGCTCACGGCAAATAGTGTACGTGTTTGCAGGTAATAAACGCATAGCCTGCTACAGGAGCAAACAGCTTTTATCAGGGAGTCTCAACCGCTCCATGCAGCTTGGATATTGGCTGGTGGCTCAGCGCAAGTTATTCTTTATACTGTTGGGCGTACTTAGCTTATTAGTACTCAGCGCCATCAATATTTATCGCTTCCAAGTTCCTGCCAGCAAACAACTCTACCATCAGCTCTTTTACATCAACCCGCTGCACGCGCGTTTATGGAACAGCCGCAGCATAAACGTTCATTCAGAACAAACGACAGCTGCCGTCACGCCGCTTTATGTGGAAAGCTATCGTGCGCTCCCCGGTGACACGTACTGGGATATTGCTAAAAAAACGGGAATTGCCATTGATACATTGATCTCTTATAACAATCCCAAAGAAAGCTACATGGTCCGCCCCGGTGACCTTGTCCAGGTGCCCAATCAAAATGGCATCCTCCACCAACGGCACCCCACTGAGACGCTGGCCACACTAAGCGAACAATATGGCATTGCCCGCGAACATATTCTTTATTTTAATCCTGTCTGGGAGGAACTGCAAACTGTATTTATCCCCGGCGCCTATTTCAGCTATAACGAACGACTCAAAAAATTGGGAGGTGAATTTGGCAGTCCCTTAAAAAATGTTCGCATCACTTCCGGGTTTGGCATGCGGATTCACCCAATCACCAAACGCCGCAGCTTTCACAAAGGCCTTGATCTGGGTGCGGCTATTGGCAGCAGTGTTCATGCTGCCAGTGGCGGTACCGTGATCACTGCACACAGCGTCTATGGTTATGGCGCCGTTGTGATCATCAGCCATGGCAACCAAAAGTTCACCAGGTACGCGCATCTCTCAGCAACAAACGTTGCTGTCGGTGCACGCGTGGTGCGCGGACAGCTTATTGGCAGGGTAGGTTCCAGCGGCATGAGTACCGGGCCGCATCTGCATTTTGAGGCCTGGAAACAAGGCAAGCCCATCAACCCCTTAGGCGTTACCGATTTTTTCTCAGCGCCTTAATGTTACGTTAACTCAGCCGCCGCTAACTGCCCTAAGTGCGCGCGTACACGTCGCGCCACAAGCGCAAAAAACTGAGCGAACGACTGGTATGACCTTTACGCGACACTAACCCCAGTGCCTCATTGGACAATTTTACCAAAATACCGCTGCCAGCCAAGCCATCCACCAGAATACCTAAAATAGCCACATACAGGCGAACACGCGGATGAAATAAAACCCAGCGGTCGCGCAGACTGCCCGGACCAATGGCCAGCACATTACTGAGGACATATTTCAAACGCGGACGTTTAAAAACTCCTGCATGACGCTGCGGAAGTTTCATCACTTGCACAAAGGCATGCGCGCTGCCCACAGCACGCTTAGCACTGACAGTCATCAATTTAAAATAAAAACGTTCATAACACTGAAGCACTGCAGGCAAGGCCTTACGCAACTCACCTCCCGTCACATCACAGCGGCGGCGAAATGTCTGTTGCAGCGCACGCCAATATAAACTGGCAAATTCCGTTTCTGCTAAAAACTCATCGCTCAGCGCCATTTTTTGCAACTCACGCGCACAACTTCCCAACCGCACATGATAACAGTGATGCAGCAATAAATAACTGGCACCGCAGCTTAAAAACGTTTGCTGCAATTCATTCGCCCAAATATCCATCAGTGAATGTTTAGCCAACAAGCGCCGTTTGAATAAAATTAAACGTCTGCCTTGCTCTAATAACAATTCTAAAGCTGCTGCCGGCGGGAACCGTTGGTGTTTAGCGATGGGAAGCTCTTGCAATATTTGTGCAGCTCCCCAAAGAAGCCGATGTCCCCATTTTAGCTGATACCACTGAAGTGTAACAGGTTTGTGTTTGAGTTCTTCTTGTGTCAGAACTTTACTAAAGTGTACAGCTACTTGTATGTGACGGCGGAGGCGATGTTTCACTTCTAGCAGTTTTTGATTGAAAAATGCGCGCCGCCAACCTGCAAGCTTTTTAACGATGATCACAAACAAATAAGGCTCTTGCAGCTGTTCCTCGCCTTGTGCATCTATCAAAAATCCTGCTTCTCCCGTAGCGTAACGACCCCCCAGCAATATTGCGGTTATATGCTGCATGGCGCCGTTTTGTTCCAAAAGCTTCAGCACCAGCTGCATGTCCTGAGCAATTTGTTTTTCCAGCTTAGTGGTGGCGTGATAAGTATAATTGTGTTCTGCAGCTGTGGAAACAGTCTCCCTTAGCTGTTCATGCCCTAATGGTTGCGATGAAGTGGAAAGAGCTGCGTTCATTGCGGTAAAGCTTCATTGTTATAAGGGTATCAAACCCACTTAAAAAAGCGCCGAAAAAAAATCTTGACAAACATACGCAGTTCCTTGAAAGAAATACGCAAATTGGAAAAATACAACTCGTTCATCATCAGCTCGTTTTCATCATCGGAAAAAGGATCCACCATTTCACTGTACCAAAATGCGCCCGGACAATATGTTTGCATGGTTCGCAACTGTTGTTTATTGTTCAAGGTTACCTCTAACGGATAATGACCAACAAGCGTCAGGCGCCCGCGGATAACCTCTACCAATAACTCCCGCTTATCTAAAAAACTTTGCATAAAGATCAATTTAGCCAGCCCGCCCCGCTCCAACTGATATTCCCAACGCGTAAATTGCTCATAACGCTTGTTCAAATAACAGCTCACCTGCTTGCGATGGAGCGTGTAATACGTAACCGTTAATACGCGAAACAGTAAATAAACAGGTGTCTGCAAACACCACAATAATAATACCAACGGCACTTCCCATAAACGCTTCAGCCTGCTCCAGGCCACCGGCCAGTGAACGTTGCCAGTGATCTGATCATCGACAAAATTGATAACATGACCGCTGGGTACATGAATCATCGTCTCACGATACACAATAGCATCGCTGATATTCAACCATTTACCCACATACGTCTGCGGCATAATAATAGCATTGGCCACGCGCGTTCCCTCATCCACAAACACATCATCCAAAAGAATAGCGCCGCGCCCAATCACACATTCCTGCTCAATCACCACGCGGTTGCCGATAAAAAAATCTTCCTCCAAAAGCGCATGTTGTTTGAGTAATACCTTTTCACCAATCAAAAACTTAGGAGCAGGCGGCAGCGGCTCAGCGGACACTGGCAATGCCGTCTTCCGCTCCAATAAAAAATTCGCTAAATAATGCCTTGCCACCTGCATAGAAAGCTCGTAATAAGCTTTGCAACTATCCAACCCCACAGCCGCCAGCTTCGTGTCGTGCCGCAACTGAGCTACCTGCCCACGCACACCCAGTCGCTTAGGAAAGCTGGGAAATTCCAGCCGCCCATCCGTTATGACGCCCCAAAAAAAATGCGGCAAACATTGACGCCGCGCACTCCGGACAAACAACTCCTTAAATTCCGCACGCTGTGCTTGCTGATAAAATAAAAATCCATACCCATACAAATAATACGTTTCATGGTTAGCCCAAAAATTCTTATTTTTAAGAAAAACAGTTTTCGGCGAATCTTCCTCGCGAATAAGTCCAAAAGAAAGCTGCAGCTCATCAGAAAATTGCGCAGCCTGCCGACTAAGCTGCTTAGGCAACTCCCCCTGCGTGCCCTCCGTCACCACCCGCACCTCACGAATGCCCATGAGAACAAAAAAATCCAGCCAATACCCCACTAACGACTTGCCCAACACAGGCAAACATGCCGGGGTAATGGTTGGAAAAAATTGTTCCAACCAGTCCGTATGCGTATTTCTAACAATAATAATCGCACGCATAGTCAAGCCCTAGGAACACCTCACTAAACCTGCAGCATTAAACATCGCCAGCTCAGCTTACAAACGACAATTCTTACAAACGACAATTAAAACGTTTCCAATGCAGCATTTGTATCGTCGTAAATGTCAAAAATACGATGCGCTTGCGTGATCTCAAACACCAAGTTCACCTTAGGACGCAGTCCAGCAAGCCGCAACTCTTTTTTGCTCTCACGAACAGACTTCAAACAGGAAACAATCGCTCCCAGTCCCGTCGAATCAATGAACTCAAGCTTCGTAAAATCAAACACAAAATGGTTGCTTTTGCGATTCCACTTCATAAACGTTTCCTTAAAATCACGCGCATTCGTGGCGTCTAAACGCCCATCAAATCGTACCACGCCAACACCATCAAGATATTCAATATCAACTTTCATAATTGCTTAGCTCCCATGAAATAATTTCAATATTATCAATTGTTTTCAAACCGTTTTCAGCCCGCGCGCCCTAATAAAATAGCCGCACAAACACGCCCCAAAGTTCCCACTTGTCGTAAAATATTATGAAAGGAACCCCGCTCAGAACCGCCAACCTTGCGTATAAACTTCACCGCTAAATCTTCCTTCAGCTTACCCCAAGCTACAATCCCAGGCCGCACGTGCACCGGTAATGCAAATGCCGTATCAGCCACACGCGGCAAAGGCCCAATAAAACTCATATCGCCCAATAAGACATTAAATAACTGCGGCAGCCGCTGCAAATGCAATGCCACCAGCCAAGCACCCCCATAAGTAAATTGCTCATTATGCCGCACACGCAGCAAGTGCCGCTCCCCACTGGCACCATCCCCAAGCAATAATGGCAGCAAACTATACGTAGGCATGTTCACCAACCGTGTCCTGAATTGATAACGCCGAAACATTTGCCCATCCTGCCCGATGCACTTCTCGCCATAAAATGCACAACCATAACTTTCCGCACGAATAAGCGCCATCACCAACAGTAAAAACGGCAACATCACGACACTTAACGCTAAGGCCAATGTAAAATCGCCCAGCCGCTTCACCACATAAGCTCCCGCAATAGACCCCTTCCACAGCCGCTCCTCTAACTGACGATGTAAAAGCTTCTTTTGCTGCACATACTGATGCCGATGATAAAAAAATACCGTAGCATAAACCCCCTCCGCACTTAACGCTTGACCCTTCACGTCCTGCAACTTCCTCGTTGGCACATCATAGGCCTCAGTCGCTAAATGCACGTCCCCTTGCGCCTGCTGCTCAGCTAACCTTGCCGCTGCTACATCCTGTCTGTATTTCATTTGTAAACCTCACTGCTGAGCATCATTATCCTTGAGCGCCAGCTTTCCCGTTGCATCAGCACCCTTGCTCCCCGCATAAGAACTTAAATATTTTTCTTCCTGTTCCATTTCTTCTTGAATAAGTGTGATAATCGTCTCATTGGTATCGTCATAACGCTTGCTGGAAAATCTGGAAGCAAGCGACGCAATAATTAAAACTCCGCGTCCCGAATCAGCCAGCCGATCCTGCGGTTGATATTGCTTCTCTTCTAAAACACTTTCAAAATTCCACGCCAAACCCTTATCGTAAAACTTGAGCACAATCCACTTATCCGCTTGCTCGTACGTCACCTCTAAAGCAATCGTGCCACTGTCATGATTTTCATCAAAACCATGTGAAATAATATTGTTCAAACATTCATTGACAATCAATTCGCCCTTGGTGGCTAGTAACGTGCTGTTTGTCCATTGTTTGATCTTCTCCTCCACTTTGCGCCCTAAATCGGCTACATTCGTCAGAAACGAATTAATAAAAAACAACTCGCAATGTTTTTTAAAATATCCACGGATATTGTCTAATTTTAAAATAGCAAAATCATCATTCACATGTGTAAATCCATGTTTATGCACTAAACGCTTGATCAATTGCGGCATTAAATATGAATGCAAAATCTCATTCACATTATCATCAAGCAGTCGTAAAAAGTCCTGCAACCCCAACTCATCGCCCCCATCATTCATGCACTCAAATACTCCATCCGTGTACATCAGAAGACTGGTGCCTTCTGTGAATGGAAAAACCTCTTCATCCTGCTCACTATACGTGGAATCCGCAAACCATCCCAAAGGACACCCACCCTTGCTGCCCAAAAGCTGCACCTTGCCCGTCTGCTTATTGACGGCAATAAGCGGCGGATGTCCGGCATTGTAAACGGTTATGGTCTCAGCTTCCAGATCTATAACCGAACACAACAGCGTAATGTAATTCTGCTTAAATAAAGTTTGTGCAAGGATCTTGTTCAAACGCGTTAAAAATTTATGCGGACGAGAATACTCCTCATCGGAAACAATCACCAAACTCTGAATTAAAGATTTAACCGCCGTCATCAACAATGCCGCATGCACGCCATGCCCCGATATATCGCCCATATACACCAGATATTTATTCTCTCCCAACTCTAAAATATCATACAAATCCCCACTGACCTGGCTGGACGGCTCATAAATGGATATAGCCATAAGATTATCCTTGCGCACGACCCATTCCGGTAAAAGATACTTTTGTACCTCAGTGGATAAATTTAAATCTTTTAAAACATCCTGATATAACTTCTTAATACTGCGTTCCGCACTCCGTATCTTAATAACATTCTCTACTCTTGATACCAACTCCACTTCGTTAATGGGCTTCTTAATATAATCCACCGCACCGTACTTAAATGAATAACGAATGGAATCGTCATCTATCAGTGACGTCAAAATAATCACCGGCAACTCAGGCCGCAGCTTATGCAGATATTCACAAACTTCAAACCCATTCATTTCTGTCAGCATGACATCCAGCAAAACTACATCGTAATCATTCATTTCAACTTTTTTAATGGCTTCCTTGCCGCCGGAACAAGAATCGTACTTCATGTTATATTTAAAGAGAATTTTCTCCAAAATATAAACGTTGACATCTTCATCATCCACAACAAGAATATGAACTGTATTCTGATCCGAGTTCTGTTCCAAACTCGTTACTAAACGCTGGTTATCTTTTACCACTTCTTTTTACCACTTCTAAAAAAATCTTTTCACCTAATACCTTTATTTAAACTAACACCTAAAACAACCATTGTATAATTACACCATCATCAGTACATTGGCGAAAACTTTACCAGCCATCGCAAGTAATGTCTGAAATAAACCACAATAATGCCAAGAGCTCACATAGTTTTAGGCATTACTTGCAATAAAGCTGATTAAAATTTAAATATACTTTTTTTTCCCATAAAAAACCATGCAACAATCCCTCATTCCACGCCAACCCGTCCCAAATTTAATTATCCCCCTCATTGGTGGTGGACAGTGGAATTTGGCTGAAGCCAACTGTCGCCAATTTTTCATGCTCGTTTTTTATCGCGGCTATCATTGCCCCATCTGCAAACCCTATCTGCAGGAACTGCAAAACCTCTCAACTGAATACAATAAACGTGGCATCACCACACTAGTCTTATCCAGCGATACGCAAGAACGCGCACAACTCACCAAAGATGAATGGCAACTCCATGACCTTGAACTTGGCTATGGGCTTTCCATTGAAGAAGGGCGCAAATGGGGATTGTTCGTATCCACTAGCCGCGGCAAAACTTCCAGCGGTGTCATGGAACCCGACAAATTTACAGAACCGGGACTTTTCCTTATTCGCCCCAATCGCACCCTTTACGCCGCACTCATACAAACCATGCCTTTTGCACGCTCTCATTTTAGTGATTTGTTAAAAGCCATCGACTTTATCATCGCAAAAGACTACCCGGCACGCGGCGAAGCATGAGGAAAGCTTGACCGATTTTCCAAACAATCCACCAGCTGCTTTCGCTAACTGCATGTTTGTTTTTATGTTATACTAATATTAATGTTTAATTTAATTAGCTTTATATTGCTAATTCCAAATACTTTAAAAACTCTAAGGAAATCAGTATGAAGTCACCTCTGGTCACACAAATCATCAACAAGCTCTACATGTTGCCAAGGTTCGCTGTATTTAAGCTTTTATTAGTGTTAAGCCTTAGCGCACTCATCGTCGCAGGCTGCGCCGCTACGGATGAATCCGCTCCACGCGCAAGCTTATCATTGGAACAGACTTTGGATGAGGCCGTTAAAGTTGACTTAGGGGATTCCTTCGCTCAAGCACCCATGGTGGTCACTTTCATCGACAGCAACACCGACCCCGCCAATCCCATAGGCACCATCACCATTACCGGTCTGACCAATGCCTGCTTCTTTCCACCTTGTACTTTTCCTGCAACAGCCCTCGGTACCCTCACCATTACAGAAAACATCAATACTTTCACCATCGCAGGCAGCGAATTTTCCTTTTCCATTCCCGATGTTGCCGGCGCACAAAGTACCAACGTTATCAACCAAGGCGACCTCACCATCACCAATGTTGACGATGACAGCACTATTCTACTTGACATCATCACCGAATACAGCGGGCAATTAGTTTCTGACCTTGTCATCGCTGCAAACGGCATTGACACACTTATCCCAAATGCCAGTATACGCGTTGATTTTGCCACGCAGGATAACAATGCCAGCGCCAGCTGGGATACCGCTAACAATACCCTCATCATCACAGGTCTTTATAATTCCCCCGATCAAACTCCCAGCATTGAAGGCACCATCACCGTTATCCATACATCCACCCTCCTGCCAGACGGCTACTTCGTCCAGTCCGTTCTCTTTTCCGACCCCATAGGGGAGAATGCCACCAATATCGATCTCAGTAATTCATTGATCATCGCTGAAGGCGATGGTTTAACTGTCACCACTAACAATGAAGAAACTTATAACGTGCAAATAGACTTCCTCGCCAACTTTGTACTTGCTGATGTTTTATCCGCTGCCACCGCAATTACTCTCACTGACACCCCCACTCCCGCCCCTATCACTACGGTTGACGTTGCTAATGGCACCATTACCATTACAGGCATTACCAATGATTGTCCTGATTACACTTCTGCCATACCCTGTATGGAGGCAGGTGCCACTGCGCTTGGCGACATCACCATTACAGAAACCAGTTCTGTTTTTTACCATACAAAGCGGTACTGAGTTAATATTGTCCGTTGATGATGTTACCGGTGCGCAAAGCTCCAGCTTCACCAACGATGATGTTCTCACCATCACTACCGTTCTGGATGAAGAATTTACTTTTGACGTCATCATTGAGTACAGCGGGGTAGCCGTGGCTGACATTGTAGCTGGGTTGGACAGCGTCAATGGCATTGCCGGGCTGGTCAGCGCACAGTTTGGCCCACAAAGTTCCACCACAGCCAGCTACAATGTTACAGACAACCTCATCACCATCAGCAACTTCTTCAATGCTGATAATGACGATGAAACAGGAACCGTCTCGCTTAGCGCCAGCACCACACTGCCCACTGGTTATTATTTTACGTCCGCCACCTTCACTGACCCAGCTGGCACCGATGCTGGCATCCACACCGCCGCTACTGCGCTGCTCATTGCTGAAGGCGACGAGACAACACAAAGCGTCATCGCCAATAATGAAGTCTCTTATAACGTGCAAATAGCCTTCCTCGCCAACTTTGTACTTGCTGATGTTTTATCCGCTGCCACCACAATTACTCTCACTGACACCCCCACTCCCGCCCCTACCACTACGGTTGACGTTGCTAATGGCACCATTACCATTACAGGCATTACCAATGATTGTCCTGATTACACTTCTGCCATACCCTGTATGGAGGCAGGTGCCACTGCGCTTGGCGACATCACCATTACAGAAACCAGTTCTGTTTTTACCATACAAAGCGGTACTGAGTTAATATTGTCCGTTGATGATGTTACCGGTGCGCAAAGCTCCAGCTTCACCAACAATGATGTTCTCGCCATCACTACCGTTCTGGATGAAGAGTTTTACTTTTGACGTCATCATTGAGTACAGCGGGGTAGCCGTGGCTGACATCATAGCTGAGTTGGACGGTGACGATGACATCGCCAGCCTGGTCAGCGCACAGTTTGGCACGCAAAGTTCCACCACAGCCAGCTACAATGCTGATGACAACCTCATCACCATCAGCAACTTCTTCAATACCGCTGATGACACCGAAACAGGAACCGTCTCGCTTAGTACCACACTGCCCACTGGTTATTATTTTACGCCCGCCACCTTCACGAACCCAGCTGGCACTGATGCTGGCACCTACGCCGCCGCTACTGCACTAAACATTGCTGAAGGCGATGGTTTAACTATCACCGATAACAATGAAGAAACTTATAACGTGCAAATAACATTTACCTCACTTTCCGCTTTGGATGACGCTATTTTCAATAAAATAACGATACTTCCAAGTACTGCGGCATATTCTGTTTTTACCATTCTTGCCGATGGAACTGGCACTATTGATATTTCAAACATCACGAATAGCTGTCCCAATTATGCTTCCACTCCGCCTTGTGCAGCGGCGGCAACGGCGGCGCTTGGCAGCATCACCATTGCAGAAGATGCAAGTACCTTTTATATTGCAAACAGTGCTGTCACCATTGACATTCCCGATCAAGCAGACGCAACCCGTGCAGCCAATGTCACTTTGGGTACTTTGCTCGTCACCAATGCTGACGATAACTCCCTTATCACTTATACCGTCACTGCTGATTATACTGGAACACCTGTGGCTGACATCATAGCTGAGTTGGACGGTGACAATGACATCGCCAGCCTGATCAGCGCACAGTTTGGCCCGCAAAGTTCCACCACAGCCAGCTACAATGTTACATGACAACCTCATCACCATCAGCAACTTCTTCAATACCGCTGATGACGACCGAAACAGGAACGGTCTCGTTTAATGCCAGCACCACATTGCCCACTGGTTATTATTTTACGCCCGCCACCTTCACTGACCCAACTGGCACTGATGCTGCCCCCAACACCACCGCTACTGACGCTAAGCATTGCTGAAGGCGATGAGTTTAACTGTCAAACCGTTATCGCCAATAATGAAGTCTCTTATAACGTGCAAATAGACTTCCTCGCCAACTTTGTACTTGCTGATGTTTTATCCGCTGCCACCACAATTACTCTCACTGACACCCCCACTCCCGCCCCTATCACTACGGTTGACGTTGCTAATGGCACCATTACCATTACAGGCATTACCAATGATTGTCCTGATTACACTTCTGACATACCTTGTGCGGATGCCGCTACCACTGCGCTTGGCGACATCACCATTACAGAAACCAGTTCTGTTTTTACCATACAAAGCGGTACTGAGTTAATATTGTCCGTTGATGATGTTACCGGTGCGCAAAGCTCCAGCTTCACCAACAATGATGTTCTCGCCATCACTACCGTTCTGGATGAAAGTTTTACTTTTGACGTCATCATTGAGTACAGCGGGGTAGCCGTGGCTGACATTGTAGCTGGGTTGGACAGCGTCAATGGCATTGCCGGGCTGGTCAGCGCACAGTTTGGCCCACAAAGTTCCACCACAGCCAGCTACAATGCTGATGACAACCTCATCACCATCAGCAACTTCTTCAATGCTGATAATGACGATGAAACAGGAACCGTCTCGCTTAGCGCCAGCACCACATTGCCCACTGGTTATTATTTTACGTCCGCCACCTTCACTGACCCAGCTGGCACTGATGCTGCCCCCAACACCGCCGCTACTGCGCTAAACATTGCTGAAGGCGATGGTTTAACTGTCACCGATAACAATGAAGAAACTTATAACGTGCAAATAGCCTTCCTCGCCAACTTTGTACTTGCTGATGTTTTATCCGCTGCCACCACAATTACTCTCACTGACACCCCCACTCCCGCCCCTACCACTACGGTTGACGTTGCTAATGGCACCATTACCATTACAGGCATTACCAATGATTGTCCTGATTACACTTCTGCCATACCTTGTGCGGATGCCGCTACCACTGCGCTTGGCAGCATCACCATTACAGAAACTAACACTATTTTTACCCTACAAAGCGGTACTGAGTTAATATTGTCCGTTGATGATGTTACCGGTGCGCAAAGCTCCAGCTTCACCAACAATGATGTTCTCGCCATCACTACCGTTCTGGATGAAAGTTTTACTTTTGACGTCATCATTGAGTACAGCGGGGTAGCCGTGGCTGACATTGTAGCTGGGTTGGACAGCGTCAATGGCATTGCCGGGCTGGTCAGCGCACAGTTTGGCCCACAAAGTTCCACCACAGCCAGCTACAATGCTGATGACAACCTCATCACCATCAGCAACTTCTTCAATGCTGATAATGACGATGAAACAGGAACCGTCTCGCTTAGCGCCAGCACCACATTGCCCACTGGTTATTATTTTACGTCCGCCACCTTCACTGACCCAGCTGGCACTGATGCTGCCCCCAACACCGCCGCTACTGCGCTAAACATTGCTGAAGGCGATGGTTTAACTGTCACCGATAACAATGAAGAAACTTATAACGTGCAAATAGCCTTCCTCGCCAACTTTGTACTTGCTGATGTTTTATCCGCTGCCACCACAATTACTCTCACTGACACCCCCACTCCCGCCCCTACCACTACGGTTGACGTTGCTAATGGCACCATTACCATTACAGGCATTACCAATGATTGTCCTGATTACACTTCTGCCATACCTTGTGCCACTGCCGCTACCACTGCGCTTGGCAGCATCACCATTACAGAAACTAACACTATTTTTACCCTACAAAGCGGTACTGAGTTAACATTGTCCGTTGATGATGTTACCGGTGCGCAAAGCTCCAGCTTCACCAACAATGATATTCTCGCCATCACTACCGTTCTGGATGAAAGTTTTACTTTTGACGTCATCATTGAGTACAGCGGGGTAGCCGTGGCTGCCATCATAACTGAGTTGGACGGTGACGATGACATCGCCAGCCTGATCAGCGCACAGTTTGGCCCGCAAAGTTCCACCACAGCCAGCTACAATGTTACAGACAACCTCATCACCATCAGCAACTTCTTCAATGCTGATAATGACGATGAAACAGGAACCGTCTCGCTTAGCGCCAGCACCACACTGCCCACTGGTTATTATTTTACGCCCGCCACCTTCACTGACCCAGCTGACACCGATGCTGGCATCCACAACGCCGCTACTGCGCTAAACATTGCTGAAGGCGATGGTTTAACTGTCACCGATAACAATGAAGAAACTTATAACGTGCAAATAGACTTCCTCGCCAACTTTGTACTTGCTGATGTTTTATCCGCTGCCACCGTAATTACTCTCACTGACACCCCCACTCCCGCCCCTATCACTACGGTTGACGTTGCTAATGGCACCATTACCATTACAGGCATTACCAATGATTGTCCTGATTACACTTCTGACATACCTTGTGCCACTGCCGCTACCACTGCGCTTGGCAGCATCACCATTACAGAAACTAACACTATTTTTACCCTACAAAGCGGTACTGAGTTAATATTGTCCGTTGATGATGTTACCGGTGCGCAAAGCTCCAGCTTCACCAACAATGATATTCTCGCCATCACTACCGTTCTGGATGAAAGTTTTACTTTTGACGTCATCATTGAGTACAGCGGGGTAGCCGTGGCTAACATTGTAGATGGGTTGGACGGTAACGATGACATCGCCAGCCTGATCAGCGCACAGCTGGGCATCCAAAGCTCCGCCACAGCCAGCTACAATGTTACAGGCAAACTCCTCACCATCAACGAGCTCTTCAATACCGATAATGACACCGAAACAGGAACCGTCACACTTAATGCCAGCACCCCACTGCCCACTGGTTATGTTGTCACGCCTGCCACCTTCACGAACCCAGCTGGCACTAATGCCGGCACCTACGCCGCCGCTACTGCACTAAACATTGCTGAAGGTGATGGCTCAACTGTCACCGCTAACAATGAAGAGACTTATAACGTGCAAATAAACTTCCTTGCACCTCCCGCATTGGATAACTCTATTTCCAACCAAATAACGATACTTCCAAGTAGCGCGGCATATTCTGTTCTCACCATTCTTGCCAATGGAACTGGCACTATTGCTATTTCAAATATCACGAATAGCTGTCCCAATTATGCTTCCACTCCGCCTTGTGCAGCGGCGGCAACGGCGGCGCTTGGCAGCATCACCATTGCAGAAGATGCAAGTGCCTTTTATATTGCAAACAACGCTGTCACCATTGCCATTCCCGATCAAGCAGACGCAACCCGTGCAGCCAACGTCACTTTGGGTACTTTGATCATCACAAATGCTGATGATAACTCCCATATCACTTATACCGTCACTGCTGATTATGCGGGAACAGCTGTAGCGGACATTGTGACTGCTGCTGGCGGCATTGCTGCTGTTTTGCCGTCAGCTGACGTAAACGTTGTTTTTAATAACCAGGATGCTATTATTGATTGGAATAATGATGTCCTGAGCATTACGGGCATGATTAATCCTGCTGACAGCAGCCCGACTGTTACGGGAACGGTGACCGTCGCACTTGCCGCTGGTATTCTTCCCACTGGCTACTTTCTCAAATCCTCAGCGCATACTTTCACTGATCCCAGCGGTACCCTTACACAAACCATCACCGCTAATGATGTCTTTAGCATTGCTGAAGGCGATGGCTTAACTGTCACCGCAGGCAATGAAGCCGCTTATGCCTTGAGCATTGTCTTAGCAGAAGCGCCCGGGTTTATTCTCACTGCAGCTGACCTTGATATTTCCATTACGGATACACTTGCCAATGTTATCACCATTGACCCCAGCGCCGTGCGCATTTATTTAGCATCAGGCGAGGTGTTCATCACCGCTGCTGCAAAAATCTACAACTTTGATGAGAATACTCACACCGCCCTGCAAACTGGAGCTTTGACCCTAAACTCTCTCAATACTGACCTAACAGTGGACACAGCATTGCTGACTACTTTCGACGACAGTCCTGGTACAGAAACACACACAGTAGCTTTGGGGTCTTTTTCAGCAACAGGCGGAGGTGTGACAGAGACTTACGATCTTAGTTTGGTCATTGCACCCGCTTATGGGTTCAAACTGGATACTGGGTTTGAATTTGCCACTGGGCAGAGCATTGCAAACAATTATCTAATCACTCGCTGTACCAGTCCAGCCAGTACCCTCTTCACCATCGCTACAGCTGGCACGACCAATAACTTAGCCAATGTATTTTTATCGGTTAACAATTATTACGACAGCGCCGCCCCTACCAATAACACCAATAACCCCAGTGTGCTTGATGCCGATGGCACCATTCTGGATACCTTTGACGGCGTCACAATAGTTGTGCAGGAATGCAACACTTTTGCAAGCGGCAACGGCACTCCCGGAGACCCTTATCTCATCGACAATGACATGCGCTTAGACCTCATGAGCCGTTCAGTGAATGGCAGCCAATACAGCACCTATGGCGCTGCGCATTACACTCTCACAGCCAATGTGGATTTAAGTCATCCCCAGGCACCTTGGGCAAAAGACAGCTCCCATTCCAATGCTAATGGAACTGGCTTCATACCCATCGGCAAAACCACCAACGCAGCTAATACCTTGATAACTAATCAAACAAACCAGTTTTCGGGAGAACTGGACTGCGATACTCATGCCATCGCCAACCTCCACATCTCCGTTGGCGGGAGCGGGAATTACGCATATTATTTGGGACTTTTCGGTCTGCTGACTGATAATGCGAACATCACTAACTGTAGCTTAACAAGTCCCTACGTAAGAGGATATAATAGCATAGGCGGTATTGCAGGTTATGTGAACTACAATAACGGCGCTGCTGCTGTTATCAGCGGCAATACTGTTTCAGCTGGATACATGGGAAGGACCGACAGCTCCGATGTAGGCGGCATTGCGGGAACTTCTAAGGCTATCATAAGTAATAATACCATCTCAGACACTACCATTACTGTAAGCAATAGTGGCGGCGGTGTTGTAGGTGAAATGGAAGCTGTAAATACCGTTACAAATGTGTTTATTGAAGCAACTGATAGTCGGCGGTGTTGTAGGTGAAATAGCTGGTAATACGGTCAACAATTTTAATACCGTCTCAGCCACAACCATCACGGCAGTTTCTAAATATGTAGGCGGCATTGTGGGAGAGGTTTCTGATGAAGGAAGCGGCACCATCATGGGGAATACTGTTTCCAATAGTACGATCATGACAAGCTCTACAGCTGTCAATAGTAATAATAATGGACGAGTTGGAGGCATTGTCGGGCTTGGAGATGGAACTGTCACTGTCAGCAGTAATATTGTCAAAGACTCCATCATCACCTCAGCTAGCTACTACGCAGGCGGCATAGGGGGAGATACGTTTAGTGGAATACTGAACAATAATGTCGTTATCAATGCAACCATCACGGCAAGTAATAAATTTGCGGGCGGCTTAGCGGGATATGCTGAAAATGCCTATGATAATTTTGTTACTGCAACTGTGACTTCTTTTGAGTATGCTAGTGGAATGCTAGCAACTAGTCTAGCGGATGTTGGCATCACCCCAGAGATTAGCAACAATGCTTTTTTTGGAAAAGTAACTGGCAGCAATGTTGTTAGCGGTCTGCTTGCCTCCAGGTACGATGGTAAAGATAATTCAGCTATTATACCCGTCACCAATTCCTACGCAGCGGCTATCCTAAGCACCACAACTGCCGACGCCAGTTACGGCGTAGCCGCTGCCAGCGAGGCAACGATTACCAACAGCTATTATGACAGCACATTGCAGCCAACATCAGCGAATACTACTGGTGCCCAAAGTACAAGCGACTTAAAAACACCTACTGCGGCGGGCGGCAGCGGTGATGTTTATGAGGGCTGGGACAGCAGTTGGGATTTTGGCACTACCACTCAGTATCCTGTACTGGAAGGGATGCCCATTTCAAAAACTGAGCAGTGCGAAGCAATCAATGCCATCCTGGAAACTTCCACAGACTGCACTTACTGAGCAGCGCAGTGTCGGCACCAGCTATGTAGTGCCGACACCGTAACAGTTTTTTTCCCGCATGTTAAGAGAAGTTTATGTGCGGGAGAGAATTCCTTAAACGTTGCAGGAAGGGTCGGTGAGCCTTTCCTGTAACGTTTTTCTTAACGTTATTTTTCAGCAGCTAATTTCTTAGCGGCGGTACAAAGCTGTTGCTGCCATTAATAGTAGGGCGGCGCGCTCACAGCGAACAATCCACCTTAACTGCCGTTTTTGCGGCGGCGTCAGTGCACCATCGCTGAAACTGCTCAGCCAGTTTATCAGCTTAGCGTGCAATTTTTCCGTTAATAAACTAACAGCTATCATGCTTTTCATAGTACACTAACTAATACAATATGTTTAACAGGCGTTATGCCGTAACTTAAAAATTGCAAGGAAATCAGTATGAATACACTCCGACCTCAAATTATTCCACTTTTGTTGCTAAGTCTTAGCATTCAGCGAACAATCCACCTTAACTGCCGTTTTTGCGGCGGCGTCAGTGCACCATCGCTGAAACTGCTCAGCCAGTTTATCAGCTTAGCGTGCAATTTTTCCGTTAATAAACTAACAGCTATCATGCTTTTCATAGTACACTAACTAATACAATATGTTTAACAGGCGTTATGCCGTAACTTAAAAATTGCAAGGAAATCAGTATGAATACACTCCGACCTCAAATTATTCCACTTTTGTTGCTAAGTCTTAGCATTCTCATTTTCTCAGGCTGCGCCGCTACGGAAGACTCCACCACGCGCAGCCCATTGGAAATGGCGCTCACTGACGCCATTACCGTTGAACTGAACGATGGCACTACATTAGCTTCTGCTGTTTCCATCGATACCACCACCGACCCCGCTAATCCATCAGGCACCATCACCATTACCGGTCTCACCAATGCCTGCTCATCCCTGCCTTGTACTACTACTGCTGGCACCCTCGCCACCCTCACCATTACTCAAGATGATACTGCTTTCACTGCTTCAGCTTTCTCTTCCAATATCGCCGTCGATGCTGCGGCGCCAAAACCACCACCGACACCAACCCCAACGCCATCACCATCACCAGCCTTGCGGATGATAGCATTATTCCTATTGACATCATCGTAGAGTACAGCGGACAGCCCGTTAGTAATATTGTCACCGCTGCCGGCGCCAACGGCATTGCTGACCTTATCCCTACTGGCAGTGTAGTCGTTACTTTTGCTAGTCAAAGTGCCTCCGCCACATGGAATGATACTGGCGATACCCTTACCATCACCGGACTTTTCAATCCCACTGGCAGTGCGTACAGAAGGCTCTGTCACCCTTAATCTTGCCAGTGGTATCAGTCTTCCAGCAGGTTACACCCTCAGTCCCAGCCCCGTTTCATTCACTGACTCCGATGGCACTGCTGAAGAAACCATCAGCTGCCTAGCCTTCAGTCATTGCTGAAAGTGATGTGGACGACCAACCAAGCCACTTATACTGTTAGTATTGGAGCTGATGGCTAAATCTCCCTTTTGGTGTTGACCTCAGTGGACACCAGTACCGTTGTATTCACCGCCGACGTACAATAATGGCGCAAGCCTTAACCATCAACGGCATCATAGATAACAACGCCTACCACCATCACGTTCACTGAAACTTTCACCAATTACGACGAAGCCATCGCTGCCCCAGCTGCCGGCACTTTGACCATTACCCCCAGCGGCAGCAGCACGCCATTAGAGAGCTTTGACATCAACGACCCCGCAGGCACATTAGGAGCACATACCGTCACCCTCGGATAATGTTATCAATTCTATCAACTCAGATAACGAATACACAGATCCAGCTGACCTTTACGGAACTTCCTTACACTTTGAACCTTGGCTCTGCCACTGTAGCGGAAAGCGATTGCTTCCACTACTTACACGCTCCCGGCGTTGTACGAATATTTTCTCCCTACCATTTCCAGTACGGATGCCAATGGCGCTAGTTATAACATCACCGAAGCCCATCTTACCTGCCATCTCGTCTTACACTGCCTCCACCACTACCAGTGGCATTACTGCTGTTGTAAGCGGCAGAACCCTAACTTATAGCAGTATAAACTGTTACCGTGCAGGACTGCACAGCAGACGGCGCTAACTTCGCGGGCGGCACTGGCGCGGATGCTGACAACGCTTGGGAAATTGATAATGACCTGCGCTTAGACCTCATGAGCCGGCTGGTCAATGGCGACGACACGTACTGACGGCGACCATTTACAGGGATAAACATTACAAACTCACCGCTGACATGGACATGAACAACGCCAATGCACTCTGGGGCGACGGCGTTAATGGCAGACCCTGGGTGAGTACTGATACCGGCAAGAACGGCTTTGTGCCTATCGGCAAAGTAACGAATTCAACCAGTAGCGTTACTGATCATTCAACGAAGCAGAAGCTTCACGGGAACACTGAACTGCGCCTCAAACACCATTTCCAACCTCACCATCAGTAATACTAATAGCACTACAAGCTTGATCCGAATTATGACGGACATATACAATCGGACTCTTTGCTGTCATTGACACAGGCGCGGTCATCACCAACTGCACATTGGTAAATGCCAATATAACTGGCATAATTACCCGTGTAGGCGGACTGGTGGGGGTCTATGTATGGCGGCACCGTCAGTGGATAATATAGCTGAGCAAATGTAAACCTTTTGCAGTCAATGGTCAGTACTGGCGGAGGTGGGTTAATGGGAGCCACAGGTAGACGGTACCATCAGCAATAACGTTGTTGTCAGTGCTACATATCGTTTCAGTAACATCTGGAGTGGTGTCATTAACTTGGTGGACTGGTAGGAGACATTATTTTTGGCAGCGTCAGCAGTTGTTTTGTCGCTGCTAACCATGACGAAGACTGGTTCGGGTGGACTGTTTTAATGTCGGCGGACTGATAGGCATTTCCGGTCAGCGGCAGTTCATCACTGAACAGTTATTTCAAGGGAAGTGTTACATTACAGCTGCATATTTAGTCAAGTGTAAGCAGGTGGCGGCGTAGCTCAGTGGCGGGAGTCCTGACCAATGTGTACACGACTGCAATGGTAATAACATGCCACCACCACGGCATTTACGGTTTAGCCCCCAGCACTGCAACGGTCTCTGACAGCTACTGGGACAGCAGCATCAACACTGCACAGGCTACAGGTGCAAGTACATGCGCAGCGGTGAAGCAGCCAGTGCACAGCTCACAACTGCCCTGCAAGACCCCACCGCCCCGGGCGCCACGGGCGAAATCTATAATGGCTGGAGTACTGACGGTGTGGGATTTCGGCAATGACTCACAGTATCCTGCACTGAAGGGTCTGCGCACTCTCATTAGCCGACCAGCGCAGTGCCGACACCAACTACGCGTCGACACCGTAACAGATTTTCCCCCGCATGTTTGATTGTGCGGGGGTAACCTAAGTCTAGTTTGATAGTTGCAGGAAAGGTTCATAAGAACCTTTCCTGCAATGTTTTTCTTAATCCCGTTATTTGTCAGCAGCTATTTTCTTAGCTGCGGTAAAAAGCTGCTGCTGCCATTACCAGCAGGGCGGTGCCTCAGCGATAAAACACGCCTTAAGCTTTTAAAATACGTCAAATTCATCGGAAATTCACTGAAAGCTGCCGTATAATCAAGTGGAACTGAAACAGCAAAGCTGAACAATCATAAAAACATCGCATAACGTATTTTATTTCGCGCAGAAATTTTTACACTTTAACATTTTGTTGCTAAAATAATATTCAAATAATAAACCTATATATTGAATATTAATATTTTTTATGTTAAAATACCAATATAAGCTTAAAAAAACGCTACATCATTGAATGTCATTTTTTCTAAAAAAATCTTCAAAGTTTAGGGTAATATAGTTTAGAGTAATACAAAGGATACAAATTCATTATGGAAATACTTCATCACACAAACAAAGTCACAAACACAATTCGTTCACTGCTTACATTATGTGTGAGTGCTGTTTGTTGTTTTTTAATCATAAGTTGTACCAGCGCACAAGTTGAAAGCAGCACCCCAGTCACATTTGAAGACACCATTGCCAATGCGCTCACTATCACCGGTACCAATGACAACACTGCGTTAGCGGACGCTAACATTGTCGTGACACAGACCTCAACCGATACTGGCATCATTACCATCACTGGGACTGGGTTCACAAATACTTGTTTCAGCCTGCCCTGCACTGCTAGTGAGGACGCCATCGGCGAACTTACCCTCACTGAGGACAGCTCTGTGTTCACCGTTATGAGCACGGAAAGTTTCACATTTAATGAAGACACCCCTACCGCAGCTGTCGCCATACTCAGCATCCCTGACCAGCCGGGTGCCGCCAGCGTGCCTAATGCACTCTTGGGCTTTTTCACCATCACGCGCGTAAGCGATAATACGCTGATCACGTACAACGTCTTCATCACGTACGTCGGCACGCCGATAACAGAGCTGGTGAGCGCCGACACCATCGCGTCCCTCATCACCGCTGACTTTACAGGCCGAGCCGTCAGTGTTTCCCTCACTGGCACCACCATTGAACTGGCGGGCACAAATGCTAATGCTGGCAATAATGCAGGCAGCATCGACCCCACTGCCGACCTTCCCCCGGGCTACGACGTCACTGCCGTTGGCGGCTCCGCCTACTCCTTTGACGACCCCGATGGCAGCAGCACCGGTGCAACAAATGTTCTGCTGGCAAATCTCGTCATTGCCGAACGCGATATTACCGGCGGTGTGGTTGACGACAATCAACAATCCTATACCGTGGACCTGACCTTAGTAGAACCTTCCGTCTTTAGTGTTGATGATATTGAAGTTTCATCGGCTAAGTTGACATTTGCACTGAACGATGACAACATTGATGTTTTCACCACCAATGCCTGCAGCGCCAGCGCCATACCGTGTAATGACGCCGATGGCACTATTGGCACACTCACCATCACAGAGTTCTCCTCTGCGTTCACCATTGAAGCGGTCACGGGCGTTATTTCTTTGGAGACCAGCGTCAATCCGCACTTTGCCACCGTCACCATCCCCGACCAGGCGGGCGCAGCCAGTACGACTGCATCGGACTTAGGCACCATCACCATTTCAAACATAGCCACTGGTCAAAACACCATTCACACTGTCACCGTTGCTTATGTAGGCACACCTGTTGCAGAGTTTGTGACCGCCAACACCATCGCATCCCTTATCGGCGCCTCTTTTGCAGGCAATGCACTCAGCATTTCGTTGACCGAGGATAATAATAGCAGTACCATTGAACTAGCGGGCACGAATGTTGATACTGGTGTCGCAGGCAGCATCGCCGCGGCTGCCGACCTTCCCGCAGGTTACGCCGTTACTGACGGCAACGGTGATCCCTACTCCTTTGACGACCCCGATGGCAGTGAAACTGGCGCTAATGATTTTACGCTGGCAGACCTCGTCATTGCCGAACGCACTAATGACGGCGTGGTAATTAACGGCAATCAACAATCCTATACTGTGGCACTGACCTTAGCAGAACTTGATATCTTTAGTGACAATGACATTTCAGCGGCTGAGCTGACAGTTGCACTGAACACTGACAGCATTGACGTCTCCGTCACCAATGCCTGCAGCGCCATACCTTGTGATGACGCCGATGGCAAGCTGGGCATGTTCACCATTACAGAGCTCCCCTCCGCGTTCACCATTGAAAATGTAGAGGAAGGGGACAATATTTCTTTTGACACCAGCGCTGATGCGCGTGTGATCACCGTCACCATCCCTGACCAGGCTGGCGCAGCCAGTACGGCTGTTCCTAATTTGGGCACCATCACCATTTCAAACACAACCACTAGGCAAAGCATACCGTACACCGTCACCATCACTTACGCAGGCCTATCTGTTACAGAGCTGGTGACCGATACCACCATCTCATCCCTTATCAGCGCCTCCTTTGCAGGCTATCCACTCAGTATTTCGTTGAACGAGGATGGTAATAGCATTACGCTGAATGGCACGAACCTTGATGCTGGTGCCGATGCAGGCAGCATCGTTGCCGCTGCCAACCTTCCCGCAGGTTACACCGTTACTGCCGTTGGCGGCTCCGCCTACTCCTTTAACGACCCCGATACCAGCGGCACTGACACCACTAATAATCATCAGCTGGCAGAACTCGTCATTGCCGAACGCGATGATAACGGCGTGGTTGGCGACAATGAACAATCCTATACCATGGCACTGAACCTGGCAGAACTTAATGTCTTTAATGAGGGCAGTATTTTATCCTCAGCGGATGAGCTGACAACTGCACTGAACAATGACAACATTGACATATCCGCCATCAATGCCTGCAGCACTCCACCGTGTGTTGACGCCGCTGGCAATATTGGTACGCTCACCATCACAGAATTCACTCCTGCGTTCATCATTGAGGGTGTCACAGGGAACAGTATTTTATTTGACGATAGTGTCAGCCCGCCTGTTATCACCATCAGCATCCCTGATCAGGCGGGCGCAACCAGTACGACTGCATCGGACTTAGGCACCATCACTATTTCAAACACAATCGACAGTCAAGCCACATCGTACACCGTCACCCTCGCGTACACAGGCACGCCTATCGCCAAA
>CBDFMP010000030.1:0-32799 GCA_965249715.1 Spirochaetota bacterium | reverse complement strand
TTGGCTGTGCCGTTCCAGCTTAAAACGAAGCCGCCAGCAGCGCTAGCGGGAACGGCGGCGCCGCCGCTTGGCGTGCCGTAAAGCACCTCCACGCGTCCTTGTGCCGTCAGTTCTATCGTCCCCACCGTGCGAAAGCCAATGGCAGTCCCATCTTCATTTATCTTTTCATACTCAGTACCTGTCTTGATGTCAAGCTCGACTACTGTGGTTGTTCGTTCTGTTGCTGTGAAGGCCATCTGTTTGCTCCATGGTTAAAATCGTTCAATTACGCGCCTGCTGTGTCATTGCCCCATACGCTGCACATCGTGTTATTTGTTTTTATTAAGTTTAGGAAACTATTTCAACAAACTGGACACCACCCGCTTAACAACTCCCGCTCCGGCGCCCTGTTCCGGCGCCTGTTCCAGCACCTATGGTAACTTCTTTCAGCCCCCGCTTTGTTTTCATCATCCGTTTTCCCAAATGTGGAAACCACTCCACCTAGCACGCCGCTGGCTAGACCTTCCAGTAGCTTGCGCCCTCCTGCATGCTTTGCTAACGCCTCCAGTATTTATCGTGCGCCCCTCCTCTAACTGCTCCCAGTAGCTTGCTCCCTCCTGCCTGCTTTAGTAACCGCTCCAGTAGCTTGAGCCCTCCTTTCTGCTTTAGTAACTGCTCCAGTAGCTTGCTCCCTGCTCCCTGCTTTAGTAACCGCTTTATTAACTCCTGACTTATTAACTTCGCTCCCAGTCTACCTGCTCCCTTGACTGCCAACCCCGATAAGCCAATACCTGTTACTACGGGAACAGCAATTCCAGTCCAGTCCCCTATATTATAGGCGACAGAGTTACTTCTCATTAGCTCAGCCAGCTTAGCCTGCCCCTCAGCTAAGTTCTCTCCATAACCCTTGCCGTTGAATGGTGTGTACAGTCCTGCCAGTATCTTATCACTCAAAGTACCCGTCAAACCTTGCCCAAATCCCGCTAAAAACGCTCCTACCGTGTCTCCCTGTTCCTTAGATGGCGTAACCGTAGCCGCGAGGTTATGATTAACTAAGACTCCCGGACTCACATACTCCTTGCGGCTGTTGAGGTTTTCGGTGCTGTTGGGGTCTTTTATCGGGTTTTCCAAGAAGACATCCAATGCCCACGGATCAATCTCAATTGGTTGCTTATTCTGTGCTCGCAACATCGCAGGATCGTGGAATCCTAATTTTTCCATTGACCCACCGCTAATTTCCGGCACAACAGTTTTCTGGCTTCCGTAAGGCGACAGCGAAATCGCAGGAGCCTGTTTTATCCGTAAAGGATTTTTCGCGCGCTTGTCTCCACGCTCCGGTATGCCGTACCCAAAATCAATCATAAGTCCACCATTAGACATAGGCGGCGAACTTATTGCCACTGGAGGCAGCGTTCGCTCCACTTCACGCAGCAGCTCATCCGCAGCTTTTCCATACTCTGCGGCATTCAGCCCATACACAGCCGCATTTTTTTGTCTGTTGAGCTTATTGCGCTGGTCTATTTCTCTTAATCCTGCTACGTTTAACATCTTTAATATCCTCTGCTGTCCCAGCCTTTAATAAGTGTATGGTCTATTCCCTGCATAACCACTCTGTTGATTTTTATTCTTACTCGGCTCTAAGCACCTTACTCCTCATTACCATTACCAAATAAACTACCCAGCCCACTAGTGAATGAATCAAAACCAGCAGCAGCACCAGTTCCAGCCGTTCCAGCTGCTCCTCTGTATTGGTCTGCTGTAGTCTGAAAACGCTCGCCCTGCCGTTCACGCGCGGTTGCCAGACGCTGTAATCGTTGGTTATAGCTTTCACTTTCTCCAATATTACCGCGCACGCGTCCTTGCTCATTACGTTCTACTAAAGCATTCTGCAAGCCTACATTCCTATCGCTCACACCGGTACGCCGTTGCCAGTTGGTCTGCGCCGCGCGGTTGAATATTCCCGTATTCGCGGCGGCTACCCTATCCCGTGCCTGCGCTAGCTGCGCCTTACGCTGATATTCACGCGCCACACTATCATCCAGTGCACCCAAAGCACCAAAGCGCCGCTGTTGTCCCTGACTGGCCACTGCCAGCGCACTCTGCGCTCCGCGGTTTGCCGCACCCTGTGCTGCTAACAGCCGTTGTTGCAGGCCCGCACGGCTGGGGTCGGCGCCGCGTTCAATGGCGCGGCGCGTAAGCGTATCCTGAATACCCTGTGTCTCCCGGCGCTGCGTATTCAGTGCCCCGCGCAGCTGCGCCCGGTCCACATCGCGAAAGCCTGTGTCCCGCAGCTTCCGCAGCGCATTGATATTTTCACCAGCCGTCCTGTTCACCAGCGTATTTCCTGCCAGCCTGTTGTACGCCGTTGGGCGTTGCTGTTGCTGCTTCAGCGCATCGCCTACTTGCAAACGCCGTAAATCATCCTCACCCGTACCAAAACCTAACTTCTTATACAAATCCTCACGGCTTAACACGCGCTGACTTTCAATGTCCTTTAAAGACTGCTCATACGCTTGTCGCGCTCTGTCTTCATACCCACCAGCAGCCTTTCTGTTTTGTTGCTGTTCCGCTAACTTTCCAAAACCAGTAATTAATCCTGTAAAAGCCTGCGCTCCAGCTGTGAATGGTTCCATTATTGTACCCTCATAAAATATTGAACTTGTTGCTGAAGCGGCACAATCGGCACGGCAGCGCGGTCTATCGCTTCATTAAAATCCCCCCTGCCTTGGTCATCAGTAAACCCAGAATTATAATAAGTACTATAATTTATCGCCTTACCATTAGAGTGGTAACCCTTATAAGTTGAACCAGTCGGAAAATCAGTAGTCCCTGTAAGATCATGTGTATGCCCACCAGCTGAACCTGTTGAAGCACTATGGGTATTACCCTCTCTCGCTGTCGCAGCACGACCAACAGCAGTATCACCAGGAGCTGAACCGTCTTCCGTTGTAATCCCGTGTGAATGCGAACCAGTTGACGAAACCGCCAAACCACCAGAAGCATGAATATGTTCATCGTAATGACTATGAAACGGTAATTGTGCCTGAGTAAGTACTTGAGACGCAGCACCCGCAACCTCACGGGACACACCACCAACCATATACCCAGCAGGCAACCGCCCAGCTGTTAAATCATGAATAAGTCGATGAGTAAATACATGAAGACCAGAAAAATTTGTATAATAAACACTACCAAATGTCAACGGCAACGGAGCAACACCCATACATGCTAACCACATTCCACCCTTTAACTCATACCAGCCATTTATTACAGCATCCTTTGAAGCATAGGCATTACCACTTGCATCTCTAAACCAACCATAATAAGCTCCCCAATGATTATCAGCACGAGCTTCCCTATCTAAAGCACCACCATGCTTATCAACATAAGTATTGTAATTATTAACCGGCAAACCAAACTTATCAGTACCTATATCAAACCACATCGCATTAACGCTCGGTCTATCAGTTACCAATGCCTCACCGCTAAACTGCCAGTATGCCATTTGGTCAGCAAAACCCAGTGCATGCGGATCCATAGTCATTATCCTACCAACAGGACTCATCACATCCAACGCAGAACGCACTGCACTAATAGCCGCTGCACTTGAATAGTTACTTGCCGTTACTACATGTCCAGTATTCAGCCCCGCCAACCCGCTTGCATTGTAAGCTGTTTCGCGGCGTTCTGTTTGATTTGCACCGCTTGCACCCATTATCGTACGTATGTCATTATCATCATTCGTACGGGTTGTCGCTTCGTCCGCAATTTCTGCCCTTATAGGTGATCCCTGATCACTAACATAGGCTTCAGTTGCAACATTTTGTTCAGAACCCTCAGCGCCCACCTTGGGTATTTCCCTAAATGTATTCTGTGCGGTGAACGTATTATCGTCGCCCTGCTTGGCGGAGGTCTTATCAACATCATTGGCAAGTGTGGCGATTGCCTGCACAGTGCGCGTGACTTTTTGTCCCCAATTTTTATCGCCGTCTTCCGGCCACTCATGTGCTATTCCCGCTACAGTTATTTCAGCCATTGTGTTCCTCCAGTTTTTTTATTCTAAGCTTGAGCTCAGCATTTATTACTCGTAATTGTGTGAATTCCAAAGCTATGCGGCGAAGTATTTCGTTTAACTCCAGCATCACCTCACGCATATCGGGCGGTGCTTTCTGCTCGTTTATGGGTGTGATGTCTGCCATGTTACACCTCCTGCTCCTGTGGAATCGACATGTAGCTAAGGCTGAAGGCCAAAAGCTCAATGCTTTTATCCAGTTCGCTGTCGCGCAGCTTTAAGCCCAGATGATAATGGCGGCGTTTGGCGCGCGGAATGCTCAGTTTAGCATAACTCTTGCCTTCACTGCTGCCGCCCCAGGCACTTATTCCCCAAACGTCCTCCCCATAACCCAGCCCGGCGCGTTTAATGTCAATCGGGTACCATTCCAGTGCGGACGTATCCGTTTCCAAACCAAACTCTAAATCATTGGTATCCGTATTATTAAAGACAAATTGAATATGGCTTAATAACTTCAGAATGGTCGGTCCCGCGGCGTGGATGTTGTGATAATGTATTTCACGGTCCAGCGTTTTGTAAAGCCGCGCCACTTTTTCCGTTGAATCGGCTGCAGCCAGCACATAGTCGGCAAGGTTAATCACTGCTGAAAACTCAAATATGGTAAACGGCGCAGTAATCGTCGTTCCATTAAAGTTAAAAGATGTTTCGCTGCTGCCAAATATCAGGTTATATGATACTCCACCTATCCTTATTTTGTAATCATCCGTTCCTGTAAAGTTTCCTAAAAGTGCAATCCCAATAATATCATAGCCATTTCGCAATAAAAGACAATCGCGTGTAATGGCAGTACCGCTGCTAAGCTTTTCAAATGCCAATGTATAACGTGCGTCAATGTCAGAATAATCGCTGCTGGTATTTGTTTTTTTTTGCCAGTACAGCCCGTCTTGTTGCAGGAATAAAAGTTTATTTCTGAACACCTGCACACGTGTGAAGGCAAACTCCCACGCTGTCCATTGCTGCGTATCAAAGTTAAAGACCAGCAAGTTGCTTAATGATGATGATGTTTCATTGTCCACAAATGCCACACACAGTTGGCGTTCCACCTCATCCACAAACAGTGCGCTGATGTCAAAGTTGTTCAGTACGCTCTTTGCTTTCACAATGGGCGTAATGTCATGGCTGATGTCGGACACATCCTCATAGACAATGCGATTGACGCCTGTATTGCAGACAGCGTAAAGGTCGTTATCGTAAGTGCTGAGTGCGCGCGGACCGGCAATGATGTCCGTGCCAATTTTCCGCACAGTCAATTCTTCATAAACAGTGCCGCTCACCTTGAAAATGCCGTCTGTTTTAAAGACATAAAGATCGCCGCGGCTCTCCTGCATGACAAGTATTGCAGCGGTTTCTTTGCCGATGTCCAATACTCGCGCAAACGGCACACTGACAGGTTGGTAGGCTTTAGAGAAATACAAGCTGTTTTTCCTGCGCCGTGTTTTGTAAGTCTGTATTGTACTAAGCGCGGGCGTGAATGCGTTATTTGTGGACGCCACACTAAAGCTGGTGCTGGTGAGTGCCTGAATGCCCAGCGATGCGCGCCCGCCGCTTTCCAACGCGTACGCCACCACCGATTGTTTTGCCGTGGCGTTGGTATTGATGACCTGTGCCAGGTTCGCAAGTGTTGCAGCAAGCTCAGCGGTAACAATTGCAAACTGCGGCGCACTGGCTGTCTGCTGTGCCGTGAAGACTAAATTCGTTGTCCCGACAGTGAGTGTAAAACTCTGCCCTGCCGTAAAGTTTTCCGCCAGGTCAAATATCGCGACGGCGCGTTCGGTAACATCGCCGTAAACGGTCATGCCGTTATATGCTGAGTAGCGCACATTGGCAATGGGCGGAATGTCGTTGGCATTGATGATGCTTTCCTGCGTGCTATTGGTGTAAAGGGCGGTACTGCCGCGCAGCGCACGCGTATCGCTGTGCGTGCTGCTCACTGAATAGTCCAGTTCAGCAATGAGAAACATATCATCGCCTGCCGCTTCCACAATACCGTCCGTAATCGGCGCGGTCTCACTGCGATATATTTCCAGTTTATCACCGGCAGTAGCATTGGGCGGTGCGGTGATGGTGAGCTGTGGAGCAACGGCGGCACCGCTGGTATTTTTCACCAGCAAGCGTTCAGATGGTGCGGAGCGATAAGTTAATCCATCGGCACTGGTGCGCGTCCAGCTTACGCGATAAGCCACCGCTTCATTGTCTGGCAGCCAGCCGTCCGTTGGATCCAGTGTTGCTACTGGCGCGGCAGGTTTATGAATGGTTGCTTGAACGGGAGCGATTGGCTGCTCTGTCGCGTCGCTCACCACCACTTTACGCATGAGCGATGCTTCTTGGTAGTACAGGCCGTCCTGTTCAAAGAATACACCGTCCCCATTATAATCACCTAGGCGTGAGAGTTCGCTGAGGTTGAGTGGTGTGGTGCTGAAATTATTATCAGTATAATACACACCTTCATCGGTGAAGATGAGCAGTCCCTCATGAAAGGGCATCATGTCTTTCAGTTCCTGCGCTTGCCAGGCTGTAGCGTTTAGGCGCAATGGATTGATGATCCACTGGAAGCCGCGGCGCGATGAATAAACGCCGCGTTTCTGCAAGCTGATATTTTTGCAAGCGCGCAAGCTGCCGGGCGGCGGCAGTTCGTCGTTTTCATTGAGGCGCAGACCTGTCTGCGCTATGGTGATGCGTTCTATTTCAGGCATGGTAAGAATAATCGCGCAAGCGCAGTGGTGGTGCCAAGCAGCACCCTCAACAGCACTCAGTATTTTATTCTATTGTAGTGCGCAACACGCCTACTGGTGTGAGGTTTGTTTTGAATTCCTTAAATGGAAACTAAATGCGTTTTATTTTTTGAAGCTGTCTTGGATAACTTTAAGAACACCAGCAAGGGCAGCAGTAATCAAAGGAACAGACAACCCCCAAGACATTGGAATACCCTTAGCTGCATAAACAATTATGCCAGCTCCTAAGGAAATAACCACTAAAGAAGGAAGCATCAATCCCAATATTTTTGTCAAACGAGAATTGGCTTGATTTTTTTCAAAATTACGCAATAACCGTTCACCAGTATTAGGTACTACTTCATTATAAGCCCTCATTTCTGCGGCATCAGGTAAGGGAGCAACCCTTAGATGCATTGTCTTCTCTACGCTGGAAATCTCTTTTTTGTTAGGAAGAGAGCTGTCTTTCTTTGTTAGAGACCGCTCCCCACGAACAGCAGGCAAGTGAACATCCTTGCCTTTTTTAGCTTTTGCTGGCTTAGCTGAAGCTTTCTTTTTTGAGGAGGAAGGTCTTGCATTCATGACAAAAAACCAAAATGCTGAGTCACTACACGCTAATCATCTTTCTGCGAAAGGATGCCAAAGCTCAGCGCATTAGCAAAGCCATCCAGGAAAAGACCAACCCCACTCAGAAATGCCTGACCAGGACTTTCTGAGTTCTGCAATTCTGATGCAGGGAGTTTCTTTATCCTTTGTTTAAAAAACTGCTTCATGAGTCCCTGCGACATTTCTGCTTGCGGCTCTGTTTGCAACCATGGTGCTTCTTCATGGGTCATATTTCTAAGTTGCCAGACAGCATACTGGGCACATTGTGCAAACACCCATTGTATCAACATACACATATTAGGGGTAAGTTCATCATCGGGTACGGACACTAGGCTGGTGATTGAACGACTGCCATAGTTTTTATAACAATGATAAACATCCTCCACAACGGGGCCATGTGGCCACGCCACAATGGGATCTGCAAACAAAGGCTTATCTAAAAGAGCCAAATGAGCACCTTGGCAATAGTACAGAAGTTTTTGAAGTTTTAGGTTGGAAATGGTGGGGCGGTTGCCACGTACGCCCAAGCTGAGAATATAATTAGCAACAGTAAGAGCTTTCATTTGACGATAACCACGTAAACACTTATAAAGATTAACAAATAAAGCAGTACATTAAATATACAAAGCTTTTCACAAAGAAACCACGATTTTCTTAGTACCCAGTATTACATTTTACTTGACTAACGAAACGTCATCGTTACGACAAATGACTACAATACATTATACCATGTTCAACAAATCATTTCAATCGCGTAACATGATTAACGCAGCTTATATTTTTAGCTAGCGAGTTCTCTTTATTTTACGGCAAAAATCTCATTAGAAGACTTTTTTTTACAATATTTATAATTTTTATATAAAATTCACATAAAAACCAATAACGACATCACTTTATATTTCAAGCTACCACCATCCCCCGCTTTCATGTTCAGACGGACGATAGTACCCCGCTCCCCATAAGTCCGATGGTGCCAGTGCCTCGCGTGTTTCTTTCACCACGCGTTTTTTTAGACTCTGACTAATACGGCGTGCGGTTATTTCCAATTCACGCAGAATACTCATACGTTTGGCATCGCCCAGCAGCATAGTAGCGAGTGTTTCCAGCACTATCAGTTCCTCTGCTTGTTCAGTGACTTGCGGGCGCAGTACGGCAGCGGCAAGTGTGATGGTGTCTTTGTCATTCGGCGTGGCGCTGAAGACAATGTCCTTGCCAGTCCCGCCTGACGGTGGATCGTTAATGGCAACAATGTTCAGCTCGGTTACCATGAACGGATCGCTTACCGATTGCGCCAATACAGCAGCATTCGCCGTGAAACCAGCTGGCACGGTTTCCCCGACAATGAAGCCGTTATTGCGCGTGTTGTCGCTGTCAATCGTGATGCTATTGGCGTCCAATGTCAGCGGCAGCACGCGTTTATGGTAGGTCAGGCGTGCCGTGTGTCCGGCGATGCCATTGCCGATGAACACCACATCGTTACCTTCAATGAGAAACGCTCTACTGTAACCGCGTGTTTCGGCTGCTTTTGCAAACAGGACGATGGGAACATTTTCAGCCTTGCCGCTGCTGTTGAGTATTTCCACCTCGTAAAGTTGGCGATTAAAGGCTGCTACGGGAATGGTGACACGCAGACTGTCGGAAATGGTGAACTCCTGCTGGGTGCGATAGTAGCTGGGCTCGGTAGCGATGATAAGCGGGAACACTTTATGCTCTAAGGCATTATTGAGCAATCCCAGGACTTTAGTGTCATCATCGTAAAGCAGGTCGCCCTGGCTGGCAAAATTGCCGCGCTCTTTAAGTTCTGTTATAAGTTGGCTGGCAGTTCTCATTGTTTATTTTTTTTGTTTCCCTTTTTTTCTTTTCCTCCCAATCCTATCCGTGTTACCTTCTGCTGTTCTATTTTGGCAGAAGCGTAATCATCTATCAAGACCTTGCGTGTATTGTCCACAACCAGCGTTAATTGTTTCTTAGTGACCGACACCATAAAATAACGCAACACCCACATAATAACTTGCATGAAGTTATCTCTATTGATATATTTCAGGCGATCGTTGACCACACTGGCAGCTGCTTCGGGATTGATTTTTATTTCAATTTTCATCATATACTCCAAGCCCCCGCCGCAGCGGGGGCATTAGTTAGTTGCGTGTTTTACGCGTTGTCAATGTTCGTGATGACAGCATGACGGCGGCGGTCGCGCATGAATGGCGCAAAATACATCTTGCCAATCATATACGCACTGCTGCTGTTTTCTGCCGACATGAACCTTTTATTGTTTTCAAAGCTCATCACCTGCCCATTCGTCAAGGTGATGAGATTTTTTTTGTTCGCCGGATCGGTCATGAGGAAGGCCGTATCGCGCTTCATCAGCGGGTGATATTTAATCTCAATCATGCCGTTGGAATGCATAATGCCCACTTTACGTTGACCGGTGACATTCTTATCCATTTTGTAGGACTGGTCAAACTGCCGCCCGGCGTCTATCTCTGCGGAGATGTTATCCCAGCTTTCCTGGCTCACAAACAGACACAGATCCTCGTTCATAATGCCGCCGCTGGTGATGAGTGAACTGGCGTACTCCTTCACCTTAGCAATCGTCAAGCGTGCATTACCGCAATCCTGCGTATTGCCGCGCCAGTTATGATACTGCGACCCGTCAATGCCCAGCACTATGCCGGTACTGTTCATCAGCTGATACAAACCAAAACAATCGTTGTCCTTCTGGCTTTCAATGTACGCTTGCCCGCTGCTCGCTGCAGCCGTGACATCACCCGCACTACTAGCCTGCAGTAATAGACTGTCGCCTGTTGTGCTGATGTTCACGACTGTGTACACAGCAGTGCCGGTACCGATGGTGATTTTGCTGTTCAGCATCAGGCGCAGAATCTGTTTGGAAGTCTTGCCTGCTTCAAAGCCCATCACAAATTGGTTTGTTTCCAAGGCTACACCGTTAAAGTTACCCGTTGGGGTTTTACTTGTGAATAACGGCAAGCCGTTCTCGCCATACATGTAGGAGAGTTCTGCCAGCAGCTGGTTGACGCGCAATGCGTCGTCAATAAAATAACCAGCCGTATCGTAAGCCAAACTATTATTATCAGCCGTTTTATTAAGGCTATCAATAATGCCCAGCGGCACTTCCACCTTAAAAAACTTAGCCGTGATACGGCCTTCGGCGTCCCTGAGTTCAGGACTTTCATAGTCTTTATAAGTGACCTTTTCATATGCATCACCGGAGTAGATCATAGAATGCCCGGGGCGCAGATTAACGGGCACAGTGTAGCGCCGCGAAATCTGCACAGTTTTTGCTATTTTAATGAAGTAAGGTTTATCCTCCAACGTTTCTTTAGGGCCCTCGCCAAAACGTTGTTTAAAGAGGGCGTTGATGTTGTCTAATGTAACTGCCATTGTTCTGTTCCTTAGGACGTAAATGTCCTGTGCGCGTCTTAAGCGCTTTTTTTATGAAGCCTCAGGCATTATGCCCCGTGCTTCGCTGCTCTCTTTATCCGCCGTTGCTTGAGGGTATGCCAATCAATACAGGTATGGCAATCCTCTGTGCCTAAGGTAGGCTAAAGTACGATGTCTCCCTTACCGGCTTCATCATCACTTACCGTGCGCGGATGCTGGTAAGTGGTTTGCATGGTCGGTGTGGTGGCTGACAGCTGTTTCGCTGCTGCCATTGTTTTTGCTAGCTCTATCAATTTCTCCTGCCCCAGCGCTTTGACCAAGGCTTCGCCGCTCATGTCTTTGAGCCGATTGCCGAAGCGCGCTGTTTCTTGTTCGTGTGTAAGCTTAAGAAGTTCGTTATAATCCACTATGCCCTGTGCCCCCACATCGCAACCATCATCCTGCAGGATGCACAAATTGCGCACAAACGCCGCGCGCAATTCTGGATCGCTGACCTGTGCCTGATTGATAAATGCATCCACATGAGTTTTCAGCAGCATATCCTGATACTCCTGTTGCGTGTTTTGTTTATCGTTCTGCAATGTTTCCAGTTGTTGCTGCAGTTGCTGCAATTGCTGCGCTTCCATTTTCCGCTGTTGCTGCTCTGGCGGCAATACGCTTAACTCTGCCAGTTGCTGTGCCCGCTGCTCAATCATATTGGGCAGTCGTTCCCGTATTTGATTCAGTATTTCCTGTTGGCGCGCAGACACTTCCTGCTCCACTGCCGTGCCAAGGTTTGCCTGTATGGCTTCCAGTTCCTTACGTTCAGCGGCTACTTCATCAAAGGACTTCGCTGCCGCTAAGCGCTTCTGCACTTCACTATATGGCAGTTCCACTTCCTCTTTATCAATCTTAAACTTTAAGCGCGGTTCGTCTGCTGCTGGCTCCTCTTGCTGCTGCGCCAATCCCGTTAACGCAGCTAAAGCTTCCTGTTGTTCTGGCTGTGTCGCGTCTGCAGCCTCTGCAGATTGCAGATTTTCGTCTTGCTCGCTTGCTGCGTTCTCTTCATCGGTTGCTGTTTCGCTCATATTTTTATCCTTGTGTAGGCTCTAGCGCCACGGGCGGTGGTTCATTTGTTATGGGGTTTTTCGGTAAAGTTGTGGGCGGCACATCCACGCCTGACAGCAGCGGTGCGGTATCAATAGCAGCGCCAACATCACCAGGCGGCGGCGCTACAGCTTCAGGCAGCACAATAGGGGGCGCTGCTGGCGGCGGCGACGACGGTATGATTAGCTCGTCATAAGTCGGTATCCCTGCCAGCTTGAACAGGTCGCCATTTTCAAAACTCTCCCGCTGCCATAATTCCTTGCGCCGCAGCACCGCGTCCGTTACACGTGCTGCTATTTCTGGATTGCTCGCGTATTTTTCATTATTCATCAGACTCATGTCAGAGCGAATAAAGGCATTGTGATCCTGGATAGGAAACACCACTACTGGCTCACCGTTTATAAGCCGCTCGCGTTCAGACCGCAATGCCGCAGGAAGCGATGTCTCCTCTTCTAACAATGCGTCAATTTTGCCATGCAGCAGCACATCCAAATAGGCCCCCGGTGTTTGCAAAAAACCTCGCTCCAGCAAGGTGCTGGCAAGCGCCTCACGCCCCTGGGCTGTAGACTTCAACGGATTCACCAACTCCACTGTCACATCATATTCATCCGCCAGTGTTTCAGGTCCCACTTGCAATGTCGTTCGTTCGCCTTTGGCGCCCTGCATCGTCAGCGTGTGCGCGGCAATTGTATTCTGTTTCAAGAGCCCAAGCAAAGCCTCGCCAAATTGCTGATACACCACGCGATAACTACGTGTCAAGCCGCTGGCAAATTGATGCCCCATCGTGGTAATGAGCGCAAGCGCCTGTCCGCTCTGGCTAGCAGCGGCTTCGCCGCGCAGCACTGCGTTTATTCCACTCACCAATTCCATATTTTTTTTAATCATTTCCGCCAAGCCCACCACGCCTGGGTGGTCCTTTAGCAAATCCAATGTTTGCGGCATCGCCGCGGCATCCGCTGCATCCACTTCTATCAAGTTAATGCCACGCCCAACCTTCGTCAGTTCCACGCCGCTCTCTTTTGTCGCCACTATGGAATTAAGCCCAAAAAAGGCAGCGTTGTTAATTTCAGCACTGACCAGATTATCATACGCTGTCTGCAACTCCAATAAGTCAAAACTTGCTGTTGTGCCGATGGAAGTGCCCACACGATACTCATGTGCCACTTCTATCACACGCGCCCCGCGCAGTGTCGTATCATCCAATATTTCACCGCGCACAAATACGACGCGCCGTCCCTGCGGGTATTTCTCAATCGGAACATGAACCAGTGTGTACACATCTATGCGCTTGACTATCTGCTCAGCGTAATTTCTATCCCGGTAGTCCAGATCACTATAATCATCCTTAAGCGGCAAGATCCCTTCTTGTTTCTTCGCCAACTTAGGGTACATGCGCTTGAGTTTCCCCACTTCCACAAAGTTACGTACAATGTGCCAGCTTGGGCGTTCCTCGCACAAGTCCTTGATAACATTGAAGGGATCTTTAGCCATGAAGTCCGCATCACCGGCATAAGTCATCAGCTCAGCCGTAGGCAAGGGTCTCATGTAGTCCAATTTCCAATCGCAAACCACATACCCCATACCAAAGATCAATTGAAACAGGACGGCGCGGCTGATGACTTCATCCACATTGTGTTTTTTCTGATAAAACTCCAACAACCTTCCGGTTTTCAGTGCGCCTGTTTTTCCGCGCTCCGTTTCTCTGATCGCCACAGCGTCCACCAGCGGCGGTTTCTGTGTGATGAGCGTATGCAAGTGGCGCAGAATATTACCGTAGTGATTGGTACTGAGTTTCAAGAGTGCTGAGCGTTCGCTGCTGCTTGTGCCTTGGATGCCCAGTGCTTTGCCTAAGTCTCCACGTTTGCTGAAACCCGAATAAAACTGATAATAGCTGCGGCGCCACAATCCCGCCAATCCGCCTGCATTCCCGCCATCGCCTATGTCATCATAATACGCGTGAATGCGGCGTGCCGCTTCGTTAAGAAACTGCTGCCCCTGCAATTCACACAGCGACGCTTCTTTGGGGTCCAATACTTCACTATCCATTGCGATTTATTCTCACTTCAATGCGTTTCAGCTTCTCCTCCAGCTTGTCCAGACGCGTATCTTTAAGACGTTGCAACAAACTCCGTACAAACGCCGCGCCCAATAGCAGCAATGCAAAACTGCCGCCGCAAGCCAAACCAAAACCGCGCCCCGTGCTCAGATAATCTGCCGTGACCAAGGCCAGCAGCACTACACCAATTATAAAAAACGGATCTTTCATACGTTATCAAGGTTTCTCAGTTCAATCGTATTCGTTTGCATGCGGCGTTACAAGAGCTGCGCCCCGTGCAAGTGGTTATATTGTAAGCATGTATGCAGCATTGACACGGGGTTTGCTTTGAATTCCAATAATGCTAAGCTGAGGACATTCACTCAGCCCAAAACGAAAACACAATTCAACCACCGGCTACCCCAGAGAGGATGGCGGAGTTAGTGGTGTATCACAATCAACTGTAATACTGGTAACGGGAATGCTACCCCAGAGGGGGTGGCGGAGTTAGCGATGTATCACAATCAACTGTAATACTGGTAACGGGAATGAACGATTAAAAGCACTTGCTCTAATGTCGTCCCGCCCCTTTTAAATAGATTATCTTCCAGACATCATTATCATCAATTAAAACTTGACCCCGAAAAGACTGCCTGATATGTCTCTATCATGAAGTGTATGTATAACATGCTTGTTAAAATTGAAATCATTAGAAAAGTCTTTATGGGGAACCCTATAAGAATTGGTAGTCATAATATACTGAAAATTATGCTCTTTCGCCTTTTTTGCAGCTTGCTCAATAGCTAATGCCACTTGCTGCGAATCCACTCCTTCATAAATGGTACTGTCATGAATAAGTATATCAACAGGTCTCTCCAATACCTTCTGCAAACAGATATTCATCAAATCATAACAGAAGATCTCCATTTTACTGATCCCCCCTCCATCTCCCCCGGTTATCTTAACACTAAACTTATATCCGTTCTTGTCTAAGTCAATAATAAACTGCCCCTCACGCTTTCTTTCATACAAAGCTGCAGTATTTTCGTTAAATAACTGAATGCTTTTGGCACGCAAGTTTTTATTTTCTTCGTAGTCAAGCTTAGCTTTTTTATGCAGATTATTTCTTTCATCATTTGCTATTTCAAGAAGACTATCTGCAGTTTTTAAATCTCTCACTTTTTCATAAAGATGTTTTAGTTTCCCTTCTAAGTCGGAAACTCCCTTTTGCAGTTCTGAAAACTCTTCAAGGGCACCGTGCGTTTCTAAAAACCTTACGAGGTAGCGACGCTCATTATCTTTTTCAGTGATTTTCTTTTCCCTTTGTTTTATTCTACTTTTAATTTCATGAATCTCTGAGTCAAGAAATGCTCCCCTATCTTCTATTATAGATACATGAAAGTTATTAGCCTCCTTCAGATGTTTCTTAAGTTTATTAGAAAAAACAAGATTCATTTCTTTATAAACGTCTGCTAATTCCTCTATGTCTGGAGGCGTTTCCTTTTCTATTGCTTCGCGATATAATCTAAGCTTACTATTATCAACCATATTCTGCCTAGCCAGAATATGCAGCTCTTTTGTAAGTACATCTGCCTGCTTCTGTCTGCTATGATATTCTTTAGCTACTTTAAAATTGGAAAGCCTTTCTTGTTTTTCTTTTATCATTGTTTCAGTGTTAACTATTTTTGTTTCTATTTTTCCTGTACTCTCATAAAGATAAGTTATACTTTTTTTTATCTCCTTTGCACGCTTTTCAGCTTTTACTGTTTTTTCCCACTCCTGCGCAAGTTTATAATTTAAACCAATCAAAAATGTTAAACATATATTTAGCTTGGCCATTGTTTGTTGGGGTATAATTTTTAGAGCATCTTTGTATCCATATTGGTCGTCATTCCTTACATAGTAATGCATCAAGTTTCTAAAAGACATTTTGTCATCTTTATCTTCTAAAGGAATATTAAACAAGGCGTACCCAAGTATTGTTTTCCAATTTTCTAATGACACATATTTTTCACCTGTATCACGATTTAATTTGAGTTTTATTGGCAAGTTTTCTATATTGCCTTCAAGGTATATTTTTCCGGGATCGCTGAGCTTACGCGTCGCACTAATTCTATCTTTTAGTAATGTCATTTCTATTGTGAAAGAATGCTCTTGAAATTTTTCAACTTGAAATAAACTATGTTTTTCAATATTGCTACCAAAGCAAAAATCAATAATCTTGATTAAGGATGTTTTTCCTAAACTATTCGTAGTATCCTTTTTATCTTTACTCAGCCTTTCTGCAACTATTACATTCAGACCCGCGCCAAACCTTATCTCCTTAAAAGAAGGATAACTAGAAGTTATGCAATGAAGCATTATTCACTCCGCATAATTTTATTTTCTTTGAAGCTGATCAACCCTAAAACATAAAGCATATCAAGTGTCAAAATAAACCTTTGATAAGTTTTAACAGCTGATAAAGTCTTAACACGCTTCCATAGTTCAGATATTGTGTGGGGATACTGTCGCACTAGTTTTAAGATTTCCATACCAGCCCATAACAACGTATGATCCACTGGAATATGTTTAGTTGGTAAAATCATTTTTCAAATACATCACATTTCTCAAAAAAATATACTAAAAGTGCTAACCCGGCATGGTATGTCTCTTTATTAAAATTTGATTTAGATCTAGAACCTGTTATGTATTTCAGCATTTCATAGAAAATATCGTTTCCGGTTTCACCTCTAGTGAATAATTCTTTGTATTTTTCCTTAAAAACAAAAACAAGTTTATCTAGCATTTGTCGATCAAGCGCTATTATTTCTTTTAAAAATCTATCCACACTTTCAACATAACTGAGACCATCTTTTATATATCTTCTCACGGTAGTATTCAGATCATTTTTAATAATTTTTTTCTCTACCGGCAATCTGACAAACTCAGCATCAGAAGACTTGTCAAAATATGGAGACTGCGATAGCTGATTAATTATTGTTTCTAATTCCTTATATTCAAATACTGGATACTTGCAAATGCTTCCTCTGCAGGTATATGATCGTTAATATATTTATGTATAGCTTTTATTTTATCTAAGTCTTCATTACCTATTTGCTTTAATAGATCTATTAAATTCCAAACATTAGTTCCAGCTTTTATTTTTATTCCCCCATACTCTTGCGGATACTGATATTGCTTAATCTTGCATGTAGTTAAAATAATAAAGTACAAATTATTACCATATTTTTCATTTAACTCAAATTTGCAAAACTTATCAATAGTATCTTTAATTTTAGCTAAGCTACTATCTGTCGTCACCTGTATTGCTATAGGGTTTCCTTCCTTATCTTTCCCTGCTAAATCAATTGCTGGAAAGTTAGGCTTACTGACATTAAGATTTTGTAATGTATAACCTAAACAATTGAGCAGACCCTTCATAAAAACTTCTGCATCCTTGTTTATATCAAAAAAACCTTGTTGGTTTTGCGAGCCAATATGCATCGTAAAAAATATAAATTTATATTCAATATCATTCCAATAATACTTACTATCCTTATGATCAGAAGTCACAACACTAACCTAAAATATAAGAGATTTCAAGTATCTTACTAAGACGTAACAAACTGGCTGATTTAAAGAAAAGATCATACCTGCACAAAAATAACCGTACAGCAGAATATAAAAACACAGCTGAAACCACCTATGTTATAAACCTAAGATAATACACAACAACCACAGTCCATATCACTTAGTATGAAAACACTATCTTGGAACAACAACCTTTCACACTGCAACAAAACTGATATTCACCAAACATCGGCTTAACTAAGCCTTTATTTATATCATAAATTTGTAAAAATTGCAAAAAATTATGGCAATCTAAAAAGACGTTTCACAAGCAGCAAAACAATACTGTCTGCTGCGTCATTGGGAGCGCCTCCCGCGCCCGCACGCCAACCGTTTAATTTACGCTATTTCAATAAACGGCGAATAAACGCAGCGCCCAGCTGCAATGTCTAGCTGAGTTAGCGGCATATTGCGAGCAAGTGCAGGATTGGTAGCGTAGTGGTAACAATGCAGCTGAGGGGGAGCATTGCTTAGAACAATGTTATCACAAGAAATGCGGATGTAAAAAACTTGTGTAAAATTTTACACAAAACAGCTAACCATGTTATAAGTTATAGTTGTATGATCCTTTTAACAAGCCAAATTCAATTTTGAGTAAAAGGATACAAAATACTTGTTTTTAAAAAACCAAAGGTTAGAAAAATGATAAATCAACAGGCAAGAATTAAAGCAGCACAAGAAGAAGTGGACAAAAACTACGAGTACTTTAAAAAAAACATAGATGAGATAACCCCAAAAAGCAATGGAAAAAAATTTGTTCTACTTCATAAACAAAAACAGATTGGATACTTCCAGACTATTGATGATGCCGAAGAAGCTGGCAATCTTCTTTATAAAGATAAAGATCTTCCTTTTTCCATACAAGAGATAGGAGAGCTGGATGTAGACTTAGGGTTCCAATCTTATGCCGTGCTTTAGTAATAAAATTTCCAATAACCTGCAACCATTGTGTGATGTTGTAGTTTTTCCTAGCACAGCAAATCTTCAAAATAAAGAGTGAGTCAAAAATATTTTTGATAAAAAGTATCGTTACAAAGCACTACTTGACACAGGAGCAAATAAGAGTTGCATTTCAAATTACGTTGCAAAAAAACTAGAAATAGCGCCGTTTAAAAAAACCAAGGTTGTTAATACTACAGGAGAACAGTCTGTAAATGAATATAAGGTTTTTATTCTTATTCCTGTCTCTACTCACGATGAAGCATCAACCAAGATTGATGTTAATTTCCATCATTTACGTGTCTTGGAAACTAAAAGTAGTCATGCTTCCACTTTTGATGTTATCTTGGGAATGGACATTATCAGTCAGGGAATTTTATCTATAGGCGGCGAAAGTTTCCGTTTTTGTATTTGATTTGCTTTTTAAAAGGCGTTCTTACTTTCCCGCTCTTCCTTATTCTATTCGCTTGTTTCTGGCTCTTACATTCATCCTTCCGCTCCTGCTTTTTCAAATATTAATGCACAAGAATATCTTACGTTTAAACCCCCTTTCCCCCGCTTAGTACCCCAGCGGGAAGTAGTGGCAGAAGTAGTATTGCTTAGTACCCGACGTCCTCAGTAAGACGCTCCCCGCGTCTGCCGCCTGTTCACCTAGCGCCCGCACGCCAACCGCTTAATTTACGCTATTTCAATAAACGGCGAATAAACGCAGCGCTCAGCTGCAATTTTTATACTACAAAATTGCTTTTTTATAGTTGATAAAAAGGCACACTTCGCCAATTAATCATCATATTTATGATACAATTACGGGTACACCGCTTTGGCAACCCGCCAACAAATCATAATAACTTGCTACTTAAACAGGAATAAATCATGAATAACTTCTACATCCGCCACCAATTATGGATAACCTTTTTAGCCATTTTCACAATCCTCAGCAGCTGTACAAGTGCTGATGATAGTTCAAATCGCATAACCACAATTACGCAGATGCTGGATTCGGCAGTTAGCTTAGAAGAATCAAATGGCACAGCACTCACCACAGCTGACTTTGTTTTTGAACATAATACCAATGCTGCAGGTCAGCTTATTGGTGACGGCACTCTAACTATTGTAGGCATTGTTAATAGCTGCAACAACCCGCCCTGCCAGCTTGCCGATGGTACTGTTGATTTGGGAGTGCTGGTGATAACACATAACGATGAGTTCTTCACCATTGAAGACGCCCCCGCGAGCTTTGTTGTTACTGAGACCGCAACGTCATTAACCATTCCAGATCAAGCTGGTGCGGCATCCTTAAATCCGGTTATAGGCACCATTGCCATCACGCGCGTTAACGATGGCGTTACTTTCAATTACAATATCATTGCGTATTATAATAGCATAGCTGTTACAGACTTGATAGCCAATGCCGGCGGCATAGAAAATGTGCTGCCGCCGGGAGCCGTAACCATTACATTTAGCACTAGTGGAGAAAATACGAGTTCCATTGTGAGCTGGGAAGCGGAAAATGGCAATGATGTTTTAACCATCACTAACCTACCCAACCTCCCCGATGATCCTGCGCAAACGGGAACTGTGGCACCGTCCTCCAGCTTATTGCCTACAGGTTACGCTGTCACGTCTCACACGTTCACAGATCCCGTTGGCATTAATGATACCAATATACCTGCTCCCGATGCCATTACCATTATTGAAGACGCCGATTCCTTAAATAGTGTTTCTTATGAGCTGAACATAAACCCGGGCGCCATTCCCGATATTATCATCAGTGCTGATGACCTAGTCATAACTATCACGGATGCGCTTGACTCTAACCAAAACAAGACCATAACTTCAGGAGCGTTGCGCGTTATCCAGTACAACTCACCGCCGCGTATTACCATTACTGCCGCCGCTGACATTCGTAATTTAAACGGACCTGAACTCACTTTATATGATAGAACCATCAGCATTAGCCTTAGCACAGCAGCCGTGGACAATGGATTTTCCATTGACACAGACAATCTCACCACGCTCAGTGATCCTGCTGGTACAGAAACTGTCTCCAGCGACCTTGGAACTTTCATTGCATCCAGTAATTCTGCTATGACTACTTATGAGCTCCAGCTGGTATTGACAACCACCTATAACCTTGAACTGGGCAGTGAAATCCTTGCTGATGCGGAAATAAATCAGCCTAGCTGCAGCACCCTGACTAGCGGCGGAGTGTTCACCATCGCCAATGACGACACCACCACTAACTACTTGAGCAGTGTCACCATAGCCCCCATTAACTACTATTACGATGATAACACAGCTGACAACAATACTAATATCCCCGTTATAACCGCTGGCGGCAGTATTTTGAATTTTAATGGGATCATTGAAATTCTGGAATGCGCTAGTTTTGCGGGCGGCACTGGCTCTGCTGATGACCCCCACATCATTGATAGTGACATGCGTTTAGACCTCCTGAGTCGCCTAATCAATAATACCAGTGCATCATACAACACTTATAAAGCCGCTTACTTTGTCCTTACTGCGGATATAGACATGAGCATAACGGATGCACCCTGGGCATCCAACAGCACACACCCCAATGCAAATACAAACGGCTTTATTCCCATCGGCAAAACCCCAAATGCTAGCAGCTCAGCAGCAGGTTTAGGGCAAGCCAATCATTTTCGCGGACAGCTGGACTGTGCAGACGCCGCCATTTCCAACCTGTACATCAGCAACACCAATAACGATGCGGTTGGGTATTTTCAAGGACATTACATTGGACTTTTCGGTTTTCTCTCAAATAACGCTGTGATCACCAACTGCACATTGGCGAATGCAACCATAACAGGGTACGAAGACATAGGCGGTTTTGCGGGATTTGCTGATGGTGATGTTACCATTAGCGGCAATACTGTTACAAACAGCAGCATCACAGCTAACTATGGTCGCGCAGGCGGCATCGCAGGAAAGCTGACTAGTAGCGCAAATGAAATCGCCACTATCAGTGCGAATACTGTTGGGAATGCAACCATAACAGGGTACGAAGACATAGGCGGTTTTGCGGGATTTGCTGATGGTGATGTTACCATTAGCGGCAATACTGTTACAAACAGCAGCATCACAGCTAACTATGGTCGCGCAGGCGGCATCGCAGGAAAGCTGACTAGTGGCGTAAATGAAATCGCCACTATCAGTGCGAATACTGTTGGAAACGTCACCATCATAGCTAACATTGATGCAGGCGGTATTGTTGGACAGTCGAGATTGACTGCCACTGCAGGTTCTTCTGCCACCAACATTATCAGTATGAACATCGTTACTGACAGCAGCATTATGACTAGCACTAATGGAGACGACATTATGAATTATCCAGGTGGTGCAGGCGGCATTGCCGGGTCGCTGGCTACTGGCGATTCCGCTAATAATCTTATCAGCAATAACCTTGTTAAAAACAGTAGCATCATAGCAGACGTTTCCAACGCAGGCGGTTTGGTAGGATTTATGGATACTTTTGCTACCAGCGGTACGAAAACCAATACCAATATCCTTAGCAGTAATGCCGTTACGGGTGGCAGCGTTACAGCTGCCACTAACGCAGGTGGTTTGGTAGGACTTTCGTATAACTTTGATGCCGGAGATAATAATCTAGCTAGCATCATAAAAGCTTTTGTTGCCACAACCGTTACTGCCAGCGCTGAAAACAGCGGCGGAATAATAGGGTTTTCTTCCAATGCCGATGAAATTACGAGTTTTTTTAGTATTACTGACAGCTTTTTTACTGGAACGCTTAGTGCGGGCAGCGGTTCAGTGGGGGGCATTATGGCTAGTGTTGTCGATGCACCATCCGCCACCCTCATAAATTCTTATGCAGTAGCAACGATAACAGGCACTGCTACAACTACTAATGGATTGGCGCCCATTACTGGAGTTACGGTCACCCATAGTTACTATGATAGCACATTAACTACCAGCGCAGCGGACAGCGCCGAGGGAATAAGGGCACAAAGCAGCAGCCAGCTGCAAACGCCCGTGGCTGAGGGAGCTGCAGGTGAAGTGTATGAGAGCTGGGACGCAGCGGTATGGAACTTCGGCGGTGGACTTAGCATGATGAGAATAATTGTTTTCGGTCTATTGTTCAGTGTCCTCTTGGCAGTGGACGCCAATGCCAGCTTTCGCGAGCACTGCCAGCCAATACCCTGTATTGCGGCTGAGTGATAATCCGCTCTCAGCTGCGCAGCAATGCGAAGCCATTAACGCGCAGCTGGGTACAAGCATAACTTGCACGTACTGACAGGTCGGTTTGTTGCGGGTGGACTTAGGCGGTGGTGTCCTCTTGGCAGTGGACTTAGCATGATGAGAATAATTGTTTTCGGTCTATTGTTCAGTGTCCTCTTGGCAGTGGACGCCAATGCCAGCTTTCGCGAGCTAACATTTATCCTCTTGGCAACCTCCACTGAGCTGCGTATTGCTGAAGTTTCCTTGCCATTCAGCTTGTTTTTACAAGCTGACACTGAAGCTCGCCCTCAGCTCTTAGCAAAAGGAACAGCGCCCATTGTCCCGGATCCACCGCTAACAACGTTACCTACGGATACTTCAGAGCTGGCAAGAGCATTTGGTGATAGTGCTGCTCCCAATGCCCTGTTATATCTGCAAGGGGGGCCTGTATTTTTTTTGAGTAGCGGCATTACTTCTAGCAGGCCGCTTGATCCGTTCATTGAAGAAACAGCGAATGTTGCTGAGTATCTTCAAGTCTATGTTCATCAAGTGCAGACCTATAATCCGGATTTAAAAGACATGGGGCTTAGTTTTGAGCAATGCATTGAGCAGGATGAACTTTCTGTTGACATTCTCCATCGCGTCATCAATTATTATAAGGACATGGGGAAGCGGGTTTATGTTATCTCGCATTCTTTTGGTTCATTTATCACCCCTAAGTATTTAGCCAAATATGGAAATGCGGCGGATAAAATAGCAATTTTATCGGGACGTTTAGACATGCCTGAAAAGGTTTGGCACGGATTTCGTGACGGCACCCCGTATGAATTTGATGAGACGGATGGAACGACAATCATACCGGTTAATGTTTCAGAAAACGATGACAATGATGAATTCCACACCACCTCTCTATGTTTGGCGGCTGGACTGGGGATGAATCGTTATACGGACTTGCTCAGCGATACTGATCTTTCAAAGGTCATTTATGGGTTTGGGACGCTTGATGAGAGTGTTGGCAGGTTAAGTGCCGCAGAAGAAAGTTTCCTTAGAGCTAAAGGTGCGAAGGTCATAAAAATAGAAGGCGGCGACCATGGCAGCACACACGAACCATCTGAAACAGCTGACATTCTTGGGAGCACTGACATCTTTGCGAGACTGGTAGCAGAAGATTAACACCCTACTTGCTGCCAATGGCATTGCTGTCAATGGCGTAAGTTTCAATTGACCTTAGCCGGGAGCGGGAACGGGGGTCAGCTCAATCCTCTGTGTGCGGCAGCGCGGGTTCAGCCGCCTGTGCGTAAGGTCAAGCACCCTGTAAAAAATCTTGGTTGCTGCACTACCAGCGGGAGTATTGCCGTGTTTTAGGGGCAGCCTTACTGCACCTGCCGATGAATGCCATTGGCGCTGCCTGCGCAGCACCGCTGGAACTTAGCCTCAATTAACGGACAGCGAGAGGTGTGGAGTAGTGGATTTGCAGTCTCACGGACAATCCTGCTGGTATCCTTTCAAGTAATTCAGCATAGAGAGCAGCAGTTCTTAGTCCCAGCAGCTTACAACATAGACTGGTATTTTTTTTCAGCAACAGTTTATTATCAGGGTACTAGGTATGGAGTTTCTTCTGTTACAACAGGCTTCACAAACCTTCATGAATCCTTGCACTTTTACCTCATTTGTTCCGCGTACATTATCAGTGCCCAGTCTGCCGATTGAATATATTCTGACCTTTCATCCTCAGTAACTTTCTGTCATAATTCCTTAAAGTTCGAGGGCTTTAAGTTTTTCACGACTAAGAATTACGGGTCAACTTGCGTCCCGGACCCCATCCTATAGAATAAAGGCTCTAACTATAATCATCTCTAGGTTCGGTCCTAAATTGATCGTTTAACATAATTATTGAGCCTTCTGATGAGCGGCATCACCTGGTGTCTGCTGGTCATCCGTATTATATAACAGCTTCCTGCTTCATGAACCTGCGAATACTGATCACCTTTTTTCGTTACATCTTATCCCAGTTCAATCTTTAACCTCATGTACATAAGCTCTATTTGAAGCATTACTAATATAATCCCAAAACGCCCGTTAGTCATCTTCCGGAAGATTTTTAAAGTCTGCAAAAACACATATTGCATCAAAGGGTAAATAAGCTTTTATGTAATGGGAACGCCATGAGCTAGTATCAACAACTGCATTCATTGCTCAGCTTAAAGAAACTTGCTCACACGTACTTGGGCAGTCAATATCCAATTTCTAATATTGAGCGTAATCCTTCACATACGCGTATTTGTGTCAATAACACTCCCATAAAAAGCTTCACGGACAATTAGCTCGCTGTAATGCGTCCTGACCGCTATAGGCTTAGCAGAAAATATACGGCACGGATAAAATGGTTTACCAGCTAGTTCTGCTGCGGCTTGTTGTTCGTGCACGTTCTTCAGCTTCGCGTTTTGACGTTTTAGCCCTAATAGTAGCTGATCTGCTTCTGTCTAATGCTTCCGTATCCTTGTTTTGATATTTGTTTAATGTGCAAGCCAGCCGCGTTCATAATAGCGCAAGGCTTGCTAAGAGTTGTTCCCGTCGTGCATTCATTAAAGCTTACGCAATACAGCTTACGTATGATAATGATTGGCAGCTGTTTGCTCATCGCCATCTGCTTGCTGCCAGCTTATCTTCTAAGCATCGCTGTTCCCAGCTAAGAAATGGTTCACCTGCAAATGTCATCGCACCATTTTTCTATCCACGGATAGTGCCGCCAGCTCAGATCGCGAGGACTGTCCCAATCAATCCACTTCTTGAGACCTGGTCTTCATTGTCCAGAAGATAATGTCGCCAATTCATGTGAACAAGCGTGAAGAGCTGTGCACGTTTAATCCAGTTTTTTCGCCGATTGATGACAATAAAGTTAGGTTGTATAAAGAGACCATCTACATCAAACTTCTTTGTCGCTATTCTTGAGCGATCAATATACTCAAGCACTAAGAGCTGCGCATCTGCCAGCTTTGCTATTAAGTCTTTAAAGAAAATTTTGGGATCTTTTTTAGAAACGGCGGGATAAAGGTTTTTGCGTATTTCCTTCGCAACTGTTTCAGCTTTGTCATTAGTGGTATAAGTAAGAAGTTCACGTGTGAATGTTAAGCCAGTTAATTTAGCTAAGGTTGAAAGCTGCCGCTGCTTTTTTTCCAGTTTGTCAATGACCTTACATGTTTCAAAGGACAGCTGTTTAGTGAATGTTGACTTACGAAAAAAAATACTGTTTGTTGCAGGGCTTCAAGTTCTTGCCATTAACATAAGAACGTAAAGTCCCCTGCTCATTGGCAGCTTTATCCAGCTGGCGGCTTAAGGTCGGAATAGATTCCAGCGGAAGGAACGTGAGAAAAGCTTTATTTAGCAACCTGCTTCCCGTTGTGCCCAGGTGACGTTTACGTTCCGTCATTCAGTTTATCCACGCAGCCATCGTCTTGACTAACGAAAGCTTTCAGGTTACTGTTTCAGCAAGTAAGTTAGCCGGACTGCTGATTAAGCTGGCAAATGCCTGCTAAAGACAACCCCGTACGCTTGGCAATCGCCCAGGCTAAGAACGGGTTTAGGACAACTATCAGCAGACTTAAGCTCTGCTTCCTTGACTATGGTTGTTTAAGCTGCCGATTGAAACAATTTTAACCAGCTGAGCGTTAAGGAGATGTCATACCTGCGCAAAAGTAATTGCACAGCTTGAATGTAAAGACATAGCTGAGACCTCTGTATGAAATGACAACGTTTCAAAGCTGCCACAGTAGTGCCCATAGACACAATGCCCGCAGTACAACCAGCGACATTTAATTCGGTCTTTAGTTATACTATGAGCTTACAATCCAAGTTCATAAAAACTTGAGAAGTTAATACTTGCTGTTTTTGTTCAGAGGTGCTCACTCCAATGTTGGCTCCTTCGCTGTACAGGCGGCGGGCTGTATTGCCTGTGCAATTTTTTCAATGTCTGCGGCTTAAAGGGACGTTTCACTAGGAGCGATGCAATGCTATCCGCTGCGTCATCGTGGGCGGCGCCTTTGACATAATCGCGAATTTGTGCGATGTACTCAGCGTCCGTTTCTTTGTAAAATCGCACAACTTCCCAATGTCTGTATAAGTAGGTGCAGATCTTGGTGTGTTTGTTCATCGTTTCATGGTAGCCAAGTGTTCGTATGCCCAGTTTACGTAAATCGCGTGCAGTGGCGCCTTTATCGCCGTTATTTTCCACGTACACCAAGCGCGCGGCGCTGCGTTTAACCCGTGCGGCAATTTCTGCGTAATGCTGCACAATGTGTTGTGTGAAGCTGGTTCCCCAGACAATGAGCTCTTTGCCGCCATAAGCGGCGATGGTTAGTGCAGTGGTATCATCGCCACCAAATGCAGGGTCAATGTGTGCGATGACTTCTGCACCGCGTGGCCATGCATCCACTTGGACAATATTGGCAAACAGTTGTCCGCTTTCGGGGATAAATTTGAGGTTGTATTGGCTGGCGTATTGTGCGGGTGAGAGTTCGCTGCGTTTTTGTGCCAGTTCGGCATTGGTGAAGCCGGCTACTTGCACTGTGCCTACGGGGTAGCGTTCTACGATATTAAATGTACTGTAGAGGTCGTCTTTATGCCAGGGCGTACCGGTAGCGGTAATGCGCCCGCCGGGTTTGATGACGCTTTTTAAGTTTTGATAAATGCGTTTGGTTTTTTCACGTTCCGTATGACTATCGCGGTCAATGTCCACGACCACGTCGTCAAGATGAATACGATCGTAATGGCGCCCGGTCACGCCGCGTGCGGTGATGCCGGTGATCTCGATGTTCCCTTCCTGCGTGATCGCCTGTTTGGTGCCTAACCGCAGCGAATCCTCACGTTCCGTGGCAATGAGCGGCTGATTGCTGCTCAGTCCCAATCCGTCATAAGCAGCCAGCATGCGTTGCGATTGATAATGGCTGCGAATTTGCTGCAATGTAGCAGCGGCGCGTTTGTATTCCTTGCGGACAATGAGCACGGTCTGTTCGGGATTGAAGATGAGGAACCAAATCACACCAATCACAACAATTGCCGTTGTTTTGTAGCTACCGCGATGTGCCAATAATAAAAAATCGCTATCATGCGGCAGCGCCCAAACCTGTTTAATCCACTTGCCATGGGTTGCATTCAATTCCTTATAACCCAGCCAATGGCCTAGGGTTTCGGGGGACTGCAGCAAAACTTGCAATCGTTGCTGGTGTACATGAGAAACATTTTCCACAAGTTTTGCTGTATATTATGGCACGGTCAATGTACTTGGTGGTTGGGCTCAGGTCTTGCGTTTAGGCGTTGTTTGGGGTTTAGTTTTGGGGAGCGGCTGCGATTTAAGTTTAGCCGGGTGCTGCTGGTGTTTGGGTTGCTGGAACATGGCGGCGAATTCAGTGGCAAGGTTAGCAGTAGTTTGGTTACGTGCCTGCAAGGCCTTCTGTTTTTCCAGTCCCCATAACTTAGCCACTAAGTGCCAGCCGCGCAAAGCGGTACTCCATTTTTTTTCTGCTCTTGCGCCGACCACATCAGCGATGACCTCTTCAGTCACACGCTCACGTGTGATGGTTAAGGGGTTGTCTGCTTGTTGAGCCGCCGTTTGATACTCAGCGATCAATGTCCGAATAACAGGGCGTCTAAGCAAGTTGGCAGCGGACGTGGCGGTGGACTTACCATAAACCTTTCTACCATAAGCCTTTTGATAGGCAGCAAGTGCATTGCCGCCATTACGGACGTATTCCTCTGCAAAAGTGCGGTGCCTGATATTCATCGCGTCAATGCCCGCAGCGCTATCCTGCGGGGGGAGCGCCGCGCCTGCAATAGCCTTAGTTTAACCCCTTACAGAGCTGCAGAGGTTGATCGCTGCTTGAATTCCAATGCTAAGGCGCTAAGTTTCAGCACTCAGCAGTGCTCAATCATCGCCATCCAGGTTCCGCTCCAAGTCACTCAATCGCTGATCAAGTTCGCTCAGATCTCCCCAGACATTATTTTCCAATCCGTCCACACGCTTGTTAAGGCGTTCTTCCATTGTATTGAGTCTGGCTTCAATATTGTTCAAGCGTGTGCGAATATCTTTCAATTCATGAAAGAATGGCGAAGCTGTCGACAAAACTTCAGTCGCCATATCCGGCAATGGTTGAATAGGCACAACAGCTTTATCCGCTGGCAACATCATTTCACCGCTGCCATGCAATAGCCAATTGGCACTAAGGCCGTATTCAGCCTGCATTGCTTTTGCCACATAAACGGGCAGCTTACTTTTCCCGGAACAATAATAACCTACAGTATTAATATTTATTTTTAAGTCATCGGCAATATTTTTTTGCTTTTTTCCTAAATTTCGAATAAATAGCACCAGTCTATCCGCTGAAGTCATCATTTTTTTCATATTTTATTTATAATTTTGTGAATAAATACTTGACTAAAAATACTATTTAGTATATTAGTAATATATACAGTATTTAAAATTACCACATATAATAATAAACTGCATTCTAAAATGCCCATAACAAGTATTACTTCCTTAGTATAACATCAATCACAAAAACAAGGCAAAAGCGGATAAAACAAATGAAACCAGGTACATTTTTCAGAATTACTAGAAAAGAATTAGAAAAAGCTAATAGCGTTTATGAAATCGCGGTTATTGCCGCAATTAGTTACTACTCACAGAACGCCGAACGCTCGTGTTTTCCTAAAGTGGAGACAATAGCGGAGAGATTGATGTGCAGTAAAAGGCAGGTACTCAGGGCGATAAAATCGCTGGAGACTGAGGGAGTTTTAAAAATTATCAGGCAGCATAGAACCGCTAATAGGTACAAACTTACAGATCAAACTTGCAGCAGCAAAGGTGCCGCACAGTCACCATTACAGGTGTCTCACAGTCACCTATCGGGTGTCTCACAGTCACCTGATAAAAAACCACTATATAAAGCTTTAACTAAAAGAAAGCTAACTAAAAGAGCTGAACTAAGCGCGCCGCGTGTTAATAGTACTGTAGCGGAGCTGCCGCTAACGGACACCCTGTTTAGTGGAGAAGCTACCGGCGGCATCAGTCCAGCTGTGAGTGCTGCCGCAGACGTTCAGCAGCTTTTTAGACAATGGCATCTGGGGTTAAATCCTGAGGAAATTAGTACTCACTGTGGGCGTTTTGAAGCGCAGGCTATCTGTGGTGGATTGGAAAAGCTGCGTGCGCGCGGTTTTGCAGACCCGCTGCACTCAGCCTTGTTAGCAATAAACAACTACAAAGAAACACTGGGCGCTGGGCGGCTGTCCTATCAGTTCGGCATTCAGGGCTTTTTTATAAAACCGACAGGACTGCTCACATTTGTCAACGGCATTCCGCATGCTGTTAAGCCAACCGGCAAAACATTGCCTGGCACACGGGAGTATCAATATGACTAACCTCACATCCACATATAAAGCTGCTACCGGTGCTCTGCGGCAGCTGAGCCAAAATTCATTTGTTAAGCTGTATCGCTCCAGTACTGAACCCACTGCATGCTGCGATGTTTGCGGCAACAAACACCACAACCGCCGCGCGTTAAAAAATAAAAACGGCAACCCCGTTGGCTGCTGGGAAATCAGCGAGTGCTGCCTTTGTAAAACTACACTTGCACAACATCATGCCGAACAGGAGCGGCAGCGCAACACAGTCCTTGGCAATCGTCTGCTCAAACAGTTTACTACCGAATGTCCTGTGGACTTTAAGAAAGTAAAATTAAGCACCTACCCTTACCTGTGCAGTTCCACGGCAAAATTTTTAACTGAAATAAAAAATTGTTCAGTTCGTGAATTGTTAGAACCAAGCTGGGGGTTTTTATTCTGCGGTTATCACGGCACAGGCAAAACCGTCACTGCCTGCACCCTTGCTGCTAAGAGCTGCATAGAAGAAGCCAAACAGGCGCGGTTCATTCACTCAAGCCAGCTAAAAGAATTGCCGCTCGGTGAAAAGGCATCCAATACTGCGGCATTGGCACATTGCAATTTTCTCATCATTGACGAACTGGGCGTGGGCGACAATCACCCCGAGTGGCTTTCTCAAATGACAAAGGGCAAACTGCGGCGCCTACTGGACTACCGCGCCAAATCGCAGCTGAAAACGATTATTATCACTAATCTGGCACAAACAGACCCCCAGCTGCTGCGGCTCATCGATGAAACCCGCCTTAAGCTTTTAAGACACGTCAAATTCATCGGAAAGTCGCTGAGAGCTGCCGTGTGACCAAACATTGACGAACTGGGTGTGGGGGACAATCACCCCGAGTGGCTTTCTCAAATAACAAAGGGCAAACTGCGGCGCCTACTGGACTACCGCGCCAAATAGCAACTGAAAACAAAGGGCAAACTGCGGCGCCTACTGGACTACCGCGCCAATGATGACCACTAAGCTGGCACAAACAGCTCCCCAGCTGCTACGGCTCAGCGATGAAACGCGCCTTAAACTTTTAAGACACGTCAAGTTCATCGGAAAGTCGCTGAGAGCTGCCGTGTGACCAAACATTGACGAACTGGGCGTGGGCGACAATCACCCCGAGTGGCTTTCTCAAATAACAAAGGGCAAACTGCGGCGCCTACTGGACTACCGCGCCAAATAGCAGCTGAAAATAATGATGACCACTAAGCTGGCACAAACAGCTCCCCAGCTGCTGCGGCTCAGCGATGAAAAGCGCCTTAAACTTTTAAGACACGTCAAGTTCATCGGAAAGTCGCTGAGAGCTGCCGTGTGACCAAACATTGACGAACTGGGCGTGGGCGACAATCACCCCGAGTGGCTTTCTCAAATAACAAAGGGCAAACTGCGGCGCCTACTGAACTACCGCGCCAAATAGCAACTGAAAATAATGATGACCACTAAGCTGGCACAAACAGCTCCCCAGCTGCTACGGCTCAGCGATGAAAAGCGCCTTAAACTTTTAAGACACGTCAAGTTCATCGGAAAGTCGCTGAGAGCTGCCGTGTGACAAACATTGACGAACTGGGCGTGGGCGACAATCACCCCGAGTGGCTTTCTCAAATAACAAAGGGCAAATTGCGGCGCCTACTGGACTACCGCGCCAAATAGCAGCTGAAAACGATTATGACCACTAAGCTGGCACAAACAGCTCCCCAGCTGCTACGGCTCAGCGATGAAACGCGCCTTAAACTTTTAAGACACGTCAAGTTCATCGGAAAGTCGCTGAGAGCTGCCATGTAACCAAGTGGAGCTGAAACAGCAAAACTTTTTGCACCCTTACTGCTAAGAGCTGCATAGAAGAAGCCAAACAGGCGCGCTCACAGCGAACAATCCACCTTAACCGCCGTTAGCGGCGTCCGTGCACCATCGCTGAAACTGCTCAGCCTGTTTCTCAGCTTAGCATACAAATTTTCCGTTAATAAACTAACATCCATCATGCTTTTCATAGTACACTAACTAATACAATATGTTTAACAGGCTTTTGCTGCTAACTTAAAAACTTCAAGGAAATCAGTATGAATACACTCCGACCTCAAATTATTCCACTTTTGCTGCTAAGTCTTAGCATTCTCATTTTCTCAGGCTGCGCCGCTACCGAAGACTCCACCACGCGCAGCCCATTGGAAATGGCGCTCACTGACGCCATTACCGTTGAACTGAACGATGGCACTCCATTAGCTTCTGCTGTTTCCATCGATACCACCACCGACCCCGCTAATCCATCAGGTACCATCACTATTACTGGCGACCTCGCTAATGCCTGCTCATGCTGCTTCGCCTTGTGCTAATGCTGCTGCCGGCACCCTCGCCACCCTTACCATTACTAAAGATGATCCTGCTTTCACTTTTGCTGCTTCAACTTTCTCTTTCAATATCCCGACGGATGCTCCCGGCGCCCAAACCACAAACGTCACCACCAACCTCCCCATCACCAACCTTGCTGATGACAGCACTATTGATATTGACATCATCGTAGAGTACAGCGGGTATCCCGTTGCTGAGCTTGTCACCAATAACGACATTACTCGCCTCATCTCCGCTGAGTTTGCAAGCAGGGACCTTAGCATTGCACTGAATGATGCAGGCGACACCATCGCCCTCAGCGGTACAAATGCCGTAACGGCACTGCTGGCAGCATCACCACCAACAACCTCCCCACAGGTTATACTGCCACGCTTGCTGGCGGCGC
>CBDFMP010000029.1:0-37501 GCA_965249715.1 Spirochaetota bacterium | reverse complement strand
CAGGGCGAAGTGGTGCAGGCATTGGTGAGGCCGGTGAGGGTGATTAGTAAGGAGGCGTTGTCGACGGAAATAGAGGCAGAGGGTTGACCACTGGCAGGAGTGAAGCTAAAGTCACTGTTTTCAAGTTGGAGTAGCTCCGCTAAGGAGAGGGAGACGAAGTAGGAAGCTTGGTTACCGCTGATGATGGTACCACTGGTATCGTGTTCAGCAATGATGAGGTTAGCTAAGTCATAGTCGGATAGTTCGGTAGTGACGGCACTGTCGGGGTCGTTGAAGGAATAAGGGTTGCCGCTGGTGTCGGTAACAACGTAGCCTGCAGGCAGTCTGGAAGCGGCGGAGATGTTATTGGCGATGGTGCCCGTAGCATTGGTTATATCGGTATTGGTGGCGCCTGAGAGCGCGATGGTAGTGCCACTGAGCGAGGGGGTGAGGTCAAAACCATTAAAGGACGCGGCGATGATGTTGGAGATGTTAGCATCATTGCCGCTGAGGATGGAGGAGATGATGTCAGTGACAGGAGTGCTGGCATAAGTTGCGGAGATGGAGTAAGTTTGTGAAACGTTATCACCGGTGCGCTTGATGGTGATGGAGCCTAAGTCTAAGTCGGAGCTGAGACTGGTAGCGCCATCTTGGTCTGGCACGGTGATGGTGGCGATGGTGGCGGCAGCATTAAGTGAAATCGTGTTATGGGTTGAGACACTTTCAATGGAAAAAGTATCGGCGACTTCATTAATGGTGAGAGTGGCGATGTCGGTTTCGGCGTCAGTGCAGGGCGGAGCGGCGCAGGCATTGGTGGCGGAAACGGCGATGATGGTATTGTTCAGTGTAGGAGTAATATCGCTGGACGATGAGGCAATATGACTGGCAGCGAAATTGCTAAGTGCCGCTAAGGAGAGGGTAACGGAGTAGGAAGTTTGGTTACCGCTTATGATGTTATCATTGGCATCGTGTTCAGCAATGATGAGGTTACTTAGTGCATGGTTGTTCAGTGCGTCAGTTTCGCTGCCGTCGGGGTCGTTGAAGGAGTAGGAAGAGCTGTAGGGGGGAGAGCCGGTAGTAGCCATAAAAACAGAATAGCCTGCGGGGAGGGGGGAAGCGGCGGCTTCAATGATGGCGCCCGTAGCATCGGTTATATCGGTATTGGTGGCGCCTGAGAGCGCGATGGTAGTGCCACTGAGCGAGGGGGTGAGGTCAAAACCATTAAAGGACGCGGCGATGATGTTGGAGATGTTGTTGTCATTGCCATCAAGGATAGTAACAATGATGTCAGCAACGGGGGTGCCTGAGTAAGAGACGGAGACGTTATAGGTAATGGCAGCGGTATCGCTGAGGTTTGAGATGGTAACGGAGCCGAGGAGGACAGATGAGTTAGTAGCGCCGGCTTGGTCTGGCACGGTGATGGTGATGGTGTTATTGTTAAGTGAGATGGTATTGACGATGATTTCTTGAACGTCTGTGATGGAGAAAGTGGAGGCGACTTCATTAATGGTGAGGGTGCCGAGGTCGGTTTCAGCGTCAGCGCAGGGCGGAGCGGCGCAGGCATTGGTGGCGGAGATGACAATGGAGTTATTGACATCGTCTAGGTCAAAACTAACGTCAGTGGAAGAAGGGGAAATATGCGAAGGACTGAAGCGGGTCAGTCCGTCTAATGAGAGGAAGACGGCGTAATTGGATTGGTTGCCGTTGATGATGTTAGTGCTGGCATCATGTTCAGCAATGATGAGGTCATTTAATTTTTGGTCTTCTGGTAATTCGGTAATGACGGCAGCGTCGGGATCGTCGAAGTTGTAGGGGAAGCTGTAGAGAGGGTCGTCATCGGTTGCCATAAAAACAGCATAACCGTTAGGGAGGTTGGCGGTGGCAGTGATGGAGCCTGCGTTACTGCCTGCGTTAGCATTGGTGCCGCTGAGCAGGATGGTATCGCCAGCATCACTTAGGGAAATGGCGAGGGGTTGATTGGCAAAGCTGGCGGAGATGAGGAAAGAGAAGAGGTTATCATCGTCAGCAGGGCTGGCTTCAGCGGCAGCGGCGGCAATGGCAATGATGTCCGTGACGGAGGTGCTGAGGTACTGAATGGTGATGGCGTAGGTAATTGGGGTGGAATCGGCATTGGTGATAGTGATAGTTTGCTCGAGGGGAATTTCGGAGGACTGAGCACCGTCGGCATCTGGGATAAAAATGGAGGCAGTCTGAGTTTCAATGGTGAAGTTATCAAGGTCTTCTTCAATGGTAAGTGTGGCGATGGTGCCGCCAGCGCTAGCACAGGGCAAGGCGGGGCAGGCATTGGTGAGCCCGGTGACGGTGATGGAGGGAGGGGTGATGATATTGTCGTCGTTGGTGGTTTCTGGGGAAACGATGGTGTTGACGTTTTTCAGCAAGATATCGTCTGCATCGGCGATGGTGATGGTGATGGCAGTGGCGACGAGCTCTTCAAAAGTGAGAGCTCTACTGATGGAGGTATCCTCGGTAGTGGAGCAGCTGGCGATGAAACCGCTGAGCGTGATGATCATGCTGAGTTTGAACAATGAGCGAAGTGCAGTAATTTGTGGGCGAAAAGGCATTATTATAAGCTCCTGAAAATGAGTTTATACTTTGTTATGATAATAAAGTATGGTATGTGTAAGTGTTAGACTACACTACACTACACTACATTATACTATACTATACTATGTTATGTCTATAATAATAGTATTAATAACTATGCGGCAAGGGAGTTTGTGTTGATTTCCGTGCGCTACGGAAAGTTTGACTGTGCGTTAATTTCCGCGTTTGCCAGCGGGGAGCTTAGCGGCGGAGGTGATGACACCTGTGCCTGTATCAGCGTTAGTGCCGTTGGCGGCGAGGGCATTACCATCAAGCGTTAGTGTGAGCGCGTTGCCGCCAAAGGTAGCATGAATAAGGTCTACTGGAGTAGCGGCAGCGGCAATAAGCTCGGCAACAGGGGTGCCATGGTAATGAACAATGACGTTAAAAGTGAGCTTAACGCCATCGCTTAAACGGGTGAGGGCGATGGTGCCTAAATGAACGTCTGCATGGGCTGCGGCACCCGGTTGGTCTGGAATGAGGATGCTAGTACTTGCCACATTATCAGGAAGGGCGAAAGTATCGGGATGGGCAGCAAGGCTCAGGGCGGCAAGCTTATCTTCAACGGCAGTACAGGGCAGAGCGGAGCAAACATTCGTGATGCCGGAGATGACAATAGCTGGAGGAATGGTAATGCCATTGTCAGTTGTTTCCAGGTAAACATTAATACTGGCGACTGGCACTGAGCTACTGCCAGTGACATCGGTAATGGCGATGGAATTGGTGATGATGTCTATAAATGTGAGCGAGCTGACGACGGGATCACTGTCTTGCATAGGATTACTGTCTTGCACGGGAGTACTGTCTTGCGCAGATGAACAGCTTGCAATGAACAGATAAAAAACAACACTAAGACTTAACATCAGAGGTTTATAAAATGCTGTGCGATTATAACACAGCTGAAAAGGTGTTTCCATGATGTTTGTTTTATATTATTTCAAGAAAAGTGCAAATTTTAAAGGCGGCGGCTGTTTGACTTAGCGATATGATAACATGAAAAAAGTCTATTAAAAAATTAATTAATAACGAATAAGCAAGCTTTTTCAGAAAAATAATGAAAAATAGTGCTGGGGTTGAGAAAAATTAAGTGTTTTGGGCATATTCAACACACGAACGCTGTTGGAAGTACTGATGTGGTGGAACAGGCGGCGGTGCAGCGCAGTTCCAGCTGGTGTTCATTTAACTATTTTAGTAGTGCGCCACCACAGTATAGGCGGCTGTTTGCTCATTTTTCAGCGTGAATGAGACGGGAGCGTCATTGATGAATAATTTCATACCGAAATTATAGCATGGCAGCCACTAAACTGCCACTAAGCCGCAAATAACAGCAATAACACTGCTACACGTGTTCCCCACGCGCAGGGGACATGAGCGGCGCGTGGGAGCAAGGTTTGTCAGTATGTGCAGTTTATGCTGGTGCCTAGTTGGGTGTTAATAGCGGCACACTGCTCAGCTTCAGTAATCGGAAGATTTTTCAGTACGGGGTACTGGCTGCTAGTGCCAAAATTCCATACAGCAGCGTCCCAGTCAGCATAAATGCCTGTAGCACTGGTGGTGGTCTGCAGGGCGCTGGTGCTTTTCCCGTAGGCAGCATCATCGCCTGCGCCAGTAAGCAGTGTATTGTCAAAGTAACTGGCTGTTATTGTTAGGAAAGAGGAGGAACTGCCTGAAAGACCATAAATAGTATTGGCGGATATGGTGGCGGCACTGTAAGAGTTGACTATAAAGCCTTGATCATACGCATTACCTGCATTGCCGCCGCTAGCTGTGCCATCGGCATTTGTGGCTGATATGTTTCCAATGAAATAATTGTCTGTTAGCTCGGCTATGCGATCGGATTCATACGAATCTCCTGGAGACGAAACCAGCCCAGCGGCATTGTCACCTGCTGTTACGGTAGCGGCAATAAAATTACGATAGACGCTGGCATTGTCTATAGATGCCACCACTCCGCTTGCAATACTAGTGGTTGCTTCAATGCTTGTATTAAGAATCACATTATAAAAGACCTGAGAATTTACAGCTAAGTTCCCTATCAGTCCGCCTACATTAGATTCTGCTGTGATAGAAACATTTGAGATAATATTGCTGCTGAGTGTCACACTGGTTGCATATCCCGCGATGCCGCCTGTGTTGTAACTAGTTGATGAAATGGACACATTAGTTGAGACAGTATTACCGCTGATGGTTGTAGCAACTGCATATCCTATAATGCCGCCTACATCGGCACGACCTGCTGAAATGGACACATCAGTTGAGATAGTATTGTTATTGATAGTTGTAGTATGTGCAAATCCCGCGATGCCGCCTACGCTGTCACTATAAAGACTTTCCGCTAAAATGGACACATTATTTGAAACAGTATTGTTGTTGATGGTTACATTGTTGGATGCATCTCCCACAATGCCGCCTGTACCTCACGCCTTGCAGTGATAGTGCTGGAGGAGACGGTGTTGCCAGTTATGACAATACGGCGGTGCTAGTGCGGTTCCGATTGCAATTCCCACAAACCCGCCTACGCGTTCCCTCTCCAGTTTAGCTTCAGCATTAACTCAGTGTGCAGTTTGTAATGACGTGCACCATTGGTGAGGACAGCCGAAGAGTCCGATGCGATATCTATTTGCATCAGTACCTCTATTGCTTGATGAGGAGGTTGGAAATGGTGTAGCGGGTGGTGCCAGGCGCACAGTTCAGTTGTCCCGCTGAAGTACTTGCTTTGGGTACGTCTGAAGGGCACTTGTAGCGTGAAGCCGTTAGATTTGCCGATGGGGATGAAGCCGTTACCGCTGGAGCTTTGTAGCCCAGGGCGCGCCGCTGATGTCCATGTCAATGTCAGCGCTGAGGATATAATGGTCATCCCTGTACGTGCTGCACGTGGCACTGCCATTGATCGAGGCGGCTTAAGAGGTCTAAGCGCAGATCGTTATTGATTTGCCAGGGGTCAGCTGTAGTGCCGCTGCCGCCTGCGAAGTTAGCGCCGTCTAGCAGCACACTCTTGGATAACAAAGGTAGCGGAGAAGTCAAGTGTGTTGCCATCGGAGTCCGTGATGGAGCTGATGGTATTAGTATTATTGGCGGGAGTAGTGCTGTCGTAATAATAGTTTATGGGGTCAGTCGTTGCGGAGGTTATTGTTGTGCCAGCTAGAAAATTGGAAGTGTCGTCTTCATTAATGGTGAAGCTGCCATTTGCAGTGGCACAAGGCGGGGCGGTATAGGGACTTGCGCTGCTGGACTCCCTGTCAGCAATGGCCTCATCATTAAATAAGAGGTTGTAGGAAGCAGCAAATGTGAGGATGATGTCATAGTTCAAATTTTGTCCAGTGGCAGTGATGGTGAACGCGCCGAGGTCGCTGGAGACAGCTGCAGTGCCGGCGGGGTCGGCGAAAGTTTTTTGAACTTCACTGGCAATGGAAAAGCTTGCGTTAGCGGCATTGGTCAAGGTGAGGCTGCCTTGGGATAATGCGATTTTATCGCCGTGAAAGTTGGTGATATCGGCAACGGCAGTGATGGTAACGGTGAGGTCGGTATCATTGACCAATAAATTTCCGCTGGCAATGTCAACAGCAGTGCTGCCGCTGAGGGTGCTAGTGATGGAGATGTCAAGTTCTGCGGGGTCAAGGATAAAAGAAGGCAATTTTGCCAGTGAGATGGAAAGGTTGTAAGTAATGCTATTGCCTGCAGTAACATCAGGATGGGTGCCTTCAGCAATGAAAAAGGCATTGGGAACGTTAAGAGGAGGATCAGCAGCATTTGTGCCGGCTGGGTCTGTAAAGGTGTAGGGGTTAGGGTGTGCGTAGAAGCCATCAGGCAAGTTTTCGTCATTGATAGTGACGCTGCCTATTTGAGCAGGGTTGGAGTCAACGGCATTAAAGAGGCCGGTAACGGTGATGGTTTGATCAGCTATGGAAAAGGGGGAGTTGTCGGGGTCGGCGGGGTTGTGAGAAAGGGAGACACCAGCGAATGAAGTGGAGAGCAGTGCGACGATGCCATCATTCCCCCCTAAGTTAGTGATGATGTCAGCGACAGGGGTGCCTGCGTAGGCAGCGGAGACGGGGTAAGTTTGTGAAACGTTATCGCCGGTGCGGTTGATGGTGATGGAGCCTAAGTCGGAGCTGATATTGGTAGCGCCATCTTGGTCTGGCACGGTGATGGTGGCGATGTTATTGTTAAGCAAGATGGCAGTACCTGAGACGCTTACAATGGAGAAAGTGCCTGCGACTTCATTAATGGTGAGGGTGCCGAGGGCGGTGGTTTCAGCGTTAGTACAGGGAGGGATGGAACAGGCATTGGTAGCGGAGATGGCGATGGCGTTATTGTTCAGTGCAGCAGTAAGTTCGCTGGAAGCTGAGGTAATATGACTGGCAGCGAAATTACTAAGTGCCGCTAAGGAAAGGGTAACGGGGTAATTGGTTTGATTATCATTGACGATGTTATCGCTGGCGTTGTGTTCAGCAATGATGAGGTCAGTGAGGTCGGTGTCTTTCTGTCCAGTTGCTGTGCCGTCGGGGTCGTTGAAGGAGTAAGGGTGTAGCCGCTGGTGTCGGTAACAACGTAGCCTGCAGGCAGTCGGGAAGCGGCGGAGGTGTTTTTACTGATGTTGCCCGGTGGCGCCGTTTTTATCGGTATTGGTGGCGCCTGAGAGCGTGATGGCGGAGGCGTTGAGCGATGGGGTGAGGTCAAAGCCATTAAAGGAAGCGGTGATGATATTGGTGATCTTATTGTCATTGCCGCCGAGGATAGAAGCGATGATGTTGGTGACGGGAGTGCCAACGTAGGCAGCGGAGATGGAGTAAGTTTGTGAAACGTTATCGCCGCTGCGGTTGATGGTGATGGAGCCTAAGTCTAAGTCGGAGCTGATACTGGCAGCGCCATCTTGGTCTGGCACGGTGATGGTGGCGATGTTATTGTTAAGCAAGATGGCAGTACCTGAGACGCTTACAATGGAGAAAGTGCCTGCGACTTCATTAATGGTGAGGGTGCCGAGGGCGGTGGTTTCAGCGTCAGCACAGGGAGGGATGGAACAGGCATTGGTAGCGGAGATGGCGATGGCGTTATTGTTCAGTGCAGCAGTAACATCGCTGGATGCTGAGGTAATATGACTGGCAGCAAAATTACTAAGTGCGGCTAAGGAGAGGGAGACGGAGTAGGAAGTTTGGTTACCGCTGATGATGGTATCGCTGGCATCGTGTTCAGCAATGATGAGGTTAGCTAAGTCATAGTCGGATAGTTCGGTCCAGTGACTGTGCACTGTCGGGGTCGTTGAAGGAATAAGGGTTGCCGCTGGTGTCGGTAACAACGTAGCCTGCAGGCAGTCGGGAAGCGGCGGAGGTGTTATTAACGATGGCGCCCGTAGCATCGGTTATATCGGTATTGGTGGCGCCTGAGAGCGCGATGGTAGTGCCACTGAGCGAGGGGGTGAGGTCAAAACCATTAAAGGAAGCGGCGATGATGTTGGAGATGTTGTTGTTATCGCCGCCGAGGATAGAGGAGATGATGTCAGTGACAGGAGTGCTGGCATAAGTTGCGGAGATGGAGTAAGTTTGTGAAACGTTATCACCGGTGCGCTTGATGGTGATGGAGCCTAAGTCTAAGTCGGAGCTGAGACTGGTAGCGCCATCTTGGTCTGGCACGGTGATGGTGGCGATGGTGGCGGCAGCATTAAGTGAAATCGTGTTATGGGTTGAGACACTTTCAATGGAGAAAGTATCGGCGACTTCGCTAATGGTGAGGGTGGCGAGGGCGGTTTCAGCGTCAGTGCAGGGCGGAGCGGCGCAGGCATTAGTGACGGAAACGGCGATGGCGGCATTGTTCAGTGTAGGAGTAACATCGCTGGATGATGAGGTAATATGACTGGCAGTGAAACTGTTAAGTGCGGCTAAGGAAAGGGTAACAGGGTAATTGGTTTGATTATCATTGACGATGGTATCGCTGGCATTGTGTTCAGCGATGATGAGGTTACTTAGTGCATGGTTGTTCAGTGCGTCAGTTTCGCTGCCGTCGGGGTCGTTGAAGGAGTAGGAAGAGCTGTAGGGGGGAGAGCCGGTAGTAGCCATAAAAACAGAATAGCCTGCGGGGAGGGGGGAAGCGGCGGCTTCAATGATGGCGCCCGTAGCATTGGTTATATCGGTATTGGTGGCGCCTGAGAGCGCGATGGTAGTGCCACTGAGCGAGGGGGTGAGGTCAAAACCATTAAAGGACGCGGCGATGATGTTGGTGATGTTATTGTCATTGCCATCAAGGATAGTAACAATGATGTCAGCAACGGGGGTGCCTGAGTAATTGACGGAGACGTCATAGGTAATGGCAGCGGTGTCGCTGGCATTAGAAATGACAATGGAGCCGAGGGAGACATTTGAGTTAGTGGCGCCGGGTTGGTCAGGGACAGTGATGGTGGCGATGTTATTGGCGAGTGAGATGGCAGCGCCTGAGACACTTTCAATGGAGAAGAGAGAAGAGCTTTCAGTAATGGTAAGAGTGCCGAGGGCAGTGGTTTCAGCGTCAGCACAGGGCGGAGCGGCGCAGGCATTGGCGGCAGAGATGGTGATGGTGTTATCGTTATCATTGAATTCAGGAAGAAGTTCATCGGAAGATGAGATAATATTCTGACCACTGAAGGAGGTAAGTTCGTCTAGGGAGAGAGAAACGGCGTAGGAGGAAGATTGATTGGCAGTGATGATAGCGCCGTCGTCGTCAAGTTCAGTGAAGATGAGGTCAGCGAGGTCGGTGTTTGTTTGTCCAGTTGCTGAGTCATCGGGGTCGGTAAAGGTATAAGCGAGGTTGCCGGTAGCGGTGGCGATGGTGTAGCGGCTGGGGAGGTTGGTGGCGGTGATGGAGCCATCATCGCCGTTATTGGCATTGTAGCCTGTGAGGGTAAAGGTTGGGGTAGAAGAGGGGTCATCGTAAGAAACGGTTAGGGTATTGTTAGCAAAGACAGCGGAGATGAAGTGCGCGGGAGAGGCTGCGGTGTTGATGATGTCATTAATGGGAAGGCTTAGATAAACAACGGAGACGGAGTAAGTGAACATGACGCCATCGCCGGTGCGCTTGATGGCGATGTCCCCCGGCAAGGTGGTGACAGCAGGCGGCGCCTGGTACGTCTGGGACGGCGAGGGAGGCGGAGGTGATACCGCCTGAGCTTGAGTCAGTAAAGTCAATGAAGTCTGAGATGGTAAAGACTGATGCAGTTTCAGTAAGGGAGAGCGCGCCGAAGTCGGTTTCAGCGATTTCGCAGGGCGAAGTGGTGCAGGCATTGGTGAGGCCGGTGAGGGTGATTAGTAAGGAGGCGTTGTCGACGGAAATAGAGGCAGAGGGTTGACCACTGGCAGGAGTGAAGCTAAAGTCACTGTTTTCAAGTTGGAGTAGCTCCGCTAAGGAGAGGGAGACGAAGTAGGAAGCTTGGTTACCGCTGATGATGGTACCACTGGTATCGTGTTCAGCAATGATGAGGTTAGCTAAGTCATAGTCGGATAGTTCGGTAGTGATGGCACTGTCGGGGTCGTTGAAGGAATAAGGGTTGCCGCTGGTGTCGGTAACAACGTAGCCTGCAGGCAGTCTGGAAGCGGCGGAGATGTTATTGGCGATGGTGCCCGTAGCATCGGTTATATCGGTATTGGTGGCGCCTGAGAGCGCGATGGTAGTGCCACTGAGCGAGGGGGTGAGGTCAAAACCATTAAAGGACGCGGCGATGATGTTGGAGATGTTGTTGTTATCGCCGCCGAGGATAGAGGAGATGATGTCAGTGACAGGAGTGCTGGCATAAGTTGCGGAGATGGAGTAAGTTTGTGAAACGTTATCACCGGTGCGCTTGATGGTGATGGAGCCTAAGTCTAAGTCGGAGCTGAGACTGGTAGCGCCATCTTGGTCTGGCACGGTGATGGTGGCGATGTTATTGTTAAGCAAGATGGCAGTACCTGAGACGCTTACAATGGAAAAAGTATCGGCGACTTCATTAATGGTGAGGGTGGCGAGGGCGGTTTCAGCGTCAGTGCAGGGCGGAGCGGCGCAGGCATTGGTGGCGGAAACGGCGATGATGGTATTGTTCAGTGTAGGAGTAATATCGCTGGATGATGAGGTAATATGACTGGCAGCGAAATTGCTAAGTGCCGCTAAGGAGAGGGTAACGGAGTAGGAAGTTTGGTTACCGCTTATGATGTTATCATTGGCATCGTGTTCAGCAATGATGAGGTTAGCTTAGTGTCGGTGTCTGTCGTCCAGTTCGCTGCCGTCGGGGTCGTTGAAGGAGTAGGAAGAGCTGTACGGGGGATCGCCGGTAGTAGCCATAAAAATAGAGATAGCCTGCAGGGAGGGGGGAAGCGGCGGAGGTGTTATTGCGATGGTGCCCGTAGCATCGGTTATATCGGTATTGGTGGCGCCTGAGAGCGCGATGGTAGTGCCACTGAGCGAGGGGGTGAGGTCAAAACCATTAAAGGACGCGGCGATGATGTTGGAGATGTTGTTGTCATTGCCATCAAGGATAGTAACAATGATGTCAGCAACGGGGGTGCCTGAGTAATCGACGGAGACGTTATAGGTAATGGCAGCGGTATCGCTGAGGTTTGAGATGGTAACGGAGCCGAGGAGGACAGATGAGTTAGTAGCGCCGGCTTGGTCTGGCACGGTGATGGTGATGGTGTTATTGTTAAGTGAGATGGTATTGACGATGATTTCTTGAACGTCTGTGATGGAGAAAGTGGAGGCGACTTCATTAATGGTGAGGGTGCCGAGGTCGGTTTCAGCGTCAGCGCAGGGCGGAGCGGCGCAGGCATTGGTGGCGGAGATGACAATGGAGTTATTGACATCGTCTAGGTCAAAACTAACGTCAGTGGAAGAAGGGGAAATATGCGAAGGACTGAAGCGGGTCAGTCCGTCTAATGAGAGGAAGACGGCGTAATTGGATTGGTTGCCGTTGATGATGTTAGTGCTGGCATCATGTTCAGCAATGATGAGGTCATTTAATTTTTGGTCTTCTGGTAATTCGGTAATGACGGCAGCGTCGGGATCGTCGAAGTTGTAGGGGAAGCTGTAGGGAGGGTCGTCATCGGTTGCCATAAAAACAGCATAACCGTTAGGGAGGTTGGCGGTGGCAGTGATGGAGCCTGCGTTAATGCCTGCGTTAGCATTGGTGCCGCTGAGCAGGATGGTATCGCCAGCATCACTTAGGGAAATGGCGAGGGGTTGATTGGCAAAGCTGGCGGAGATGAGGAAAGAGAAGAGGTTATCATCGTCAGCAGGGCTGGCTTCAGCGGCAGCGGCGGCAATGGCAATGATGTCCGTGACGGAGGTGCTGAGGTACTGAATGGTGATGGCGTAGGTAATTGGGGTGGAATCGGCATTGGTGATAGTGATAGTTTGCTCGAGGGAAATTTCGGAGGACTGAGCACCGTCGGCATCTGGGATAAAAATGGAGGCAGTCTGAGTTTCAATGGTGAAGTTATCAAGGTCTTCTTCAATGGTAAGTGTGGCGATGGTGCCGCCAGCGCTAGCACAGGGCAAGGCGGGGCAGGCATTGGTGAGCCCGGTGACGGTGATGGAGGGAGGGGTGATGATATTGTCGTCGTTGGTGGTTTCTGGGGAAACGATGGTGTTGACGTTTTTCAGCAAGATATCGTCTGCATCGGCGATGGTGATGGTGATGGCAGTGGCGACGAGCTCTTCAAAAGTGAGAGCTCTACTGATGGAGGTATCCTCGGTAGTGGAGCAGCTGGCGATGAAACCGCTGAGCGTGATGATCATGCTGAGTTTGAACAATGAGCGAAGTGCAGTAATTTGTGGGCGAAAAGGCATTATTATAAGCTCCTGAAAATGAGTTTATACTTTGTTATGATAATAAAGTATGGTATGTGTAAGTGTTAGACTACACTACACTACACTACATTATACTATACTATACTATGTTATGTCTATAATAATAGTATTAATAACTATGCGGCAAGGGAGTTTGTGTGTTGTTTTCCGTGCGCTACGGAAAGTTTGACTGTGCGTTAATTTCCGGTTTGTTGCAGGGAGTTCAGCCAGTTGCCGATGGATTCTTGGCGCGATTGGAGGGCTTGAACTTCTGAGAAGTCTTGTTCTAGTTGTGTGCGGCGTTTATCCAGACGTTCTTCTTCTGTCTCAATTTTTTCACGATGTTCTGTAATGGTGTTGTTGAGGTTGCGTTCACGAAGCGTGAGGATGCCTTGGCGTGCCAGGTAGTTATTGAGAAGTTTTTGCAGAGCTAAAATAAAGCCACTATCTGGCAGACCGTCAGTATTGCTGTCGTAGCTGAAGAGGTGGTTAATGCTGGGGCCGAAGGATTCCAATGCGGATAGGAAAGCGGTTTTGTCAAAGTCAATTTTATCGGAGTTAATATTGAAAGCGTTTTGCGCAACAAAGGTGGGAGTGATGCCAATTTGCGAAAAGAAGCTGAGCTGCGGACTTTGACTGGTGGCATAGGGCTGAGTGAGCAGACTGCGCAGGCTGCGTTTGAGGCGGATGATGTTGAAATTGCCATTGAGCATTCCTACGCGTTCGTTGTAAATTTCGTTAAGCTCGGGACCACCCAGGTCGTCCAGATTGGGACTGAGGTAAATATTCAGCACTTCAATGAGTTCATTGTACTCGCTGATAAAACTGGTGATACTTCCAAGGATGTTGGTTTCATCGCGTGCAAAGCCGATGGTGATGGGATCGGGGTGAGGTTGTTTGAGGCGCAATGTGGCACCGGGGATGAGGTCGGAGACGCTATTATTGGGACGTTCTATTTTTAGACCTTTATAGGAAATGATAGCATCTTGGGCGGCTTGCAATGTTTTAATGGGTGTGAAGGGATCGCGATCTGTGCGTTTGATTTCAAGCAGTGGCGGACTAAAAAGAAAGCGGGCATTTACGCTGGTATTGGTGAATGTGAAGGAGTGCAGGGTGATGTTTTGCTCAGTGCTGAGTGAGAGGGCGTAGGCGTCAATGAGGGCGAGGTTGAAGAAGACATCGGTATTTTTAATGAGGGCTTTATGGCGGGTGCTGGGATCGTCTGCGCGGGAGTAGGTGAAAGTGGCGGTGATATAAGGTGTTTTTGGGGGAGTGGGGGTGCTGGGTTCAGTGGCGGTGTCGTCATGATTTGCGGTTAGCGGCTCACGAAAGAAATAGAAATTCAGGCTGTTGACAATGCTGAAGTCAATGTTTTGTTCGGGCGTGAAGGTCAATTGGCCATTTGGCGGGATAGCCGTGACGCTGTATCCGTCATGGTCTGTTTGCAGATACCCGCTATTGGCGATGATGGTTTTGTAGGGGTCGGGTGTTATGAGAGGTTTGCGGATGGGCGGGTTTGTTTTGAAGAGACCCAGCTGGCGGAGGATGCCGCCGCTGTCTTTTTTGACACGGAGGCGATGCTGATAACCGCTTGTCAATGAGCTGATGAGGATGTAGCGTTCGTTTGCGCGGCGGGTGATAATGGAGGCGCGCAGCACTTGACCAAGTGTGGGCTCATCATTAAGCGCTGCCACAAAAGCTTCAATGCTGCCGCCGGCGAAAGTGAACGTGTGGGGTTCAGCTTCAATGAGAATAATCAGTTCGCCTTTGGGCAGGGTTATGGGAGGAGTGGCTGGGGTTGAACGCAGCGGTTTACTGGCGATGGTGTGGGTGGTGGCTATTTGTTGGATGCTGAGTGCATGATGGCCTGCGGTGATGCGGCGATCGTTAGTGGTGACACGGGCTTCTAGGGCAGCGGGTGCGGAGGATGAAGCTTTGAGACTGCGGAAAGCTGAGTTAATGCCGCCTAGCTGGGTGAGGATGCTGTCGACGTCAGCGATTTGTGTTTTCAGGTCGCGGATGCTGCTCAGCCTGAGTTCTTCTTCAGAAAGCTGAGTTTCAATGCGCGTAATACGTCCGCGTTCCAGCTCAATAATTCGCTCAATCGTTTTCTGGTAGTCATTATCGCCACTGAGAAAAGGTACAGGCATGATGGAGTGAACGAATTTAGTTGAAGTCTAATTTTTTATTAGCGCGCAGGAACGCTGGGATTTCCAGATCTTTGGGGTCGGGAATTTGGTGTGGGGAGTGGCTGTGATTGGAGGATGTGGAGGTGCTTTCTTTATCATTTTGCAATGAGTTGGTGGAATATGCGGGGCGTTTGGTGTGGGGAGTGGCTGCAAAAGTATAAACGGGTGCGGGTTCTGCTCTGAGCGGGAAGGGTTCGGAGGTGATGGGGGAGACAGCGGGTTCGTTGGGGAGCGGGTGCCCTTGGGAGTCTTCATGCGGGGGCTGTCCTGTGCTGTGTGCGGGTTGTGCGGCGAGCGCTTCAGCGCTGCTTGGTGTGGCTGGAAGTCCTGCAGCAATTAGCGTGACTTTGATTTGGTTGCCCAGTTCAGGGTGAGCAATGAAACCATGGATACAGGTGACGCCTTGGACCAGGGGTTGGGTAACGGCCTGAATGAGTTTATCAATGCTGCTGAGTAAAACCTGTGGACCGTAGCTGATATTGAGGAGAATAGCTTGAGCGGCTTTAATATTATTTTGTTCAAACAGGGGATTATTGAGTAATGTCTGCGCAATTTCCTGTGCGGGGATGTCATGGGTGGTTTCAGAGACACTGAGGATGGCGTTGCCGCGGTTGGCCATGACAGTGCGGATATCGGCAAAATCAACGTTAACAAAACCGGTTTTTAAGATAAGGTCGGAAATGCCGCGCACACCGGCGCTGAGAATAGCGTCCGCTTCGGCAAAAGCTTCATCGACGGGGAGGTCTTTGCCGCGGAGTTTAAGCAAGTTTTGGTTGGGGATGGTGATGAGCGTATCCACATTTTGTGCCAGCTCAGTGATGCCGCTGAGTGCCTGTTGCATGCGCTTAGCCATTTCAAAGTGGAAAGGTTTGGTGACAACAGCAATGGTGAGGCAACCCAGCTCACGCGCCAGTTTGGCAATGACGGGCGAGGCGCCGGTCCCGGTACCGCCGCCCATACCGGCGGTGATAAAGAGGACATCAGTAGCGGCAAGGGCTTGTTCTAGTTCGCTGCGTTGTTCTTCGGCGGCTTGTTTGCCGATGGCGGGGTTGGCGCCGGCACCCAGCCCGCGGGTTATTTGCATGCCCAGCTGGATTTTGACTTGTGCCTGTGAGCGGTTGAGTGCTTGCAGATCGGTATTGGCGGCAATAAATTCAACGTTTTCCATACCGCTGCTGATCATGCGATCAATAGCATTGCAGCCGCCGCCGCCGATGCCAATAACGCGAATAGTCGTAGGGTTCATAGCCTTGTCGGCAAATTGAATAGACACTGTTAATTTTCTCCCGATAGTGATCACCACGAAGCTGGCGCTCACTGATTAAATGTGTAGTTAATGAAACAAGTTTTTAAAATAGCTGCTTTTTAAAATAGCTGCCTAAGCGGCTAAGCTGGTTGTTAGGGGATGATGTGTCGGCAACAGTTGCGGCACTGGGAACAGGCAGGGGCGATGGTTCATAGCCTTGTCGGTAAATTCAATAGACACTGTTAATTTTCTCCCGATAGTGATCACCACGAAGCTGGCGCTCGCTGATAAAATGTGTAGTTAATGAAACAAGTTTTTAAAATAGCTGCCTAAGCGGCTAAGTTGGTTGTTAGGGGATGATGTGCCGGCAACAGTTACGGCGCTAGGAACAGGCAGGGGCGATGGTTTATGACTGCGTTCCCATTGTTCCATGGCCATGCGCTGCAGTCCAATGAGGGTGGCGTAGGCGGGCGAGTAGGCATCTTCTTGTACGGCGGAGGTGATGAGGGGTTTGCCAATGCGTGCGGGCAGCTGGAAAATATCTTCTGTAATGTCAACAATGTCCTGTGTGAGGGCGCCGCCGCCTGAGAGCACAATGCTGGTGTAATCGGCATTTGTTTGACGAGTGTGTTCGGCCTGTTGTTTGACAAGGCTGAGGATTTCGCTGAGTCGGGGTTCGATGATTTGTCCAAGGACGCGGTGCGGGACGCGTGCAGTGCGGTTTTGCGATGCCAGAGGAACAGTGATATAATCTGTAGTATCGTACTGTTGGCGGGATTGTGCGCTGCCATAACGCAATTTGAGGGTTTCGGCATGTGTGAAAGTGGTTTTGAGACCATAAGCCAGATCTTTGGTAATGTGGTCGGCGCCAACGGGCAGTGTTCCTGTGAGCACGATGCTGCCATGTTTGAGCAGGATATAATCGGTCTGATTGCCGCCAATTTCAATCAGCAGTGTGCCCATTTTTTTTTCATCTTCATTGACAACGCCTTCTGCACTGGCGATGGTTTGCAAGGCGATAGCACTGAGGTGGCGTTCAGCTTTGAGCACGGCTTTGTGAATGCTTTCAACGGCGGCTTTGTTATGGGTCACTAAATAGACTTCACTTTCTAAGCGAATGCCGTAAGCACCGTTTGGTTCTTCGACTTCCATGTTATCCACTAAGAAACGATAGGGGATGGAATGGAGGATGAGGCGGTCTGCTGGAACGGAGATGGAATTGGCCATTTCCACTACGCGTGCAATGTCACTGAGCGTAACTTCGCGGTCGCCGTTGGCGTCGTTACCGGCAACCGCAACAATGCCGTGCGACCGAAAGCCTTGGCTTTGTGCACTGCTCACATTGACACTGAGCGGCGGTACGCGATGACCGGCGATCATTTCTACTTTGGCCAGCACTTCACGGATGGCTTCACTCACGCTTTCCAGATTTGTAATAAACCCGTTTGTGACAGCGCGCAACGGAACACTCGCTAAGCTAATGAGTTCCAGCTTGCCAGGGGGCTGATAAAGACTGAGTGCAGCTTTGATGCTGCTGGTGCCGATGTCTAAACTAGCGTAATGGCTGGGCGGGGCGAGTTTTTGTTTCATGATGTTAGGGCGCGATGTGTATTCATTGAGCATTGCGCGTGAATTTTTTATATTTTTATATTGCTTTATTATAAGTTGTTTATGATGTCAATACAAGTACAAAACAAAGATAAAACGCCATGGCACTTGTTAGGAAAATGAGCGGCTACTTTAATAGGGGAGCACGCTGAGGCACAAACCTTATAAGGCTAAATACAGGGCTATTAATGCTAATAACGGAAGAATTAAGCGTTTGATTAGCATTTTACAGGAATGGCGGCGTATTGACTGGCGGGAGCTTTTAGTGGGTATAACGAATAAACTGTGTGCGCAGATCGATGATGGATGCGCTTATGCGATGTTGATTTTTATAAAGATAGGCGTAGTGGGTTTTGCGCAGCTGTTTGAGCGAAAGCTCTGTTCCTAGTTTGACGGTGACATTGGTATTGGCGGCGAAGAGGAATATTTCTGGACCAAAATAAATGCCTGAGAATTGGTGTTGAATATTTTGTTCAGCAGGGCTGAGCCGGTGAAAAGCTTTGAGAAAAGCGGCTACTTTTGCATGGAAAGCAGCATTTAATGGGGGAGTTGTTGGTATTTCATCGTGAAGCGGCATATTGAGTTCAATGGTGAAATAATTGTGATTATCAATTTCATTACCGCGAAAGAGAACTTCACCGGTACTGCTGATCGCGTATAGTTCAATAGGTGTTTTGACAAGAAAAGCAATGGGTTTCTCCACAATAATAATATTGAGTGTATTGGGAAACTGTTTTTCAATATAAACCTTTGCAATTTGCGGTTTTTTTAGCAGTTTTTGTTCCAGCGCAATGGCATTGATGGCCAGCAGTGAGCGGCCTTGTTCCAATGCCAATTCTTCAAGGATTTCATAAGGATGGAGGTTGCTGACGCCATTGATTTTCACAAGTTCCAGGCTGTAAAGGTTTAATTTTTGGCTGAGGTAAATGATGCCATTGTAGCCGCCGATGACACATAACAGGATCAGTATCCAGCTGAGTGTCCGCCGGCGATAGCTGAGGCGATTGCCATTAAAGAGCTGTTTGCTGCGCAGCAGCAATTTGCGCAGCAATAAACCGGGAAACAATAACGCCTGGCTGCGACGCAAGAGAGGTCTGAACCAGTGGGAAAACCCTTTGCGCAGGCGCAGCTTGAAGCTTAGGAACGAACGAAAGCGGTGCATGAAAGTCGGCGGGTTTGCATAATCTACAAAAGGGCGTCACAATACTAACGGATGAAAGTGAACTGAGCAACAGTGGTTTGATTTTTACAAAATGCTTTGTAGAGAGAAACAATAACGAGTTTAGTTTGAATTTGAGCGGCAATGCTCAATGATTTTGCAATGGACTGGGGTTATCAATGTTTTGGCAAGAATATTTTAGGAGTATTTTTATGATGGTTTCATCCTTTTTTAAGTTGGCTGCTGCCATTGGTGCCATGGCAGCAGGTGTTGTTATGGCACTGAGTATGTATGGGCGGATTCATTGTTATCGGAGTCATTGTTATTTATGGAAGCTGATTTGAAACATTTATTAATTTTGCTGCGAACGGGAATTGAAGACGGCGGACGCAATGCTACCCTTGCTTTTGCGACAGCACTTGCGGCATGTTACACGCACACTCCCGTCACAGTTTTTCTTATGGGCAGTGCCGTTTGTTGGGCGCGTAAAGACGGACAGAAACGCGTGGCTATTCGCGGTTATCAACCGCTTAAAAGTTACTTCAATGACTTTGTGATGGCTGGCGGCAAGCTCTGCGTATCGCTTCCCTGTCTCCAGTATGATGAGAGTGTAGATGCGGTATTGGCGCGTGAACAGCTGATTGCTGCTGCTGATTTGTCAGGGGTGGATACGTTGATCGGACTTAGTGCGCGTGGTGCCACATTGCAATTTTAGCTCTGCTGCTGCTTGATGTGGGAAATTTTCAAGCTGAGTTGTCGGAATGATGTTATCACGCGTGGCTCTTCGCGGTTATCAACCGCTTAAAAGCTAATCGATGACTTTATGATGGCTGGCGGCAAGCTGCGTATCACTTTCCTGTCTCCAGTATGATGAGAGTGTAGCAGCGGTATTGGTGCGTGAACAGCTGATTTGGCGGGTGTGGATACGCTGATCGGACTTAGTGTGCGTGGTGCCACATTGCAATTTTAGCTCCGCTGCTGTTTGCTGCGGTAAATTTTCAAGCTGAGTTGTCAGAATGATGTTATAATGCGTGGCTCTTCGCGGTTATCAACCGCTTAAAAGCTAATCGATGACTTTGTGATGGCTGGCGGAAAGCTCTGCGTATCGCTACCCTGTCTCCAGTACGATGAGAGCGTAGATGGGGTATTGGCGCGTGAACAGCTGATTGCCGCTGCTGATTTGTCGGGGGTGGATACGCTGATCGGACTTAGTGCGCATGGTGCCATATTGCAATTTTAGCTCCGCTGCTGTTTGCTGCGGTAAATTTTCAAGCTGAGTTGTCAGAATGACGTTATCACGCGTGGCTCTTCGCGGTTATCAACTGCTTAAAGGGCTAATCAATGACTTTGTGATGGCTGGCGGCAAGCTCTGTGTATCGCTTCCTTGTCTCCAGTATGATGAGAGTGTAGATGCGGTATTGGCGCGTGAACAGCTGATTGCTGCTGCTGATTTGTCAGGGGTGGATACGTTGATCGGACTTAGTGCGCGTGGTGCCACATTGCAATTTTAGCTCCGCTGCTGCTTGCTGCGGCAAATTTTCAGGCTGAGTTGTCAGAATGATGTTATAGTGCGTGGCTCTTCGCGGTTATCAACCGCTTAAAAGCTAATCTATGACTTTATGATGGCTGGCGGCAAGCTCTGTGTATGGCGCGTGAACAGCTGATTGCCGCTGCTGATTTGTCAGGGGTGGATACGTTGATCGGACTTAGTGCGCGTGGTGCCACATTGCAATTTTAGCTCTGCTGCTGCTTGATGTGGGAAATTTTCAAGCTGAGTTGTCAGAATGATGTTATCACGCGTAGCTATTCGCGGTCATCAACCGCTTAAAAGCTAATCGATGACTTTGCGATGGCTGGCGGCAAGCTCTGTGTATGGTGCGTGAACAGCTGATTGCCGCTGCCGATTTGGCGGGTGTGGATACGCTGATCGGACTTATTGTGCGTGGTGCCACATTGCAATTTTAGCTCTGCTGCTGCTTGATGTGGGAAATTTTCAAGCTGAGTTGTCAGAATGACGTTATCACGCGTGGCTCTTCGCGGTTATTAACCGCTTAAAAGCTAATCGATGACTTTGTGATGGCTGGCGGCAAGCTCTGTGTATGGTGCGTGAACAGCTGATTGCCGCTGCCGATTTGGCGGGTGTGGATACGCTGATCGGACTTATTGTGCGTGGTGCCACATTGCAATTTTAGCTCTGCTGCTGCTTGATGTGGGAAATTTTCAAGCTGAGTTGTCAGAATGACGTTATCACGCGTGGCTCTTCGCGGTTATTAACCGCTTAAAAGCTAATCGATGACTTTGTGATGGCTGGCGGCAAGCTGCGTATCACTTTCCTGTCTCCAGTATGATGAGAGTGTAGCAGCGGTATTGGTGCGTGAACAGCTGATTTGGCGGGGGTGGATACGCTGCTCAGACTTAGTGCGCGTGGTGCCATATTGTAATTTTAGCTCTGCTGCTGCTTGATGTGGCAAATTTTCAGGCTGAGTTGTCAGAATGGATGTTATAATGTTAGCATTTATTATTAAACCCGCTTGGTCGCTGTCATGACAGGTGTGGTTGCGATTGTGGCAGTTGCGATGTTCAGAATTTGTTCAGTGCTGCACTGAAAGTGGTATTTGTTAGTTTTAGGCAGTTTGTGTGCAATGTTTTTTATTTGTCTTTTGCTGAAAAACTATTTATTATATTAACATTTATGAACCAGCTGGATAGCAAATTGAGCTTGGAGAAGAACGTCCTATGATTGAAGTTAAAGGTTTGACGAAGTACTATGGGGCAGTGAAGGCGGTGGATAACATCAGTTTTTCTGTTAAGAAAGGGGAAGTTGTTGGTATATTGGGACCTAATGGTGCCGGTAAAAGTACGACGATTCGCATTCTCTGTTGTTATTTAAGTCCTACGGCCGGCAGCGTAGAGGTTAATGCCTATTCTGTAACCAAAGAGCCGCGGCGCGTTAAGAGTCTCATTGGTTATTTAGCGGAAGCGGCACCACTTTATCATGACATGATGGTGTTGGATTATTTGAGTTATATTCTCAAAGTACGTGCATTTCCCAAGGCACGGCAAGCTGCACGAATAGAAGAAATTGCTGATGTTTGCGGGCTCAGAAGTGTGATGCATAAGAATATCAATGAGCTGTCAAAAGGTTTTAAGCAGCGTGTTGGACTTGCGCATGCATTGCTTGGTGATCCGGAAATTCTTGTTCTGGATGAGCCGACAGCTGGTTTGGATCCCAATCAGATCGTTGAAATTCGTAAGCTTATTCGTAAAATTGGTGAACACAGGACCGTATTGTTATCCTCACATATTCTCAGTGAAGTGGAGGTCACGTGCGATCGCGTGATTATTATTCATCAGGGTAAGATTGTTGCCGATGGCAAAACTGCTGAACTGTCAGCCACTATGGGAACAAGTCGTACTTTGGTGGTGGAATTCAGCGCAGGCAATCCTGCACAGCTGGAAGCCATGCTGACGCGTGTTTCCGGTATACGCGCGGTCACAGCAATGCCCGCTACTGAGCGAACGCCCATTGCCTATGCGCTTAGCTGTGCACCACAGGCCGATGTGCGTGCTGCTGTTTATCAAACGGTTGTTACGGCTTCGCTGCCGCTTATTGGACTTTATGAACGTGCTGAGAATTTAGAAAGTATTTTCCGTGGCCTCACGGCTACAACGTCCGCTGTACAAGCGCAAGGGAGTAACCAGCCATGAGAGCCAACATGATCTATGTCATTGCTCATAAAGAGCTCAGAGCACTTTTCTTTTCACCGGTGGCTTACGTGGTGGCTGCTGTTTTTTTTATCCTCAGTGCCGTTTTCTTTTGGACAAGATTTTTTGTTCAAAATCAGGCAGAATTGCGGAGTTTTTTTGCGATTCTTCCCTGGCTGTTAACATTTATTGTTCCGGCGCTCACTATGGGTGTTTTTGCTGAGGAACGACAAACGGGATCCTATGAAATGCTGCGAACTTTGCCCTTAAAACTGGAAGAAATTATTGTTGGCAAATTCTGTGCGGTAGTGGCGTTCCTTGTTTGTATGCTCACCCTTATTCCACTTTATGGGTTGGCTGTGGAGTTGGTGGGCGAGCTTAACTGGGGACTTGTCTGGGGCGGTTTTTTTGCAGCATTTTTCCTCGCCGCTTTTTATGCTGCCATTGGCATCTTTGCCTCAGCGTTAACTAAGAATCAGGTCATTGCTTTTATTATCGGTCTCTGTTTGTCGCTTACATTTTTTCTTATTGATAAATTCTTTTTCTTCTTGCCGCAAGGCTTGTTTAGCTTCTTCAACTTTTTTTCATCAGACATTCATTTTGTAAACATAACAAAGGGTGTTTTAGACCTGCGTGATCTGCTTTTTTTCGTATTGTTTATTTATGTATTTCTTTGGTTGACGCAGCTGCGTTTGAACCGCCAGCACTGAAACTGTTATCGGTTGTTTGGTGTTCATAATTATTACTGTAGTTTTTCAGGTAAAATTTTAATCGGAGCTAATTTAATCGGAGCTAATATGGACGAACAAACACCCGCTTCTTCAGAGCCATCAGAATCAAAAGCACAAGCTTCGCCTGGTGCAAAGCCACCTGCTGAGGAAGCTGTTGAGTTAGCTCAGGCAAAGAATGGTGCTGCTACTGAGGCAGCTCCGCCACATAAAAAAAACAATATTGCCAGGTTATGGCATGTACTGCGTGTTTTTAGCGATGAGCAGCTTACCAGTTTGCTTGTTATCGTACTGATTGGCGCGGCGTTGCTTGCGCTTTCGCGTTATCCCCTGCGCCTTGATTTAACTGCGGATAAACTCAATACGCTTTCGTCGCTCAGTGAGTTGCTTGTGCGCGATTTGCAGGATCCCATGCGTATTAAGGTCTTTATGTCACGCAACCTGCCGCCGCCGCTTAATGCTTTGGAACAGGATCTGAAGGACGTCTTGACAGAATATAAGAGTGCTGCACGCGGCAATTTTGTCTTCAATTTTTATGAAATTGATGAACAAACAGTCACGGGTTCCCCTAAATTGAAAGCCAACCTGGAACTTGCGCGTGATTATGGCATTAATCCACGATCTGTACAGACGATAGAAAAGGATGCGGTCAAATTGATCAATGTGTATAGTGGCATGGTCATTGAGTATGGCAATATCATTGAACGCATTCCTTTTATTGCTGATAGCGAGGCATTGGAATATCAGCTTAGCAGCTTATTTAAGAAGGTCACTGACAAGGTGAATACGCTTTTGCAGCTGGACGGGACTATTGCTGTAAGCTTGCACTTAGGCGATGATTTTGTAGAGCTTGCGCCATTTTTTGGTATTCGCGGCTTGGATAACATGGCGGATGAGCTAAACAATGCTATTACGGAGCTGAATCAGGAATATTATTCTAAGCTGGATTTTGTCCATGTGCAGCGTCCTGTGACAATAGCTGAGCAGGGTGCGTTGACTCAACTGGGTTTGCAGCTATATCCTTGGAATGATTTTGAAGCTAATAACCGTGAATATGCGGCAGGCATTGGCGCGGCGGCACTGGTGCTTCAATATGCCGATACAGTGCAAGTTATTGAAATGCTTAGTCGCGAGGAAGTATTGCAGCTCACCGGTGCCGGGCTGCAGAGTTCAATTCGTTATCAAGTGTTGCCATTGGCAGCATTAGAAGCGCGCGTCAAGGGTGCGCTCAATGCGTTGCTGGAAATTACGCCGCCGCTTGCGTATTTAAACGAGAAGGGTACAGTGGATTTTGCACAGGACAGTTATGAGGCTGTACCGCAGCGTGCGCAAAGTGTTGCTGATGCTGCCAATTTTGCAGCTGCGCTTAAGCAGCGTTATGAGCTGACAGGTGTTTCATTGGCGGAGCTGAGTCCGCAAGTGCATCCGGTCCTTATTATTGCGGGGGCCAAGGAAGCTTTTAGCGACTATGAGCTCTATCAACTGGATCAATATATTATGCGCGGCGGTCATCTGGCATTGCTCAATGACAGCTTTGTTGAGGTGACAGCTGCACCCGGGACGCCGCCTTCATGGCAGAAAAATGATACAGGACTGGCGCGGCTGGTAGAACATTATGGTTTACGCATTGACGCGTCCATCGTGATGGACAAGGTTTCCTTTGTGAATAGGAATCAGAACCAGCAGAATGCGACTGCCAATCAGCAGCCCATTTATTTTGTTCCGCTTATTCAAAATCAGAAGCTCAATAAGAAGCTTTCGTATATGAGGAATGTAAAAGGTGTTTTTTTCATTGCCGGGTCGCCGCTTTTTCTTGTCGCCGATACATTGACAAAGACGGGCGTTACAGCGGAGTGGCTTTTTTCTTCCAGTGAGCAGTCATGGAATGTTGCCGATGACGTCACATTGGTACCCTATTTAATTCATCCGCCTGCAAACGATGATGACTACACATCTTTTGAGCTGGCGTATATGTTGGAGGGACCGTTTAAAAGTTATTTTGCAGACAAGGACATTCCTAAGCCTGAGGCGGCGGATGAGGGGGAAGCTGCTGCCGATGATACGGGCAGGGATGCAGCGGTACAGCAGTTTGCCGGTGCGGCAGCGGAGCTGTCATTAGTGAAGCAGGCGCCTGCGGGGACGCGGCTTTTTGTTATGGGCAGCAGCGAGGTGATAAAAAACAATGTTGTTGACAGCGCGGGCAAAGCTCCTAATGCTGTTCTGATGTTAAATGTTATTGACGCCATTAGCGGTGCGGCGGACTGGGCGGTCATGCGCGCGAAAGGTCAGCGGATTAATCCTTTGGATATTCAGGTGAATGCGGAAGTGCCGCTTAGCGTGTGGAAACGTCCTGCGGTCATTCGCGGCTTTAATATGGTGGGGCTGCCGTTAATGATTGTATTGGCGGGTTTGTGGGTGTACGGCTATAAACAGCGTTTGCGCCGCCGCGTGGCAGCGCAATTTGGCGCTGATAAAACAGGTGTTTAATAACAGAATTTTGAACAAATTTGTTTGATTGAGGATAGGGCGCGTGATGAAGCGAAAATTGCAAATATTGTTAGTGGGTGGAATTGGTGTTTTTCTGGTAGTTTTTTTTCTGCTTCCAGATCCTAATACCGTTGATCAGAAGCGTGCGGTGACGGTTTCTGCGGTGATGCTTGCGGATGTAAGCAAGCTGACATTGGAAACACCGGATGAAAGCATTACGCTTCATTATACCGGGGGAGAGTGGAAACTGGGAGACGAAGGTTATGCTGTGGACGCCACTAAGGTGAAGACGTTTACAGAGTTGGCGCTTGCAGAATGGAAGCTGGAATTCATTACCAGCGCTACTGGGGCAGATGGTCAATACGGTTTGACCGAGGATGTACGGACACTGCTTAATGTTTACGCCGCGGACGGCAAAACCTTGCGCAGCGTAAAAATAGGAGATATTGGCAATCGTTATAATGCTCGTTACATGCGTTTAGCCGATGACGTGCGTGTGTTTCAGAATAACGCTAAGCTGGGTTTCGCCTTTGATGTGACGGCAACGGATTTGCGCGAGAAAGCGATGCTCAAACTTGACAGTAGTAATGTGCGTGAGGTGCGAGTGACGCGCGGCGCAACAACGATCTCACTTAAACGGCAAAACAAAGAAGAAACACCGTTAGTGGAGCCAGCAGACGCTGCTGCTGGCGATGATGGCGATAATGCTGCTGAAACACAGCCTGCGGATGCAGCGATTGAACAATGGGTGGATGCTGCGGGAAAAGTTTATCAGGAGAGTGCCGTTAACGATATGTTAAATACGTTGACAGCATTGCGTGCGCGTAGTTTTGCCGATGAGCGTCTGCTCAGTGCAGAGCAAACGAATGCCCAGCTGAGCTATGAATTATTCACGGTTATTGATGATCCATCTGTGGCAACGGTGTATCTTTTTACAAAAGTTGAAGACGATGGTTATTTGGCAGGAGTTTCGACAGCTGCCGGGCTTTTTTACATTCCTTTGGACGATGGTGAGCGCTTGGACGTGGAGCTCAGTGAATTGCAAGAGAAGCTTTAGTGTTTTTAACCTTTGGGTGGCAGGGTTTAAATGGCGCTGAACTGCTGCACGGATGAGTAGTGGTGGCAAAGCAAGCTCCAGTACTGATTCTTGATTTTGGGTCGCAGTACACACAGCTTATAGTGCGGCGCGTACGCGCTGCGGGGATTTACAGTGAGCTTCTGCCTTGGCATGTGTCGTTGCGTGCGCTGAAAGCTCGGCGCCCAGCGGCAATTATTCTTTCAGGGGGCCCCGCCTCCGTAAATAAAAACAAGGCACCAACAGTGCCGGCGGCACTGTTTGAGCTTCCCATTCCCATCCTCGGCATTTGTTATGGTTTGTATCTGTTGGTACGGCACTACGGCGGCAAGATAGGTTTGGGTACGGCGGGCGAGTATGGTGCTGCCGAGCTTTGTCAAGCGGGGGGATTGCAGGCGAGGGCGCGGGCGTCAACCAACAGTTTGCTTTACGCAGGCCTGCCCAAACGCTTTCGTGTGTGGATGAGCCATGGTGATAACATTGAGCAGCTGCCGCCGGGCTTTGCGGTGACGGCTGTGAGCGCAAATAAGGCACAGCCGCTGATAGCATCGCTAGAAGCTGCCAAGCTCAAACGTTACGGCTTGCAATTTCACCCGGAGGTTGCGCATACAGAGCACGGTACAAGACTTATCAATAATTTTCTTAAGCGCGTAGCGCACTTGCAGGCTACATGGTCGCTGGCAGATTTTTTAACAGCAACCGAGCGTCAATTACGTGTTGCCACGCGTGGGCGGGAGGTGACAGCTGCAGTAAGTGGCGGCGTGGATTCAACGGTGCTGGCGATGCTCTTGGCGCGTGTGTGTAAACGCCGGTTGCGCTTGGTCTTCATTGATAACGGACTTTTGCGGATGGGTGAAGCAGAAGAGGTGAGGCGCATGTTTGACGAGCAGCTGGGACTGAAGCTTAGTGTTATTGATGCCAGCGCTGATTTTCTCAATGCGCTGCGCGGCGTTCGTGCGCCACAGACAAAACGCCGCATTATTGGGCGTATTTTTGTGAAGGTTTTTTTGCGGGAGCTTAAAACACTGGATTTATTGGCACAGGGGACATTGTATCCCGATGTCATCGAATCGGTTTCTACGGGCGGTCCTTCGGACACCATTAAAACACATCATAATCGCGTGCCGGAGATTTTAAAACTCATGCAGGCGGGGCGTGTGCTGGAACCATTTAAAGAATTGTTTAAAGATGAGGTGCGCGAACTGGGAAAGCAACTGGGAATTCCTCAGGGCATCTTGCAGCGTCATCCTTTTCCTGGTCCGGGGCTGGCGGTACGCATTTTGGGTGCGGTCACACCTGCGCGTTTAGCGTTATTACGCGCAGCCGATGCCATTTTTCAAGCTGAACTCAAACGCAGCGGTCTTGCTGAAAAAACATGGCAGGCCTTTACTGTGCTGCTCCCCGTTCGTTCGGTGGGTGTTGCCGGTGATAAACGGCGTTATGGTTATACCATTGTGCTGCGCTTGGTGAGCAGCAGCGATGGCATGACGGCGGACTGTTATATACCGCCGCAGGACTTTTTACACACTGTGGCGGGGCGTATTACGGGCGAGCTGGCAAAAATTACGCGGGTGACACTGGATCTGAGTTCGAAACCGCCCGCAACCATTGAATGGGAATAATGAGCTGGGCGAAAGTCTGTGTTTGTAGTATAATAATACTAAAATACGGTACCGGCATAACTGGGCTGGAATAACAGACTGGTTTAAAATACGGACTGGTTTAAAAATTGTAACGAGAGTGAGACGAAGATGTCAGGGCATAGTAAGTGGTCAACCATTCGCCATCGCAAGGGGGCGCAGGACGCCAAACGCGGGAAACTATTCAGTAAGTTTGCAAAAGAAATAATGGTTGCCGCTAAACTGGGCGGCGGCGACCCCGTAAGCAATGTGCGCTTGCGCGCGGCTGTTTTAAAAGCAAAAGCTGCCAGTATGCCCAGTAAAAACATTGACAATGCCATCAACAAGGCGACAGTTGTAAAAGACGCTGCCCAGTTCCAAGAGCTGATTTATGAGGGTTATGGTCCTGATGGCGTGGCAATCATGGTGGAATGTTTGACAGACAATAAAAACAGAACGGTAGCAGCAGTGCGTTCGGTCTTTTCCAAACATGGCGGCGGTTTGGGACAAACGGGCTCTGTTGGCTGGCAATTTAAAAAAAAAGGTGTATTGTTAATTGAGAAGGCGGCAGCGGCAGATGAAGATGCGTTATTGGAGCAGGCCTTGGCAGCGGGTGCTGAAGATCTGCTGGTGGAAGCGGACGGGTACACCATTTTGACGACGGTAGAGGAATTTACCAGTGTGGCGGAAAAGTTGCGAGCTGCTGAGCTTGTCTTTGCCAGTGCAGAGCTTAGTTATTTTCCCAAAAATTATACTCAGGTTTCGCAGGTAGTTTATGAGCAAATTCAACGCCTCACCACGCGGTTGGACGATTTGGAAGATGTGCAAACAGTTGCCTCTAATGAGCAACTTATGGACGATTAGTGTAAACTTGAACTGAATGGATGGTTATGCAATGGAGGTTTTAGGTATTGATCCTGGTTATGAACGCATGGGCTATGCCGTGTGTGCCCGTGCGGGCACTGCGGAGCTGCAATTGGTGGAGGCAGGTGTGATCAGGAGTCCCGCGCATCAGTTGTTTTCTGCGCGGCTTTTAGAATTGAGTGCGGGGTTACAGGAATTGTTAGCGCGTTTTAAAGTGACGGAGGCGGCTATCGAGCAGCTATTTTTTGCGCCGCACTGGCAAGGAGCGGTGAAAGTGGCGGCTGCGCGCGGTGTGGCGCTTTTGGAGCTGGCGCGGGCGCAATTGCCCATTTTTGAATACGCTCCCACAGCCGTTAAACGTGCCGTCACAGGCAATGGCAGCAGCAGCAAGGCTGTTGTGCAGACAATGGTCATGCGTGTTTGTGGTTTGACTGAGCCCATTAAGGAAGACAATGCCGCTGATGCGGCGGCATTGGCGGTGACGCAGTTATTGCAGCGGACGCAGGCGCCGCAGCTGCAGCAACTTGCAGGGATGTATCAAACTTAGTGCAGTTCGCTGAAAAAGGCAGCATTGCTGAATACCTATAGTCAGACTGGTTCAATGTACGATTATTTTAAAGGCAAGGTGACCTACCGGGCTGCAGCGGTTGTGAGCTTGGAAGTGGGTGCCATTGCTTATGAGCTGAGCTGCGTGGACGGCGAGGTTTTTACAGCTGAGGATGATTGCACTGTGTATGTGCATTATCACGCGACAGAGCAGAAGACGCTTTTGTATGGTTTTCCTACGCGTGGAGAACGTGATGTTTTTCGTTTATTATTGCGCGGTTCGGGCATTGGTCCGCAATCTGCGCTGGCTATTTTACGGCAGCGGCGCCCACAGGAACTGCTCACGCTTTTATGTACGCAGGACAAACATGGTCTTGCTGCGTTAAAGGGCATTGGCGCTAAAACTGCTGCCAAGCTGGCACTGGAATTGACTGCAGCAGCCCACACTTTGCAGAAGGCGATGGGGATGGTGTCGCCGGCTGTTGGGACAATGGGTGCTGCTGAGACATTGCAGCCGGCAGCGACTGCATTTCCGACTGCCTTTCCTTTTGCAGCGGAGCTGCGCGCCGCACTGAGTGGATTGGGTTATAAGGAACAAGAGATCGCAAAAGTCATCACGAAGCTGGCTGCTGCCGAGCCGCCTCCTGCCAGCTTGGAAGCGGCGCTTAAAAATGCGCTGGTTCAGCTGCATAACGTCTTCTGAGTATGTAAGAGTATAACCATGATGTGGAAAAAGTTGATAACCGCGCTTTACGGGGCTTCAATGGATTATTATAAACATTGGTCTGAGCACCTGCGCGAGTTGATGTTTGCCTTGTTCATTGTGCTGTGCATTCGTTCAATGGTGGGAGTGGTGTACCGTATTCCCACGGGCTCCATGATCCCCACGCTTATTGAAGGGGATCTACTGGTAGGCAATCGTTTTTATTACGGTCTGAAACTTCCCTTTACTGAAGGGGTGCCCGGTTTCAGGCTGCCGCCTGTCCGCGAAGTGGCTGCTGGCGATTTGATCATCTTTCGTGCTCCGCCGGAACAGCTGGTTGCCGAACTGCGTATTTTTTATCAACCGGCTGAACCAACAGCTCAGCTCAGTGCGGCTGAACGTGCGCTGCTGGGTAAACTTAATCATATTGTTGGCAATCCCGACAGCCCGTACGCTAAGCGTCCCATCAGTCTGCGTGCCGATGAACCCGACTTACAATGGTTGGCGGCGCCTACTAATTACATTTTTCTTAATACCGGTAAAAGCTCGGTGACTGTACAGCTTCCGCGTGGGCTGTATCTGGAGTATCGTCAGGAGCTGTCCAAAGTTCTGGATGTGGTGAGTGTTTATGAACACCGTTCTATTTTTACTTTTGCGGAGACACAAGCGGAGGGGGTGATGATGCGCGTGACACGTCCGCTTTTTACGGCTGCCAGTATTATAACAACGGCAATGCTCAACAGTCCGTTTTGTTTATTGTATCGCATGATTTATGTGAGTGTGCAAGAAGGCAGGGTGGTGGGCTTGGCTGCGCTGAGCCAGCATGAGCTCTCATTGTATCCGCATCCGTGGCTTGCGCTTTATCGCGAGTACGTTAAACGTGTCATTGCCATGGAGGGCGATACAGTGGAGCTGCGCGCCAAACGTCTTTACATTAACGGTCAATTGGTGCCATGGTCGGAGGCAGCCAGCGATCCTTCAGATGCCAGCTTCACCTTCTTCACCGAAGCCATGTCATACTCCACTAAAACGGGTTTAGCGGGTCAGCAGGTATTTAGCCATCCCGTGCGCAGCTCCGATTTCAGCTTGGAGCCGTTTATGACATTTGATACTGAGCTCTGGCCTTTAGCGACGGAATCGCCTTATGCCGTTGGCTTTCGCGATAATTTTGGTCCCGTTACGGTACCGCAGGATCATTATTTTGTGATGGGCGATAATCGCGACGAATCATTGGACTCGCGTTATATAGGATTTGTTCCCAAGTGGGAAGTACGCGGCGCTCCCATGTATATATTTTTCCCTGCCGAGCGGCGTGGGCGCATTCGCTAAGTAAACTGCAAAGTAAGCTGCCAAAAGTTTCATTGTTTCATCACCAATCCAGACGCCAAATTTTCACAGCGTGCGTTGCCAGCTCTTCTTGCCGGGCACCAATAGTACTAACCGTTCATTCATCAGCGTAGTGTTTGGCGATACAGTGGAGCTGCGCGCCAAACGTCTTTACATTAACGGTCAATTGGTGCCATGGTCGGATGCAGTCAGCGATCCTTCAGGCCAGCTTCACCTTCTTCACCGAAGCCACGCCGTTTATGACATTTGATACTGAGCTCTGGCATTTAGCGACGGAATCGCCTTATGCCGTTGGCTTTCGCGATAATTTTGGTCCCGTTACGGTACCGCAGGATCATTATTTTGTGATGGGCGATAATCGCGACGAATCATTGGACTCGCGTTATATAGGATTTGTTCCCAAGTGGGAAGTACGCGGCGCTCCCATGTATATATTTTTCCCTGCCGAGCGGCGTGGGCGCATTCGCTAAGTAAACTGCAAAGTAAGCTGCCAAAAGTTTCATTGTTTCATCACCAATCCAGACGCCAAATTTTCACAGCGTGCGTTGCCAGCTCTTCTTGCCGGGCACCAATAGTACTAACCGTTCATTCATCAGCGTAGTGTTTGGCGATACAGTGGAGCTGCGCGCCAAACGTCTTTACATTAACGGTCAATTGGTGCCATGGTCGGATGCAGTCAGCGATCCTTCAGGCCAGCTTCACCTTCTTCACCGAAGCCACGCCGTTTATGACATTTGATACTGAGCTCTGGCATTTAGCGACGGAATCGCCTTATGCCGTTGGTTTTCGCGATAATTTTGGTCCCGTTACGGTACCGCAGGATCATTATTTTGTGATGGGCGATAATCGCGACGAATCATTGGACTCGCGTTATATAGGATTTGTTCCCAAGTGGGAAGTACGCGGCGCTCCCATGTATATATTTTTCCCTGCCGAACGGCGTGGGCGCATTCGCTAAGTGTGGCTGTCAAGTAAGCTGCCAAAAGTTTCATTGTTTCATCACCAATCCAGATGCCAAATTTTTACAGCGCGCGCTGCCAGCTCTTCTTGCCGGGCATCAATCGTACTAACCGTTCATTCATCAGTGTAATGTTTGGCGATACAGTGGAGCTGCGCGCCAAACATCTTTACATTAACGGTCAATTGGTGCCATGGTCGGAGGTAGCCAGCGATCTTTCAGGTCAGCTTCACCTTCTTCACCGAAGCCATGCCGTTTATGACATTTGATACTGAGCTCTGGCATTTAGCGACGGAATCGCCTTATGCCGTTGGTTTTCGCGATAATTTTGGTCCCGTTACGGTACCGCAGGATCATTATTTTGTGATGGGCGATAATCGCGACGAATCATTGGACTCGCGTTAAAGTGAAGCTGTCAAGTAAGCTGTCAAAAGTTTCATTATTTCATCACCAATCCAGACGCCAAATTTTCGCAGCGCGCGTTGCCAGCTCTTCTTGCCGGGCATCAATCGTACTAATCGTCCATTCATCAGCGTAATGTTTGGCGATTAACCTTGTGATGGCAAAATCAGTTTTTTTATAAGCTTGTAATTTGTTTTGGTAAGCTTTTTCACTCAAATTGTTATTTTGCTCGTTTGTCAGGAGGGTTAAATTACCAAGGCGCGAACCATGGTGATCTTTTAACTGAGGATCTTGCCAATCTTGATCAGTGGGTAAGCTCTGAGGATAAACATGTTCTATTGTAATGTTAGTATCTTCAATGTTTCCCAGCGGCTTATTCGCTGCGTCTGCTTCCAAATAAAAAAGAATATAGCGGACTATTTTTTTATGTGCTGAAAGGTTAAAGCGTTTATCTCTGAACAGACTTTTAAAAACGTCATCTGCTACATATAACTCTTTTAGGTGTTGTTTAGCCAGTTTTACATTTCCATCATTAATGGCTAAGGCTGCGCGATTGTAGTTCTGTTCCTGCTTACGTGTGCCAAAATCACAAATAACATTATTACGAAATGTAATGATGTTCACACGCCTTACAAAATCCAAAAATGTTTTAAACTGTTTAATATTAAAAAATTTTCTATATGCTGCTAATAAAAAAGGAAACGGACGCTCGACATTAAAAAGCATCAGGGTTTTAATGTGCTCCGTGGTTTTAGAATATTGGTTTAGATATTGTTCCCATAATCCATGAGCTGATTGTTTTAGGGCGCTGTAAAATAGCGGCATTATTGTTCAATTCACGCACTAGGTCAAAAGCAACCGTATGATTCTTAATATGCGGACGAATGTCCTTAAATAATTTAGCTTTGCGCGCCAGTGGATATTGACTATTCCAATATGTCCTGATAAAGTCTATAATCTTTTCAGTGCCCAGCTCTTCGTTGAGCTTATTCCAGCGCCGCTCCATGGCTTCAAGGCGTTTACCATTTCCTAGCCGACTGACTTTTGCAAACAGGAAATTTTTTAATAGATCAGTGCTTGCCAACTCAACGCCGCGTGCATTGAGCGTTTCAAAAATGGTATAAGCATCCTGTTCATCTGAAATATAAATAATGGTGAAAGACATTTTGTCTAAAATAGTTTCAATAAATCTTATTAACCCTTTTTCATCCATGTACTTAGCTTTAATATTGGTGGTAAACCAATCAAATGCTCTTTTTAACAGTTTTTCTGAGGGCTTTTCAGGAACAGCTGGCGGGGAAGCTGGGGAGAGCTCAACGAGGTTGTACTGATAAAAATCATTGTCAGTTTTATTGAGGGTTAATATAGGATTGTATTCCCCCGTTTCAATATCTTGCAAGCTAATATGACGTTCATGTAAAAGCTGCGAAGGACGCCGCTTATTTTTTTCTTCTTTTTCACCGCTGTGAGTTTCAGCTGTTTTCAAGCAATTAATGACTGCAAGAATAATAATGCTGAAAGTTGCGAGACGCTGCTGTCCCATCAATAACAGCATATTTTTTTTCATTGTTTTTACTTTGCTGCAATACCAAATAGCCCATGTAATGCTCATTGCTGTTAGCATTGAATAACTCTGAGCTATCATCCCAAAGTTCCTCCCAATGCTCTACTTTCCAGGAGTAACTGCGCTGAAAAGCTGGAACTTCATAGCTAACGCTATTCCGCAGTACATCCCGCAACGGTTCAAAGAATTTATTAACACTACGCGCCATGATTGAGTATCCTATAAAGAAAGTCCAGACCCCACTACACTACTATAACATATTAACTCAAATGCAGCCGTAAAGTGCAGTTCAGCAACCACTGTCAGCAGCGGTTGTGTGGTTTGTTCAGGTGGTTGGGGTGCCGCTAAGCCGCGCCAGGTCTTGTTCGTTGATACGGCTGGCAAGGTGCGTGGTGTAAGGACAAATACGGTGATTGACAGGTAGCGGGCTGTGGATGCTTTCCCAGGAATACGGTGTGGCGGTTTCGTTAAACAAGGCGCGTACGCTTGCGGTGTAGGCGGGAAGCACGGGGGAAAGATAAATAACAAGAATACGAAAAAGCTGCACAGCGGCACTGGCAATGGCTGCAATGTCCGCAGCATTAGTGCTGGGGTCCAGCCGCCAGGGCGCGGCTTCATCAAAGTACTGATTGCCTTGTTCGCTGAGCGCACGCACCAGTTCGATGGCAGTGCTGAATTGGGTGCGGGAATAGGCTGCGGCAATGTCAGCATTGGCAGCGCGCGCAGTTTGTATTAAGCTCTCGCCAGCGGCTGTCAATGCAGCAAGGCTGCCGTTGTGGCATTTGTGCAGCATGGGAATGGAACGTGAGGCAAGGTTGGTGAGCTTGCCGATCAGCTCAGCATTGATGCGATTTTTAAAATCGTTCAGGTTGAGATCAATATCAGTAAGACTGCCGTTAGTTTTGCTGCAGAGATAATAACGTAAATAATCGGGAGGCAATCCGCTGTTCAGATAATGGCGGGCGAGGATAAAGGTGCCTTTGGATTTGCTCATCTTTTCACCGTTGAGGGTGAGGAAACCGTGTACAAAAATGCGTTTAGGCAAGGTATAACCGGCGGTTTTCAGCATTGCCGGCCAAAACAGTGTGTGAAAATAAACGATGTCCTTGCCAATAAAGTGCACCAGTTCAGTATTCGGAGCTTGCCAGCTTTGTTTAAGCTCCTGGCTGGAGTTGAGCGATTGTGCCCATTCTAGACTGGCGGCGATGTAGCCAATTGGCGCGTCGACCCAGACGTAGAAGTATTTATCTTTGATGTTTGGGATTGGGAAGCCGAAGTAGGGGGCGTCGCGGGAGATATTCCAGGGTTTGAGACCATCCTTGAACCAGGCGGCAAGCAGGTTGGAGACTTCAGTTGAACAATGCGCGGAGACCCAGCGTTGCAGCATGGCGCTAAAGGGCGCTAGGGCGAAGAAGAGATGTTCGCTTGTTTTGCGAGCGGGAGCATTGCCGCAGGTGCTGCATGTGGGTGATTTTAAATCTTCCGGGGAATAGGTGCTGCCGCAAGCTTCGCAGACGTCGCCGTATTGCCCGGGGGTGTCACAACGCGGGCAGGTGCCAATAATCAAGCGATCGGGCAGAAATAGCTGGCAATGTGTGCAAAAACTTTGACTGACCGTTTGTTGTTGAATATGTCCGCTTTTTTGCATAGCTGCATAAAATTCTTCGCAGAGAGTTTGATTGAGCTGGCTATGGGTGGAGGAGTAGTGAGTGAAGTGGATATTGAAAGCATTGAAGTCTGCTATATGCGCTTCTCTGTTTTGGGCGATGAGGTTTTCCGGGGAGATGCCTTGTTTTTTGGCAGCAAGCATAACAGGAGTGCCGTGGGTATCATCGGCGCAGAAGAAGTGACAAGTGGTGCCTTGCAAGCGCCGGAAGCGCACCCAGCTATCGCTTTGTAAGTATTCCAGCAGGTGGCCAATATGCAGGTTGCCATTGGAATAGGGAAGTGCTGAGGTGACAATAATGGGATGTTTCAGGAGTGCTCTCCTTGGTTTACGGCAGCTGCAGGCAATGTGAAACTGTCATATTGTAGTCTGTTAGTTGTCGCTGCGGGAGCAATTTTATGGCAAGCTATAGGCTGAGAGGGCTGAGTGGGGGGGCTTATTGTGGCGGTTTTGTGTTTTGTTGTTAATTTTGCCTTGTCTTTTACCGCTCAGACGATTATTTTTTATGGAAAGTGCCTTGTTGGTATGGAATATAGGTATAGCTTAACATTAAGGCGGCAAGCTGATATGGAAAGCGGGCACAGGTCAAACATTTAAAGGATTTGATATTATGGCAGAAACAACGGAAGCACCATCAATGAAACGTGAGCAGGGCAATATTTCAGTCCATACTGAGAAATTGTTTCCTATTATAAAAAAAATGGCTTTATTCTGAACGCAATATTTTTCTGCGTGAGTTGATCTCCAATGGATATGATGCTATTTACAAGCTGGAGCGTTTGCATGATATAGGGGAGTATAAACAGGCGCCGCCGCCTGGCAAGGTGGAGCTTAAGCTTGATGCAAAGGCGCGAACGCTCAGTATTTCAGATAATGGGCTGGGCATGACAGCGGAGGAGGTCAAAAAATACATTAATCAAATAGCCTTTTCCGGCGCGGAAGACTTTTTGGCAAAGTACGAGACTGCTGCTGCTGCTGATAATGCTGATGATAAGGCTAAGTCGCAAGCAAACAAAGCGCATGAGATTATCGGGCATTTTGGTCTTGGGTTCTTTTCGGCTTTTATGGTGGCGAAGCGAGTGGAACTCTACACACGTTCTTATACAACAACACAGGCAGGCGATGCTGTGCATTGGAGCTGCAACGATGGTTCAACCGAATTCACGCTTGAAGCCGCTGAACGGGCCGAGGTGGGCACGGACATTATTTTGCATATTGCCGATGATTGTAAGGAGTACTTAAACGAGACGAAAATCAAAGAGCTGGCGG
>CBDFMP010000028.1:0-29477 GCA_965249715.1 Spirochaetota bacterium | reverse complement strand
GCTATCGCTTCGGGCGGCCATGGTGCATTGTTTATTACTGTGTCTGCTGCCGTGAGTATGCAGGAACTGGCAGGGTTGAAGCATTTTTTAAAACAGGCTGCGCGCGGGGCACAGGAAATTTATCTGAGTTTGGATGCGGGCGGTGAAAAACGCAAACTTTTCCTTGGCGCCGATTTCAATGTTCAGCCAAGCGAAGCTCTTATAACTTCACTCAGACAATTGTCATATACGCGTGCGGTGGAATTAAAAAATTGACGCCTTGTTATACTTAAGCGGGATTGTCTGAGCAATGAACCTGCCGTCCCGCACACTAAAACGCACCCCAAGTCACAATCTGCTATCGCTGCTATCGCTTCGGGCGGCCATGGTGCATTGTTTATTACTGTGTCTGCTGCCGTGAGTATGCAGGAACTGGCAGGGTTGAAGCATTTTTTAAAACAAGCTGCGCGCGGGGCACAGGAAATTTATCTGAGTTTGGATGCGGGCGGTGAAAAACGCAAACTTTTCCTTGGCGCCGATTTCAATGTTCAGCCAAGCGAAGCTCTTATAACTTCACTCAGACAATTGTCATATACGCGTGCGGTGGAATTAAAAAATTGACGCCTTGTTATACTTAAGCGGGATTGTCTGAGCAATGAACCTGCCGTCCCGCACACTAAAACGCATCCCAAGTCACAACCTGCTATCGCTGCTATCGCTTCGGGCGGCCATGGTGCATTGTTTATTACTGTGTCTGCTGCCGTGAGTATGCAGGAACTGGCAGGGTTGAAGCATTTTTTAAAACAGGCTGCGCGCGGGGCACAGGAAATTTATCTGAGTTTGGATGCGGGCGGTGAAAAACGCAAACTTTTCCTTGGCGCCGATTTCAATGTTCAGCCAAGCGAAGCTCTTATAACTTCACTCAGACAATTGTCATATACGCGTGCGGTGGAATTAAAAAATTGACGCCTTGTTATACTTAAGCGGGATTGTCTGAGCAATGAACCTGCCGTCCCGCACACTAAAACGCACCCCAAGTCACAATCTGCTATCGCTGCTATCGCTTCGGGCGGCCATGGTGCATTGTTTATTACTGTGTCTGCTGCCGTGAGTATGCAGGAACTGGCAGGGTTGAAGCATTTTTTAAAACAAGCTGCGCGCGGGGCACAGGAAATTTATCTGAGTTTGGATGCGGGCGGTGAAAAATGCAAACTTTTCCTTGGCGCCGACTTCAATGTTCAGCCAAGCGAAGCTCTTATAACTTCACTCAGACAATTGTCATATACGCGTGCGGTGGAATTAAAAAATTGACGCCTTGTTAGGGGTTTGTTGCTGATGTTCTTTAGTGACAGCAATGGAGCGTTCATGGGCGGCTAGCTTGAAAGCATCGCATTTCTCGATGAGCTCGCTTTGCGAAAAGGGTTTACTGAGATAATCAAAGAAATTACTGGTAAATACTTTGTCAAGAAAAGTTTTTTCCGTGTGTGCCTGTTCAGCTTTCACCTTGGCAAAGGCTCGGCGCCGTTTGCAGCAAAATGAAAATCCTAGCTTTGTAATGCCGTAAAGCCAGCTTGAACGTCTCACGTCCAAATGCTTCGTCTTCAATGATCAGAATAATTGGGCGTGTGGCGGACGGGTTGCTGGCAGCTTGTTTAGGAGCTGTAGGCGGCGTTGTTTTAGGTTCGGCAACAAAACTGAAAAGGGTTGTGCAGCAATGGACGCTGCAGGCACTATGGCTGTTGTCGCTGTGCCTTGCGACTTCACTCAGATAAGTTATCCTATGCGCGTGCGGTGGAATTAAAAAATTGACGCCTTGTTAGGGGTTTGTTGCTGATGTTCTTTAGTGACAGCAATGGAGCGTTCATGGGCGGCTAGCTTGAAAGCATCGCATTTCTCGATGAGCTCGCTTTGCGAAAAGGGTTTACTGAGATAATCAAAGAAATTACTGGTAAATACTTTGTCAAGAAAAGTTTTTTCCGTGTGTGCCTGTTCAGCTTTCACCTTGGCAAAGGCTCGGTGCCGTTTGCAGCAAAATGAAAATCCTAGCTTTGTAATGCCGTAAAGCCAGCTTGAACGTCTCACGTCCAAATGCTTCGTCTTCAATGATCAGAATAATTGGGCGTGTGGCGGACGGGTTGCTGGCAGCTTGTTTAGGAGCTGTAGGCGGCGTTGTTTTAGGTTCGGCAACAAAACTGAAAAGGGTTGTGCAGCAATGGACGCTGCAGGCACTATGGCTGTTGTCGCTGTGCCTTGCGACTTCACTCAGACAATTGTCATATACGCGTGCGGTGGAATTAAAAAATTGACGCCTTGTTAGGGGTTTGTCGCTGATGTTCTTTAGTAACGGCAATGGAGCGTTCATGGGCGGCTAGCTTGAAAGCATCGCATTTCTCGATGAGCTCGCTTTGCGAAAAGGGTTTACTGAGATAATCAAAGAAATTACTGGTAAATATTTTGTCAAGAAAAGCTTTTTCTGTGTGTGCCGTGAACGCGATGACCGGTATTTGGGGAATAATCAGGCGAAATTGTTTGAAAAGTGCGAAGCCATTTGTATCGGGCAGCATCATGTCCATGAAGATGCCGATGATGTGTGCCTGTTCAGCTTTCACCTTGGCAAAAGCTTCGGCACCGTTTACAGCAAAATGAAAATCTACAGCTTTGTAATGCCGCAAAGCCAGCTTGAGCGTCTCACGTCCAAATGCTTCGTCTTCAATGATCAGAATAATTGGGCGTGTGGCGGGCGCGCTCATAACATCCGTTGCCGGAACGGGTGACGGGGGAGCTTGGTGCTGAGGGGGCGGGTTGCTGGCAGCTTGTTTAGGAGCTGTAGGCGGCGGTTCTTTAGGTTCGGCAACTGAAAAGGGTTGTGTAGCAATGGACGTTGCAGGCACTATGGCTGTTGTTGCTGTATCTTGCAATGAATTGGCAGTGACGGTTGCGGCTGTTTGCAGGTTTAAAATTTGCGGCACGTTGAATTCCATGAGAATGTTCTCAGGGGACTGAGCAGTGGGTTTGCAAACAATGTTATAAGCACCGCCCATTAATTTGACGTTTTGCTTGAGTAGGAAAAGTGACTCTTCAAGATTTTTTTCAACGGCTTTTTTAGGCGCGAGCGAGCTGAATTCTGTTGCAACAGGTTTGTTTGGTTTGAAGGGGTGTGATTGCTTGACTGTTTCTGCATGGATTTTAAAATTAATGAGTGAGTGTGCCAGTTGGTAACTGACGACCATTTTGACTGTCTTTAAACGGTCGCAGATGAGAATAATGCAATACACTAGTGTTTGTGTGATAAAAATGGGGTCACCAATAAGTTTGTTTGGTTGAACAGGGGTTCCTGGTGCAGGATTGGCATCAAGGTTTTTAAACTCAAGGCTGATCGGTTTATGTTTAGTAAAGTTATGTGAAATTTCTTGTGCGCGTTCAATCACGTCCGCTAGGGTGAAGACGCGTGCACTCAATGCTTGCGCATTGGCTTCCAAGGCTGAGATTTCTAAAATGTTTGTAAATAGCTTAAGGAGACGCCTGCCGCTTGTTTCAATCATACTGAGGGCTTTGGTTAGCTCGGATGTGTCCGAGGACTTAGCGGCATCCTTGTGATCATCATGGAGGAGACGGGAAAGATTAATAATGCTATTAAGCGGTGTCCTGAATTCATGGCTGAGCGATGAGAAAAAGAGGCGTTTGGTGGAACTGGCCGCTTCAGCGGCGGATTTTGCATGAGTCAGATTTATGTTTAGACTAATATATTTGGTGATGTCGTGGATGAAGAGATAAAGTCTCAGCTTGTTGGAAGCTGATGACGTATTGGTGACGGGTACGGACTTGTGTTTGGGGTTAAGCTGGCGTACGGGGATAAATTGCACGGTAGCATAAAATAGCTTGTGTTTTGTTGTATTATTGTCTTTGTTGTCAAAATGCGATAATAGACAAAGCTCCAAGCTATTGTCATCGGCATCATCGTGGATAAGCGCGGCGAACATTTTCTGAAAGCGGGCACGATCGTTTGCAATAATGCTGTTTGTAAAATTAAACGGATGTGCATCAACTGAAGCTTTTGTAATAACAGGAGTAAAAAAATTGTTAGTGGCGCTTTGCATATGTTTAGGCAAAACGTTAAAACATTTGGCTGCAGCAGAATTCCATGCCATGATCTCTGCATGCTCATTTAATTGGATAATGGGCTGTTGGATGTTCTCAATAAGGTAATTATGTTCTTCAATGCGTCTACTAAGTGTAGATTTATGCTCCCGCAGCCTTAAACTGACATCATTAAAAATTTTCATAAGTGATTGCGTCTCTTTTTGCATTTTGCTTTTAATGCCCAATGGAGTAGTACCCGGTACACTTGATGGTCTATTGGTGAAACGACTGATACTGACGACAAACTTATGGATAAAATCGCGAAAGTAATTACTGAAGACTTTCAAGAGCAGTAGATTGATCAGCAGGAAACATGCCAGGAACCCAACCATGACGATAAGGCTGTTTTTTAAGAGGATCCTGCGAAATTTATAAAATGGCTCAATGTCCATTTTTAGCTGAATGAAAGCCGGGTGGAGGTCTTGCAAATGTTTGAGATGAATGCTGAATGCCTGTTCGTCAATGGTTAGTAATTTTTCTGAGCTAACATTGTTTGGGAGCATGTAGCTAATCGTCTTGTTATAATGCAGGTCGTTATGCAGAAGTGGATTTAGGGCAGTGATCATGTTATACTCACGCATTTTAGTTTTCATGAGTATGTTATTTGTCGCGGCATTGGTGGACAAGATCTCCAAGGGCGCGTATGATTTGTCTTGCGTTGGCAGTTGTTGTTGCTGGGCGGCTTGATGACCGGGTGGGGCAAGGGCTTCCGCTGCTTGTGCTGCGGCTGTGTAATTGCTGATGGGATAACTGAGCGAGATGAAGCGCTCCGAGTTTATCTTTAAATGTTGTTTTAACTCTGTGTCTTGAACACTTACTAATAATGTGTGATCGGCATCCGTGAAATCGATTCCGCCTATTGCTTCATCTTCCATAAAATGGGAAACTAAGCGCAGGACATTTTCCCAATGTTTCTCAGTATTAGCAGAATTGGAAGATTCAAGTGCTATAAAATGAAGAATAGACCTATAATTATTATATCTTGTTTGTAAGTATTTTTTTTTTATGAGTTTGAGTTCACCAAAGATAAGAAAAGCTTCCAAAGAAAGAAAAATACTGCTGCTGATGCAGACAATGGTAACAATGAAACGCGTCCCCCAATTATTCATGGCAGACTTTTTTGTAGCTATTTTTGTGAAAAGTAATTTTGCCATTAGTATTTCTATTTATAAGAAATAATGTTAGAATAACAAATTCTCGTGTGAATTTGTTTGTGATTGGCTTGTGCCCAAATATTTACCTGTTATGTGCAAAACAAATGTATATTCTTTTCGGCTTTCTGTTCCAACGCGGAAAAAAATGTTTAAAATACACATAAAACAACATCATTTTAGGAGAACGGCATTCCAATATGAAAAATAATTATTTTACAGATAGTAAATCCGATAAGTGTTTGTTGTTACTGCCGCAGTGGACAAAGGCTTATACCGCTCATTCAGGATTGTGGCTTTTCCCATTTACACAAGTTCTGAGTGAGGCAGCGGCTGAGCAGGTGGCTACGGAGCTCAAAACATTTCTAAGTCAATGGCAGAGCCATGGCACGCCGTTATTGGCAGATGCTGCTGTGCTGGGCTCCAGTTTGCTTATGGTTGTAGCACAGCAGGATTTTTTTGCGGTGAGCGGCTGCGGTAAAGATGCGCTTTTTAAAAAGGTTGCGGATGTCGGGCGCAGTTTGGAATGCAGTTTTTTTCCTGCACTGACCGTGGTGACGGCTGCTGCTGGCAGCGATGATGATTTGCTGCGTTTGACGGGCATTGAACGGCATGATTTGCGAGCGGCTGCCTGCGATGGACGGTTGCAGCCGCGTACGCTAATCTTACGCCGCGAGCTTAGCTGTTTAGCTTCAAGCCGTCGTTTGGGACTGCTGGCACGGGCGAGCGAGCTGCCCTGGTTAAATAAGCTATTTACCGCGCCCGCGTAAAAATATAATAAGCCAATCCGCTGAGTGTTCTAATGTCAAGCACGACTGCGGTTTGGGCAGCAGTGTTTGGCATTTTTAGCATCGGCTTGCGCTCCTGTGGTGACGGACAGCTGCTCGGCTGCTGCTGGCAGCGATGATGATGGGTTGTGTTTGACGGGTATTGAACGGCATGATTTGCGAGCGGCTGCCTGCGATGGACGGTTGCAGCCGCGTACGCTGAGCTTACGCCGCGAGCTCAGTTGTTTGGTTCAAGCCGTCGTTTGGGACTGCTGGCACGGGCGAGCGAGCTGCCCTGGTTAAATAAGCTATTTACCGCGTCCGTTTAAAAATATAATAAGCCAATCCGCTGAGTGTTCTAATGTCAAGCACGACTGCGGTTTGGGCAGCTGCTGCCGCTAAGCTGTCAAGCGCAGCTTCTGCGCTTGACAGCAGTGTTTGGCATTTGGCATAAGCGGCATCGACGGACATGAAATACAGATAAGTAGTCTTGGCATTTTTAGCATCGGCTTGCGCGTCCTTGCCTAAAACGCTGCTTTTTTGTGTGTGATCTAAGATATCATCTGTAATTTGAAACATTAGTCCAATAGCTTCCGCATACTTGTACAGCGGCTTGGTGTACATTTCTCCAAGTTGGTAAAACACAGCGGGAAGCAAACAAGCTGCGCTGATGAGTGCGCCAGTCTTCAGGCGATGAAGTGTTTCTACTTGTTTTAACGTGAGCTTGGCGGCGGTTACGGCATTTAGATCTAAGCTCTGTCCCCCCACCATGCCGCGATGTCCGGAGGCTTCTGCCATAAGTGCAAGCGCAGCGCTGCCATTGAGCGCACCAGTAGTGGTCTGGCTGAGCGCGCGGGCGCTGATGGTGAAGGCTTCACTGAGTAGGGCATCACCCGCTAAAATAGCCTCTGCTTCACCAAAAACTGTATGACAACTGGGTTTGCCGCGCCGCAGCGCGGCATTGTCCATGGCAGGAAGATCATCGTGCACCAATGAATAAGTATGAATAAGTTCTAAGGCCAGGGCAAATTGGCGGACACAGGCAATGGCAGCGGGGTTATTGGCTTCAATGGGGGAGAGTTTGGCGATGAGCGGCTGGAGCAGCTGGTACTGCATCATGCTTAGACAGGGGCGCAAGCGTTTGCCGCCGGCAAGCAGCGCGTATTTCATAGCGGCAACGGGTTTGCTGCCCGTTTGCGCAGTTTTGGCATCAGCCTCCCAGACAGCCGTCAATGCTGCTAAGTGTTGTTCCAGTTCTGTGTGAATGCGCGCGTAGGTTTGCTGAAACACGCTGAGGGCGGCATGGCGCTTAGGAGTTGTGCTGTGAGGGGATTCTGCGGACTTGGCGATGCTGTTCATGGCGCGGGTGGTTGTTTGGATGATTGTGCGGACAGCTGTTCTGTCACGGCGCGTTTATGTGCGCTGAGCTGTTCGGCAGCGGCAAGTGTTGCGGCATGGGGAGCGTAGTGGGTAAAAGCTTCACGCGTGTACTTTATAATGTTGTTTTGTTTGCGGAAATGGGCAACACTCAGTGGTGAGGCAAAACGTGCGGCGCTGCCGGTTGGGAGGACGTGATTGCTGCCGGCAATGTAGTCGCCAATGGGACCGCTGCTCCAGCTGCCAAGGAAAATAGCCGCGGCATGGTGAATATGGGGCAGCGCAGTTTCGGGCTTGGCACAGAGGATGGCAAGGTGTTCGGGGGCAATGGCATTGATGAGTGTGTAGGCGCTGCTCAGGTCTTTCACAATGACGCAGGCGCCGCGGCGGGCAAAGGATTGTTCAATAAGCGCGCGGCGCGAAAGGCTGGGCAATACAGCACTCAGCTCAGCGGTAACGGCTTTTGCATAAGAACGACTGGGGGTAATCAGGCATGCCATTTCATTGCCTGCATGTTCCGCTTGCGCCAGCAGTTCCAATGCTGCATGACGCGCTGACAGGGTGCCATCGGCTAAGACCACCAACTCGCTATGTCCTGCTAAACTTTCAATGCCCACTTGTCCATAAACCTGACGTTTAGCTTCGGTAACGTAGGCATTGCCCGGTCCACTGATGAAATGAACGGGGGCAATGTTTGCTGTGCCGTACGCAAGTGCTGCAATGGCCTGGGCACCGCCTATTTTATAGACCTCAGTAATGCCCAGTTCTGCCAATGTGTAAAGCAGTGGTAAAACAAGCGTTCCAGTTGCGGTGGGGGGTGAAACCACGGCAATGCGCTGCACACCGGCCAGCTGTGCGGGGATAACGTTCATCAACAAAGTTGAAATAAGCGGTGTTTGCCCACCGCTGCCGCCGGGAACGTAAATGCCCACCGCTGCTAGTGCAGTACTGCGCAGACTGAGCTGTTCCCCATACCGCCCCACATAAGGAACTGCAGGAGCTTCAGCTTTAAGCTGGTGGGCGTGAAAGGCATGAATATTGGCACGTGCAGCAGCAATAGCCGCTTTCAGCTCTGATGGCAATGAAGCTTTTTGTGCTGCCAAGAGCTCGCTGCTTGTCACACGGAACTTAAACCCAGCTGGAATGCTGAGTTTATCGAAGCTTTCCGTGTAGCGTTTCAATGCCGCATCGCCTTCTGCGCGTACAGCGGCAATGATGGCGGAGACGGCAACTTGAATGGCAGCAGCGGCTTGCGCACTGCTTGCGGGCTGCAGCCGCGCCAGCAGTGACTTTTGCTCAGCAGGGTATGTGAAATAAGGCAGTACTTCTGTAGTGACAGCCATAACAAAATTACAAGCTTGCGTGGTTGTTTGACAGGGTTTGATCCAGCTTATTCAGAGGTTGAACTTAAAATGGCAAACGTCGCCATCGGCAATGATATAGTTTTTGCCTTCAATGCGTAATTTTCCTTCCTCACGGGCGCGTTTGTAGCTGCCAAGTCTAAGCAGTTCTTTTGTGCTGATAATTTCAACCTTGATAAATCCACGCTGTATGTCCGAATGAATAGCAGCAGCGGCTTTGGGTGCGAGGGTGTTTGCATGCAAGGTCCAGGCACGCGTTTCGCTTTCGCCGCTTGTAAAAAATGTGATGAGCTCCAGCATTTGATAGCTGGTTTTTACCAGCCGCGCACAACCGCTTTGTTTTAATTCGACCGCTTTCAAATAAGGAGAGATCGTTTCTTCTAAAAGACTTTCACCAACGTCGCTCACCTCGCGCTCTAGCTCTGCAGAGAGCTCAATGAACGGAAAGTTGTGCTCAGCTGTGTAAGCTTTAACCGCATTATAATGTGGATTGTTTTTAGCTGGAGCGCTAACCTCGGCTTCTTTGATATTGCCGATGATAAAGAGTGGTTTGAGCGTTACAAATTGTTCTTTTTTAAGTGCTTGCAGTTCATCGCTGGTGAAGCTGGCGCGTGCGCTGCTCAATAACTTCGCTTGATTTAAGCAGGCAAGCGCTTTTTTTAATGCACTGGTGTTCGCTACTGGGGTATTATCGCGGTTGCGTGTCGCGGCTTTGGTGAGCGTAGTCAGCCGTTTTTCGCATTGTACAAGGTCGTAAAGAATGAGCTCATGATGGATGGTCTCAAGTGCGGCAATGGGGTCAAGCATTTGCCCGTTTTTATGACTGCCCTGCAGCTTGGCACTACTGGGGTCGCCAATAAGCACGTTGCTGTCTTCAAATAACCGCACCACGTGGGCAATGGCATCCACCGCTTTAATGTGCGCAATAAACTGATTGCCAAGTCCCTCTCCTTTGGCAGCGCCCTTCACCAGCCCGGCAATGTCCACCACTTCCAATGCGGTATAAATTAATTTTTGACTTTTATTGAGTTCCGCCAAGCGGCGTACACGTTCATCGGGTACGGAAACAATAGCCCGATTGGGCTCAATGGTGCAGAACGGGTAGTTTTCTGTTGGCACCTGAGAGCGCGTGAGTGCATTAAAAAGTGTTGATTTGCCAACGTTTGGCAATCCAACAATACCACAGGATAAGGGCATAATATAAAGGAGCTACTTAGCGGATTTATGAAATTCACTCAGCGTGAGTAATGCTAATGATAACATGAATCGGGAATTAAGCTCAGCTCAGTATGACGATTTTGATAATAAGCAACAATATTAGTAATAATGGTTTGGGCAGTGGCGCGATGAGCAGCATGGGTATTGCCGCCCTGGTGCGGCGTAGCAATAAAATTGGGTAAGGTTTGCCATGTTTCGGCAGCAATTAGGGGCTCACGGGCAAAAACATCAAAAGCTGCACCGCCAAGCGTACCATTGCGCAAACTGGCGTAAACAGCTGTTTCATCCACAAGCTTGCCGCGTGCGGTATTGATCAGCAGGGCGGTTGTTTTCATCTGTTTAAGCGCTGTTGCGTTTAACAGGTGTTCATTTTCTTTACTGAGTCGTGTGTGTAGCGAAACGACATCGGCTTCAGCCAATGCGGCATGGAGGTCTTGTGTGAAAACAATAGCCTTCGTCTTCTGCGGTGAGCTGCTTGGCGGATGTGCCGTCACAACGGTTACCGCCATGTTAAAGGCGTTTGCACATAATTCAGCCACGCGTTTGCCAATGCGTCCGTACCCGATGATCGTCGCTTTTTTACCGTAAAGTTCCAGTTGCGGATAACCGTGGTTAGCGGCAGGCAAGCGCGCAGTCACATCCCAACTGCCGCTGATGACATTTTGGTGGTGGCTGGGAATACTGCGTGCCAGTGCCAGCATGAGGGCAATCGTTAATTCTGCAGTGCTTTGGGTGGGGGCTATGGGTGTGTAGGCGCTTAATAATCCCAGCGCACGGCAACGCGCTAGCGGCAGGTTGTCATAACCAACACCGTAGCGGATGAGTAAACTGCCGCGTTTTAGCTGTGTGAGGAAAGTTTCGCTGAGCGGCTGTGTGTTCAGAATCAGTACACGGGCATTGTACTGACGATGGAGTTGGAGGAACGCAGCCTCCCGCATAGCTTGCGAGGAGAGCTCTGCACGAATAAGCTGGTGAAACTGAATGCCGCTTGCCTTGTAAAGCCCCGCAGCTTTACGATAAAAATGCTCAAAAATAATGGCGTCCATGCCAAACGGAACGTTCAGACATACACCGATGTTTGTACGACAGCTGCTCTTGACTACGCAGCTTTAAGTTTGCGGGCGCTGCAGCGCTTGCGAATCCACTTGCCCTAAGCGCCCTAAGCGTACCAGCCCCCAGGTAAACAATACAGCAAGTGCCATAAACAAGAGGCTGGAACTAAGGTGTGCGCCGCTGCCGCTTGGCTGGATGGCGGCGTAAGCAGCAGGGCTTAACAATGTTCCCGCAGCACTCTTCCATGGCCAAGCTTTCGGTAGCGCACCAATGATAAAACCAAGGAGCAGTGCAAACGTTAAATGGCGATGGTGTTTGAGGATGTACGCCAAGGCCCTGCTAAAACAAAGGATGCCGGCGGCACAGCCCAGTGCAAAGACAAAAATAATGCTAAATTCAAAGTTTTTGAGCGCCGTGATAATAGTGGCATAACTTCCCATGATCACAAGCAGATAACTCCCGGAAATCCCCGGCAGCAACATGGCAGTAATGGCTATCATACCATTCAGAAAGAGCAGGTATAGTGATGGTGTTGTTGGCAGTGCGGAAGGAGCAGCGGTGGTGAGAAAAAATGCGCCCAGCGCACCGCTGAAAAATGCAATATTTGTTTTAACACCGGGAACAAAACTTTTTTTTAAAATAATGAGCGCAGAACTCAGGATAAGTACGAAAAAAAACGCCCACAATTGCACAGGATAATGATGCAATAAATAATCAATCAACCGTGCAAGCGTTAAAATGCTAACAGCAATGCCGCCGCCCAAGGTAAGTAGGAAGCTGCCGTTGCAATTTTTAAAAAAAGTTAGCCACTCTCCGCGCCGCAGCTCGTGCAGCCGCTGCTTGTGGGATACGGATGCCAAGGACTGAATGAGCGGCGTGTAAATGCCACTGATGAATGCAATGGTTCCCCCGGATACACCGGGAACAACGTCCGCTATTCCCATGGCAAGCCCTTTCAAAAAAAGCTTGAAAGTTACAGCAGTTACAGCTTTAGCGGGCTGTGCTGAGCTGAGCTCCGCAGCTTGAAGCAATGGCGGCATTTATTCTGTTTTAGGCGTGAGCGGCACTAAATTTTCTTCGGTCGGCACATCAAGTGGTGGTAACTCTTCCTGCAGCGTATTGTCTTCTAGTTCTGGCGCCAATTCCAAAGCTGCTTCATCCAGCACATCTGTTTCCAAGGTGCTGTCAGCAGGTGTTATGGTATCGGGCGATACCGTATCCAAAATTGTCCGTTCACCGGAACTGATAATTGAGAAAAATAACGCGCCAATAAAAAAAATCACCGCTAAAAATGTGATGACCTTGGATAAAAATGTGCTGCGTGCAGATCCTAATAGCGTACTGCTGGATCCGCTCAGAATACCCATCCCACCTGTCTGGCTTTGATTGAGTAGCGATACCGCAATGAGCAGCGCACAAATAAATAAATATAAAACTAAACCAACTCCCATTGTCACCTATCATCGCCAACTGTCATCTTAGAAACAGCTTCAATCATTTTAGTTAAAGCTGCCACATTATATTATCATATTGTACCATACATAACGGGGTTTGTGAGCTTGTTTATGTTTTGAGCTTTACTTTTTTGTACTTTGCATTATAATACCAGTATGAGTTCAGTAGTGATTTTATACTGAAATTTAACGTCGCTGGACAGCTTTTAAGCGTTGGACAGCTTGTTTTTATGTAAAAGAGGTAGAAATATGGAACGTGGATTAGAAAAAGAGTTAGGGAATAAGGAAGTTATAACGGCATTGCAGCACGGACTGACATTGGAATTGACTGCAGTTCATCAGTACCTTTATCATGCGGCGCTTTTAAAAGACTGGGGCATTGATAAACTTGCAGAAGTGGAGAGCAAGGAAGCTGCCGAAGAAACCGAACATGCCAATCAGCTGGCTGCACGCCTCCTTTTTTTGGGCGCTGAACCCGATTTTAAAACACAGGGCAAGCTGAGTGCTGCTGAAACAGTTAAAGCTATCCTGGATAATGACCTTAATATGGAAGTTAATGCAGCCAATGAGTATCGTCAATCCGTACAGACGGCGTTTGAGAAACGCGATTTTGTCACTTATGATTTATTTGTGAAGCTGCTCAGTGCTGAAGAAAAACATGTTGATAACCTTGATCAACAACTCAATATGATCAAATTGATCGGTATTCAGAATTATATTCAAAGCCAAAGCTGAATATCGGAAATTTGGGGGATGTTGAAGCTGCCAGTATGAAAGCTTTAAAAGTTTTGATTGTCTTGGGAAGTGATTCTGATCTTCCCGCCATAGAAAGTACACGCAAAACCTTTGAAGAATTCGCTGTCCCGCACAACGTTCGCATTGCTTCAGCGCATCGTAGTCCACAACATACTGCTGAGCTGCTGAGTACAGCAGCTGAACAGGGTTATGGCGTGGTCATTGCTGCTGCGGGCTTGGCGGCGCATCTTGCTGGTGTTTCGGCGGCACACACGCTGTTGCCGGTGATTGCTATTCCCTTGGCACGAGGTTCCTTGGGCGGCATCGATTCGCTTTATGCATCGGTGATGATGCCCGGCGGGGTGCCTGTCGCTACCATGGCGATTGGTGAGCCCGGTGCTAAAAATGCTGCATTGTACGCTATTCGCATTCTTGCGCTTAGCAATCCCGCACTGAATGAAAAATTACATGCCTATGCCAAACGCATGACCGATAGCGTATTGGCAAAGGACAGCAAACTTCTGGCAACGCAGGTACAGGTACACTAGGGTTGCATTGCAACACACACTTTTTTTACAAACTGTGCCAACGAATGGTGCGGGTGCGCACCGGGCTATGGCACCTGGTCATTGATGACTGCGCGATTAATTCTTTTTGCCGATGCACTCTTTAATCGGCCATTGCTCAGTTTAGCTGCTGGAGACAAGGCAGCTTTGACCGCGCGGCTGCTGCTCGCTTTACATCCGCGGGTTTTCACACAGCTTGCCGCGCTGAGCGCTTATGGCTATCGGTTGGCGCTGGTGGTGGAGCAAGAGGAACATTGCGCACTGCTAAACGGTGGATTTAAGCAGTTTTGTGCACATGAGGGCATTTCATTGCGTACTGTGTTAACAGCAGCTGAATTTGCGCTTCAATGTCGCCATGCAGATTTTTTTGCAAGTACTGATGACGAAACCTCCGCTGTGTTGCGCATTCATGGCGAACAGAGCCGCAAATGGCTCAATGCTGAAGCCATACAGGCTGTTGCGTCGCCTGTGTTTGCTGATAATGCTGGCAATGCTGAAAAAGCTGCTGCTGTTGCAGACCCATTTACAGCATTGCTGCCGCCTCCCAGCGTATATGTGCTCAAGGGCTCTTCGCAGGCTGCTGCTGAGCTTAGTACTGACGGGCATACACTTACTGTGAGCAGTTGGACGGAGCTGCGGCGCGCACTTACCGGGCGTCCACGGATTGTCACCATGCGCCGCAGCACAACGGAAACGGCTATTTGGCTTTCATTGAATTTGGACGGCGAGGGGCAAGCGCAGATCAGCACAGGGTTGCACTTCTTAGATCACATGTTGAACAATTTTGCCAAACACGCTGAAGTGGACCTGAACTTGCACGCGCAGGGCGATCTGCAGGTCGACGAACATCATAGCATTGAAGATACGGCATTACTCTTAGGCGCGGCATTGCGGCGCGCTTTGGGCGGTAAACAAGGCATTGGGCGTTACGCCTTTAGTGTGCCAATGGATGAAAGCGCTGCCGAATGTTTGCTGGATTTATCGGGACGCAGTTATGTGTGCTGGGATGCCCATTTTAAACGTGAGCGTGTAGGGGACTTTCCAACAGAACTGGCAAAACATTTTTTTGAAAGTTTGGCAACAGCCGGCGCGTTCAATTTGCAGCTTAAATTACGCGGCGAAAACGATCATCATCAGCTGGAAGCGGGCTTTAAAGCTTTTGCGCGTTGTTTGCGCTTAGCCAAAAAGCGCAGCGGCGAGGCCTTGCCTTCCACTAAGGGTGCACTTTAAAGAGCTGTGTGTAACAATTATGAACTTATTGATCAATATTATTATTGCTTATTTGATAAGCGCGCTGGTCCCCACATTTTGGGAGCTCTTAGCACGGCTTAAACAGCTGCTGGGTATTTAACGCTGAGGATATTTTTATTCGGGAGCGCAACATGCGTGCTGGAGTGTTTATTTTCAGCTTTGTTTGCCTGACTTTATTACTAAGGGCGGCGTGGTTGCAACAAACAGCTGTAACCTTGTTATTAACGCCAGCAAGCTCAGGGGATTTAGTGGTGCGGGCGGCTTCTGTTTTTCAAGCGGCACCCACTCCTAAACGCAAGCGCCAGCGGGAAGCCGTACGTGTGCCGCGAACACAAGCGGTACCCAATGACGCAGCAGCTCATCCTGAGACGGAAGCGGTTATGCCTGCAGTGACCTTACAGAGCTTGACGGAAACATGTAGTGAGGAGGGGAAGGCGCTTGTTCATAATACAATGGCTGAGCAGTATTATTTGCGCGGGCATTACAATGTTGCGCTGATGTATTTAAAACGGGCACTGAGTACGGAAGCGGATTGTTTAATAACATATTTTAATTTAGGGCTTGTTTATGATGACAAGTTTGACTTTGGGCGCGCACAACATTATTATGAGGAGCTATTGCGTGATGCTCCCCAGTATGCTCCCGCATACAATAATCTCGGGTTGGTTTATTTTAAGCGTTCCTTAGTGGGGGCGGCGCGCAGCGCTTTTCGTGAGGCCGTGACCTTGGCGCCGCAGTACGTGAGCGCTGAGCTTAATCTTGGCAATACCTATTACGTGTCCTATTATTACGACGTGGCGGAGGAACATTATTTAGCCGCGTATGCGCGTGCGCCGCAGGTGGCGTTAATTTCTTATAACCTGGGGCTTGTTTATTTTAATAAAGGAGACTACGCTCAGGCCATAACAGCGTTTGCGCGTGTGGTGGAGCTGGCGCCGGCCTTTATCGAAGGTTATTATCAACTGGGGTTGACACACGATGCTTTGGGGCGGATGGCTTTGGAGCGCGAACAAGCTGAAGCGGCGCGTGAACAATTTAGCTTGGCGCTTGCTGTTTATGCACAGGTGCTGGCTGCGGCTGCAGCGGAGGGCGATGTGCGCGGGCGCGCGTATCGCGTTGGCATTGGATTTTTGGCATTTATTCCGCAGACAGCGGCTGAGCGGGTGCTGGCGCCTGAAATGGCGGCACTGACGGGAGTCAAAGCTGTCGGAACATCCACTGAAGAGGATGGAGCATTGCTGCGGCGCGCTATTTTTTTACAAAGCAGGCATTTGCCAGTGGTGAAGAAACACGCAGCGGTGACGTATTATTTAGCACTCAGTTATGTGGCGGACGCGATGATCCCTGCTGCACTCAGCTTATTTAAACGTGTCTTGGAATTAGATCAACGTTATTATGATAAAATAATAGAGCAGCTGAGCAAACTGGCAGAGCAGGAGGTGGCTATTGCCGAGTTGTATTATTTATTGGCGGAACACTATTATACAGTGGAGCGTAATGAGGATCAAGCCTTGTTGCACTTAGAAAAAGCACTTGATTTGCAGCATGATCACCGGGCGGCGCGTGTATTATTGTTGCGGTTGGCACAGGCGCGCGGAATTACGGGCGATGTGCTGCAGACTGATGCCGAACAATAATGGATGGTGCCAAGTATTCTAAAGACCAGCACATGTCCCGTATGCCAGTGGTTTTAGTCAATGAACGTTTGTTATGGCCGGGGGAGGGACGTCATTTCAAAATATTTAAATATTTAATAAAAAAAGAGGCTAATGATGACACTTTTTGATTTTGCGTACATGCCCAATAGAGACAAAGCTAATCGTTTAGGCAAATATATATCTGAGCATAAAAACATTAATACTTATAGTCCGCGTGAATATAAACACTTACGAGATGTTAAAGATGTTGCAAGCCCGGAAGAGTGGGGCGAAAATCTTAGTTATCTTAGAGATTATATCAATATAAATTTTGAAATTGCCTACAATCAGGGATTGGTCAAGGAAGCCAAGGATCACAGTTATGCTATTTGGCGGGTGGGCAATTTGACCACGCTTGACGGCGAGCCCATTTCCATTGTGGTGCGCAAGAATGAATTGAACGTGCCGCCCTATGTTTATCATAAGGTTTATTGTGGTGAACAGTTTAAAATTTATTTTTCGCATCATGAGGTGGTGCAAGAAACGGCAACCCCCTCGCCCGAATATAAAATTCCAAAATATCAAAAAGAATATAGTCTTGATTTAAACTACGATCACTACTTAAAAGAAAATGAAGAACGTGTGAAGAGAATTTTACCAGAACTTTCTTTTTATCAAAGGTTTCTTTGTACTTATGCTGCTATTCATTTAGCACACAAGCGTGCGGACACGGATGTTGTTGCGCAATGGTTTCGTGATAAAAATGCCTCAGAAGGCACGTATCAATGGCTGGCACCATTGCACTTTTACGATAGGGACCCCACTAAAAAACCTGAGCTGGTGGCAACGCTTACACCCGACAATGAATTAAAAAAGTACGCAGTGCGAACCCTTATGCCGACCACTTGGTGTTATGGAAAGGCTAGGGCTGTGAGTAAAAGCGCTTCTATTGGCCATTGGCACTGAGCGCTGCGCGGTTTTTTCGATGATGCTGAGCGATGATTGACTTACAAACGTTTAACTGGCGGCGCGCGGTTTTATTGGCGCCGATGGAAGACGTGACGGATCTGGCGTATCGCGGCATTTGCCGTGAACTGGGTGCGGAGCTGGTGTACACGGAGTTTGTCAATAGCGACGGATTGGTGCGCGGCTGCAAACGAGGAATGGCTAAGCTGTGTTTGAGCGCCGCTGAACGTCCTTGCGGAATCCAACTTTATGGTCACGATACGGAGAATATGGTGCGTTCGGCAGAACTGGCAATGCAGCAGGCACCTGAGCTGATTGACATTAACGCGGGCTGCTGGGTGAAAAAGGTTTCGCGGCGCGGCGCGGGTGCGGGGCTATTGAAAGACCCTTGTTATATGGCGGCAATGGCAGCTCGCGTGGTGAAAGCCGTGCCAGTACCCGTCACCGTGAAAACGCGTTTGGGCTGGGATGCAGAGAGTATCAATATCATCGAAGTGGCGCAGCGTTTGGAGGATGTGGGTGTGCGCGCGTTGACTATCCATTGCCGCACACGTGCGCAGGGGCATAGCGGTACTCCCGATTGGTCGTGGATTGCCAGGGTGAAGGAAAAAGTGACGATGCCCATTATCATCAATGGCGGTATCCTCAGTGCCATGGATGCCATGCGTGCGTTCACGGAAACGCCCGCCGATGGCGTGATGATTGCGCGTGGGGCTATTGGGCGACCATGGATTTTTCGTGAGCTCAGCGAGCTGCTGCGTTATGGGGAGCTGCGGACTCCCAGTACCATTGCCGAGCGTGTAGAACTTTGTTTGCGGCATTTGCAGCGCGCGTGTGCGCTTAATGACGAACGGCGCGCCATTCTTGCTTTTCGCAAGTACTACAGCGGATATTTTAAAAGCTTGCCGGGCAGTGCCGAGCTGCGCAGACAATTGATGCAGCAAGGCACTTACGATGAAGTCGCGGCAACTTTGCGTGTTTATGAAACAACAACAATGTTTGTGCAGCCTGAATCCCTTGCCACACCCGCTGAGGCAGGAGCTTCACAGCTTGCTGATAAGTGTTTAGTGCAGCAAGAGACAATGTCATTGGGTGAGGCGGTCATCAAGTGAAGCGGCTTGGGATACATTGAGTGAGACACTGATGACATGGATTAAGACACTGACTGCATGGTTTGGCAGCTTAGTCTCAAATGTTCTGTTTGAGTGGAATCGTTTTATTTATGATTTTAAAAGCACTTTCACTGAGCTTAACTTTCTGCTTTTACTTTTTATCGTTAGTTTTTTTATTTGGGTTGCTTATAAAATGACGCGCAGGTAATGCAGGGATGGACGCAAGCGCAAGCAGTAAAAGCTTTGTTTTTACAATTTTTAAAACCATTAAACAGCTAAGCTCATGATGTTGCTGTATATTTTATTAAGTTTGATAGGAATTAATTTATTATGACTGCCACTACACCTGCTTCAGCACATAAGGCAAAGGCAACATTTTTTCATATTTTTCTTGAATTTTCTGTGCCGCTTATTTTGGGGGTGGTGACGGCACTGAGCTGGGCAAACCTTGACCCCGCCTCGTACGCTGCGATGATTCATTTCAAACCCATTCAGGGCTTGAAATTTCTTCACTATCCCGTGGATCTTCATTTTCTTGTGAACGATGTTTTTATGGTCTTGTTTTTTGCCATAGCCGCTGTGGAGATTACCCGTGCGTTTCAAGCGGGCGGTGCATTGGCATCGCCTAAAAATGCAGTCAATCCACTGTTCGGGACAATAGGTGGTGTTTTGGGACCGGTGGGGGTGTTTTTTGCTTTGATTTATCTGCTCCCGCTTGAAACAGTGTTAAGCGGTGGAGTGACGCACAACATGGTCATCAATGGCTGGGGTATTCCAACTGCTACGGATATTGCGCTTGCCTGGCTGGCTGCATCGCTGATCCTTGGCAAACGTCATCCCGCCATTGCCTTTTTGTTGCTGCTGGCGATTGTCGATGATGCTATTGGGCTGGTGATCATTGCTGTTTTTTACCCTGCGGCGGAGTTTCCCGTAGTGCCGATTTTTCTGCTGTTAAATGTTCTGGCGATGTTTATTGCCTACGGTTTGCGCAAACGACATGTCCATAATATTTGGGCTTACATTATTTTTGCAGGACTTCCTTCATGGTTGGGTTTGCTGCTGGCGAATTTACATCCCGCGCTTGCTTTTGTGGTGATCATACCGTTTTTACCTGACACACTTCCTGAGCATCGCAAGGTTGCCGCAGTCACTGGGCGCGGCGTTTTTACGCCTTCGCTTACCAAATTTGAACGCGTCTTTGAAGTGCCGGTGGGCTTGGGGCTTTTCTTTTTTGGCATTGTCAATGCCGGTGTAGGGTTTGGTACTATTAATACGCTTACCTGGATTATTTTCTTTTCATTGTTCATCGGCAAGGCGATTGGCATTTTTGGGTTTTCTGCACTTGCTGTGCGGCTGGGGTATCCGCTTGCTTCTGGCATTAATTACAGAGTACTATTGGTGATTGGACTTATTGCCGGTATGGGGCTTACCGTGGCGCTTTTTATCACCGGTGAAGCTTATAGCTTGCCGGCACTGCGCGACCCGGCGAAAATGGGCGCATTGTTTTCAGCATTATTGGGTGTGTTGGCCTGGGGCTTTGCGCGCTTTTTTAAGCTTCAGCGCATGACCTGAGAGCCATAAGCGGCTTTAACGATGTTATTTGGAAGAGGCAGCCGAGGTTTGTGGTAGGTTGATAACTGAACGCGCGCTGTTCGGGCAGTTTGAGCAACTCATCGGGATGCAATCCCAGTACTGGATGTTTGAAACTAAGTTGCAGCCGCTTTTTCCAACTCCATAAACGGCTTTAACGATGTTATTTGGAAGAGGCAGCTCTCCGATGCGCTTGGTAAGTTGACAACTGAAGACACAGAAGCCAGCTGTACGCGCGCTGAGCTCAGGCTTAATATTTTGATCAGCGGCGTTTTCAAGCGTAGGTTATTTGGAAGAGGCAGCTCTTAGGCGCGCGTGCAGCGTTGGCTTGCAAATAACGCGCGCGCGCGCTGTTCGGGCAGCTTGAGCAATTCATCGGGACGCAATCCCAGTACTGGATGTTTGAAACTAAGTTGCAGCCGCTGCTCCAACTCCATAAGCGGCAGCAGTACAAAAAGTCTTAATCGGGTTGCTCAAACAAACAGGCTCAGCAATGCAGCTCGAGCTTGGTAAGGTTGACAACTGAACGACACAGAAGCCAGTGTACGAGCGCTGAGCTCAGGCTTAATATTTATCAGCGGCGTTTTCAAGCGTAGGACTTAGACGCGCGTGCAGCGTTGGCTTGCAAATAACGCGCGCTGTTCGGGCAGTTTGAGCAATTCATCGGGACGCAATCCCAGTACTGGATGTTTGAAACTAAGTTGCAGCCGCTGCTCCAACTCCATAAACGGCAACATTACACGATGTTAATCGGGTTGCTTAAACAGGCAGGCTCAGCGATGCAGCTTGGTAAGTTGACAACTGAAGACACAGAAGCCAGTGTACGCGTGCTGAGCTCAGGCTTAATATTCATCAGCGGCATTTTCAAGCGTAGGCATTAGGTGCGCGTGCAGCGTTGGCTTGCAAATAACGCGCGCGCTGTTCGGGCAGTTTGAGCAGCCGCTTCATCGGGACGGCAATCCCAAACAGTACTGGATTGACAACTGAACGACACAGAAGCCATTGAAGGCTTACAGCGGCGTTTTCAAGCGTAAGACGCGCGTGCAGCGTTGGCTTGCAAATAACGCGTGATATTGGGCAGCCGCTCCCAGTACTGGATGTTTGAAACTAAGTTGCAGCCGCTGCTCCAACTCCATAAGCGGCAACATTACAAAAAGCCTTAATCGGGTTGCTTAAACAAACAGGCTCAGCAATGCAGCTGTATATGAGTTTGGTAAGTTGACAACTGAAGACACAGAAGCCAGTGTACGCGCGCTGAGCTCAGGCTTAATATTCATCAGCGGCATTTTCAAGCGTAGGCAAAAAGTTAGGGTTGCGCGTGCAGCGTTGGCTTGCAAATAACGCGCGCGCGCTATTCGGGTAGCTTGAGCAATTCATCGGGACGCAATCCCAGTACTGGATGTTTGAAACTAAGTTGCAGCCGCTGCTCCAACTCCATAAGCGGCAGCAGTACAAAAAGCCTTAATCGGGTTGCTTAAACAAACAGGCTCAGCAATGCAGCTGTATATGAGTTTGGTAAGTTGACAACTGAAGACACAGAAGCCAGTGTACGCGCGCTGAGCTCAGGCTTAATATTCATCAGCGGCGTTTTCAAGCGTAGGACTTAGGCGCGCGTGCAGCGTTGGCTTGCAAATAACGCGCGCTGTTCGGGCAGTTTGAGCAATTCATCGGGACGCAATCCCAGTACTGGATATTTGAAACTAAGTTGCAGCCGCTGCTCCAACTCCATAAGCGGCAGCATTACAAAAAGCCTTAATCGGGTTGCTTAAACAAACAGGCTCAGCAATGCAGCTGTATATGAGTTTGGTAAGTTGACAACTGAAGACACAGAAGCCATTGTACGCGCGCTGAGCTCAGGCTTAATATTCATCAGCGGCATTTTCAAGCGTAGGCATTAGGTGCGCGTGCAGCGTTGGCTTGCAAATAACGCGCGCGCTGTTCGGGCAGTTTGAGCAATTCATCGGGACGGCAACCCCAGTACTGGATATTTGAAACTAAGTTGTAGCCGCTGCTCCAACTCCATAAGCGGCAGCAGTACAAAAAGTCTTAATCGGGTTGCTCAAACAAACAGGCTCAGCAATGCAGCTCGAGCTTGGTAAGTTGACAACTGAAGACACAGAAGCCATTGTACGCGCGCTGAGCTCAGGCTTAATATTTATCAGCGGCGTTTTCAAGCGTAGGACTTAGACGCGCGTGCAGCGTTGGCTTGCAAATAACGCATGATGTTCGGGCAGTTTGAGCAATTCATCGGGACGCAATCCCAGTACTGGATGTTTGAAACTAAGTTGCAGCCGCTGCTCCAACTCCATAAGCGGCAGCAGTACAAAAAGTCTTAACGGATAACGCGGGTGCGGGACGATCACATAATGAACATCGTCTGCCGTCACATTTACGTAACGCGCAATGTTTTCATTGCCATAAACAATGATGTCAATATCTAATTGCCGCGGCCCCTTAGGCCTGTGTTTAGGCACTGAGAGCGCGCGTTCAATGCGCAGACATTCACAGTAAAACATGTCCAGTGTGGTCTCTTCCGCCACATGGGCATGGACCACGCAGTTAATAAAATCGGGTTGTTCAGTGTCATCGACTGCTGCACTTTTGTAAAACGCAGAACTAGTGAACTGGCTCAGCAGCGCTGAGGCCTTCAGGGCATGGAGAGCTTGCTGAAGCCGCATGTGCGGCTGGTCAATGTTTGCACCTAATCCTAAAAGTACGCTTCGCATTCATGTAGGCGCTGTGGCGCGTTAAGCATAACGCCGTTTATATTTGGCGATGCTGATGGGTGAACAATTTTTATAATAAAAGTTCAGAATAGCAGTATGGGCATAACCCTTTTCAGCCATTGTTTTAGCGCCCCATTGACAAAGCCCCACGCCGTGTCCAAACCCGCGCCCTGTCAACAGATAATGACGTCCGCTGCGCCGCAGCTTGAAGCGCGTGGATGGAATTTTTTTTGCACTGACGGCAATGCGAAACTCATTGCCGCTAATGGTATGTGTGCCATTTTGTGTTTTGACCTGTATTTCAGCGATGCGCTTGGAGCCGCTGAGGCGTTTCACACGCAAGGCCTTGACATTGCTAATGGGCGGACGTTCCAATGCAGTATGCAGCTGTGTCACATTGAAACGGCGTTCCCACTGATATAGCGGATGTGTGGTGCAGTACGGGCAGCGGATATTTTTAAAATAGCTGAGGCGCACATTGGATTTCCAAACTTGCTCGGCTTTTTCGGTAACCCCGCCGCAACAGGCATGAAAAAAGCTTTGTACGGGTTTGCGCCCAATTTTATCCAGCAGGATCATACTGTTTGTAGCCTGAACGCCATCAACAATACTTTGCGGCAATTCTGCCGTGCCGCCAAAAACCTGATGATTGGTACTGCTGCTGAGATGGAAGAGGGCAGCTGGCTCCAGCTGTAAATAATTGTACGCATACGAACGTGCCGCTACAGCCTGTGCTTTAATGGCATTGAGCGGCCAGGAAGCTGAAATTTCTTTTTTCACCACTCCCATAAGGTAATGATCGAAACTCAATTCATTGACCACTAAGAGCTTCTGTTGTTGACGCACTACCAGCATTTTACCTGCATAAGCATTGCCTTTGTAAACAATGGGGGCATTGGGAGCAATGTCCACGATCGCTGTTTTTCCATGGCGGCTATTGGTGGGCGGGAACAGTTTGCCTTGGTAATGAAGACCTTTTGCGCTGGTTTTTATGGGAAAACTTTGCGGCAGGCTTGAGCCTTCATAAATGAGCACACGGATAAATAGCTCTTCTGCTGCGGCGCGGCGGCGCGAGTTTTTGCGCGTCCGTGCCCAGAGTGATTGTGGACTTAACCCCGCCAGCCTGACAAAACCAAGGGCACTCAGTGCCTTTGCTGCAGTCATGATAAATTGGCGGCGTGTGGGGAGGCTCATGGATGCTAAATCACTAAGGCAGCTTGTTTGATTGGTTAGGCTGGGCAATGCAAGCTTGGAGCATTGCCGCTGCTGCAGGTGACTAGTTTAACAATCGGATTGTTACGGGGATAACCTTAATGACGGGGTATTGAAACAGGAAGTCAATCAACAGTGCTGGAATTTTATTTTTTATTGAATGAAATAATGTTATCATATACTACTATTTATATGCCGTTATGTGAGTGGGTGTAAGTTTGCTGGGTGTATAATAATTGAGCTTCAAATTTATCAGAATTTAAAGAGGTTTTTGTAATGGCTATTAAAAGTATTGTTTTTTTTCTTCATAAAGCTAAGTGGCTAAGTGCTAAGCGACTAAGCGCATTGTTCATGTTTGTTTCTATTTTGGCATTCGGGTTACTCTCAGGTTGTGTCAGTGCTGAAACAGCTACTGGTATATTTTGTACGTACAATCCCGCTACTGCCGCTATTGAATTCTCAGGTGGTGCTGGCACAAGTGCAGCTCCCTGGCAAATTGCCACTGACGCAGAACTTGCCCTCATGAGCGAGCGTGTTAATGGCAGTCAACACAGTAGTTACGGCAGTGACTATTATGAGCTCATCGCCGATGTAAACTTGAATTGTGATGGTGCGCCCTGGTCAGCATATTTCGGCGGTGTAGGGTTCGAGCCTATTGGCTGGAGCAGCACCAGTCAAACTGCCATTGCTAGTCAAACTAAGCGGTTTACCGGGAAATTCGATTGTGCATCTCATACTATTTATGATTTATATGTTGTGAATAGCAATAACACTGGAAATTATCTAGGGCTTTTTGGTGTCATTGACGCTGGTGCTGTTATCACAAACTGCTATATAGGCGGTGCAGATGTTAGAGGTTTTCGCAATATAGGCGGACTGGTAGGTTATCAGGCGGGTGGAACTGTTAGTGGCAATTCCATCGACGGCGGCAAGTCAATCATTACGAATTATATTTATGCTGTATATTCTAATGCAGGCATTCTAGTGGGAAATGTAAGTGGTGGTGATATTAGTAATAATACGGTCGTTGGTTTTGCTGAAACGGTGGTTAATGCAGGTGGTTTGGCTGGTGTGCAGACGGACGGCACAATTATTAATAATCAAGTCTATGATTCAGTTGTTGCAGCAACAACTAGCAATGCAGGCGGACTCTTAGGGCAACAAAGCGGCGGGGATTTTCACAATAATAGTGTTACCAACACACTTATTTTAGGATTTACCACTACCCTAAACTTAGATAAGCTTATTGGGGACAAAACTGGTGGTACGAGAGAAGCGATAATACGGAAGTGGGTGTAAGCATTCAGTACGTTCAGTAACGTTAGCTCTGGTACCTGTGGAGTAACAGGCAGGCAATATTTGCTCGCTGCTCTGCGTTTAAGTTAGCGCGCTACTCTGCATACTATCGGGATGCTTTATCCCCATGAGCGCTAAGCCATAAACAAGCACTTTGTCAATGGCAAGGAGAAACCGCAGGTATGCGGCTGAGCGTTCGGGTGTTTCGGGGTCTAAGAACGCTGTTTCATTGTAGCGTTTATGGAAGAGTCCAGCAAGTTCGTGCAGAAAACGCGGCAGGTGATGGACTTGATAACTTTCGGCTATCAGCTGCAATTCGTCCTTAAACGTTAGCAGCTTCAAAAGAATTTGCGTGTTCGTTGGGCTCTGTTCAATGAGTTCGAAGTTAAAATTATTGACGCCGGGATCAGCGGCTAAAACATCTTCATTGTAGGGGGCTTGGGCGACGGCGATGAATGTTTCATCGCAGAGCTTCAGGTCGCAGGCTTTTTTAAAAACGGACTGAATACGCGCATGGGCGTACTGAATGTAATAAACGGGATTGTCCATGGTTTTAGCTTTGGCGGTTTCAATGTCAAAGGTGATGGTGGAGTGAATGTCCTGATGAATGAGAAAATAACGCAAGGCGTCCGCTCCCAGCTCAATAAGCACCTCGCTCAGTTCTACTAAGTTGCCCGTGCGTTTGGACATGCGAATGGGTTTGCCGCCTCGGGTAATGTTGGCAAGCTGTCCGATGATTACATCCACTTTAAGCGCTGGTTTAGGAGTACCGTTGGTTGTTGCCTGCGCACGATAAAGCAGCTGGCAGGCGCTGGTAATGCGTTCTTTATAACCATGGTGATCGGCGCCGAGGATATCGATGAGATGAGCGTAACCGCGCTTGATTTTATTGAAATGGTAAAGAATATCTAAAAAGAAATAGGTGTAGCTGCCGTCAGCTTTGACAATGACGCGATCTTTTTCATCGCTGCCTTTGGCAGCTGCGGCAAACCACGTGGCACCCTCAGCTTGGTAGCTGAGCTTGTGCTGTGTCAGGAACGTCAACATATCCTCCAGCTGAGTTTCTGTGCGCAATGAGCTCTCACGAAAAAAATGTTTGTCCATGTTGGCAAGCTTGTCTGCCCCCATGGGAACGTTTGTCTTCCAAAGCGTTTCTTGTTGTTCTGTAAGCAGGGCGGCGACTGGATCAACGGTGCTGTCTTTAAAGTCCCGCAGATATGCTCCGTGATAACCGTCTTTGGGGATGGGCTTGTCATTGCGGATGGCGGCGACCGATGTGCGCAGCAGCTCAATTTGACTGCCGCCATCATTGACATAAAATTCTTCAGTGACGCTACGGCCGTTGGCGCGCAGGATCTTGGCGAGGGTGCTGCCGTACGCTGCCCAGCGTCCGTGTCCAATGTGCAAGGGCCCGGTGGGGTTGGCAGAAATGTATTCCAGCAGGATTTTGGGAGCATCAGCTTTAGCGGGACAGTCGATGGGCGTTTTTAGCAATGTCCGCAAGGCCTCACTTTTGGCGCTGGTTGTGAGGGTGATGTTGCAGAAACCGGGGGCGATGACGGTTACCTTGGCGATGAGTGCGCTTAACGCGGGCTGGCTGAGCAATGTTTGCACTTTGTCCGCAAGCTTTGACGGGGAAGTTTGCACGCGGGCGGCAAGTTTGAGCGGGAGAGTGCTGCTGAGGTCGCCGTGTTGGGGGGCGCAGAGTTTGAGGCTTAGCGCAGTACTTAGCTGTTCTGCATGGAGCTGGGGATAGGCTTTGAGCAATGCTGGAGACAGCTGTTTGAGCAGCTGCTGCGCATAGGTTTCCAGCCAACTACTAGCGGGGGTGGGAGCGGGGGCAATGACCATGGTGGGGCGGGGTTAGCGCAGAAAATTAATGATCATGCCCTTAATGTCGAAAACTTTGGCGACAATGGCAATTTTATCCTGATGCGTTTCTTTGATGAGCTGAAGCAGGGAAGCCAGCTCTTCTGTGGCAACGGTGATCAGCTGATATTCCTTCTGTGTTTGCAATGCGGCGTCATCATTTACCTTGCTGTATAATTTGACAATGTTGTACGCATTGGGCAAGGTCACTTCAAGCAATGTCTGGAGGGCGGATTGATAACGGGCGTAAGCAGGCAGCGAGGGGTTGATGATGAGTGCTTCGCCTTGCGCTTCCAGCTTGCCAATGAGCGCGGAGACTTGTGTTTTGTCAAAATGTGGCGGGGTTTCGTGGACAGCGGCGGCGGGAGTGTTTTGCTGGGTTTGCAGGGTACTGGAGAAAGTGACCGCTTCTGCAGCTGAGGCGGCAGCGCTGCCGCCCGTGCCTTGTGCTGTAACGGCGGAGCGCTGATGGCTCGCGTGCTTTTTGCGTGTGAGCGATTGTGTTTCTTTGCGGATGGCGGGGAAGAGCATGACGAGCTGCGGCTGGTTTTAAAAACTTTTGACCAAATACGGCCATGGATCGATAGGTTTATTGCCGATGCGGATTTCAATATGCAGATGGCTGCCTGTGGTGCGTCCACTGTTGCCCAGTTCGGCAATGGGAGTGCCTTTGGCGACTTTAATGTTTTCATTAACAAGCAACTTTCTATTATGCGCGTAAAGGGATTTATACCCGTGGGCATGGCGGATGATCACTACTTGTCCGTAACCGTTTTTTTCACCTGCAAATTCTACATGTCCATCAGCAACGGCAAGGATCTTAGAGCCGGGCACAGCTGCAATGTCCACACCTACATGCATTTCCATTACATTGGCAATAGTGGAGAAGCGGGGGCCATAACCGGAAGTTTTATAGCCGCTATTGTGTTCCAGCGGCCAGCCGTTGGGGACACTGCGAACGAGCTGCTGTTTGAGGTGAAGGAAATTTTCAACGTTGGTCAGATGGTTGTAGCTGAGATCAATGCCGCGGCTGCTTTGTTTGAGCGTTTTTAGGATTTTTTCGGCGATACTATAATTATTGTCTGTGAAGTGAGCGGCAAAAGGATCGGGGTTGTCGCTTGTGAAAACTGCATTCTGAGTAACGGGAGGAGGTGCAATGTTGCTGGTCCAGAGTTGTTCGGGGGGGTAATTACCAAGGAACGCGAAAATATCGTTGAGGTGATATTGTGTGTTGTGATGGGCGCTGCTGAGCTGCTGAGCAAGACTTGTCAGCTCTTTGAGTTCATTGCGGGTTTGTATACGGTTTATTTTTAGGGTTTCGATGACAGCGGCTTGTTCAGCTTGTGTGCGATGGTAAAAAAAACTGCCAAAGATGCTTGCGCTGCTGATGAGCAGGAAAACACCGAGCAGGATGTAGGGAATAAAGAAACGCCGTGTTTGTTTGCTGTTGCGCGGATAAATAAGGATGATCATGCCTTGTTTAAGCTCGCTGCGCGTAAAGGCAATCATCATTTTTATGCTGTAGCGGATACGCTCCCAGAGCTGCTGCGTTTTGATGCTGAACATGCGGGCAATGCGATGGATTTTCATAACGACAGGCAACGGCAATTCCTGGGTACAGGTCTATTGCAATAGTAGAATGTTACACTAATAATAGTATCGTGTTCAGACAGGCAGCTGGTAAGTAATTTACGCAATGGTGTTGCGATATTTTGCTGAGCTTATGAGTTGAGGAGCAGCAAGCGGAGGAGGCGTGCGAGGGTGGTTTTGAGGTTGGTGCGTTTGACAATCATATCCACAAACCCGTGTTTTTTTAGGAATTCAGCGGTTTGGAATGTGGGGGGGAGTTCTTGCCGGACGGTTTGTTCTATAACGCGTCTACCGGCAAAGCCGATCATGGCATTGGGTTCGGAGATAATAATATCGCCAAGCGAGGCAAAGGAGGCGGTGACACCGCCCATAGTGGGATTGGTGAGGATGGAGATGAACGGTGCTTTGGCTTGTGCCAACAGCTCAA
>CBDFMP010000027.1:0-22172 GCA_965249715.1 Spirochaetota bacterium | reverse complement strand
GGTGCGGCGCGTTTTGCCAGTGCATTGATATGACAAATGGTGACGTGACTGCCGGCGCGTTTAAATGCGGCGGCTGTTTCTTCTTCACAATTCAATCCATAACCGCTGAGGACAAGTGTTTGAACTTTTTGGGAGCGAGTGACATTCATGGCATGTTTGTTTGCAGTTGAAACATTCAGAATGCAAGCGCGTTGCTCCATACCTTGCGCAGCGATGCAAGTGCTGCCGTGAACGTCTGTCCGTGCCAGCGAACACTGAGCCGTGGAGCAGAATTCTGTTTGGAGGTGTCTGCCCGCGTTTCACCAACACATCTGAGTGTGAGCGGAACATTGCTGGCGGCAAAAAGCGCTTCTAAACGCTGTTTAGAGCTGGGGGCTACTTCAAAAATAAAACGTCCATGGCTTTCACTGTATGCTAATGTATGAAAATCAGGTTTATAGGGGAGTGTTTCCTTGGCTGAGCCCTTAGCGGAGCTCTTAGCTGAGCTCTTAGCGGGTGGAAATGTTTTAAAAGGAACGCTATTTAAATCCAGGTGTGTAGAGACCATGCCGCCAAATGCACATTCGCTGAGCGCGACAAGGAGACCGCCATCACTAAGATCATGTGCGGATAACAGCAGCCGCTCCTGGGTGGCTTGATAAATGTTTTGATAAAGCGCCAGATTGCTGGCGGGACGGACAATAGGGACGTTTAGTGTTTGCCAGCTCCGCTGCCAGCGGGTTGCCGCGGTGAAGGCTGCAGCAGCGTCACCGTCACCGTTTGGGGGCATTTCCAGTTTGACTTGCTGCTGCCAATGGTCCAGCAGCCCGCTGTATTCACTGCAGCCGCATTCGGGATAGGTCATGCCGGCAATGTAGATCAACGAGCCCGCTTGTTTGAATGCGGCGCTCAGTGCTGTAGCAATATTGGGCAAGGTGGCGAGCGCGGTGAAGAGCAGAGTGGGGGGGATGGAAATGCGTTTACGCTTTCCGCTTGGACTGCGCAGCACGGTGTCATTTTTCATGGAGTCCTTACCGGAAATGAGCGGAAGTTTGTACTGCCGGCAAATTTCATAAAGCGCCTCTGCACTGCGCACCAGCTGTCCCAATTTGGCGGCACTGTCGGGTACGGCGGGCGATGGCAGCGGATCCGGCCATGCAAAATTATCCAATCCCACCCAGCTTGCAGGATCCGCGCCTACGGCTGTTAAATTACGCACCGCTTCATCAATGGCGCCGGCAGTCATGGCGTAAGCATCGGGTGTCTGCACAGCCTCGCCATAACGCGGAACAATGCCGCAGGCAATGGCAAGCCCCTTGTTATGATTTAGCAGCGGACGAATGACAGCGGCATCGTTTGCGCCATGGCCGTCTGCGCCATCAAAAGGTTTGATGACAGTACGTGCTTTTACCTCGTGATCATAACGGCGCACCCAGGACTCTTTTGAGGCAATGTTTGGTCGGGCAAGCATGGCTTTGAGCACCGGCAGAAAACTGCTGCTAAGCGTTTGTGTGGGTGTTTTGGTTGTACGCAGCTTTTGTTGTAATGCCGCTGGAAACAGGGCTGTTGGGATTGTAGCGGCTGCTGCGGCAGGAATTTGCGATTGTGCGTGAAGCGGCGCGGGGGTGAACTTCGCTTCCAGCATCAATGTTGGAACGCCATTATGCAGGAATGCCAGCGGGAGGTGGACAACGTGTTTGTTCAGGTAAAACGCCTCAAATACTCCTGTACGGGTAAATTCGCCAAGGCGGGCAATTTCAACGTCGTACTGCTCAGCCAGCTTTTGCAGTTTGCGCCACTGTGTGGGCGCAACCACCAGGGTCATGCGTTCCTGCGATTCGGAAACAAGAATTTCCCAGGGCGCCAACTGAGGGTATTTAAGCGGTACAAGCTGCAAATGTAGTTGCGCGCCGTTTGTATGTTGTGCCAGCTCCCCCACAGATGAAGCCAGTCCGCCTGCGCCGTTATCCGTTAATGTCTTATAATAATAACGAGTTTTAGCGACCATTAAAAAATCGCTGAGTTTTTTCTGAGTGATCGGGTCGCCAATCTGCACGATGGATGTGGGACTGGCTTCTGTAAGCGCGCCCGATGATGCCGTGGCGCCGTGGATGCCGTCTTTGCCCACACGCCCGCCCGCCGTCACAATGTAGTCTCCCACGGCAATAGGTTTAGCCACGCCAGAACGTCCCTTAATGGAGCGTTCCAAAAGTCCGCCGCTGCCGCAAAAAACCAGTGGTCTGCCAAGATATCGTTCATCGAAGACCATCGCGCCGTTCACGGTAGGAATCCCGGATTCATTGCCGCCGCGTTCTATGCCGCGGTGGACGCCGGACAACATGCGTTGCGGGTGATACACGTTTACCGGCAAATTCCCGCGTGCCGCCTTAGGGTCTGCTAAACAAAAGACGTTGGTATTAAAAAGTGGTTTGGCGCCGATGCCCGTACCTAAAATATCCCTATTGACGCCAACAATGCCAGTCAGTGCCCCGCCAAAAGGAGCCAGTGCGGCAGGCGTGTTATGGGTTTCTACTTTTACAGCAATGCTCCATTTAGCGGTGAAGGCAAAAACGCCGGCATTATCGTGAAAGACAGAGAGTAGGTCCTTGCGCTCGTTTTGTAATTCAGCGGTGAGTGTTTTTATATAAGTTTGGTAAAGCGAACGAATACGTTTAACCTTTTTGCCATCGTCATAATAAATAGTGGCGTTGAAGATCTTATGTTTGCAATGCTCGCTCCAGGTTTGTGCAAGCATTTCAAGTTCGGCTGTGGTAGGAGCTGTGGGCAATCCCAGCTTTTTGCGTGTGCGTTGTATTTTTATTTGGGCGTAGTGGCGTTGAATAGCCTTGAATTCAGCGAGGGAGAGGTGGAGCGAGCGGGTTGTTGCCAGCCGTTTAAGCGCACTGTCTGAAAGGCTGGCGATGGGAATAGGCGGATTCAACGTGTGCATGTCCGCTGCTGTGCTTGAGCTTATGCTGGGGGGGGGTACTGGGGTGGAAACGCGGGAAAAACCTTTTGTTTGTATTAACGCACTATGACTTAATAAGCTGTAGTCTTGAACCAGCAGATTTATGATGCGGCGGGTTAAGAATTCTCTCAGCAGCTCATCAATGGCAGTATGCAGCTTTGGCTTTTCAATTAATATTTTGTCTAGGTGCGGAAATTTGAAGGCGTAAACGGTTGTACTGACAAATTGTGTTACTGCTACGGGCGGGGAGGCGCTGCCGAAATAATTTTCACAGCTGGTTTTGAGTGTTGCGGCTTCGTTATCGGTTATGCCCGGTTTAAGGGTAGATTCCGCGTAATAATCGGCTTTGAGGGCGGTGAGCGTGCTGAGTTGATTGATGCTGCCGCGTTCGGCTACGGGATCTAAGAGCACATCGTTTAACAATGTTTGCAGCTCTTGGGTGGAGTATGGAACTCCTGTGAGTTTGTATCCTTTTACTGTACGGATAAGCGGCTGCAGCTTAGTGTTATGTGCTGTGAGCTGCTTGAGCATTGCTGAGTGTGGGTGCTTGGCGGCCGCTGCCGCTGCCGCTTGTGTTTGCATAAAAAGCTGAAAGTCGTGGCATAAGTGAATGCCGCGGGCATCGTAAGCAGATTTGCGCGCACGGATATAAATACAGTGCGTGGCGGATTGGCGAGGCGATTGGACGCGGGACACAGGAGCAGTACGTGCCTGAGTGGGGGATAAGGAATTTGACGGCGAGCTTGCCAGGATCATGTTACACTTCGTTCGCACTGAGTATTTTACTATAAGAGTTTATTATGCCTTATCAAGTTTATGTTTTTTTTACGCTTCCTTGTATTATTTGGGGGACTTCATGGTTTATCATCAAGCAGTTTCAAGTCAGCGGCGGTACTGCACCCATGGTTTCCGTTGGCATTCGTTTTCTCTTAGCGGGGGTAGTCATTTGGGCATGGCTGGGGCTGTTATATGGTTATCGTACGCTTAAATTGCGTTTACAACGGCGTGTAACGGGTGTTTGTCTTCAACGCGTACAATTTCCAATACAAAAACTTTCATTCGCTCAGCATAAGTGGCTGTGGCTGCAAGGTTTTACGCTTTTTGGTACAAATTACTGGTTGTTTTATGAAGCCTCACTTTATCTTAACAGTGCAGTGGTGGCTATTGTATTTTCACTGCTTACGATCATGAATTTATTAAATGGCGTATTGTTTTTAAAACAGCGTTTTGTGCCATTTCTTTTGCTGCCCGCGTTAATGGGGGTTGGCGGGTTGTGTTTAATCTTCATTGCGGAACTGCGCGAGCTGCAGCTGGATACTGCCAAATTGAAAGGTTTGGCATTGGCACTGGTTGCCACGTTCAGCGCATCACTTGGCAATATTCTCTCAGCTCGCAATCAGCGCCATCAACTTTCCGTCACCACAGCTTCCGCTTACGGCATGTTTTATGGCGGATTTTCAATGTTGCTGCTGGCCTGGCTGAGCGGTGAAGCTTTTGCGCTGGAGCTGAATTGGAATTATTTTTTATCATTGGGGTATCTGACAGTATTTGCGTCTGTTATTGCCTTTTATGCTTATTTAACATTGCTTGGCATGATTGGTCCTGCTAAAGCGGCGTACACTGCTTTAATTTTTCCGCTAGTGGCGCTGTTGATTTCTGTTTTATTTGAAGCGTATGTGCTCCGCTGGGAAAGCGGGGTGGGAGTGCTTATGGTGTTGTTTGGCAATTTGGTGATTTTTCGCACTCATAAAAAGACAGCGCCTTCCACTTAACAATGCAATGGGCGTTGTGAGAAGTGCACAAGCTGGACTGGCGGTGTGCGGCTGGTTTGGTTAATGGTTTTGGCAATCAGCACAAGTGCCGTACAATTCTAAGGAGCTGCGATCGACTTGAAATAAGTATTTATTTTCGTTGGTTTTTATAAATTTTTGGAATGTAGCATTGCAGCTTTCCAATGTTTGTTGGCATTGTGAGCAATGAAAGATGGCACAATGTGTATGCGCAGCTTGCGAGTAATTGATAAGCTTTGACCGGCGCTTGGCGATTTTTCGCACTCATAAAAAGACATTGAAAAAGACAGCGCCTTCCACTTAACAATGCAATGGGCGTTGTGAGGCAAGCACAAGCTGGACTGGCGGTGTGCGGCTGGTTGGTTAATGGTTTTGGCAATCAGCACAAGTGTCGTACAATTCTAAGGAGCTGCGATCGACTTGAAATAAGTATTTATTTTCGTTGGTTTTTATAAATTTTTGGAATGTAGCATTGCAGCTTTCCAATGTTTGTTGGCATTGTGAGCAATGAAAGATGGCACAATGTGTATGCGCAGCTTGCGGGTAATTGATAAGCTTTGACCGGCGCTTGGTGAATGAGCTCCCCGATAACAGCCTTGCGTAATGCAGTAAGGACAATGCCTTGTTTCTGACAAGAGGCTGTCGTCAGTGCCAAGGTTTCTGTCTGTGCGAATTTAAGCGGCGGCAGCTTAACGGGACTGGCTATGTGCGGCTGGTTTGGTTAATGGTTTTGGCAATCAGCACAAGTGCCGTACAATTCTAAGGAGCTGCGATCGACTTGAAACAAGTATTTATTTTCGTTGGTTTTTATAAATTTTTGGAATGTATCATTGCAGATTTCCAATGTTTGTTGGCATTGTGTGCAATGAAAGATGGCACAGCGTGTATGCGCAGCTTGCGGGTGTTTGCAAATAACATAGGCGCGCAATTTTTCTAATTTATGAATGATGCCTTTTTTGAGAAAAAGTTCCAGTACTCTGTACACTAAGGGTGGGCTGAGCTCGCGTCCGCTGGTTTTAGTGAGTGTTGCGATCAATTGATAAGCTTTGACCGGCGCTTGGTGAATGAGCTCCCTGAGCACGGCCTTGCGTAATGCAGTAAGGACAATGCCTTGTTTCTGACAAGAGGCTGTCGTCAGTGCCAAGGTTTCTGTCTGTGCAAATTTAAGCGGCGGCAGTTTAACGGGACTGGCGGGGTTAGGTGGTGTGTGGAGCTTTGGGGAATTCATTGATGCTAAAATCTGCGCGTTCCCACCAATAGGATGTTCCTGTGCGGCGTTGGCGCAGTGTTACTGGAAGTACGTTGGTGAAAGCCTGAGCGCCGCTTAGCACAACGGTATTAGTGGGAGTTTCCCGCAGCTGAATTTCCGCACAATAAAGCGGACTCTTGTCTGTTTTTAAAAAGTGTGTAAGTTTACTCATCAAACAGGCGCAGAGCAGCTCAGTGGTGGGATCGCCGTATGTAACCACTAGGCGCTGCAACTGAGCGGGTTCATGAGTTTTAAAGTAATCAATAAGCGGATCTGTATGGGAAAGCTGCAATGTATGATCCAGATGATGATCAATAAATTGATGCCAGCGTTGTTTGGCGGTTTCAAAGAGCTCTAAAAAGTTCTCATGTCCATCTAATGCGCTTTCTTGGTGAGCTTTCAATACAACTTTTACATACTCGTTGTGCCCATGTGGAATGGAACATTTAACAGAGCTTCCCGCAATAAGACGATGCCCCATAATAAAACGTCGTTCAAAGACTAATTGATAACTCATGCTGCTTGAGCTGGTTGTTAAGCTTTAGTGCCAAACATTCCTAAAACATTATTTTAATGCACACACTCACACACTCATTGTACGATGAGTATGTTCTTAATGTGGATATTTTCACGCTTAGTGTGAAGTCGTTTTTACTAGCATTAATTAATAGAGCTTTCAGCATATAATAGGTACCCGGTGTTATTCTGAACGGAGTGAGGTTTAGCAACATGCGTGAGCTGTGTGTTTCAGGTTTTTATCAGCTATTGCGTGGTCAATGGCTGCTGCTGCTGGCGGGCAGCTTAGCAGTGATTTTTTTAGCGGCCTGCAGTGCGCGTAAACAAGGCAGTGTTGTAAATGTTGCTGCTAAGTCAGTACTCAGCCAGCTTGGAAACATTGAAAAAAACCCGGCATACAAGGGCGATGGCGGGGCTGCGCAAGTGGTGATAACAGAAGGCAAGGCGCAAATTTTGGCTGCCGGTGAGCAAACGGCTTATGAGCGCGCTAAAGAACACGCCTTGCGCAATGCCGTTGAACAGGTTTTAGGTGTCTTATTAATAGGGCAGACGGAAGTGGAAGCTGGCACACTTATTCGCGATAACATTGTTGCTAAGAGCAGTGGTTTTGTCAAACAGTATCAGGTATTGGCTGAAACCAATGTTCGTCAAATTAAGCAGCTGAAGCTTAAAGCGTGGGTGGTGAAGCGTGACGTAGAGCACGATGTGCTCACGCAGCGTATATTGCAACAGCGCGCAGGATTTCCACGGCTTTTAATTTTAGTGGATGCTCATTCGGATGGACAAGTGCCGCTGGCACCTGCATTAAAAACACTGAGTGCTGCACTCAGTTCAGCGCTGAGCGCCAAACAATTTCAAGTGCTCAATCAAGAAGTACAAACACGAGCCTTAGACCAATGGCAAGCTGGTTTGGCGTCAGCAGAAGTGCGGGCTGCGGCTGCACAGCAGGCACGCGCGCAATTTATTGTTGCCGCAACCCTGTCCGCAGTTTCCAATACACTTGACAATAATCATTATTTTAAGAAACGTGCTTTGCGTTCTGTCAATGTAGAGGTGGCATTGGAATTATATGCAGCCGCTGATGGACGGGTCATCTTTGCACAGACGGCTGCTGCGTCCGCGGTTGCGCTTAATGTAACAAGCGCGGCACGAATGGGAGCAACAGAGGTTAGCGCTATTCTTGCAACGGCGCTTGTGGACACACTTTTGCGTTATTGGGATGAGCGGCTTAATGAGGGCAGTTTTTATGAGATTGTCATTTCTGGGCTGACCATTACTGAGAGTGCTGTTTTACGCGAGCATTTTACCCCGCGCACCATCGAAGGAGTACTGGCGGTTGTCGATCGCGGTTTTGCCAGCGGAACACAAACTTTTACAATGCATTATTTGGGACGTTTGCAGGAATTGGCAACTGCTTTGGCTGCTTCTGGAAAGCTTCCTTTTACATTGACCTTAGCAGCCTATTCAGAAGCGCGTGCGCAGCTGGAAAAGCGTTAGCAGCAAAGTATTCAGAGTATGATTAGAACTTAAAAGTAAGCTGGCGTATTGGAAATTAAGGTATAATTTATTGTACAATGATTTAGCTGGACAAATTTAGCTGAACAAATTGTAATAATGTAATGAGTTAACAAATTATTAAACAAATTAGTTATATGCTGTAAGAAGGAACCATGATGATGAAACAACTTAGACAAAACGTTAATATCCATCGCAGACGAGAGGAACAGTTTATCGGTGTCTTGAGGGTAGTCGGGGCAATCGTTGTTTTAGCGATGTTCACCGCTGCTTGTTCTAAGACCGGCAGCGGACGCTTGGGCAAAGGCACCACAACCTTTACTGCTCAAGAAGGTTGGATTAATGCCAATACATACCAGATGGTCGTTTATGGGCAATGGGATCGTTCAGCCTATTATGAAGAAGAAACAAAACCGCCTGCCAATACTTTCGGCTTGCAGCCCAAGCCGATGTTTGGCTTACGCGAGGATGCCAAGACTGCCGCTAAAATCAGGGCCATGCGTAATTTTAAAGAAAAAATGGTCACCTACATTCAAAGCGCCAGCAGGGTGGAAAACGCGGCATTAGTCTCCGATGTTGTGAGTACTGCGCTCAAAGGTGTGGTCATTGCACCGCAGTCCGTTAAAGAAGAGTACTCCAAACGCCACGATGCCAGTATTACGTTCCATTTTGAAGCAGCAAGCTTAAAACAAATCGTTGACGCGGCTGTTCAGACAACGCTTAATCGGTTTAATGAGGGCAGTGAGTTTGGCGAGCAAGCAGCTGATGTTGTGGGCGCTCCCGCTGAGTTGCCGCAATGAATTGCCGTTTGTAATACTAAAATATTGTGCCATAAAGCTTAAGACTTATTTAAAGGCAAGAGCTGAACAGCAATTTTTAAGCCAAAACTTAGGGGTGCACTGTTATTCAAACATTGTTAACACACTTAGTGTTTAGGTTTAATTTGTATTTTTAAGTGGTGGGACTTTTATTATGAAGCTTTATCAAAAAATTGTTTTACGGGTATTCTCCGCCTTTAAGCAGGGGAGTTTGCTTTTTACAACACCCCATGGTGAAGAATATGTTTTTGGTGCACCGGGGTCTGTTGCTGAGTTTAAGCGTGCCGAACAACAAGCGAAGACTGGAAAGCAGCAGCGCAGTTTGACGGTAATGCAGCCTGTGCGCATTGACGTAAAAGATCAACGGTTTTTTAGACATGTCGTGTTTTATGGCGATGTGGGGTTTGGCGAAGCTTACACAGAGGGATGGTGGCAAACTCCAGATCTTAAAGCGGTTTTATTGTTTTTTATTGCCAATAAACAAGCTTGGCCCAATAGCAGTGGCGGTGCACGCCGCGTGCCTGTGTATAGTATTTTTAATTGGATGACAGCATTGCATCATCGTTTGAAAAAGAATACAATCAAACAAGCCAAACGCAATATTGAGGATCATTATGATTTATCCAATGATTTTTTTGCGCTTATTCTCGATAAGACCATGACCTATTCATCTGCGTTGTTTGTTAAACCGCAGCTTTCTTTGGCGGAAGCGCAGCTGGCTAAGTACGATCGTCTTTGTAAGGAAGCGCAGCTCAATAAACATGATCACGTGTTGGAAATTGGCAGTGGCTGGGGCGGGTTTGCCCAATTCGCTGCAAAACACTACGGTTGCAAGGTGACTTCTATTACCATTTCTCCCGAACAGTACAAATATGCCACAGCGCGTATTCGGCGCGCGCGCCTAACGCAGCGGGTGAATTTTGAGCTGATAGACTATCGCCAGTTGCACGGACGTTTTGATAAGATTGTATCGATTGAAATGATAGAAGCTGTGGGTGTGCATTATCTGCAAGATTTTTTTATGCGCTGCAGTCAGCTGCTCAAACCAAACGGAATTTTAGCATTACAAGCTATTGTTTGTTCTGATTTTCAATTTTCGTGGGCCAAACGCGGTACGGATTGGATACAAAAGCATATTTTCCCGGGCAGTTTTATTCCTTCGCTGCATGCCATTTTAAGTACCCTCGTGCGCAAGGAAATGTTTTTTCTTTACAATCTTAAAGATTTGGGCAAGGATTATGCGCGCACACTTGCTACGTGGTGCAAGCGCTTGAAAGCGAATACGAACGCCCTACGGGACTTAGGCTACAATGAAAGTTTTATCCGTAAATGGGAATATTATTTTAAGTATTGTGAGGCTGGTTTTGACGCGCGTTATCTCTCTGTTGTGCAACTAACCTTCACGCGTCCCATGCAGCCGATGCATAAAGAATTAGCATTGCCTGCCAGCAGATCTTGAAAAGTATTGAAATTCATGATTGTAAGTTTTGCGTTAATTTTCTTATTAGCATTATCGCTTGCAGTCATGAGCTTTACCCTTGCCTGGTTGGTGTACTTAGTTCGCCATAACCCGGCAATAGTGGATTTTTTTTGGGTGCTGGCACTTTGCAGCATTGCCTGCGTTTTTGCTTACATAGGAAAGGGCGCGGACTTGTATCGTCTGGTGTTTTTGTTGCTTGTTTTTATTTGGGCGCTGCGTTTAGGCGGTTATTTGTTATTTACGCGTGTGTTTGTGAATAAACAGGATCATCGTTATGCAGCCCTTGCTGAGCGTTGGCAGCAGACTGCTCAGATCAAATTTCTTTATACGTACTTATTTCAGGCGCTTTTGGCGGCATGTGTGAGTATGGCGCTGAGCGGTTTGGTGTTGCCTTTTGGCAAGTTCACCGCATGGTTTTGGGTGGGGCTGGCGTTATTTATCATTGGTTTTAGCGGTGGCTTGGCGGCGGACAGGCAGCTGCAGCAATTTAAGCTTGCAGCAGCGCAGGCAGGAGACCAGCATTCAGTTTTTCAGACAGGCCTTTGGCGTTATTCACGGCATCCCAAGCTTTTTTATGAGTGGCTGAGCTGGTGCGGGTTTGCCGCCATTTCCAGCACTGCCAGCTACGGTTGGGTGGCATGGGTAGGACCACTGGTACTCTTAGTGGTGATGTTGCAATTAACCATTCCGTTAGCTGAGGCGGTATTGCTGAAAACGCGCGGCGCTGCTTTTAAGACTTATCGGGAAACCACAAGCTGTTTTCTGCCGTTTCCTGTTAAGTTATTTTAACTAAAGGGCAGGCACTTAGTGACATGATGGATGCTGCTCTTGCCGCGCTTAACCAGCTGACTACCGCACAGTATCAGGCTGGCTCAGTGAACAGCGGAACTTTAACAAGCTAAGTGCCTGTTGGCATTTTTTTTTCGATGACAAAACCATTAACCCACCCTTATCCCAAAACCTTAGGTGAACTGAAGCAGACTTCCTGGAAAAGCAGAAGTGTGCGCGCCGAGCTGCGTGCCAATATATTGGCGAAGCTACAGACGGGGCAACCGCTTTTTCCGCATATTTTAGGTTATGAAAAAACTGTTGAAGTCCAGCTGGTCAACGCGTTGCTGTCCTATCACAATTTTATTCTCTTAGGATTGCGCGGGCAAGGCAAGACCAAACTGATTCGTTTGCTGACAATGTTCTTAGATGAAAAACTTCCCACTTTGGCGGGAACAGCTCTTAATGAGGATCCTTATGCACCTATTTCTTCATTGGGACGGCACCTCATTGCAAAATATGGCGATGCAATCGCGCTTAACTGGCTAAGCCGCGAGGAGCGATTTAAGGAAAAACTGGCCACACCCGATGTGTCCATTGCCGATCTCATAGGTGACCTTGATCCCATTAAAGCAGCGCGTGAGAAATTAGATATTTCCAATGAAAACGTCATTCATTGGGGGCTTATCCCGCGTGCGAATCGTGGTATTTTTGCTATCAATGAACTGCCTGATTTGCAGCCGCGCATTCAAGTTGGATTGTTTAATATTTTAGAAGAAAGTGACATTCAAGTGCGCGGGTTTCCAGTACGTGTTCCTTTGGATGTTCTGATGGTATTCTCTGCTAATCCGGAAGATTATACCAATAGAGGGCGTATTATCACGCCACTCAAGGATCGCATTGATGCGCAAATCATGACACACTATCCGCGGGAAATTGCAGTTGCACGTGAGATCACATTACAAGAGGCTAAGCTTGATACAAGCAATTTTAAAGTGCCTGCGCTTTTATATGAATTGGTGGAGCGCGTGACCTTCTGCGCACGTGCAAGTGAGTATGTGGATCAGCTTTCCGGTGTTTCACAGCGACTTTCCATAACATTGCTTGAAAGTATATTGGCGCATACATTGCAGCGTTCGTATCGTCATGGCTTGGCGGTGCCTTATACGGTGCGGCTGATGGATTTTTATGGCGGTATTCCAGCTATTACGGGCAAACTGGAGCTCCTGGAAGACCGTGGACATGAAGAACTGGTCAATGTGGCTATTGCGCTTATTGGTGAAGCCATTAAAACCACATTTGCTGCTATTTTTCCTCCGCTCATGCATGGACGCGAAAAAAAATCGCAACGGCAACGTGCCGATGACGATCAGAACATCAATACGCTTTATGCACCTATTATTGATTTCTTTCGCGAGGGTACTCAGCTGGAATTGAATGACAGTTTGGACAATGTTGCTTTTATGAAAGCATTGGGACAAACACCGGTACTTAAGAAGCTTGTTTTGGGGCATTGCAAGGTCAAAGTGGATAAAGCGGAGTTAAGTTTTTATATGGAGCTTTTATTGGAGGGGCTTTATTATCATTCGTTTATCAATCGCGAGCTCAAAGACGGTTATGTGACATATTTGGATGTTTATAGTACAATGCTCAAGGGCTTAGCTTGAGCCATTCGCCGTGCAGGTAAGGGTTGAAAAATGAAAATAACGTACAAGGTACTGGATAGGGATAAACTAAAACAAATCCAGCTGTATGAGGAGCTGAAGAAGCTGTTTCAGCAGCTGCTGTTGCGATTGGCGGGTGATGCTGAGCGTGTGGCGGAGGTCATGCGCGAATTTCAAGACAGCGGGTACATTGCTGAGGATATTGATTTAAACGATTTTTTTAAGCGCTTGGAAGCCGAGAAACTGGTACGGCGCACAGCGGGAGCATTAAAGAGCACTCAGCGCGGCAAATATGTTTTGCGTGAACATGTTTTTAATGAAATTTTTGCCAAATTGCGCAAAGGGGGCAACGGGGAACATCTGTTGCCTCAGCGCGGCGGCGACGGCGGTGAAGCGGCGCCGGAGAAACGAAAGTTTTTCTTTGGCGATGACCCACAGACTGTTGATTACTGTTCCAGTTTTTTTAATACCATTAAACGCTCTGCTTCATTGGATTTGTGTTTAGAAGAACAGGATTTGGAGGTTTACGAACAGGATCGCGCGACAAATTTAGCATTGGTCCTGATGATTGACATTTCGCATTCTATGATCTTATACGGCGAGGATCGCATTACACCGGCTAAGGAGTTAGCCTTGGCGCTGACGCATATTATTCGCCGTCAATATCCTAAGGATGAGCTTTCAGTGGTATTGTTTGGTGATGATGCGGTGACCATTTCCCCCGCTGAGTTGGGGTCTATTGCTGTGGGGCCGTATCATACAAATACGCAGATGGGGCTGCGCAAGGCGCGTGAGCTATTGCTTAAAAAACGGCAAGCGAATAAACAGATTATCATGATCACCGACGGCAAGCCGTCTATGATCAAACTGAGCGATGGACGTTATTACAAGAATTCTTTTGGTTTGGATCCTGAGATTGTCAAACGCACCTTAGATGAAGCCATTCTCTGCCGCAAGCGTTCTATCCCCATCACAACGTTTATGATTGCTGATGATCCTGTGCTGGTGGAGTTTGTCCGCAAGCTCACAAAGGTCAATTTGGGCAAAGCTTTTTACTGCTCGCCGGATAATTTAGGCACTTTTGTGGTTGATAACTTTATGCGGCAGAAACGTAAATATATTCGTTAAGTTAAGAATTATCGGGTTTGTGCAGGCGCGGATGAGCCAGTGTCGCAGGTAGCTGTGCGCGTGTACAATACTATTGAGCTGTGGTGTGAATGCTGCAAGCGTTCTATCCCCATCACAACGTTTATGATTGCTGATGACCCTGTGTTGGTGGAGTTTGTCCGCAAGCTCACAAAGGTCAATTTGGGCATTTTTGGGGTTGATAACTTTATGCGGCAGAAGCGCAAATATTTTCGTTAAGTTAAGGGTTATACGGGTTTGTACAGGATGTTGATGTTAGGGTAGGCGCGGATGAGCCAGTGTCGCAGACAGCTGTGCGCGTGTACAATACTATTGAGCTGTGGTGTGAAGGCCTTGACGATGTTTAACAATGTTTCATGCTCCAGCGCGGCAATGTGAGCATACGTACTGCACGCATGAAGAGCATTCTGTTTTTGTGAGTGTGAATGCCGTAAGCGTTCTATCCCCATCACAACGTTTATGATTGCTGATGACCCTGTGTTGGTGGAGTTTGTCGGCAAGCTCACAAAGGTCAATTTGGGCATTTTTGGGGTTGATAATTTTATGCGGCAGAAGCGCAAATATTTTCGTTAAGTTAAGGGTTATACAGGTTTGTGCAGGATGTTGATGTTAGGGTAGGTGCGGATGAGCCAGTGTCGCAGACAGCTGTGCGCGTGTACAATACTATTGAGCTGTGGTGTGAAGGCCTTGACGATGTTTAACAATGTTTCATGCTCCAGTGGCAATGTGAGCATATGCACTGCACGCATGAAGAGCACTTCTATTTTTGTGAGTGTGAAGTGCGGCTGGTTGCTGGTTGCTGGTTGAGTATAGTGCTGGTGGGGGTGCGGGCAGGAGGTGCCGCTCAGCTGGCCATCGCTTGTGGCGGTGTAGGTATCCGAACAGACGCGGCAGCAGCGGTCACAGCAGCGACTGGCGGGAAGTGCGCCAAGAATTCGCAGCAGCAGCGCGGGATAAAGCATTTCCTTGAGTGGTTGCGCGGCGTCCATGAGCGCGGGGCTGGTGAGCGCGCTGAGCAACGCGTAACAGTTGGGAGCAGGTACTGCTGTGGGCAAAATGTGATGAAGCCAGGTTAACAGCTCTGCGAAGAGGAGCGTTTCTGCACTGGTTTTGGGTGCAGAATAGGCTGTGTGACAACAGCGTGCTGCAGCTGCCAATGACTATTGGCAACAATGATGGTGGTTGTGGCGGCGGCATGGGCAGTATTGCTGCTCAGTTTGTCTTCTGAGGCAGCAGCGGTGCGGCACAGTAGCTGGACGCGCAGCCACTGAGGACGCATGAGCGCAAGCCGTCGTTGCGAACGCGGTGAGCGACTCCCATAACTGAAGACATTTAATTTTCCAAAAGTGTCTGTCAGTAAGCCAATGCTTTCATCGTAATGTCTGCGTTCACTGCGAATGAGCGCAATGCCATTAGTGGTGATCTCCATAACATTAATATAATATTTATGACGAGCTGGGATTGTAAAATTATGAACAATTAATTTAAATACTGCTTAGGGTTGTCAGGCTTTTATAAGCTTTTCTTTTTCTTAGTGGTGTTATGAAATCTCATAGTATAATGTATAGTTTCTTGATAGTGTGATAGTTTTAGGGTTGTTATAAAGTTTGAGCTTGGTGTGGAATGAAGCGGCAGGTGGTAAGCATTATGTTTATGGCGGATAATTGTGATTTTGGGTTCAGTTTGTTTTTATTATTCATGTTAGGTTTTGTGAGCGTTTCACCGCCTTTATGAAAGGATTGCCAACGGCGCTGGGCTTTGTTTTCAGCATTCTGCTCATGAGCATGCTGCTTGTGGGGAAGAGTTCTCTGTGGGCGCAGCCTGAAGTGGCTGCAGAGGTGCCTGCTGTGCTAGCTAGTGAATTATTTCTGGCTGAGACGACCATCCTGGAGACAATCACTATTCGTGGTGTTCACAGGATAAAACCCAAAAAAGTCAGGTCAGCACTTCGTCTTAAAACGGGTGCACACTTGGAACAAACCAGGTTGCGAGCGGCATTTCGGCGTTTGTATCAAAGCGAGCTGTTTAAGGAATTGCAATTTTTCTTAGCAGCTGGCAGCACAGCAAACTTAGTGGAACTTATTGTGGTAGTGGAGGAGTACCCGGTAATTGGCAAGATCGACTTTGTGGGCAATCGTCAATTTCCTAAAACAACGCTGCGCAGTGAGTTGGACATTGCCAAACGTAATAGTTATCGTGCTAATGAAGTGCTTAAAGCGCGTGAGGCCTTGCTGAAGAAGTACCGTGATGCCAGCTTTAATAATGTGAACATAACATATTCCATAACAACAGCACCTGATAGTGGAAAGATCTTCATCACGTTTTTTATAGAAGAAGGCAGCAAATTGCGAGTAAAGGATATTCGTTTTACCAATAATACCGCTATCAAAGCTAATAAACTGCGCAGCGTAATGGAAACCAAAAAACTGGGCTGGGCGCGCAAGGCAAAGTTTAGTGCTGCTGTTTTTGAAAGCGACAAACAAAAAATTATTTATGCGTTTCAGAGCGAGGGTTATGTAACGGCAAGTATTACTGGCAGTAACTTTTCGTACGCCTGGAAAAAGCCTAAACGCAAACGTGTTCAGCATATGTTCATTGGCATGACGCTTAATGAGGGCGAGCTTTATTATTTTGGCACAACAGCACTGCGTGGGAATACCATCTTTTCAACTGAGCGTATTCGTGCGCGTTTTGGACGCAAGGAAGGCGAACACTTTGATCAGAGCCAGCACGATGCCGATATTAATGCGCTTTATCAAATTTATCAGGAACAAGGGTATATTTTTTCACGTGTTACACCCATTGCCACCACCAATGCAGATCGCAGTATTGATTACGTGTTTGATGTTTATGAAGGCAGAAAAGCACACATTGAGAATATTTTTATTGAGGGGTTAATTAAAACAAAAGAACGTGTTGTCAAACGTGAATTTTCAATAGAAGCCGGGGAAATTTTTAATGTAACAGAACTGCGGGCATCGCTTACGCGCCTTAATCGTTTAGGGTATTTTTCGGAGATCAGTCCTGATTATCACCCGGGCTCTGCTGAGGGGCTGATGAATATTGTGGTGTTGTTAAAAGAACAGCAGACAGGCGTTGTTTCGGGTGGGATTTCCTACAGTACGCTTTACGGATTTTCGTTGATTTTTAATCTGGAAGAAAAAAACCTTGCTGGACGCGGACAAACTTTGAAACTGGGCATTTCTTATGGTGTCTTAGTGAAAGAATTAAAAATATCGTTTATCGAACCCTGGATTGGCGGGGTGCCCATTTCCTTGGGAGGAAGCGTTACGCTCGCAAAATATTATCGCAATTTTTACACGAATCAGACTGTTACAAATGAAGAAACGGGAGAGCAGCTGTACATTGAATACCCGGGCAATGGTGCTACAGATCTGGTGCAGAATACACGCAGTGCTGTTCGTTATACAGAAGACTTGGTTACGTTTTCAATTTTTTCAGGGCAGACATTGAAAAATTGGTTCAATGTCTCAGAAGGTCTCAGTATTAATTATTCACATGAATATCTGCAAGATTATACGGTCTTTCCTGAAACGTACAAACAGACAGAGGTTTACGAACTGAATAAGGAATTTTTTGATCCTGCTCCGCCGGATGAAGAAAATTTTTATTACATTTTATCAGCGAGTTTTACGCGTGACCGCCGTGACAGCTTGCTCAATCCCACACGCGGCGCTTATGCCAAACTCGGAACATTTTTTTACTTCGGCGATTATCAGCTGAGCAAGTGGCATTTGGATGCACAAGCGGTATTTTCACCGGTGAGCATCCGCCGCACACGGATAGGCGGGTCGTCATGGCACTTGACATTTTCTTATAAAATGCGGCTGCATACGGTTGCCAATTCATTACTCGGAGATTTTAATTATCCAGATCGACTGTTATATCGGTTTTATAGCACCGAGTTACGGGGGTGGAATTACGATAGTATTTATGAATTCCGCACAGCGCGTTTTGGCAGCAATTCACTTTATACAGAGCTGCCTTATGGCAAGGCATTGATTGAACATGAATTTGAAGTGCGGATCGGGCTTCCAGTTGATATTACACAGTTTATTTTCTTTTGGGAATTTGGCAATCTTAACTTGGAACCCTTAGGCACCGATAGCGCAGGCGCGGGATTTCTTTTTGATTTTGAAAATTTTATGTATGATCTTGGTTTTGGGCTGCGGATTAATCTTTCGGTCTTCCCTATTCGGCTTTATTGGGCCTGGCGTTATTATTACGATACGGAAACAGAGCGGTTTCGCGTCTATCGTCCGGGGGGGCGTTTCCTTGGAATAGAGGGCACGGTTGTTCCTGAATTTGTGCTTGATTTTCAGGCAGCTTTTTAGTCGTAAATACTGAGGTTGTTGTTTAAGTTCATAGTACAATGAGCGCATTGGAGGAGGTATTCCTGTTATGAAAATTTATCAGCGTCGCTGTTGGACATTGAGGTGCTTGTTTTTATTATTCGTGCTGAGCTGGGGCTTGGGTACGGTACTTTGGGGGCAGGGGAGCAAACTCAGGATTATTCAAGTAGGCTGTTTGGACTTGCAGGCAGTTTTTTAACATGGTTCAGGAAGACAAACTGCTGAACTTTATTTTGGAACGTGGTGTTACTAAAGATCTGCTGGACGCGCGCAAGCTGGACGTGCGTATTAGTGAATTGAAAACACTGCTGGAAACCAATCGTGCTGTCCTTGAGCTAGAGCGTATAGTTTCCTTAGAAAATGAGCTGGCTTATCATCAAAATCAGCTGGAGCTTCTGCTTGCAGCGGCGGCGGCTGAGAGTGTTCAGCAACACGCAACAGACACTAAGCTGGCGCGTCCGGTTTTGAAAGAATTGTACCGTGTGGTGCGGCAGGTGGCTCAGCGTGAGGGTTATTCGCTTGTTTTGGAAAAAGGTGTAGCCGTGATTTATGCTGAGGATAGTTTGGATATCACGCCGCTTGTGCTGGCTGAACTGCAAGCTTTGAAAACAGTCACGGACTGAATTGACATTCCTGTTATCATGTTTTAACCGCTACTTAGAGGGAACTTATGGCAATACCGGCACCCCTTAGCTTAACAGCCTTAACGCAGCTCATTGGTACGGAGGCGCGGTGGATTGGCAAACCCCCTGCACCGCCAGCGGACGCACAATTTTACGGTGTTTGTTCGTTAACGCAGCCCTGCGCTCAGCATATTGCTTTTGTGGAGCGGATCGAGCGTTTGGCGGGAGAACGTGATGAATGTGTGACCGCATGGCGCAAGCTCAGTCAGCGCGTGGGGGCTTTGCTGCTGGCTGCTCCCGTGTATGCCCAGCTGCAAAACTGGCAAATTTTAACGGAGTGCTCAACTGCGGCGGATGGCGTGTACGTCTTTACAGCACCTGCAATAAAAATCAAGTGGCTCAGCTTACTCAAACATTTTGACCCTTATGCAAATGCTGCGCGTGAGCTTTTGGCTTTCAGCACAACAAAGTCCACATCGCAGGCACCTGTCTGCGGCAGCAATGTTCATATAGGGCCTAATGTTTTGCACGGTAAGGATGTGCACATTGGCAATGATGTCACGCTTATGGGTGCTAATGTTTTAGGCTCAGGTGTGTGTTTGGGAGCGGGCGTGATCCTGCACCCGGGTGTGAACTTGTATCCTGGGACGGTCATTGCTGAGCACGTCATTGTTCATGCGGGAACGGTCATTGGCAGTGATGGCTTTGGTTATGAAGCAACAGCAGCTGGGCTGCTTAAAATTCCACAAATTGGCACGGTGCGTATTGGCGCTTACGCGGAAATTGGCGCCAATGTCACCATTGATCGCGGTACGCTCGATGCAACGATAATAGGGGCGCATGTAAAAATTGATAATCTTGTGCAGCTTGCGCATAATGTGATCATTGGCGATGGCAGTATTATTGTGGCACAAAGCGGCATTGCCGGCAGCAGCCGCCTGGGGCGCGGCGTGTTAATTGCTGGGCAGGTGGGCATTGCTGATCATACGGTTTTGGGCGATGGTGTTCGTGTAGGAGCGCAAAGTGGTGTATTGCCGCGTACACGCGTGGCAGCGGGCAGTGCATTGATGGGCTCGCCTGCGCTCACACGCAGCGCATTTTTCAGACGTGAACACTTTCTTTTGCAGGCAGTCAATGCAGGCAGGAAAGGCGCTGCCAAATAAATAACGTATTGTTTAAGCTGCTTGTGCAGCATGGTGGGGTCATGAAGACCTGAGCGCAGCCAGTTCTGTTACCAGTACAGCACTGGTTTTGTGATTGCACTTGAGCGTCACATCCGCTGCGCGGCGATAGCGTGGAATGCGTTTGGTATATTCTGTGAGCAGAGCTTTTTCCAAAAGGACAAAACCTCTGCCGTCAAAATTGCCAAGGCGCGCTGAGAGCAGCTTCCAACTGAGCTCAAGATGTACCAAATTGGCGTCAATGTCACCATTGATCGCGGCACGCTCGCTGCAACGATAATAGGGGCGCATGTAAAAATTGATAATCTTGTGCAGCTTGCGCATAATGTGATCATTGGCGATGGCAGTATTATTGTGGCACAAAGCGGCATTGCCGGCAGCCGCCGCTTGCGCTCACACGCAGCGCATTTTTCAGACGTGAACACTTTCTTTTGCAGGCAGTCAATGCAGGCAGGAAAGGCGCTGCCAAATAAATAACGTATTGTTTAAGCTGCTTGTGCAGCATGGTGGGGTCATGAAGACCTGAGCGCAGCCAGTTCTGTTACCAGTACAGCACTGGTTTTGTGATTGCACTTGAGCGTCACATCCGCTGCGCGGCGATAGCGTGGAATGCGTTTGGTATATTCTGTGAGCAGAGCTTTTTCCAAAAGGACAAAACCTCTGCCGTCAAAATTGCCAAGGCGCGCTGAGAGCAGCTTCCAACTGAGCTCAAGATGTACCAAATTGGCGTCAATGTCACCATTGATCGCGGCACGCTCGCTGCAACGATAATAGGGGCGCATGTAAAAATTGATAATCTTGTGCAGCTTGCGCATAATGTGATCATTGGCGATGGCAGTATTATTGTGGCACAAAGCGGCATTGCCGGCAGCCGCCGCTTGCGCTCACACGCAGCGCATTTTTCAGACGTGAACACTTTCTTTTGCAGGCAGTCAATGCAGGCAGGAAAGGCGCTGCCAAATAAATAACGTATTGTTTAAGCTGCTTGTGCAGCATGGTGGGGTCATGAAGACCTGAGCGCAGCCAGTTCTGTTACCAGTACAGCACTGGTTTTGTGATTGCACTTGAGCGTCACATCCGCTGCGCGGCGATAGCGTGGAATGCGTTTGGTATATTCTGTGAGCAGAGCTTTTTCCAAAAAGGACAAAACCTCTGCACGTCAAAATTGCCAAGGCGCGCTGATAGCAGCTTCCAACTGAGCTCAAGATGTACCAAATTGGCGTCAATGTCACCATTGATCGCGGCACGCTCGCTGCAACTGATAATAGGGGCGCATGTAAAAATTGATAATCTTGTGCAGCTTGCGCATAATGTGATCATTGGCGATGGCAGTATTATTGTGGCACAAAGCGGCATTGGTGGCAGCAGCCGCCACCGCTTGCGCTCACACGCAGCGCATTTTTCAGACGTGAGCTTTCTTTTGCAGGCAGTCAATGCAGGCAGGAAAGGCGCTGCCAAATAAATAACGTATTGTTTAAGCTGCTTGCTGCAGCATAGTGGGGTCATGAAGATATGAGCGCAGCCAGTTCTGTTACCAGTACAGCATTAGTTTTGTGATTGCACTTGAGCGTCACATCCGCTGCGCGGCGATAGCGTGGAATGCGTTTGGTATATTCTGTGAGCAGAGCTTTTTCCAAAAGGACAAAACCTCTGCCGTCAAAATTGCCAAGGCGCGCTGAGAGCAGCTTCCAACTGAGCTCAAGATGTACCAAATTGGCGTCAATGTCACCATTGATCGCGGCACGCTCGCTGCAACGATAATAGGGGCGCATGTAAAAATTGATAATCTTGTGCAGCTTGCGCATAATGTGATCATTGGCGATGGCAGTATTATTGTGGCACAAAGCGGCGGTGCCGGCAGTAGCAGCCGCCGCCGCCTGCGCTCACACGCAGCGCATTTTTCAGACGTGAACGTACTTTCTTTTGCAGGCAGTCAATGCAGGCAGGAAAGGCGCTGCCAAATAAATAACGTATGTTTAAGCTGTGCTTAGCATAGTGGGGTCATGAAGACCTGAGCGCAGCCAGTTCTGTTACCAGTACAGCACTAGTTTTGTGATTGCACTTGAGCGTCACATCCGCTGCGCGGCGATAGCGTGGAATGC
>CBDFMP010000026.1:0-12855 GCA_965249715.1 Spirochaetota bacterium | reverse complement strand
CGCTTACAATGGAGAAAGTGCCTGCGACTTCATTAATGGTGAGGGTGGCGAGGGCGGTTTCAGCGTCAGTGCAGGGCGGCGCGGCGCAGACATTGGTGAGGCCATGGATGATGATTTGCGCGGTGGCGTGGTCAACTGAGACTGTGAGCTGGTCATTGGCAGCGGTAATGGCTAAGTCAGTAGCTTCAAATTTGAGCAGTTTTGCTAAGCTAAGCGTAACGGGGTAGCTTACTTTATTATGATTGACGATGCCGTCGTCCGTGTGCTCGGCAATGACGAGGTCTGTCAGCTGAACGTTCGTAATGTCGCTGCCGGCGGGAGCTGGAAAAGTGTAGGCGTTGCCGTCAGTGTCGGTGACCGCATAAGCTGCAGGGAGGTTGGCTGTGGCTGCAATGGTTATTGTGCTTGCAGTTGTGTTTGTGCCGACGATGGCGATGACATTGTCAGTCAGCGTCAGGCTGAGCGGGTGATCGGCAAAAGTAGCGGTGATGAGGGAGTTTATGTTGGCATTGGCAGTAAGCTCCGTCACGTGCAGGCCGCTATAATGAGCGGTGAGCGTATACGGGATGGATTGGCGGGTGTCTGTATTAAAGATGGTGATGGTGCCTAAAGCTAAAGCAGAAGCTGACGCGGCACCTGCTTGGTCCGGGATGGTGATGGTGACCGTGCGAGTTGCCTGAGCCAGTGAAAGTGTGTGATCACTTGAGAGCTGTTCAATGGTGAAGAGGGAGGGGACTTCTGCAATGGTGAGTGTGCCAATAGTGTCTTCGGCGCTATTGCAAGGTGGAGTGCTGCAGGCATTTGTCACAAAAATGTCAATGCTGTCAGTCCCTAAGGAAAATGCAATAGCGGGTGATGATGGTGAAATATGCGAGCTGGTAAAAGTAGTAAGTTTTGCTAAGGCCAAGGTGACAGCGTAGGTTTTTTGATTGTTATGAACAATGTTGTTGTTAGCATCACGTTCGGCAATAACAAGGTTTGTCAGCTGAGTCGCAGGTATAGCGCCAATGGCACTGCTATCGGGGTCAGCAAAAGAGTAAGCGTCACCGCTGCTAGCGGTAACGGCGTAGCCTGTGGGGAAGCTATTGGCACTTGCAGCGATGGCGCCTGCGTTAGCACCTGCAAGTGCATTTGTGCCTGTGAGGGCAATGGTCTGCTCAGTGCGGGAAACGCCAAGTGTGCTGCCGACAAAAGTGGCAGTGATGAGGTCTGAAAAGTGGTCTGCAGCGGCAATGATATCCGCTACTGGCATACCGCTGTAATGGACGGTGACGGTGTAGTCAATGGGAGCCGCTTCGTTTGTGTTTGAAATGGTGATGGTCCCCAAAGTGACGGTGCGGCTGGCAGCGCCTGCTTGGTCGGGAATGGTGATGGTGACGGTGCGGGAGCTGTCGTCGAATAAGCTGGCAGCACCGGTGACGCCTGCGATGATGAAAGTGGCAGGGACTTCAACAATGGTGAGCGTGCCAAGGGCAGTGATTTCAGCATCAACGCAGGGAGAGAGGGAACAGGCATTGGTGACGGATATGTTGATGTTATTAGCGTCCAAGGCAAATGTCACATTGTCGGATGATGAAACAATATGAGAGCCTGTAAAGGCAGTAAGCGCGGTTAACGAGAGCGAGACGGAGAAAGTCATTTGGTTATTTGTGATGACAACACCATTCTCGTCACGTTCGGCGATGCTGAGGTGGTTCGTGAGGTTTTGTGAGGGGAACTCGCCGGTGTTTGCAGCGTCTGGGTCGTTAAAGGAGTAAGGGTTGCCGTTAGTGTCGGTGACCGCATAACCAGCGGGGAGCTTAGCGGCGGAGGTGATGACACCTGTGCCTGTATCAGCGTTAGTGCCGTTGGCGGCGAGGGCATTACCATCAAGCGTTAGTGTGAGCGCGTTGCCGCCAAAGGTAGCATGAATAAGGTCTACTGGAGTAGCGGCAGCGGCAATAAGCTCGGCAACAGGGGTGCCATGGTAATGAACAATGACGTTAAAAGTGAGCTTAACGCCATCGCTTAAACGGGTGAGGGCGATGGTGCCTAAATGAACGTCTGCATGGGCTGCGGCACCCGGTTGGTCTGGAATGAGGATGCTAGTACTTGCCACATTATCAGGAAGGGCGAAAGTATCGGGATGGGCAGCAAGGCTCAGGGCGGCAAGCTTATCTTCAACGGCAGTACAGGGCAGAGCGGAGCAAACATTCGTGATGCCGGAGATGACAATAGCTGGAGGAATGGTAATGCCATTGTCAGTTGTTTCCAGGTAAACATTAATACTGGCGACTGGCACTGAGCTACTGCCAGTGACATCGGTAATGGCGATGGAATTGGTGATGATGTCTATAAATGTGAGCGAGCTGACGACGGGATCACTGTCTTGCATAGGATTACTGTCTTGCACGGGAGTACTGTCTTGCGCAGATGAACAGCTTGCAATGAACAGATAAAAAACAACACTAAGACTTAACATCAGAGGTTTATAAAATGCTGTGCGATTATAACACAGCTGAAAAGGTGTTTCCATGATGTTTGTTTTATATTATTTCAAGAAAAGTGCAAATTTTAAAGGCGGCGGCTGTTTGACTTAGCGATATGATAACATGAAAAAAGTCTATTAAAAAATTAATTAATAACGAATAAGCAAGCTTTTTCAGAAAAATAATGAAAAATAGTGCTGGGGTTGAGAAAAATTAAGTGTTTTGGGCATATTCAACACACGAACGCTGTTGGAAGTACTGATGTGGTGGAACAGGCGGCGGTGCAGCGCAGTTCCAGCTGGTGTTCATTTAACTATTTTAGTAGTGCGCCACCACAGTATAGGCGGCTGTTTGCTCATTTTTCAGCGTGAATGAGACGGGAGCGTCATTGATGAATAATTTCATACCGAAATTATAGCATGGCAGCCACTAAACTGCCACTAAGCCGCAAATAACAGCAATAACACTGCTACACGTGTTCCCCACGCGCAGGGGACATGAGCGGCGCGTGGGAGCAAGGTTTGTCAGTATGTGCAGTTTATGCTGGTGCCTAGTTGGGTGTTAATAGCGGCACACTGCTCAGCTTCAGTAATCGGAAGATTTTTCAGTACGGGGTACTGGCTGCTAGTGCCAAAATTCCATACAGCAGCGTCCCAGTCAGCATAAATGCCTGTAACACTGGTGGTGGACTGCAGGGCGCTGGTGGTTTGCCCGTAGTTAGCATCATCGGCTGCGCCAATAAGCAGTGAGTTGTCAAAGTAGCTGGCTGCTATTATTGTGCCAGAGTCGGAACTGCCTATAAGACCATAAATGGTATTGCCAGTTATGGTGGCGGCTACGTAAGAGTTGCTTGCATGGCTGCTTTCTATAACAGCATAAATACCACCGACAGCTGTACCAGTGGAGTCTGTGGCTGAGACGCTTCCAATGAAATAATTGTTTGTTAGATAGGCTGTTGTGTATTCATCAAAATTCTCTCCCAAAAAATCAGTCAGCCCAGTGGCACGGCTACTTGCTGTTACGGTAGCGGCAATAAAATTACGATAAATATTGCCGCCATACAAATCACTCGCCAGTCCGCCTGCATTACCAGAGGTTGCTGTAATGCTTGTATTAAGAATCACATTATAGGAGATCTCAGAAGTGCCGCCGACATCCCCAGCCAGTCCGCCTGCATAATTTTCTGCTGAGATGGAAACATTTGAGACAATATTACTGCTGACCGTTGTATCGTATGCATTTCCCGCGATGCCGCCTGCTACATCACCAGTTGCTGTAATGGACACATTATTTGAGACAGTATTGTTGTTGATGGTTACATTGGTGGATGCAGCTCCCACAATGCCGCCTACGGTTGCATAACTAGGTTCTCCCGATGAAATGGACACATTATTTGAGACAGTATTGCTGTTGATGGTTACATTGGTGGATGCATCTCCCACAATGCCGCCTGCTACCTCACGATTTGCAGTGATAGTGCTGGAGGAGACGGTGTTGCCAGTTATGACAACGGCGGTGCTAGTGGTTCCGATTGCAATTCCCACAAACCCGCCTACGGTTCCCTCTCCGTTTATTTCAGCATTAACCAGTGTGCAGTTTGTAATGACGGCACCATTGGTGAGGACACCGAAGAGTCCGATGCGATATCTATTTGCATCAGTACCTCTATTCTTGATGAGGAGGTTGGAAATGGTGTAGCGGGTGGTGCCAGGCGCACAGTTCAGTTGTCCGCTGAAGTGGTTGCTTTGGTCACGGAGAAGGGCACCTGTAGCTGAAGGGGATTTGCCGATGGGGATGAAGCCGTTACCGCTGGAGCTTTTAGCCCAGGGCGCGCCGCTGATGTCCATGTCAATGTCAGCGCTGAGGATATAATGGTCATCCCTGTACGTGGCACTGGTGCCATTGACGAGGCGGCTTAAGAGGTCTAAGCGCAGATCGTTATTGATTTGCCAGGGGTCAGCTGTAGTGCCGCTGCCGCCTGCGAAGTTAGCGCCGTCTGCAGCACACTCTTGGATAACAAAGGTAGCGGAGAAGTCAAGTGTGTTGCCATCGGAGTCCGTGATGGAGCTGATGGTATTAGTATTATTGGCGGGAGTAGTGCTGTCGTAATAATAGTTTATGGGGTCAGTCGTTGCGGAGGTTATTGTTGTGCCAGCTAGAAAATTGGAAGTGTCGTCTTCATTAATGGTGAAGCTGCCATTTGCAGTGGCACAAGGCGGGGCGGTATAGGGACTTGCGCTGCTGGACTCCCTGTCAGCAATGGCCTCATCATTAAATAAGAGGTTGTAGGAAGCAGCAAATGTGAGGATGATGTCATAGTTCAAATTTTGTCCAGTGGCAGTGATGGTGAACGCGCCGAGGTCGCTGGAGACAGCTGCAGTGCCGGCGGGGTCGGCGAAAGTTTTTTGAACTTCACTGGCAATGGAAAAGCTTGCGTTAGCGGCATTGGTCAAGGTGAGGCTGCCTTGGGATAATGCGAGTTTGTCGCTGTTAAAGTTGATGGCACCAGCAGTGGCAGTGATGGTAACGATAGCATTGTCATTAGCGGTACTTAAGGAGGTGTTGGCAATGTCAACAGCAGTGCTGCCGCTGAGGGTGCTAGTGATGGAGATGTCAAGTTCTGCGGGGTCAAGGATAAAAGAAGGCAATTTTGCCAGTGAGATGGAAAGGTTGTAAGTAATGCTATTGCCTGCAGTAACATCAGGATGGGTGCCTTCAGCAATGGAAAAGGCATTGAGAACGTTAAGAGGATCAGCAGCATTTGTGCCGGCTGGGTCTATAAAGGTGTAGGGGTTAGGGTGTGCGTAGAAGCCATCAGGCAAGTTGTCGGTCATTGATAGTGATGCTGCCGGTTTCAAGCAGGGGAGGAGTCAGGGGCATTGGTGAGGCCGGTAACGGTGATGGTTTGCCCAGCTATGGAAAAGGGGGAGTTGTCGGGGTCGGCGGAGTTGTGGGAAGTGGAGATGCCTGCAAGCGAAGCGGAGAGCAATGCGCGAATACCTCCTAGCTTACTGATGATGTCCGTGACAGGAGTGCTGGCATAAGCTGCGGAGATGGAGTAAGTTTGTGAAACGTCATCACCGGTGCGCTTGATGGTGATGGAGCCTAAGTCAGCAGAGCTGAGACTGGTAGCGCCGGCTTGATCGGGCACGGTGATGGTGGCGATGGTGGCGGCAGTATTAAGTGAGATGGCAGTACCTGAGACGCTTACAATGGAGAAAGTGCCTGCGACTTCATTAATGGTGAGGGTGCCGAGGGCGGTGGTTTCAGCGTCAGCACAGGGAGGGATGGAACAGGCATTGGTAGCGGAGATGGCGATGGCGTTATTGTTCAGTGCAGCAGTAAGTTCGCTGGAAGCTGAGGTAATATGACTGGCAGCGAAATTACTAAGTGCCGCTAAGGAAAGGGTAACGGGGTAATTGGTTTGATTATCATTGACGATGGTATCGCTGGCATCGTGTTCAGCAATGATGAGGTCAGCGAGGTCGGTGTCTTTCTGTCCAGTTCCTGTGCTGTCGGGGTCGTCAAAGGAGTAAGGGGCGCCGCTGGCGGCGGTAACAATGTAACCTGCGGGCAGTCTGGAAGCGGCGGAGCTGTTATTAACAATGGCGCCAGTGGCGCCGCTTTTATCGGTATTGGTGGCGCCTGAGAGCGCGATGGTAGTGCCACTGAGCGAGGGGGTGAGGTCAAAGCCATTAAAGGAGGCGGCGATGATGTTGGTGATGTTGTCATTATTGTCGTCAAGGATGGAGGAGATGATGTCAGTGACAGGAGTGCTGGCGTAGGCAGCGGAGATGGAGTAAGTTTGTGAAACGTTATCACCGGTGCGGTTGATGGTGATGGAGCCTAAGTCTAAGTCGGAGCTGAGACTGGCAGCGCCATCTTGGTCTGGCACGGTGATGGTGGCGATGGTATTGTTAAGCAAGATGGCAGTACCTGAGACGCTTACAATGGAGAAAGTGCCTGCGACTTCATTAATGGTGAGGGTGGCGAGGGCGGTTTCAGCATTAATGCAGGGCGGCGCGGCGCAGACATTGGTGAGGCCATGGATGATGATTTGCGCGGTGGCGTGGTCAACTGAGACTGTGAGCTGGTCATTGGCAGCGGTAATGGCTAAGTCAGTAGCTTCAAATTTGAGCAGTTTTGCTAAGCTAAGCGTAACGGGGTAGCTTACTTTATTATGATTGACGATGCCGTCGTCCGTGTGCTCGGCAATGACGAGGTCTGTCAGCTGAACGTTCGTAATGTCGCTGCCGGCGGGAGCTGGAAAAGTGTAGGCGTTGCCGTTAGTGTCGGTGACCGCATAAGCTGCAGGGAGGTTGGCTGTGGCTGCAATGGTTATTGTGCTTGCAGTTGTGTTTGTGCCGACGATGGCGATGACATTGTCAGTCAGCGTCAGGCTGAGCGGGTGATCGGCAAAAGTAGCGGTGATGAGGGAGTTTATGTTGGCATTGGCAGTAAGCTCCGTCACGTGCAGGCCGCTATAATGAGCGGTGAGCGTATACGGGATGGATTGGCGGGTGTCTGTATTAAAGATGGTGATGGTGCCTAAAGCTAAAGCAGAAGCTGACGCGGCACCTGCTTGGTCCGGGATGGTGATGGTGACCGTGCGAGTTGCCTGAGCCAGTGAAAGTGTGTGATCACTTGAGAGCTGTTCAATGGTGAAGAGGGAGGGGACTTCTGCAATGGTGAGTGTGCCAATAGTGTCTTCGGCGCTATTGCAAGGTGGAGTGCTGCAGGCATTTGTCACAAAAATGTCAATGCTGTCAGTCCCTAAGGAAAATGCAATAGCGGGTGATGATGGTGAGATATGCGAGCTGGTAAAAGTAGTAAGTTTTGCTAAGGCCAAGGTGACAGCGTAGGTTTTTTGATTGTTATGAACAATGTTGTTGTTAGCATCACGTTCGGCAATAACAAGGTTTGTCAGCTGAGTCGCAGGTATAGCGCCAATGGCACTGCTATCGGGGTCAGCAAAAGAGTAAGCGTCACCGCTGCTAGCGGTAACGGCGTAGCCTGTGGGGAAGCTATTGGCACTTGCAGCGATGGCGCCTGCGTTAGCACCTGCAAGTGCATTTGTGCCTGTGAGGGCAATGGTCTGTTCAGTGCGGGAAACGCCAAGTGTGCTGCCGACAAAAGTGGCAGTGATGAGGTCTGAAAAGTGGTCTGCAGCGGCAATGATATCCGCTACTGGCATACCGCTGTAATGGACGGTGACGGTGTAGTCAATGGGAGCCGCTTCGTTTGTGTTTGAAATGGTGATGGTCCCCAAAGTGACGGTGCGGCTGGCAGCGCCTGCTTGGTCGGGAATGGTGATGGTGACGGTGCGGGAGCTGTCGTCGAATAAGCTGGCAGCACCGGTGACGCCTGCGATGATGAAAGTGGCAGGGACTTCAACAATGGTGAGCGTGCCAAGGGCAGTGATTTCAGCATCAACGCAGGGAGAGAGGGAACAGGCATTGGTGACGGATATGTTGATGTTATTAGCGTCCAAGGCAAATGTCACATTGTCGGATGATGAAACAATATGAGAGCCTGTAAAGGCAGTAAGCGCGGTTAACGAGAGCGAGACGGAGAAAGTCATTTGGTTATTTGTGATGACAACACCATTCTCGTCACGTTCGGCGATGCTGAGGTGGTTCGTGAGGTTTTGTGAGGGGAACTCGCCGGTGTTTGCAGCGTCTGGGTCGTTAAAGGAGTAAGGGTTGCCGTTAGTGTCGGTGACCGCATAACCAGCGGGGAGCTTAGCGGCGGAGGTGATGACACCTGTGCCTGTATCAGCGTTAGTGCCGTTGGCGGCGAGGGCATTACCATCAAGCGTTAGTGTGAGCGCGTTGCCGCCAAAGGTAGCATGAATAAGGTCTACTGGAGTAGCGGCAGCGGCAATAAGCTCGGCAACAGGGGTGCCATGGTAATGAACAATGACGTTAAAAGTGAGCTTAACGCCATCGCTTAAACGGGTGAGGGCGATGGTGCCTAAATGAACGTCTGCATGGGCTGCGGCACCCGGTTGGTCTGGAATGAGGATGCTAGTACTTGCCACATTATCAGGAAGGGCGAAAGTATCGGGATGGGCAGCAAGGCTCAGGGCGGCAAGCTTATCTTCAACGGCAGTACAGGGCAGAGCGGAGCAAACATTCGTGATGCCGGAGATGACAATAGCTGGAGGAATGGTAATGCCATTGTCAGTTGTTTCCAGGTAAACATTAATACTGGCGACTGGCACTGAGCTACTGCCAGTGACATCGGTAATGGCGATGGAATTGGTGATGATGTCTATAAATGTGAGCGAGCTGACGACGGGATCACTGTCTTGCATAGGATTACTGTCTTGCACGGGAGTACTGTCTTGCGCAGATGAACAGCTTGCAATGAACAGATAAAAAACAACACTAAGACTTAACATCAGAGGTTTATAAAATGCTGTGCGATTATAACACAGCTGAAAAGGTATTTTCATGATGTTTGTTTTATATTATTTCAAGAAAAGTGCAAATTTTAAAGGCGGCGGCTGTTTGACTTAGCGATATGATAACATGAAAAAAGTCTATTAAAAAATTAATTAATAACGAATAAGCAAGCTTTTTCAGAAAAATAATGAAAAATAGTGCTGGGGTTGAGAAAAATTAAGTGTTTTGGGCATATTCAACACACGAACGCTGTTGGAAGTACTGATGTGGTGGAACAGGCGGCGGTGCAGCGCAGTTCCAGCTGGTGTTCATTTAACTATTTTAGTAGTGCGCCACCACAGTATAGGCGGCTGTTTGCTCATTTTTCAGCGTGAATGAGACGGGAGCGTCATTGATGAATAATTTCATACCGAAATTATAGCATGGCAGCCACTAAACTGCCACTAAGCCGCAAATAACAGCAATAACACTGCTACACGTGTTCCCCACGCGCAGGGGACATGAGCGGCGCGTGGGAGCAAGGTTTGTCAGTATGTGCAGTTTATGCTGGTGCCTAGTTGGGTGTTAATAGCGGCACACTGCTCAGCTTCAGTAATCGGAAGATTTTTCAGTACGGGGTACTGGCTGCTAGTGCCAAAATTCCATACAGCAGCGTCCCAGTCAGCATAAATGCCTGTAGCACTGGTGGTGGTCTGCAGGGCGCTGGTGCTTTTCCCGTAGTTAGCATCATCGGCTGCGCCAATAAGCAGTGAGTTGTCAAAGTAGCTGGCTGCTATTATTGTGTCAGAGTCGGAACTGCCTATAAGACCATAAATGGTATTGCCAGTTATGGTGGCGGCTACGTAAGAGTTGCTTGCATGGCTGCTTTGTTCAACAGCATAAATACCACCGACAGCTGTACCAGTGGAGTCTGTGGCTGAGACGCTTCCAATGAAATAATTGTTTGTTAGATAGGCTGTTGTGTATCCTCAAAACTATCTCCCAAAAAAACAGTCAGCCCAGTGACAGCATCACCACCTGTTACGGTAGCGGCAATAAAATTACGATAAATATTGCCGCCATACAAATCACTCGCCAGTCCGCCTGCATTACCAGAGGTTGCTGTAATGCTTGTATTAAGAATCACATTATAGGAGATCTCAGAAGTGCCGCCGACATCCCCAGCCAGTCCGCCTGCATAATTTTCTGCTGAGATGGAAACATTTGAGACAATATTACTGCTGACCGTTGTATCGTATGCATTTCCCGCGATGCCGCCTGCTACATCACCAGTTGCTGTAATGGACACATTATTTGAGACAGTATTGTTGTTGATGGTTACATTGGTGGATGCAGCTCCCACAATGCCGCCTACGGTTGCATAACTAGGTTCTCCCGATGAAATGGACACATTATTTGAGACAGTATTGCTGTTGATGGTTACATTGGTGGATGCATCTCCCACAATGCCGCCTGCTACCTCACGATTTGCAGTGATAGTGCTGGAGGAGACGGTGTTGCCAGTTATGACAACGGCGGTGCTAGTGGTTCCGATTGCAATTCCCACAAACCCGCCTACGGTTCCCTCTCCGTTTATTTCAGCATTAACCAGTGTGCAGTTTGTAATGACGGCACCATTGGTGAGGACACCGAAGAGTCCGATGCGATATCTATTTGCATCAGTACCTCTATTCTTGATGAGGAGGTTGGAAATGGTGTAGCGGGTGGTGCCAGGCGCACAGTTCAGTTGTCCGCTGAAGCGGTTGCTTTGGTCACGGAGAAGGGCACCTGTAGCTGAAGGGGATTTGCCGATGGGGATGAAGCCGTTACCGCTGGAGCTTTTAGCCCAGGGCGCGCCGCTGATGTCCATGTCAATGTCAGCGCTGAGGATATAATGGTCATCCCTGTACGTGGCACTGGTGCCATTGACGAGGCGGCTTAAGAGGTCTAAGCGCAGATCGTTATTGATTTGCCAGGGGTCAGCTGTAGTGCCGCTGCCGCCTGCGAAGTTAGCGCCGTCTGCAGCACACTCTTGGATAACAAAGGTAGCGGAGAAGTCAAGTGTGTTGCCATCGGAGTCCGTGATGGAGCTGATGGTATTAGTATTATTGGCGGGAGTAGTGCTGTCGTAATAATAGTTTATGGGGTCAGTCGTTGCGGAGGTTATTGTTGTGCCAGCTAGAAAATTGGAAGTGTCGTCTTCATTAATGGTGAAGCTGCCATTTGCAGTGGCACAAGGCGGGGCGGTATAGGGACTTGCGCTGCTGGACTCCCTGTCAGCAATGGCCTCATCATTAAATAAGAGGTTGTAGGAAGCAGCAAATGTGAGGATGATGTCATAGTTCAAATTTTGTCCAGTGGCAGTGATGGTGAACGCGCCGAGGTCGCTGGAGACAGCTGCAGTGCCGGCGGGGTCGGCGAAAGTTTTTTGAACTTCACTGGCAATGGAAAAGCTTGCGTTAGCGGCATTGGTCAAGGTGAGGCTGCCTTGGGATAATGCGATTTTATCGCCGTGAAAGTTGGTGATATCGGCAACGGCAGTGATGGTAACGGTGAGGTCGGTATCATTGACCAATAAATTTCCGCTGGCAATGTCAACAGCAGTGCTGCCGCTGAGGGTGCTAGTGATGGAGATGTCAAGTTCTGCGGGGTCAAGGATAAAAGAAGGCAATTTTGCCAGTGAGATGGAAAGGTTGTAAGTAATGCTATTGCCTGCAGTAACATCAGGATGGGTGCCTTCAGCAATGAAAAAGGCATTGGAGAAGGTTAAGAGGATCAGCAGCATTTGTGCCGGCTGGGTCTGTAAAGGGGTAGGGGTTAGGGTGTGCGTAGAAGCCATCAGGCAAGTTTTCGTCATTGATAGTGACGCTGCCTGTTTGAGCAGGGTTGGAGTCAACGGCATTAAAGAGGCCGGTAACGGTGATGGTTTGATCAGCTATGGAAAAGGGGGAGTTGTCGGGGTCGGCGGGGTTGTGAGAAAGGGAGACACCAGCGAATGAAGTGGAGAGCAGTGCGACGATGCCATCATTCCCCCCTAAGTTAGTGATGATGTCAGCGACAGGGGTGCCTGCGTAGGCAGCGGAGACGGGGTAAGTTTGTGAAACGTTATCGCCGGTGCGGTTGATGGTGATGGAGCCTAAGTCGGAGCTGATATTGGTAGCGCCATCTTGGTCTGGCACGGTGATGGTGGCGATGTTATTGTTAAGCAAGATGGCAGTACCTGAGACGCTTACAATGGAGAAAGTGCCTGCGACTTCATTAATGGTGAGGGTGCCGAGGGCGGTGGTTTCAGCGTTAGTACAGGGAGGGATGGAACAGGCATTGGTAGCGGAGATGGCGATGGCGTTATTGTTCAGTGCAGCAGTAAGTTCGCTGGAAGCTGAGGTAATATGACTGGCAGCGAAATTACTAAGTGCCGCTAAGGAAAGGGTAACGGGGTAATTGGTTTGATTATCATTGACGATGTTATCGCTGGCGTTGTGTTCAGCAATGATGAGGTCAGTGAGGTCGGTGTCTTTCTGTCCAGTTGCTGTGCCGTCGGGGTCGTTGAAGGAGTAAGGGTCGCCGCTGGTGTCGGTAACAACGTAGCCTGCAGGCAGGGGGGAAGCGGCGGAGGTGTCAATACTGATGTTGACAATGGCGCCGTTTTTATCGGTATTGGTGGCGCCTGAGAGCGTGATGGCGGAGGCGTTGAGCGATGGGGTGAGGTCAAAGCCATTAAAGGAAGCGGTGATGATATTGGTGATCTTATTGTCATTGCCGCCGAGGATAGAAGCGATGATGTTGGTGACGGGAGTGCCAACGTAGGCAGCGGAGATGGAGTAAGTTTGTGAAACGTTATCGCCGCTGCGGTTGATGGTGATGGAGCCTAAGTCTAAGTCGGAGCTGATACTGGCAGCGCCATCTTGGTCTGGCACGGTGATGGTGGCGATGTTATTGTTAAGCAAGATGGCAGTACCTGAGACGCTTACAATGGAGAAAGTGCCTGCGACTTCATTAAT
>CBDFMP010000025.1:0-28751 GCA_965249715.1 Spirochaetota bacterium | reverse complement strand
CCTGCGGCTGCAAGCTACTTATGTAGCTTAAACTAAGCTGTCAGAATTTTAGCATATATTATTTTTGTTATATATTAGAATTGAGACATACAGGATTAACTTTATAGCTGTAGTCATGAAAAGTTAATACGGAAAATAGATGAAAATATTTAATCATATAAAAACAATTTTAGAACAAAACGAAAGGTTTTGCAAAGACGGAAAACTGTTTAAAAATGCAGTCATTGAAGCAGGCTTAAAACTTGACCCAGCCTTGCTTTCAATCTTACTTTCCGATAAGATTGCCAAAAAATATTTCTTTACCCAAGTTAAAAACATAACCGTATTCGACAAAGTAAAGTTTCAGAAGTTTGTAAGCAACAAACAATTTTTACCAGACAGTTACACCGCATTTAAAAATAAGATCGGCTTAACTGCCAATGGCGAATATCTTACAGAAGCTAACGAGGTCGTCTTAGATTTTCCGTACAAGGATTGTGTCTTAGAAGGGGGTCAAACTAAAGAAGATCAAAAAAGACAGGAGGTTTTTTGGAACGAAACCCTTGCACCAGATGAAATTGATAGACTGTTTGAGCCTAAAGTCCTCACTAACTGGAAACGCTACGATAAAGATGGGGAACACAAGGTAAAAAGCGTATCATTAGATGACAACTTTATAATAAAAGGGAACAATTTACTTGCCCTCCATTCGCTAAAGAAAGTCTATCGAGGAAAAGTAAAACTGATTTACATTGACCCCCCATACAATACTGGCAATGATAGTTTTGGGTATAATGACAAGTTTAACCATATTACATGGTTAACGTTCATGAAGAATCGCTTAGAGGTCGCTAGGGAATTACTCAGAAATGACGGAGTTATTTTCGTACAGTGTGATGATAACGAACAAGCATATTTAAAGGTGTTGATGGATGGGGTTTTTGGAAGAGATAACTTTGTAGTAAATAACGTTTACAAAAGGAGAAAAACACAAGCAAATCTTACAAAAAATATAGCACCAATACATGAACATATTATTTGTTTTTCTAAAAGCATTCATTGTTTAAATATTTATAACCTGCCTTTACGAGATGAATATATAAAAAAAATGTATCGGAATCCAGATAATGATCCGAGAGGTCTTTGGCGGCTAGCTCCACTTTTGCAACCTGATAATTCCAAAAATAAAAAAATTGAACTAATAATGCCAAATGGAAGAAAAATAAAAGGAAAATGGCGTTGTTCCCGCTCAACTTTTGAAGAGTATATACGAGATAATTTGTTGTACATTACAGATGATGGATCTCCAAATAAAAAGATTTTTCTTAGTGAGAATAAAGGACAAATACCAAATAGCTGGCTTGAAAATATAGCTTCAACTGAAGAGGCTTCAAAAGAGATAGATCTTCTTTTTGGAACAAATAGCGCATTTAGTTATTCAAAACCTGAGGGTCTAATTAAGTATATTTTAAAAATTTCTACTCAACCCAATGACATAGTTTTAGACTATCACCTTGGTTCTGGAACAACTTGTGCAGTCGCCCATAAAATGGGTAGGCAATATATCGGAATAGAGCAAATGGACTACATAGAAGCCATCACTTGTAAGAGATTAAAAAAAGTAATCGGTGGAGAGCAAAACGGAATTTCAAAAACTGTAAATTGGAAGGGTGGTGGTAATTTTATTTATGCAGAATTAGCAAAAGACAATATTACTTACCTGGATAAAATCCAAAATGCTAAAGACAGTGAAATATTGGTAGAATTATGGAACAAGATTAAAGATAAAAGTTTTATCAGCTACAAAGTTGATTCAGAAGATATTGATAAGAATATTATAGAGTTTCAGCAGCTTAGTTTGGATGATCAAAAACAATTGTTAATTTCGTTATTAGACAAAAACCAGCTTTATGTAAATTACTCTGAGATGAAAAACAAGGATCATAACATAAACAGTAGTGATAGAATAATTAATCGTAATTTTTACAATTTATGATAGTGGGCATCGGGATCATCGCTTAACATGCCAACCCCATTTTATTCAGTGAATTAAGAGATAGGTACTATGATTGTTGCCATAGACTTTGAGGCTATAAAAAACAAAGCCCACATAAGAGCTTCTAAAATGGTTTCTAATGGTTTATATTCACGTTTCGGGTTGAATTACCAAAAAAGAGTTGCAAAAGCTTTATTAGGCTGTATTGGTGAATTGGGGTTTGAAGAATACCTGAAACAACAAAATATTAATTATTCTAAAGACGATATAGATTTCACGTTACGTAACTCAGATGAATTTGATTTTTTAATCTATGAAAAAAAAATTGATATAAAAGTTGCTAAAAAATCAACACATCAAATGCCAAATGACAAGTGGACTTATGGCTACCCAAAAGAACAAAATCCAGCCACAAAAGATTTCGTAATTGTTGGATGGGTAGATTTTAATGTTAAGGAAGTAGGTTTTTATGGTTGGATAACAGGTAGGCAGATTAGCGAATATTCTATTGTTACACGTAATACATTTGCTGGATACCCTTATCTAACACCTAATCATGAGTTTAGATGGGGTGACTTAAATAAAAATTTTGACAGACTGTTAAGCTTAATCAGATCTCAAAAACATAAAAAGTAATGACAACATTAGAACAAACATTTACAACCGCCTATGAGCTTGAGGCTATTCCAAGGGGAGTAAAGCCATATATAGAAAGTAATTTAAACCCTAAGTTTGCATTACGCCCTTATCAAATAGAAGCATTTGAAAGGTTTAATTTTTATACCACCCCGTACCCCAAAAAACTAAAGCCTACTCAGTTGTTATTTCACATGGCGACCGGCAGTGGTAAGACGCTTATCATGGCTGGCATTATTTTAGACCTGTATGAAAAAGGGTACCGAAACTTTATATTTTTCGTACATAGTAAATCCATCATAGAAAAAACCAGAGACAATTTTTTAAATGCTTCATCCTCAAAGTATTTGTTTAATGGTGTTATTTCAATAGAAAACAGAACTATTCAAGTTAGAGAAGTAGAAAACTTCGAAGCCGTCAGCACTGATGATATTAATATTGTTTTTGCGACCATCCAAGGTTTGCATATAAAGTTAAACACACCAAGGGAGAATAGTTTAACTTATGAAGATTTTGAAAACATGAAAGTTGTCTTAGTATCTGATGAAGCCCATCACATAAACGCAGAGACTAAGAAAAACAAACACACTAAGGAAGAAAGAGAAGCTATTATAAGTTGGGAAAGAACAGTCAATAAAATATTAAAATCCAACGATGATAATTATTTATTAGAGTTCACGGCTACGGCAGACATGGAACATGTTGCCATCAAAGAAAAATATGAAAACAAACAACTTTTTGATTATCCGTTAAAACAATTCTGCAAAGATAAATATTCAAAAAAAGTTAAAGTATTGCAGGCTGATACAGCTTCATTTGACAGAGCCTTACAGTCGGTGCTGTTAAGCCAATACAGACGTAAAGTTTTTGAAAGCAATCAGCTAGCTGTAAAGCCAGTTATTTTATTCAAATCTAAAACGATAGCTGAAAGTCAATCATTTTTTAATGAGTTCGTTACAGGAGTAAATCAACTAACCACAAAGCAATTAACAAATATAGCCAATGGATCAAACAACCTTATGAATACGGTGTTTGACTATTTTAGTAAGAAAAAAATCACACTTGAAAACTTAGTTTTAGAATTAAAAGAGGATTTTTCAGAGGATAAGTGCATTGCAGTTGATAGTAAGCACGATAGCGAAGAAAAGCAATTAATCGTTAACAGTCTTGAAGATGAAGACAATGAGTACAGAGCAGTTTTCGCAGTTGATAAATTAAATGAGGGCTGGGATGTGCTTAATTTATTTGATATTGTTCGTTTATACAATACCAGAGATGCAGACCGTAGAACTGGCAAAGTGGGTAAAACGACCATGTCAGAAGCTCAGTTAATAGGCAGGGGAGCGAGATGTTGTCCGTTCACAGTTTCAGATGAACAATTGCTTTACCAACGAAAATATGACGATGATACTGAGAATGAGTTAAGAATTTGTGAGCAATTATATTATCATTCTGCACATAATCCAAAGTATATCTCAGAACTCAATAAAGCCCTAGAACAAATAGGTCTTAAAGATAGTAAGACAGTTCAACAAAGACTTAGGCTTAAAGACAGTTTTAAGAACAGTGCCTTTTATAGGTCTGGAGTAATTTATGTGAATAAGAAAGTACGTAATAACAGTAAAAATACCAATGAATTAAGTCCAGCTATTAGGAACAACATATACGAAAAGAAGTTTCAAACAGGTGACGCTTCAGTCGATACACTGATGGAAGACTCGCAACCTACAATGATAGGTCAACTTACTGGCCCTCCGTATAAACTAGGTAGTTTCTCTAAACCAATCATTCGTAAGGCATTAAATAAACTGCCATTTTATAGGTTTAATAACTTGCAGCATTATTTCCCGGACTTGGAATCAATGTCAGATTTTATTAGTTGCGATAAGTTTTTAAATAAAATAAGGCTTCAGTTCACAGGTAATACTGAGCAAGTAGAGAGCCCCACTAATGAAATGAAATTAGCGGCTGTTCTTTCAGCTTTAGAAGAGATAGCAAAGTTAATCTTAGAGAATCACACAGAGTTCAAAGGTACAGAACAATTTTATCCTATAGGAATATCTAAAGTATTAGAAAAAGTTAAGGATGAAAAGATCCTAAACATGGCTATTGATGAGAATAGCGACAGGGAATTTGGCAAAGGGCAAACGGAAACAACCAATCAAGATTTGTATATTGATTTATCTAAAGAAGATTGGTATGTATTCAATGATAATTACGGAACGTCTGAGGAAAAATATTTAGTTAAATATATAAAGGGAGCATATCAAGAGTTAAAAGAAAAATATGTAGTGTATTTAATTAGAAACGAAAAGTTTTTTAAGCTTTATTCGTTTGATAAAGGTCTGCCATTTGAACCAGATTTTGTTTTATTTTTAATTGAGCGCGCGACAGGAAAGGCGATCATATATCAAATGTTTATTGAAGCAAAAGGCAAGCACTTACTAACCAATGATGATAGCAAAGCAAAAGAGAAATTCCTACGCCAGATTGAAAATAAATATAAAATAGAAAATGTTATGAAAAACAAAGAATTTAAATTAATTGGCTTACCGCTTTACAATGAGTCTCAAACAAAGGGGAAGTTCATTGAAAAAGTTAATGAGTTTGTTATCAGTTAAAAGTTAACTCAGCGACTTTTCCGCTGGAAAGAAAAAAATTAAGTGCGCTGATGAGTGCCTTGAGCGATACAGAAAACTAATTCAAGGCGATAATTGCCTCTGAAATAAAAAGGTTTAATAGGTTTTTAGCTGAGGTGCATCGATGAATAAAATATTGTTAGGAGACTGCTTAGACTTATTTCGTCAGGTTGCTGATGAATCGGTGGACATGACATTTGCGGATCCTCCGTTTAACTTGAATTAAAAAATATACTCGCTATCAAGATAAGTTACAGTTGGAAGAATATTTGCAGTGGTGCAAAAAATGGATTTTTGAAATGGTGAGGATAACAAAGCCAACTGGTTCGATTTTTCTTCATAACATACCAAAGTGGTTGACCTATTATGCCAGTTATTTAAATGAGGCAGCACATTTTAAGCATTGGATTTCCTGGGATGCGCCTACTGCACCGATGGGGAAGTCATTGCAACCGTCTAATTATGGGATCTTATTTTACACAAAGGAACAGAAGGGTGCGAAGATCTATGAATTGAGGCATCCGCACAAAAGAGAAAGAAAAACGAGTTATTTAACCAAGGACTATGGCGGCAAAAAGTATTTATTGCATCCGTTTGGTCCGCTTGTGTCTGATGTATGGAACGATATACACAGGATAAGGCACTCTAAGCATAGAGACGAGCATCCGTGTCAGTTGCCCATTCAGTTATTGGATAGATTGATTTTACTGGCTACGGATGAAGGCGATGTTGTATTTGATCCATTTATGGGTACTGGAACAACAGCAATAGCTGCCAAAAGGTTAGGCAGGAAGTATTTAGGGTTTGAGTTGGATCCCGCGTATCATGAAATAGCGAATAAAAAAGTACAACAAACCAAGTCAAATTTTAAGGTTAACGATGTGTGGGTCAGTTTTTATCTTGAAAATATTGTAACCATTCGCGATAAAGATTGGGAAGTTTTAAGCAAATATTTTGTGATACCTGAGGATCCGAAAGATATAGATTTTACTAAGATTACTTTAAAAGAGAATGTCAAACGTTGGTGTGCAACTCCTGCGGTTGTGCATCACCATACGAGTCGAGTACTGCATCCGCATGCAGCAGTACCTCAGTTTTTGGGATTTGTTGCAGCTAAGAAATAACAGCTCAAGGCACTAACTGCCTCTGAAATACGAGGAAGTTTCCGTTAAGATGATGTTTGAATTTCAGTTCTTTCATCGCAGCCAATTCTTCTTCAGTGAATACGCTGCGCAGTTTTTTCAGTGCGTTGTGCCTATCTTGTTCACGATGGTATGGCAATACAAAATTTAGCCGTATTGTCACAAATATCGGGATACTTTTCTGAGTTTAGGATATTGCCCTCCGCTTTGGCTTCGGTCATGATGCGAAAGCGTAATTTTACGGATGCCTTGGCAACATTACGAACTTTACTAAAGTTCTCCTGTCGCGAAAATAACCCGGTCAGCGAGCTCAATAATGTTTTTAATTTGGATTTGCCCGTTTCCATTAGCCTTTCTTCGAACATTTGCAGAAAAGCTTGATTGATGAGCGATGCTTTGGGGATGGTTTCAAAAAAGCTGCCGTGTGTCAAGACAATTTTTGTTTGCCGTGTTTCCTTCCGCGTACAAGATAAAATACTTCTCTGAGTGGGAGCGCGTTGATGTTATCTCCCGCGCGTTCCATTTGTCGCCCGACTACGCTATTCGTTCCTGTGACGATATCGCTTAGCGCCTTAGTGCCAGTTGGAATGGTCGAATTGAAAGAGGCGACCAAGTAGCTTTTGCTGTCTTTAAGCTCGACTAACTCTCCCCTGTAAATCCGGCTGTTCCTGCATCGGCATTCAGCTTGATGGATAGATCCGGGAAGACGCCTTTGTTTTTGCTGGAGAGCAGATTGCTGTCAAATGGAAAATCAGCTAAGTTTATTATGCTTAAAAAATGTGCTCGCTTGTTAATGAGATCTTTGTAAAAATGATAAATGGAGTACATTTAGCTTCAATTAAAAATTAGCTCAGCATCTTTTGGTGCTGGCATTGTTGCATCTTTATGCTTATATCCCCAAATGGCAGCTAAATTTTCTGTGTGGATATAATCCTTATAATATTTTGTGATGGCGTCCGCTTCCTGAATACTGCTGATGCGTTTTTTTATCAGGTTAGTATTCGTGGGGTCTATTTCTATGGCGATAGCGTTGCGCTGCAACTGCTGTGCGACGACTGCAGTTGTTCCGTGCCGGCAAATGGATCGAATACAGTATCGCCAACCTTAGTGGACGTTAAAATAATTCGTAATAATAAAGCAATCGGCGACTGCTGTTTAGAAACCGTTCTCCATTTTCATGGCGCACTGCCTCCGTGCCTGCAAAAAAAACCAGAAGTGAGTTCGCGGATATCATCCCAAACATCCGTTACAAATATACCATTTTCGCGTTTATATTTGTAGTTTGCGGGCAATTCGGGATCTATGCGCAGACGATTGAAGACCCGCGCCTTAGTGCCTTTGGTGGCGTAAGCGATGACCTGGTACTGCTTGCGAATTTGCTTGTCACCGGAACAGCGGAGGTCTTTTTTTTTCCAAATGATAAGGTTTTGCAATGTCCAGCCTGTTTCACGAAGCGTGTTTAAAACAAACTCCGCATTTTTTCACGTTGCATGAAATAGATGGCTCCGCCATCACTGCTGAGTTTGAATGTTTGCAGAAGATATGGCTTTCATCATTTGCCAGTAGTCTGTTTCATTCATGTTATCATCGTGAAACTTATAGGCTTTATTCTGATTGAACGGCGGGTCTAAAAATGTTAATCATTTCGTTAGCAATTTTCCCCGCATCCAGTACGCTTAAACAGTTTTCATTGAATACATTAGCTGCCATAGTTTTGTTCACCTGGTTTCATTAAATATTTGCAATTTATCTGAGCAATGTTTATTTTATTGTAGTTTGTATTACGATGCTGGAAAGAAAAATTAAGTGCGCTGATGAGTGCCTTGAGCGATGCAGCCGTAATGTTGGTATCAATGCCCGCGCCAAAATGCGTGTGATTGTTGTAGCGGACTTCCAGATAGGCGATTGCCTGCGCATCGGAGCCGCGCCCTAATGCGTGTTCGTAATAATCGAGTAGCTCGAAGCGTCCGACCAGCTGTTCCAATGCGGTTTTAGCAGCGTCGACGGGACCATTGCCCTCGCCATTGAACGTGCTGTCCGTTGCGCGATCGCGAATTTTAACGCTGAGCTCGCAACGTACACGTTTTTCATCGAGGTACTGTGGGAGCACTTTGCGGTACTCAATGTAGGGATTGGGCTGGGCGATATAGGAGGTTTCAAAAATGGTTTTTATTTCCTGTGGTGAAACCTCAGCCATCGTCCGCTCCGAATGGGCTTGGACAATTTGTGAAAACTCGGGCTGCAGGGGCTTCGGTAGAATATAACCGAAATTCTGCTCCATAATATAAGCTAGCCCGCCCTTGCCCGATTGATTGTTAATGCGAATGATGGCTTTATACGTACGACCGATGTCGGCAGGATCGATGGGCAGGTAGGGAACGCGCCATGCTGTGAGTTTGCGTTCACGGTGATAGGTCAGCCCCTTATTGATGGCGTCCTGATGAGAACCGGAAAAATGCCGTAAAGACCAACTCTCCCGCATAAGGATGGCGCTCGGGAACGGGCAGCTCCGTACAGGCTGTTGCTAAGGTGACCAACTCGGGGATTGACTGCAGCTCTAATTTGGGATCGATGCCGTGTGTATAGAGATTTAATGCCATCGTGACGATGTCGACATTGCCGGTACGTTCACCATTGCCAAAGAGCGTACCTTCTATGCGCTCGGCGCCGGCAAGCAATCCCAGTTCGCTGGCAGCCACACCCGTGCCGCGATCGTTATGCGTATGCAGGCTGAGCACGATGTCAGCGCGCTTGGAGAAATTTTTAGCGAACCATTCTATCCTATCAGCGAAAAGATGCGGACCGAAGAGCTCAACGGTGGCAGGGAGATTGAGGATGACCTTTTCAGTCGGGCAAATGTTGGTTTGTCTCCAGTCAGCAAAGACAGCTTCGCAGATTTCGAGGGCAAACTCAGGTTCGGTGCCGGTAAAACTTTCGGGCGAATATTCCAGGACGAGCGTACCGTGTTCTTTTGTCACACACTCGCTGATCCACTGGACACCTTGCCGTGCGATGTCAATAATTGCAGGTTTCTCTTTTTGAAACACCATCTCACGTTGATCGATAGATGTAGAGTTGTAGAGATGCACAATCGCGCGTTTGGCGCCTTTAATGGAGTCCATGGTTTTAGCGATCAGTTCCTTGCGCGCCTGCGTGAGGACTTGAATAGTGACATCGGGCGGGATGATGTTATCAGCGATTAGTTTGCGGATAAAGTCAAACTCCACTTGCGCCGCTGCCGGGAAACCAACTTCTATCTCCTTAAAGCCCATTGTACAGAGTGCCTTAAAGAGTTTCAATTTTTTAGCGGCATCCATAGGGTTGATGAGTGCTTGATTGCCGTCGCGCAGATCCACACTGCACCAGACAGGTGCTTGCTGGATGGTTTGGTCGGGCCAGCGGCGTTCGGGATAACAAAAAAATGATTGAGGTTTATATTTGATGGGTTTCATGGGTTTTTGAGTGATGGTAATTAATTTTATTTAGAGTATAGGCGGGCATATTGGGCTAAGGAGCAGCCGTGGGTGCGTACATTCCAATGATCGGAATGCCGCTTAACGAAGCAGGAGTAACAGGGAGAGCAGCAGAATGCCGTTCGGAGGGATTGAACCGCAGCAATATGAAAGGGGGCTTGATCTCATAGACTCACTGTACTATGATTTTGTACAAGTGTCAAATTTTTATAATATTTTTACAGCGATGCTCAGTCGCAAACAGTTGTTAGCGGGAAAAACTCCCTGCAGAATGGCTACCTTAGGGGGTACTAATGGTTACTGTTACATCAGTGAACGTATTATCGCTCTCGCTCCCCCCAAGCTGTTCTCCTACCAGTTCACCTGCAAGAGCGGATGCCGTAATGCTGGAGCTGCTGATTGTGTTGTTGTTTAAGTTCCCTCTAGCTTGCCGTCCTACCAGTCCGCCTGCGCGGCTATTGCTTGCTGTAATGGCTGCACCAGTGACTGTATTGGCACTGATGTGTGCTGCTCCGATACCGAGGGTCTTTAGTAATTGCACTGCTGCCAGTCCGCCTATATAGTCTGTCATTAGCTGTGAGAGTTAGCTGGCTGAGTGTATTGCCGCTGATGCTTCCACTATGATGCCATCCCACTAGTCCGCCAACAAAACCGTGTCCGTGAAGGTCTATGTTTTCCAATGTACAGTTTGTGATAACAGCATTATTGTTGATGACGCCAAAAAGCCCGATGTAATTTCCTTCATAACCAGCGCTGGCAGAGTGGTTAGTATTGCTGATATAGAGATTGGAAATAGTGAAGGAGTTGCAATCCAATTGTCCACTGAAGTCATTGGTTTGACTATCGATGGAAGCACTACTGACATTGGGGGTTTTACCGATGGGGGTGAAGCCATTGCCGCTGGCCCAGGGTGCACCTGTTATTTTCAAATCCAGATCAGCTGTGAGAACATAATAATCGTCGCGATAATCCTCAGTATCGCCGCTTTGCCAACGATTGACCAGGCGGCTCATCAGCTCTAAACGCAGATCGTTGTCTATTTCGTAAGGATTGTCTTGGGAGCCGTCACCGCCTGCAAAATTGGCGCTGTCTTCAGTGCATTCCTGAATGGCAATATCGACGCTATCATAAACAATGCTGCCACCGCCAGTTGCTGGGGTGGCGGTGATGGTCAGCACGTTTGTATTGTTTTCTGGAGTGGAACTATCAAAGTAGGTCGGGATACTATTCAGGTTGGGGTTAATATTCGCATTTACAGCTGGGAACTCGGTATCGATTGCATCCAGACTATGCAGCGAGAATGTGTAGGGCGCGGAGGCTGGCGCTTCGCAGCGCGCAAGTGTAAACATTCCACTTGTATCGGTTTGGTGCTGAGCGCTGACGAGAGTAGTTGTATCATCGCTGATGCTGAGGTTATAAGTAATATCAAAACTTAGCTGGAGCTCGTACAGCTCATTATTCTCGGGAGCGGTTATATCACCAAGGGTGATGGTAATGGCTTCAGTGCCTGACGGGTCTGTAATTGTGAAAGATTTCACGTTTTCACTTGGAGCTGCAGAATTGGGAATGAAGGTGAGCGTTCCCGGTTGAATGGTAAGCCTGTTGCTATCGTAATTGAGCAGTGGAGCAGTCGCAATCCCGCTGAGCATAACGAACTGTTCATTTGTGTCAATGGTTATTGTATCTGAAGTAATATTGCCAGTGAGCTCGTGGTAGGTTATGCTGAATACAGAAGCGGAAAATGGATCAGGGGAAACGTCGGATGCAGCGGCAGCACAACCAAGCATAGTTATCAGTATAGCGGTTATGGCTAAAGCGGCAAAAAGTGCTTTAAAAATAGTGCGCTTAACTGTAATAGTTGACAGTAGTGTGTTTTTGTTCATGGTACTTTTTAAACTCCTTAAAAAATATCTAATAAAAATAACAATGAAGCGAATCTGCAGAAACACTGCTTCTTAGCGATTGCTACGAAAGAGGAGAGAGAGAAGCGAACAATAAAATATTATTCGCGAGGAGTTGATTGAAGCGTAACGACACTAAACCCAAAGCTTCAAGATTAGTGTACTATGATCGAATACAGGAGTCAAATTTTAAGTGCGGTTCTTATTGAACAGCGCTTAAGTTAAAGACGACTTTTCAGCTTATTTTAAAGCCATTTCTCGCGCGCAGAATTGCGAGTGGGTGCGGTATGCAGCTGCAACCGTCCGTGTGGGCTACATACAGGTGATAATATAGTTTTATTAAGGTATAAAACGAGTATTCTAACTATTTAGCGATTTTTGGGCATATTAGTACTCTTTTCATCAATATCATTTTTAACATAGCGAATTCCCCGTGACACGATATCTTCACTAGCTTTTGGCGGAGGTGCTTTTTTCACTTCTGTTGAAGCATCTGCTTTTTTATTAGTACTCATGATGTTCCTCAAATTATTAAATAACGTTACTGACAGCAAATATGACCAAGCTTATAAACAAAGGAATTAATGCAAAGGTAATACTGTCCAAACATTTTTTCCTTCTTTCAGTAATAGTATCTATTATTGTAAAATAATCTTGATTTGATTGCAAGTATAATTGTATGAGGTTGGGCTCTGAGATATCATCTTCTATTTCTTTTACATCTATGAAAGGAATTTCGTAGCCCGTCAGTACACGAATCAAATTATGAAGCGCCCTGAAAAGAAACAATAAATCTGCCATCACACAAATGAAAAACGCAGCACTGATGACCTTTCCCTTTATACATACAAAGAACACATCATAATTATAATAGCCCAGCAATAATACATTAGCGTTAAACAGTAAAGCGATTATCGCTGCCGGCCCGATAACCGTAGCGGTGATATGATTAATCTGGCTGAGCAGTACATCGCTACATTCTTTAGTGAACTGATACTTTAAGGTATCGGGGTTAGGGCTGGGCATTGTGCGATTTTCAAGGATTGTGTATCGGCATTAGCAGACTTATCAGCGATCGTAACCGCTTGTCTTTCCATTATATCATGTGCTTTTGAATACCAGTTGCTTCTGTTCCATCTTCTTTTTTTAGCCCAAACAACCATTGGTTAAATTCATTAATATTTTTTCTCCAAAGTTCCATAGTGTTTTTTATTTTGTCTATAGAATCTTGCGTTTGTTGTATTTTTGAATATCTCTTGTCTGCGTCAGCTATTTTTTTTGTAAAGTATTCTTAATGTCAGCTTCAATTTTACTTGTAAAGTCTTTTATTTCATTGTTAGCATTGGTCTCAAATGTTGCAACATTTTTTTGGAAGTTATCCGTAACTTTTTTTACATTACTGTTAGCCTGATCGTTAATATTTGTGATATTAGTTTGGAGCTTAGTTGTATCATTTTTTAAGTTGTTGGTCTGGGCATTGATGCTTGTGACATTGCTTTGGAGCTTCGTTACATCACTTTGTAATTGTCCTATTAAGCCTATAAGTTCACTTTTTTTCATGTTTTGTAATTGGTTGTTTGCCATGCCTTTATCCTCTGTTATTTAGTTGATAATTTTTACATAATTCATTTAAGCCCACTGTTTCTCTAATGTTAATACATCTAAGCGATTGACACATTTATAGCATTATAACTAGAATTTCAGTCGATACTTTTCGTTAAACTTTAAGTTGTTTTTGTAAGGAGCACTTTATAAAACCCGCGGCATAACGGTGTTACGTGCATTATTATAGCATTATACTAGAATTTCATCGATACTTTTCGTTTTTTAGTTGTTTTTGTAAGGAGCACTGGCTGGGTGTGGGCAGCACGGTGTTACGTGCACCTTATTCCTGCAGCGCGTAAAGCAGGATTCCAGCAGTAATGCTGAGATTTAGCGGTAGCAGGGAAAAATTTTTTGTTTTTTGGAAATTGACGTCACATTACGTATATAAGCAAGATACAAAACGCTACTCCAGCAGCGCATAAAGTAGGGTCCAAGCGGTAATGCTGAGGTTAAATGAAGGAATAGAGGTGTGAATCCTCTATTTTTTGAAATATTTTTAATAAGAGTTAAAATAAAAAAATTTTTTGACATTATAAGTATATAAAAAATTGATTATTTTAACTACTTAATAAATAGGAGTAGTCAGATATGTAAAAACATTTTTTTCACACAGATTAAGCTATGGCATGGTAGGAGTTTTCCTGTGATTGGTTGTAATGAACCCATTTTTTGTTATTTTTAGCAAAAAATGGGTTAAATTGAAATTTTTTATTATTATATATGCAGCGATAATGCTGTTTAAATTTCAAAGGAGAATTTTCCATGAAAATTCAATTTAAAAAGAAAGTTAAAATTAAAAATATTATTTCTAATAAACAAGAAAAGGAGTCCAATATGGCTAAACTTAAAATAAAAAATATCAATATCAATATCTATAATTTCCATACCCATAACCATGGGAATATGACTATTGGCAATGATAATAGAAACATAAATTTTATAGATAAAAATATAAATACTACAAAAAAGATAAATAATACAAAAGACAAAAAAAAAGTAAAAAAAATAGAAGCGAAACTTTCTTCAGTGTCTACTTTAGTAAAAACCACCGCATCTTTAGTAGCAATCTGCGCATCTGTTAAGGAATGTCTAAGTACAATATTTTAATCTATCAGCTAAAGAATAGTTTCAATTTTCACACGTAACATCGGTTGAGTGTGGGCAGCCTGTGCTATGTGTGCCTATTCCCGCAGCGCGTAAAGCTATATCCCAGCAGCAACACTAATATTTAGCGATGGCATAGCCGCGGCTGTGTGCGGGATTTGCACGTGGTAGCGTGCTAGAAGTTTGGGCGTGAGAAAGTAGGGGAGGAGTAGCGATGTGCCTGCAGAGCTTTTATGCACAATGCTGAGAGCGGCGCGGTGTGGCTGTCTTCGCAGACGATGTACGCAGCACCAAAGAAGACGGCGCTGCGTGAGAGTGCGCTGAGGTTGTGCGAGTTCTTGGGTATGATCAGCGATGCTAAATTTGCACCATGGTAAACATTCGCACAGATGTAACCAATATGATTATTTAGCGTCTCTTGGGTGGATTATCATTATTTTTGTAATTGTTAGCTCCATATGCAGCATGGCGACCGCCCCGGGATGCGATGTTTTTTGGAGGATGTGTTTTTTTTGCTTTTTGGGGAACATCTATTTTTCCCGTATCTGTTTTTTCCTTAGTACTCATGATAGTCCTTGAATGATTAAATAACGTTACTGACAACAAATGCGGCTAAGCTTATAAACAAAGGAATTAATGCAAAGATAATATTGTTCAAACATTTCTTTTTTCTATTGTGTATCGGCATTAAGACACTTAGCGGTACACTCAGCGGCAAGTGTAACCGCTTGTCTCTCTATTATACCATGCGTGTTAATAGGTGTTTGAGTGCGAGCTTCCCCATAGTGGAGCTGCTCATGAGGGTTCGCTAGTTTTTTCATTTCCCTGTTCGGGTTCGCTAGTTTCTTCATTTCCCTGTTCGGGTTCGCTAGTTTCTTCATTTCCCTGTTCGGGTTCGCTAGTTTCTTCATTTCCCTGCGGGTTCGGATTCGCTAGTTTCTTCATTTCCCTGCGCGGATTCGCTAGTTTCTTCATTTCCCTGCGCGGATTCGCTAGCTTTTTCATTTTCCTGCAGCGCGTAAAGCAAGATTCCAGCAGCAACACTAAGATTTAGCGATGGCATAGCCGCGGCTGTGTGCGGGATTTGCACGTGGTGGGTGGCGTTGCGGCTGATGTGCGGGCGGATGCCAGTTTCTTCATTGCCGATAATCAGTGCAATTTTCTGCTGCTCTGTTTTGTTCAGTTCAGCTTTGAGGTCTGCGGGGCTAAGTGCCTGCGGATGATCGGTGGTGCTGGCGATGAGCGCGTAGCCGTTTTCGCTGAGCAATGTAAGTGTTTGGCTGAGTTTTTCTGTGAGAAAGTAAGGGATAAGCAATGACGCGCCTGAGGAGCTTTTATGCACAGTAGCTGAGAGCGGCGCGGTGTGGCTGTCTTCGCAGACGATGCAACTTGCACCGAAGAAGACGGCGCTGCGTGAGAGTGCGCCGAGGTTGCGTGGGTCTTGGATGTGATCGGCGATGATGATAAGCGCGCGCGGCTGTGATTGCAGGCGTTTTAAGAGCGGTTCCAGTTCGGCGATGATGGGCGCACCGTGTTTGAGTTCAGCGACAAAGCCTTGGTGGGACTGTCCGCTGCTGAGGCTGTCAAGCTCAGTGCCGGGAAGGAAGAAAAATGGCAGTTTGCGATTTTTACAGAGAGTGATGAGCTCTTGTTGGCGTGTGCTGGGATCGTCGGTTTTTTGCAGACAAACCTTTTTCAGGCTGTACCCTTGTGTAAGGGCGCTATGAACGGAATGGAAACCCCTGATGAAAACAGGCTCAGTGTCGGGCGGCTGATTGTCTGCGTGCGATGATTGTGGCTGGGTTTGCTGTCGCGTTTGCGAGCTGTCATGAAACTGGGCTTGGGATCTGTCATGAAACTGGGCTTGGGAGCTGTCATGAAACTGGGCTTGGGAGCTGTCATGAAATCTGGATTGGGATCTGCCTTGTGAGTAAGGTCTCGCTTGCGAGCGCGATCGTGATTGCGGTCTGTCCTGAAATCGGTTTTGCGATCTGTCCTGAAATCGGGATTGGGATCGGTCTTGCGATCTATCTTGCGAGTAAGGTCTTGAGTGCGGTCGCGACTGCGATTGCGAGCTGTCTTGAAATCGGTTTGGGGATCGGGATCGGTCTTGCGAGTAAGGTCTCGCGTGCGATCGTGACTGCGATTGCGAGCTGTCTTGAAATCGGTTTGGGGATCTATCTTGCGAGTAAGGTCTTGAGTGCGGTCGCGACTGCGATTGCGAGCTGTCTTGAAATCGGTTTGGGGATCGGGATCGGTCTTGCGAGTAAGGTCTCGCGTGCGATCGTGATTGCGATCTGTCTTGAAACCGGTTTGAGGATCTATCTTGCGAGTAAGGTCTTGAGTGCGGTCGCGACTGCGATTGCGAGTTGTCCTGAAACTGCGATTGCGAGTTGTCCTGCGATCGCGTGTAATCTTGATCTTGGGGCGTTGCGGGGTTAACGGTTGCCCTACGATGTGCTTGGGGACGAGTGGGTTTTGTTTTTGGGGATCGCTGGGGCGATTTATCTTGGTTTGACAATGGTTTTGGTCTCTGTATCAATGATGATATACCCGTTAGCGGCAAGGGTTTGGCGCAGGGCATCGGCGGCGGTGAAATCTTTTTGGGCTCTAAGTGTTTGTCGTTTGGCGACGAGCTCGGTAATGTTTTGCGGGAGTTTTAGTGCAGCGGCGGCGGGAGCGGCGTCATGGACGGGGATGGAGCTAATGTCGAAGCCGAAGATGTCCAGGGCGCTTGCATAAAAGGTTTTTGCCGCGGCGATGGCACTTGGTGATAGGTGCAGTTTTTCCAAGCGCGGATTGAGCGCGTGGCTGAGTTCAAAGAGCTCAGCGAGGGCGGCAGCGGTATTGAGATCATCGCAGAGTGCGTGCATGAATGCCTTGTGATGGCGGGCGATGCGCGCTGTATACGAGTCTGTGTTTGTTTCCGCGGCTGGTGCGGGGGCGTCAGTTGCAGGAACTTCAGCGGCGTTCAACAGCGTGACGATGCGTTTTAGCCGCTGCAACGCCTTAGTCGCGGCGTTGATATTGGTGTGGCTGAAATTGTAGGTGTGGCGATAATGTGAGGACAGCAGCATATAACGGATAGCCATAGGATGGGCACCGCTGGCGCTGAGCTGGTTTAGGGTGGTGATATTGCCGAGCGATTTGCTCATTTTTTCGCCTTCTATCATTAGATGAGCGGCGTGCAGCCAATAGTTGACAAAAGGGGTATTGGTCGCGCAGACGGATTGTGCGATTTCATTTTCATGGTGGGGAAACTTGTTATCGATGCCGCCGGTGTGGATATCAAAATGGTTACCGAGGTATTTTTGTCCCATGGCCGAACATTCAATGTGCCAGCCTGGGCGGCCTTTGCCTAAGCTGGTTTCATAGAAGACGTTGCCATCGCTGGGCTGGTAAGCTTTCCAGAGGGCAAAATCGCTGATGGTGTCGCGTGAGTATTCGTCTTCCTGAATGCGCTTGCTGGCACCTGCCTGTTGTGCTTGCGGATCGATGCCGCTTAGTTTGCCGTAATGTGCGAAGGAGCTGAGTTTGAAATAAACTGAACCGTCGTCACAATAAGCATGTCCTTTGGCGATGAGCGTTTCAATCATCGTGACCATTTCAGCAACATGCTCACTTGCGCGTGGGTAATGTTTGGCGGGGAGGAAGTTGAGCAATTTGAGTTCTTTAAGAAATTCAGCTTCGTAATGGTGTGTGTAACGGCTAAGCGATTCTCCTGCTGCTTGGGCGCCAGCGATTGTTTTGTTATCGATGTCGGTGATATTCATCACTAAGGTCACTTGATAAGCGAGTGCTTTGAACAGGCGATACAGCAGATCGGAGAAGAGGAAGGAGCGATAATTGCCGATGTGCGGGGTGTTGTAAACAGTGGGGCCACAGCTATAAATGTTGACATGTCCGCTGCGCAGTGGTTTAAAGAGTTCTTTTTGGTTGGTGAAAGAGTTATAAAGGTTAAGCGGAGGGCGCGGGGGCGTGGATATGAACGCTTGCGAGGCTGTGGCGGCGATTGTCTTCATGGAATGAGAGGCTCAGCTTAACACTGGCTGCAGCATATTATACTATGGGAGTTTTAGAAATTTCTGAAAATTTAAACATGGCGAGCTTGGGAGCTTGTGACAGCTGCGCAGTGGCGATAGCAAAACTGAGCACAAAAGCAGTTGTGCCGGCTGTGGCAGGAGGTGTTATGGGCGGAAGTGTGTGTGTTTGTACAATGCTTTTGCGTTCCATGCTGCTGCGTGGAATACTCAGTGTTTTAAACAGCGGTTGATCGAAGGCTTTTGCATAAGCTTCTTTTTGCGTCCAAAAGTTGAGAAATTGGCGATGAAATGCGGCGTTGTCTTCAGAAAACTGTTCAAGCTGGTTTGTTTCTGCGTATGCAAAGAAACGATGACTGAGTTTGAGCATCGTTTTGCGATTGAGTGTACGGGAAAGACTTTCACAATCCAATCCCAACGCGTGCGTATGGCTGAAGCCGATGAAGAGTGTTGCTGCAGTGTGGGTAATGGAACATTGCAATGGGCTATGTTTGAAATAGGCTTTGCCGCGCGCGGTGAAGGTTAAACGATGCTGAGTTTGTCCGTGTGGAATGATTGCAGCATAATAACGATTGGCAATAACAAGGGCGGTGCTGAGCGATGGAGAACAGGTTATTGCGGGTGAATTGGGCGATCTTGCGGGGGGTGAGGACGCGGCTGGGAGTTGCCAGATGTGGATATGACCTTGTTCTAGCGGTGGCGGCGGCACTGAGCGATGAACAAGGTGGGCGAAATGGTCGAAGTGGGTAAATTTAGCCATTTTACTAAAAAATAGCGATTTTCAAGCTAATTGTTGCAATGACAATATCCTTATTTGCAGCTAATGTTTACAATTACTCAGTATTCTTGTTTGACAACTTTTTCTAAATGACAAAAAAACGATAAAATTGCCAAAATCTTATAAAAATAATTCTAATATATGTTTTAATATAAAGCTGCATTTATTGTGTTTGTTATGTTGTGAGTCTGTAAGAGCTTATGAATGCTGCCCTGTGTGAAGGTAAGAGATGAAAACGGATGCAATTGAAGCTGATGCTAAGCTGGGGGCTCTGCAGCCTGTAGAGCTTAGTATCACTCTTAATGGCAAACAGACGCAAATTCCTGCACAACAATCGCTGCAGGAGCTATTTAAGCATTACGGTATAACAGAGAAGAATTCAGTAGCGACCGTCAATGATCAGCTTGTGACACGCGCGCAATATGGAACAGTGCAAATTCCGGCAAATGCTGTGGTTGAGCTGGTGCGTTTTGTGGGAGGCGGCTGAACATGGAGGAATGTGCGGATATTGCTGAGTTTTCCAGTACTTTAAGCAATGCTGGAATGGGTGCATTGTGGGCGCGGCTTTTGCATGAAAATCAGCTTTATTTGGTAACATCGGCAGAGCACTCGCTGGGGCGCAGTCATGAAACAGTGGCGGCGGCGGCGCTTGCTGGCGGTGTGCGCATGGTGCAGCTGCGCGAAAAACACTTACGTGTGGCTGTAGCGGCTGAGCGCAAAACATTAGTGCAATCACTGAGGTCTTTACGTGTGTTGACACGTGCGGCAGGAGCGGCGTTGGTGCTCAATGATCACTTGGATATTGCCTTAGCGGAAGCCGATGGCGTGCATTTGGGGCAAGCAGATGTGCCATTGCGGGAAGCACTTATACGGCGTGCCCAGTGCGGGCGAGAACATGATTTTATTATTGGCTACTCCACACATTCAGAGGCGGAGTTGCGGGCGGCGGTGACAACGCTTGGCGCTGCACCGCTTGTTTATGTGAATATCGGGCCTGTTTTTCAAACACAGACCAAACAGCATACAGCACCGCCATTAGGAGTGGCTGAATTTTGCCGCTTGCGCGCATTGGCACAGGGCTTAGCGCCGGCATTGCCTGTGACGGCAATGGGCGGTATTAAAGAGCAGCGGCTGGCAGCACTTGTTGCGGCAGGCGCCACACACTTTGCGATGATCACAGAACTCACGACTGCGGTGGACATTTGTGCCAAGGCGCGTGCCTTGCATGCAGTTGTCAATGCCGCACTTCAATCGTTGCCTGTCCCGACGGCTCAGCAGCCCGTTATTGTGGCTTGATGGGTTTATCAGGGTTATGGCGTGCAATGTATTAAAAAATAGTCTTAGACAAAGGGAACGCTTATGAGCCCACTTACAACTACTTCTCATCCTAAGCCGCAGGCAAAGCTGGCTTCAGCCAAAGCGGCACTTGTCCCCGATGCTGATGCCGGACAAAGTGGGAACACTAAAGCTGCAAAAACTGGAGCTGCGCTTGCAAATTTTAAGGTGCAATATCCATGTTTTCCCGCTTCACAGCGTGTGTATGAGCAGAGTACACGTCATGCCGACGTACGTGTGGGGATGCGGGAGATCACACTCAGCTCTACGCAAGCTACCGATGGTCAGAGTACTCCGAATGCACCACTGCGTATCTATGATGGAGCGGGAGCTTTTGGCACAGGTATGGAAGTGGATTTGCGTGCGGGGCTTCCGTGTGCGCGTGAAGCTTGGTTATTGCGGCGTGCGGGCCTTGAAAAGCTTGTGCACGCAGACACTGAACCGTCAGCTGTCCAGTCACCGGTTGGTTTTCCTGTCAAACGGTTGCGGCGGCGCAGGTCCACGCATGCGGCGGGTATTACACAATTGGCTTACGCGCGCCGTGGCGAGCTTACTGAAGAAATGGAATATATTGCCATTCGTGAGGGGGTGACACCAGAATTTGTGCGCGCTGAAGTAGCAAGCGGACGTGCTATTATCCCTGCCAATATTAATCATCCCGAATTGGAACCGATGATCATCGGACGCAATTTTCTAGTGAAGGTCAATGCCAATATTGGCACATCCATTGTCGATTCCGATATTCGCACAGAAGTCGAGAAATTGACCTGGGCACTGCGCTGGGGCGCGGATACGGTCATGGATTTATCCACGGGCAAATATTTGATGGAAACACGTGAGTGGATCTTACGCAATAGTCCTGTGCCCATGGGAACGGTGCCTATTTATGAGGCTTTGGAGCGTGTGAATGGCGATATTGAAAAGTTGAGCTGGGAGCTGTACCGCGATACGCTGATTGCGCAGGCGGAACAGGGGGTGGATTATTTTACCATTCACGCGGGTGTGCTTCTTGCTTATGTACCGCTTACAGCGGAGCGGTTGACGGGCATTGTCTCGCGCGGGGGTTCTATTATGGCAAAATGGTGTTTGCTGCACCATCAGGAAAATTTTACTTATACGCATTTTGAAGAAATTTGTGAAATTATGAAACACTACGACGTCAGTTTCTCACTGGGCGATGGTCTGCGTCCGGGAAGTATCCGTGATGCAAACGATGCCGCGCAGTTTGCGGAATTGGCAACGCTGGGCGAATTGACAAAACTGGCATGGGAGCACGACGTGCAGGTGATGGTTGAAGGCCCGGGGCATGTTCCCATGCACTTGATCAAAGCCAATATGGACAAACAGCTGCAGCTGTGTCATGGAGCGCCCTTTTATACGTTGGGGCCTTTGACGACGGACATTGCGCCCGGTTACGATCACATGACCTCACTGGTGGGGGCGGCGATAATTGGCTCGCAGGGAACAGCCATGTTATGTTATGTGACCCCTAAGGAGCATTTGGGACTTCCCAACAAAGCTGATGTGAAAGAAGGTTTGATCGCGTATAAAATAGCTGCGCATGCAGCAGATCTGGCGAAAGAGCATCCGTGTGCGCAAGCACGTGACGATGCGCTTTCTAAGGCGCGTTTTGAATTCAGGTGGGAAGATCAGTTTAATTTAGCCTTGGACCCTGAGCGTGCGCGTGAGTATCACGATGCAGCACTCCCGGCAGCTTCAGCAAAGTTGGCGCATTTTTGTTCAATGTGCGGCCCTAAATTTTGTTCAATGAAGATCACTGAAGATGTGCGTGCGTATGCAAAAGCGCAGCAGTTGGATGCAAAAAAGGCATTGCAACAAGGTTTAAACGAAAAAGCAGCTGAATACAAGCAGACGCAGCATTTGTTTCAGAATGGCTAAACGGTTTGCCGTGCAACGGGGCGGGCTGTGTTAAGCGGACTGCGCGTAGCCATTATTGGCGGCCATGGTGCTATGGGGCAGCTGTTTGCGCGGTTGTTCAGAGCGCAGGGTGCGGAGCTGAAAATTGCTGATCTGGGAACGGCGCTCAGTCCGCGTGCGGCTGCCGCGGATGCGGATATCACGCTCATTGCCGTACCCATAGAAATTGCGATTTCGCTGATCACTGAAGTGGCACCCGTTGTCCGCAAGCAGGCGCTGCTCATGGACGTCACGTCACTTAAAACTGCCGCTACACAGGCGATGTTGAAATATAGTGATCCTGAGGTGGAGGTGATTGGCACGCACCCGCTTTTTGGTCCCTATCCTGAGCTGAGCGCTCAGGTCATTGCGCTTACGCCGTTGCGTGCACAAACCTGGTTGCCGCGCCTTGAACGCATTTGCAGACAGGCAGGGCTTATTCCCGTGCGCACAACGCCCGAGCAGCACGATGCCTGCATGAGTGTGGTGCAGGTTTTGCTGCATGTCATGTTTTTTAGTATGATTGGCACGGTTCAACGCTTGCAGATGGCACCGGCTGAACTGAAACTCTTTTCAACGCCTTTGTATAAATTAGTTTGGATGCTGGCTGAGCGCATTCTTGGACATGACAGCAAGCTTTATCAGAACATTGCACTGGGCAATCCTTACAGTGTAGCGGCACTTGACGCTTTTATTAAGGTCTTTACAGAACTGAGAGACCTTGTGGCGCGTGGAGACGGCGTTGCATTTGAACACAGCTTCCGCTCCTTAGGTCAATTTGTCACCGCAAACGATTCCGCTAAGGACGTGGAAATTGAACGGCTGACTCAGCTGGTGATTGACTTTTTTTCACAACAATTTGCAAAGAGCGCGGCGTTTAAAACTTCGCTTGCAAGCCATCACCCCAAACAGCCCAAACAACAGGAACAGCCATAATGCGCGCCGCGGTGCAGCATTTAGCTTAACAACGAACGCGCCGCTAAGTGTCTTGGTGCCTTTCTCTGGGAGCCAAGTCACCGCTTGCCTGATTTTAACTTAGCGGCTCAGTTTGCCTTGTCAGTTTAAGTTTTTATCGTTACGTTCAGGATGAAGCTGCTCATCATTGGTAATCGCCTGCTTGGTGATGCATTGGATGCTCTTCATGCCATCCATTCGCTTGTTGTCTATTACGAGGCAGAGGCTTCACAGCCAATGGAATATCATTTCCTTGGTTATCAATATTCGGCGTTTATTCATAAGCGGCTTATGGCGGAACTGGGATTGAGTTTTAAGCGTACTTTTCAGCTGGAACGTTACCTGAGTACGCCGCCAGTCAAACAGCGTTCAGCGGCACAGCAAGCCGAACGTCCTAGTCGGCTTTATCCCAGTGTGCGGCTTTCATGGCGCGCCCTTTGGGAATTGGTGGTGGAGCTGCGCCGTGAGCGTTATGAGCTGGCATTTATTCTTCCGGGCGGATTTATTTTCGCGTTTATCACGTTTTTTGCGCGTATTCCACTAAGAATAGGACATAAAAGCGATGGTCGCAGCTTTTTGCTCACACGCAGTACTGCTATCAGTAAAAAACTTCCCAATTATGTCAACAATGCCAAGCTTTTAAGCTTGCTGCGTCCAACGGTGCCTTTTGTTGCCTATCAACCGCAAGTGGCTGAGGCTGAAGTGCCCTGGGATGCATTAATAACGGAGGCGCAGGCTAAACCAGCAACAAACACTGTCTGGCAGAACTATTACATTGTGGCGACGCAAGCTTCTGAACCTTGGCGCGTGTGGCCGGGTGAATATTTTCATCGCGTGGCTGCGGAATTAGCGGCTACGTACGGCTTAGTGCCGCTTTGGGTGGGGCTGGAGCAGGAACATGCTGCCATTGACAAGCTGCGCCAAGGTTTAGGTCTGAATTTGGCAGGGCGCCTTAGCTGGGATCATTTGCTGGCACTGCTGGCGCGTGTGCGGTTTTTGCTCACAAACGATACCGGTATCGCGCATATTGGCACGCTGCTTGTGCATACTTTTATTCTCTTCGGGCCCTCAAATCCGCTTATGGCAAGACCTTATGTCAGTGCTAAGGGAAAACTTAGCAGTATTGTTCCGCCTGCATGTAAGGTGCCAGAGCATAAACGCAAACAAAAACGTTATCGCAAGCTCCTGCGTATTTCACAACTGACTCCCGAACAGGTGTTAGCAGCGCTGAAACCTGTTGTGGAGCAATTGCCTTAACTCTGCAGTTTTTAACTTTTGCTGCAATAAAAATATATAATATATTATAATAGAATGAGCTGTGACAGTGTTTGAAAGCTTGCACTGAGACGCTTCAGCTAAGTAAATTTATAATTATATTCATCAGTTTTCATGTATTAAATTTAACGACTATGAACCTCAATATTCAAGGACGCCATTTAGCAATTACACCAGCGCTTAACAGTTATGTAAAGAAAAAGTTGCAAAAAATAAAGTATTATTTTGATCATATCTTGCATGCACATATTGTGTTGCAAACGGATAAGAATAATTTTATTGCTGAGGGTACGCTGACCGTTGAGCAACACTACTTCCATAACAAAGTCACAACGGAGGATATGTATAAATCCATAGACCTGCTTTTTGATAAGCTGGAACGACAGGTCAGACGCTACAAGGAAGCTTTGCGCGATAGCCGCCGGCGGCTGAACGCACGCAATGATGAAAAACATCAAAGCCATACACGTGAATTGGAACTGCTGCAAAAATCATCAAAGATTTTTATCGACAAGCTTCCAAGCTCCCCTAAACCAATGAGTGTCTTAGAAGCGGTATTGCAACTGCGCATAGATAAATCAGTACCCTTGAAAGGTTTTTTTAGTTTGGAGCATAACGAGCACCTCACATTTCTCTTGCGGGAGGAACGCGCGGAGCACTTTGCACTCATTGCTTACGAGTATTTTTGGGAATTTTCAGCTTTGGAATTATTGCAGGATGAACAGGGCAAACAGCTATTGGTCACTCATCATGTGGAGCCCATTAAACCATCCTTGGAAAGCATCGAAGATGCGGTGGATTTTCTACTGCACAATGACAGCCGTTATCGGTTTTTCACATCGCTGCGGACGGAACATGAAATGCTTTTATATGAACAGAATAAACGGCATTTTAGTTTGTTGCACCATTAATATGTGAAATGCAGGTGCAGAACCATGGTAAAAGCTCCTGAACAGTTGGAATTGTTAAAGACAGTTACCGCGTCGTCATTGAATGCTGCTGCTGCTTCAGCTAAGCCATTAGCGGCTGTTGCCGCTGTAGCGGCAACAGCCGCACCAGCATCTCAGTCTGTCACGTTGAAGACGCTCTTTGCTTACACTGCCAATCGTCAGCATTTTGAGTTGCAGCTTATTACGCGCCAGCACAAACTCAAACAAATATTGAATTATCACGCGATTAATCGTCCGGGGATGAATTTGTTTGGGTTTTTTAAGTTTTTTGCGCACGATCGCATTCAGGTTTTTGGCAAGGGTGAATATGAATATCTACATGAGCTCTGTGCAGCGAATAAACTCAGCGATATAAAAAAATTCCTCAGCTACCCCATTCCGTTAATTGTTTTTTCGCATAACAATCAGCCTCCCCCCAATTTTCTGGCTTTAGCGGAGGAACAGCATGTGGCAGTGGCTTGCTCGCCTTTGCCTACGCTGGCGCTCATTCACCATATTCATAACTTTTTTGACGATTGTGTTTTGGTGAAGGAAGTGCAAAATGGCGCAATGATGGAAATTTATGGCAGCGGCGTTTTTATCCAGGGACCACCTGGCATTGGCAAGAGTGAGTGTGTGCTTGAACTCTTAGAGCGCGGACAGCGTTTTGTCGCCGACGATGTTGTCAATATCAAACGTCTCAAGGACAATACATTGATAGCCTCGCCCTCCCCGTTATTGGCAACACATATGGGGTTTAAGGGGATTGGTATTATTAATGTTGCCCATTTATTTGGCGTGCGTTCCATTTTAAAGGAAAAAGAAATTGACTTAGTGATTTTTCTTGAAAATTTTACTGTCGCCAAGGATGCTGTGATCAGCAGTCTTCATGAACAGACCAATGACATCCTTTCCGTGCCAGTACCAATGATCACTATTCCCGTTAAAACCATCAGCAATGTTTCTATTCTCATTGAAACCGCTACAATGAACCATCGTTTGAAGAAGACCGGTTATGATACGACGAAAGAATTCAATAAGCGCATTATGAAATTTTCAAAAAAACAATCAGAAACAGAGAACTGAGCCCATGTTAGAAAAAACGGTTACCATTTTGGCTGATAAGGGTATTCATTTGCAGCCCGCCACAATGATCTCTAAGTTTGCCACTGAACATGAGCTGCTTAATATTCGTTTTAGCAAAGGCGGACGTGAGGTAGCGGCTACTTCTGTTATGGGGATTTTAAGTCTAGAATTGGCACGCGGCTCCAGTGTGAAAGTTATTCTTGCACGGGAGAATAAGGCTGCCATTGAGCACATTCAGAACCTGCTGGAAGGCAAGGGAGCATAACGGACGGGTGGGGGGCTTGCCTGTGGATGCTGCTTGGCGTATGAGCCATATGAGCCAATTCGTATGAGCCAATTGGGGCAATCGGGCTTTACATTCATATTCCATTTTGTGCGCATGCCTGCGCTTATTGCGATTTTTATTTTACACGCTCGCTTGCACAAGATGGCTCAGCCTATGGTATGGCGCTATTGCGTGAGGCGGAGCTGCAGCAAGACTTTTTTACGCGGTTTGCTGATGGTTATGCTGCGCGTTACGGCGCGCGTGGCATGGAGTCGCTTTATTTGGGTGGCGGCATGCCATCGTTATTACCGACGCCACTTTTACGCAAGCTATTGCTGGTATTGCTGGGGCTGCGCAAGGTCTTTGTTTGTGAGCATGCAGCTGAGGTGACGGTGGAGTTAAACCCGGAAGATATTAGCGTTGTTAAGTTTGCGGCATTGCGGGAGCATAGACGGGTCGGGGGTTTCTTTTTGCCGTGGATGCTGCTTGCCGTATGAGCCATATAAGCCAATTGAATCAACTGGGGCTTTACGTTCATATTCCATTTTGTGCGCATGCCTGCGCTTATTGCGATTTTTATTTTACACGTTCGCTTGCACAAGATGGCTCAGCTTATGGTATGGCGCTATTGCGTGAGGCGGAGCTGCAGCAAGACTTTTTTACGCGGCTTGCTGATGGTTATGCTGCAGCGTTACGGTGCGCGTGGCATGGACACGCTTTATTTGGGTGGCGGCATGCCATCGTTATTACCGATATCTGCTTTTACGCAAGCTATTGCTGGTATTGCTGGGGCTGCGCAAGGTCTTTGTTTGTGAGCATGCAGCTGAGGTGACGGTGGAGTTAAACACGGAAGATATCAGCGTTGTTAAGCTTGCGGCATTGCGGGAGCATAGACGGGTCGGGGGTTTCTTTTTGCCGTGGATGCTGCTTGCCGTATGAGCCATATAAGCCAATTGAATCAACTGGGGCTTTACGTTCATATTCCATTTTGTGCGCATGCTTGCGCTTATTGCGATTTTTATTTTACACGCTCGCTTGCACAAGATGGCTCAGCCTATGGTAATGGCGCTATTGCGTGAGGCGGAGCTGCAGCAAGACTTTTTTGCGCGGCTTGCTGATGGTTATGCTGAGCGTTACCGTGCGCGTGGCATGGACACGCTTTATTTGGGTGGCGGTACGCCATCGTTATTACCGACGCCGCTTTTACGCAAGCTATTGCTGGTATTGCTGGGGCTGCGCAAGGTCTTTGTTTGTGAGCATGCAGCTGAGGTGACGGTGGAGTTAAACCCGGAAGATATTAGCGTTGTTAAGTTTGCGGCATTGCGGGAGCATAGACGGGTCGGGGGTTTCTTTTTGCCGTGGATGCTGCTTGCCGTATGAGCCATATAAGCCAATTGAATCAACTGGGGCTTTACGTTCATATTCCATTTTGTGCGCATGCCTGCGCTTATTGCGATTTTTATTTTACACGTTCGCTTGCACAAGATGGCTCAGCTTATGGTATGGCGTTATTGCGTGAGGCGGAGCTGCAGCAAGACTTTTTTACGCGGCTTGCTGATGGTTATGCTGAGCGTTACCGTGCGCGTGGCATGGACACACTTTATTTGGGTGGCGGTACGCCATCGTTATTACCGACGCCGCTTTTACGCAAGCTATTGCTGGGGCTGCGCAAGGTCTTTGTTTGTGAGCATGCAGCT
>CBDFMP010000024.1:0-13037 GCA_965249715.1 Spirochaetota bacterium | reverse complement strand
GCAACAATGCAGCTCAAACTTGGCACCACCATTACGATGGGCGAACAGAGCCAGTTCGATTCTTCTTATCGCGTAGCCGTTGCCGGCAATCAACACATTTATCTCTCCGCTAAGGCGGCTAACGCGTTATTGGTGAAGCGCAATCAGCCTCAGCCTTAGCATCAGCGCGCCCCCAAGCGGCTGAACTTCTCAGCGCGCCCCCAAGCGGCTGAATTTTTGCAGCGCTGCCAACCCTAAAAACACACAGCCCATAACAAAGGCCATGCTGCCGCTAATGGAAACATTGACAGAGGCGGCATAAACATAACCAAGCGGGATGGTGCCAATTAGAAACAGCCATGCTTTGAGCAGGACACCGCCGGGTGTCTTCCCTGTTAGGATGCCGGCTGCCGGCGGCAGCACAAAAAACGCCACCGTTATGAGCGTTCCTAAATTCTGCATGGCATTGACTGCCGCCAGACTGGAGAGCCAGATCAATGTCAGATTAAGGCTGCGCACGGGAAGTCCCAGTGTCACAGCATAACTGGCATCCAAACTGCTTACAAGCAGCTCCTTGTAACATAACCTCAGCAGCAACAGTTCAGCTGCAAGCAGGACAAGTGTTTGCACTAAAGCACTAGGCAATGACCCCCCCAATAAAACTGTGCGCATAAACGGCGTAAAGGCTAATTCACCCAGAATAACCACGTCTTCATCCAAATGCACGCGGTGCGCGCCAAGGCTATTGATGAGGATAAGCGCCAATGAAAAAAATAACGAAAACGCAAGCACCATCGCACTGTCCGCACGTACAAAAGCAACGCGTTGCAATACTTCCGCCAGCAGCATGGCTGCCATGCCTGCTAAAGCTGCCCCTAAGAGCAGCAGCGGACTGCTTAAATTGTGTAAAACCAGAAAACTGATGACAATGCCCAAAAGCACCGCGTGCGCCGTAGCATCGCTGAGCAGCGCTTTACGCTGCATGACCAGAAAAACTCCCGCTATGAGCGTAGTTGTGCCTATCGCAATGGCGGTGATGATGAGCTCAAAGGAGAGGAAGTTTGTAAAACTTGTTAAGCCGTTGTCCATTTTAAGTTGTTGTCCAATTATACTTCAATTGTACTTCAGTTTCACTAAGGCGCGCAGACAGGCGGGCGTTGCCGCCAGCCTTGTAGCAGCAGCAATGCTGCCATTGTTATCAGCGTACCAACACTCAATAAAGACACCCCCAGAAAAACTCCTGTTATGAGCGTAGTTGTGCCTATCGCAATAGCGGTGATGATGAGCTCAAGGGAGAGGATGTTTGTAAAACTTGTTAAGCCGTTGTTCATTTTAAGTTGTTGTCCAATTATACTTCAATTTTACTAAGGCGCGCAGACACGGCGGCGTTGCCGCCAGCCTGGCAGCAGCAATGCTGCCATTGTTATCAGCGCACCAACACTCAATAAAGACACCCCCAGAAAAACTCCTGTTATGAGTGTGGTTGTGCCTATCGCAATGGCGGTGATGATGAGCTCAAAGAAGAGGAAGTTTGTAAAACTTGTTAAGCCGTTGTCCATTTGTATTTCAATTTTACTAAGGCGCGCAGACAGGCGGGCGTTGCCGCCAGCCTTGTAGCAGCAGCAATGCTGCCATTATCAGCGCACCAACACTCAATAAAGACACCCCCAGAAAAACTCCTGTTATGAGCGTAGTTGTGCCTATCGCAATGGCGGTGATGATGAGCTCAAAGGAGAGGAAGTTTGTAAAACTTGTTAAGCCGTTGTTCATTTTAAGTTGTTGTCTATTTATACTTCAATTTTACTAAGGCGCGCAGACAGGCGGCGTTGCCGCCAGCCTCGCAGCAGCAATGCTGCCATTGTTATCAGCGTACCAACACTCAATAAAGACACCCCCAGAAAAACTCCTGTTATGAGCGTAGTTGTGCCTATCACAATGGCGGTGATGATGAGCTCAAGGGAGAGGAAGTTTGTAAAACTTGTTAAGCCGTTGTCCATTTTAAGTTGTTGTCCAATTATACTTCAATTGTACTTCAGTTTTACAAAGGCGCGCAGACACGGCGGGGCGTTGCCGCCAGCCTGGCAGCAGCAATGCTGCCATTGTTATCAGCGCACCAACACTCAATAAACACACCCCCAGAAAAACTCCAGCTATGAGCGTGGTCGTGCCTATCGCAATAGCGGTGATGATGAGCTCAAGGGAGAGGATGTTTGTAAAACTTGTTAAGCCGTTGTTCATTTGTATTTCAATTTCACTAAGGCGTGCAGACACGGCGGCGTTGCCGCCAGCCTGGCAGCAGCAATGCTGCCATTGTTATCAGCGCACCAACACTCAATAAACACACCCCCAGAAAAACTCCTGTTATGAGCGTAGTTGTGCCTATCGCAATGGCGGTGATGATGAGCTCAAAGGAGAGGAAGTTTGTAAAACTTGTTAAGCCGTTGTTCATTTGTATTTCAATTTCACTAAGGCGTGCAGACACGGCGGCGTTGCCGCCAGCCTTGTAGCAGCAGCAATGCTGCCATTGTTATCAGCGCACCAACACTCAATAAAGACACCCCCAGAAAAACTCCTGTTATGAGCGTGGTCGTGCCTATCGCAATAGCGGTGATGATGAGTTCAAAGGAGAGGAAGTTTGTAAAACTTGTTAAGCCGTTGTTCATTTTAAGTTGTTGTCCAATTGTACTTCAGTTTTACTAAGGCGCGCAGACAGGCGGCGTTGCCGCCAGCCTCGCAGCAGCAATGCTGCTATTGCTATGCTCACACTGAGAGAAACCGTCAATGGACCCTCGGGCAGCCCAGCTATCTGTGCCCCTAAGGTCAGCGCAGTAAACATGCTCAGCCAGCTGAAACAGACGCTGAGTGCAATCATCCGCCACAAGCGCCCAGTAACAGCGTGCGCAGCAATGCCCGGCGCCACCAACAAGGCCGTGACCATCAGCGCACCAACACTTAAAATGCCGAGCATAATCACCATAATAAACACACCCTTAAATAATAGTTCCAAACGCAGCGCACTGAACCCTATAGTACTACTCCACAATGGATCAAAACAAAAACTCAGCCATAGCTTGTAAAACCCGACAATGATGGCTAAAGTGACGAACATGCTGAACCCTAAGAACCAGGCTTGAGTTATGTGTAAGGAAGCGGGACTGCCCAGTAGATAACGTCTGAGTTTTGCTGCAGAACGTTCGCCGCTCTGCATGGCACTGCTGTGCTCTAACAATGCCGTCAATAAGACTAAAGCCAGACCTATGGCTAGCGCAAGTGTGACGGCAAGCGCCAAATCGCGATCCAACGGTGTTTGGTTCCGCAGCAGGATTAAAAATGTATGCGCCAGTGCGGCAGCGATGCTGCCGCCAATGAAGAGCATCAGCTCATTTTGTGCACCCGGGAGACTGAGCGTCAGCAGGACGCCCACTAATGCCGTATGCGCTAAAACGTCACCGAGAAAACTTTCGCGCTTGAGAATGATAATAGGCGATAATAGTCCCGCACTGCCAGCAAAGGCAAGACTTCCGCATAATGCAACCCAAAAACTATATGGCATGGGTTTGATCGCTCAAAGCTTCAGCTCATAGGCAGCATAAGCTTTTTTTAAAGCTGCTCTTAACTTTGGTGCCAATGGACGGGTGAGCGCGCCGCTGCCAAGAATACCGCGATTGACTATCATCACGTGATTGAAATACTCCCGCAACGTACTCAGCTCATGATGAACGGCAATCACCGTTTTGCCTTGCGCTTGCAATTGCCGCCAAACAACGCCCAGCCGCTCAGCACTGACGGCATCGACGCCGCTAAGCGGTTCATCCATAAGGTACAGCTCTGCATCTTGCAACAGTGCACGTGCCAATAATACACGCTGCCGCTGCCCGCCCGAAAGCTCGCCAAAACGCCGTTCACTCAATGCACGAATGTCCAACTGCTGCAAACATTCCATAGCCTGCTGACGCAACTGAGCCGTGGGCCGACGCAGCCAGCCTAAGCGCCCGTAACACCCCATTAAGACCACTTCAAATGCCGTGATTGGAAAACTCTGCACCAGTGTACTATCTTGCGCCAGATACGCCACGCGCAGCCGCTGCTTGCGCGTGCTTAAGGGAAGTGCCATGCCTAAAACTTCGCCATTGCCGCCGCGCTGCTCATCATAACGCAGCGACAATAGTGATGCCAATGCCTTCAGTAAGGTGGATTTGCCCGCTCCATTAGGCCCCACGATAGCCGTTCGTGAACCAAGCGGTACCATTGCCTGCTCACCGTGCAGCGCAAGCGTGCTCCCGTAATGAAACTTGAAATGCCTCAGAGCAAATGCTTGCGCTTGCATGGAATGACTCAGCTTTTATGCAAATGTCCGCCCGCCCGCCAGTCTGATTAACCAACTGACGCGGATGGACATGGTAGAACGGATGGATGGCTTAACGTGCTGTGACGTTTGGCATAATCGCCGCTTTTGCGGTTAATGCTGCATGAATGGCTAATGTATTATGTTTGATCATCTTCAAGTAAGTAGCACCCGCTGATGCAGGATGACCTAATGAATCACTATAAAGCATATCTTGAAGCGTTACAGCATAACCACTTGCTTGTAAACTGGCAGCCAATGCTTCAAGCCCATGCACCGCTACAGAACTCTCAGCAAAAATAGCCGGTATGGCACGCATAGTAATGAACGTTTGCAATGTTTGCAGTTCATTTAAATTAAACCGACTGGCCGTACTGATGCCTTGCAGGGCTTTGACCTCTATTCCATACGCTTTCCCATAATACCGAAAGGCATCGTGCGCTGTAATCAGCACGCGCTGAGCTGCCGGAATGGCTGTAATAGTTTGCTGAACAAAAACATCCAATGCACTGAGCTCAGCCGTGTACCGACTAACCGCCTGCCGATAGTGGATCCTGCCTGCAGGATCCAAACGCGCAAACTCCGCTGCAACATGCAAAGCCGCCTGCCGCCAAAGCTGCACATCCATCCAGATATGCGGATCCGCTATAGCTCCCGCTCCTTCCGTTATCAATAACTCCTCAGCAATGCCATCGCCAAGCCGAATAACCGATTTTGTGTCCGCCAGCCGCGCCAGCACATCGCTGAGCTTGGCCTCCAAATGTAATCCATGGTAAATAATCACGTCCGCACGACTGAGTAAATGAACAGCATTCTCACTGGCTTTGTAAAGGTGCGGATCAATCCCCGCTCCCATAAGCGCCACCACCTCTACGCGCTTCCCGCCAAGCGTACGCACCAAATCTGCTGCAAGTGTGGTGGTTGCCAATACTCGCAACGGTTGCTGTTGTGCTGTTATACCTGCTGCATTTGCCATTGCCGAGCTTGTCGATGACCAATCGCGCAACGGTAACTCCAATCCCGCTGCCGTGCCATTACCTCCATCCCCAGCACCAGAAATACTCATCAAACTAATAGCACCACTAGGCAGCATCGCTATCAATAGACAACTCAATAATAACGGCTTATTTAAGAATTTCCCAAAAATACGAAATTTGCTGCTCATGGTGTTATTTCTCATCGTAGTGTTACGGCTAAATATAAACTTATTTTCAATATATGTCTGTATAATTTTTATACCTACGTATAATATATATTCATACATAAGTTATAGTTTGTCAAGTGTTTTTTTGTTCTTTGTGTGAAATTTAAATTTTCAATATTTCCAAACAATTCTAAAGCTTCTTAAAGTTTTAACTCCAAGCAAGCAAGCAAGGGTACAATATTGCAAACTTGCAAACTTGCAAACTTGCAGACGATACACCATTATTTATAGCGTGCCCCCCGTTTATGCTTTCCAACACCCATCCCGCCCTAGTCGCTTTCGCTAAACGTGAACATTTAATCCCAACATGGTACGAAAGCTCAAGGCTTTTAACTCAACTTGTAAAAACCTTGACACAAACTGTCGAACACAATGTGCCCAGCTCACTCAGTATGCTGGATACCAGCTTGGAGCCGGATCCTCAACCCGAACACAATATTTGTGTCATTGATGCCGGTGGAACTCAACTGCGCGTCTATCACTTAAAACGCAGAGACACCACACCCCACACATTCACCATTAGGACAATTGTCCGAACACAAATGCCCGGCACATCGGGTAAAGCCGTAAGTCAAAAAGCTTTTCTCGAAATCCTCACTTCATATGTCGCTAAACTACGGCACATCATAACATTGCCCGCAACAACCGCCCTGCCCATCAAATTTTCATTCTCCTATCCCGCCAGTATCGAACCCAATCAAGAAGTGCGCCCATTGAAATTTACAAAAGAAATTAAAGCTCAGGCACTCATCGGCATGCCGCTGCGTTCGGCCTTGCAAACCAGCCTGCAAGCCGCCGGTCTTGCAGAAAAGCCCAACCTCACTATTCTAAACGATACCGTTGCTGTTTATTTGGCAGGATTGCAAACTTGCCAAAACACTAACCCTGCCAGTGCCGCACCGGCTGTAGTTGGCATTGTTTATGGCTCCGGTTTTAATATTTGTTATCAAGAACAGACAGCCACCACGCAAACCATTTATAATACCGAAGTGGGGTGTTATAATGGTTTTCCCATGACAGCTATTGACGCAAGCTTGGACGACCGCTGCGATAACCCAGGAGAAGGACTTGCCGAAAAACGCATCTCAGGCGCTTATCTGTCACTATTGTACCGTGAGGCACTTGTCAAATTTGCCCAAACCCCCATAAGCGACCTCTTGCCCGCTGCCGCCGATCCCCTCAGCCCAAAATTGCGGACATTTCTGAAAAATCTGCACTCCTCAACAAACTTCCCCCAAAATCCCGAGTTGGTCACGTTTCTCCAAACAAACACTATGCCTTTCTTAGCACAATGGAACCTGAATACAGAAGAACAGACCATATTACTCGGATTGTTAGAACTTTTGGCGTGGCGCTCAGCATTTTATGCCGCATTGTTGACAGCGGGCATTAGTATACGAATCTTGCAGACACAAAAACCCACAGAATTGCTGTTTTCCATGGAGGGCGGCATGATCCAAAATTTTCCCAATATTGCATCAGTATACGAAAATTGCCTGAAAAAATGGCTCAAACCCTTTGCTGTCAATTGGCGCCTCTGTATTCAAGAAGATGCTGTACCAACAGGCTCCGCATTTGCCAAATGGAACTCCCTGCGTTAAAAATAATAAAAAATGATAACATTATCATAAATAACTTGTTTATGGTATAATACTGGTGACAGGCTGTAATTTGTTCTTAAAGACCATCGTTTTGAACGGCTGCAGTCATTGTAAAAGTAGAAATTAACCTATTGACGTTGCTTTTGGGCACGTAAAATAGGCGAAAATGATCCAAGGAGCTAACAGTTTTTATGCTTCGTTATGTTATTGTTTGTGGAAGTTTGCAGCCTTCCTCCCAATCACTCAAAGTTAGCCGCTATCTTGCCGCTGAATTGAAATTGCTGCCGCAAACCGCTGCTGCTGACATTATGGACCTGCAGGCAGAACCATTGGCACTTTGGGACCCATCGGTATGGAAGTCCACATCGCAGTGGCAGCAATCATGGGAACCTAAACGCCAACAACTGAGTGAATGCGACGCTGTGATCATCGTCACCCCCGAATATGCCGGGATGGCCTCCGCCAGTATTAAAAATTTCCTGCTCTTCCCAACTGACAAAGAAGTTGGCAATAAACCAACATTGCTTGTTGCGGTCTCAGCCAGTTTTAGCGGCAGTTATCCCATTACCGAATTACGCTCATCCGGTTATAAAAATAACAAATTATGTTATCTGCCCGAACATCTTATTATTCGTCATGCTGGAAAAGTATTAAATGAAAACTCCGCAGCTAATGACACTAAGTCCGATCAATACTTGCGTGAACGCATCGCCTATACCCTTAACATCCTAGCAGTGTACGCCGAGAATTTCAAGAATATCCGAAAACAGGCGAAATTGCTCTTCAACGAAGCTTATTCGTACGGTATGTGAAACAAAGCTTGATCGCAAAATAAAAATTGATGATACACTCAACAAATAAGGTATTTGTACGATGAACCAGAATATTAAACTTTTGACACTTGCTGCGTTTGCTGCAGCTGTTACACTTGGACTGAGTAGCTGCGGAACAACCGCCCCGCTTAAACAACGCGACGCCGCATTGCTGGCTATCAGCCGCGCACAAACAGTGGAAGCTCCCACATACGCAGAAACATTGTTCATGCAGGCACAGGATAATTATGACGGCGGACAGGAACTTATTGTTGAAACGAAAAAGAGCGCACAAAATAAAAAAGCACAGCAACTTTACCTCAGCGCTAAAGAACTCGCCGCCAAAGCCTACCAAAAAGCCGTAGCTCCTTTCACGCAAGCTTTCCTTGATGCAACTGCTGTGCTGCTGGAAAATGCCAAAATTGATAAAATTGATCGCGCCAGTGAAACACTTTACAGTCAAGCCGCCACTGCACAAACCAACGCACAAACTCAACAGAGTGAAAAAAAATTCACAGACGCTTACGAAATATCGAAAAGCGCACGTAAAACTTTGGCTGAAGCTGTAGCCGACGCTGCACGCTTGCGGGCACGCATCGCCGAACAACAAAAACTCATCGACAGGCTGCGGGCAGAGGCATTGCAGAAAAAAGCCACTAATGCCGTGCCCGAAGAATACCAGTCAAGTATTGAATTTGCCGCAAATATAAACGAAGCCTTCGAAGAGGGCTATTATGCTCAGGTGCTTGAGGATCATCAAGAACTCATCGCCGCGTTTAAGGATTTAATCGTGCTGATTGAAGTGAAAAAACAAGAAGCTATTCGCGAATTGGCAAATGCTGAACGCACCATTGACCAACTAAAAAAACAGCGCGTGACCGTGGATGAAGAGATCAGTAAACTGAATGCTCAGTACCAAGATAATTAAATAAACTTATTGCATGAATGAGGGGAATGGAAAAATGAAGTGGCACATACGTTATAAAATATTCACGATGATCCTAGTGACTGTGCTCTATGGTTTCAGTACAGTCTATGGCGCAACACTTGCTGAAAAATTGGCATTGGCAGATAGCCTCAAACGCGAAGCCGTCCGGGCTCAAACAGACGGCTTTTATGATAAAAGTATTGACTTAGCACGGCAAATTCAGGAACTCTCCACCGAAATAGAAGAACTGGCAGCCGTGGCTCGCAAGTGGTACCGCTTGAAACAACTCATCGCTACCGCACGCCAAGTGCGCGCAGATATTTATGCTCCCGAAGATTATGCCCTAGCTTTCGATTATTATAATAAATCCTACGCATTTATCCTCGAAGAAAATATTGCCGATGCTGACGTTAATGTGGATGAAGGTATCCGTTATGCTGAATTGGCCATCGAAAAGGCTAAAGGTCTCTACATTGCCAGCCAACGCCAAAAGGTGCAGGTGGTGACAGATGATACCACCGGACAGCAGAAGCCTATCGTGGAAATAGAGGTGGTCAAACTGGATGATAACTTTTATGTGGTTAGACTGGTACCCAATAGTCGCGATTGTCTGTGGCGCATTGCTGAATACGAATTTATTTATGATGATGCCTTTAAGTGGCCGCGCATTTATGAAGCCAATCGTAATATTATTAACGATCCCGATCTGATTTATCCAGGACAAAAATTGATCATCCCGCCATTACCAGTGGAACCTATATTGATCAAACCCGACAACGTGGACGGTTAAGCGCTGAGGTGTGCGGCACACACTTAAGCACTAAGCGGCAGTATTGGCAGCGATGTGGCAAGCACCGATAACACGCTGCTATTAAATGCAGCCGCGCGTATTGTTTTATGGAGGGTTGGCCAAGTGGTTAAGGCGGAAGTTTGCAAAACTTCTATGCACCGGTTCAACTCCGGTACCCTCCTTGTTTATTATCATAATGATGATGCCGAAGTGGTGGAATAGGTAGACACAAGGGACTTAAAATCCCTCGGTTTTTATAGACCGTGACGGTTCGAGTCCGTCCTTCGGTACGCCGCAGCTTTCTTTGATTATTGCTCAAGCGCCGCTGCTGCAATGGCACGGTGGTTAGTTCATTGCCCGCGCGCGGGTGAAGTGTGGCGGCTGGTGGTATAATATGACTATTGGCACTGTAGCCCATGGTCAACAATCCCACCAAGAAAAAATACCCTAAAAACTTAACTCCATTGAAACGGTGGGGTGTGTACTGGCAGTGGCTGCGTGCGTACTGGCTGCGGAACTGGGATTGGCTGGTGCTAGCGATAGCGATTGTAGCGATTGTGGGAGGTGCTTTGTGGTGCGTTTGGCAGATTTGGATTTATCCAGAGCTTATTGCATTGTGGGAGAGTGTTGATAATGTTTGTGTTGAGAGTGAAAAAACCAAAAGTGTGACGCTGCTATTGCTGCGGCACAATCGCGCAACCGCGCACGTATCGTCGGCATTGGGTACAGGAACTATTGCGATTGTCAGTATTGTTATCGCAATATGGCGCGCGGTAATCGCTGATAAGAACGCGCAAGCTACAGCAGAAAACTATTGAGTATCAGCAGAAAACGCTTATTCAGCAACAGAAAGTGAACGCTGAGAACACCAAGCTACAGCAGAAAACTATTGAGGAGCAACAGAAAGAAAATATACGAAACCGCTATGATAACGCATTAGTACGTTTAGCTAGTGATTCAGGTGCGACGAGCATTAATGGGATGCATGAACTCTATTCTCTGGCGCGGGAGTATCCAAAGGAATATCCCGCGCGTGTTTGTGATGTGTTCTGTCGGCATATTCGCAATTGGACTGAAGAAGAAGTTTATAAAAAATCCAATCCTAAAGAACCCGCTAAAAAAATCCAACAGATGTTAAATTTTTTAACAAAAGAGCAGGACGGCAAGCCACCGCCGTTTGACAGCCGTTCAATTAAGCTCTCGGAAGCTTTTTTAAATGGTGCTAATTTATGGGGGGCACAGTTAATGGGTGCTAATTTAAATAGGGCGCGGTTAATGGGTGCTAATTTAGAGGATGCGGAATAGTTAATGGGTGCTAATTTAAGGAGGGCGGAGTTAGTTAATTAATAGGTGCTAATTTAGAGGATGCGGAGTTAATGGGTGCTAGTTTAAGGGGGCACAGTTAATGGGTGCTAATTTAAATAGGGCGCGGTTAATGGGTGCTGATTTAAAAAATAAAAGGGGCGTACGGTTAATGGGTGCTGATTTAGAGGATGCGGAGTTAATGGGTGCTAATTTAAGGAGGGCGCGGTTAATGGGTGCTGAGTTAAGGGAACTGGACGCGGTTAATGGGTGCTGCTTGTGACGGGGTAGATTTTTCGGGTGCCGTGGTTGCGGGCATGCAGCTGCAGGGTGCAACATTGAAAAATGCTAAGTTTGCGGGTGTTAACCTTTGGTCTCCTTCCGGTGATTGGATTTCTTGGGGACATTGACGCTGCAATAAAGCAGCTGGAAAAAAGCGCCGAAAAGGTAAGGGAGCAGATTTTAACGGGATTGTTTTCAGTGGTATAACAGAAGGTGGCTTTCGAATACTTTCCAAAAAGTAAGACGTGAAGCTGATTTAGAAGCGCGGTTAAGGGGCACTGGTTGGCTTAAATACTTTCAGCGAGAAATGCAGATAATTGAAAAAAACTTACGGGAGAACCACCTTGATAAAGCCCCCAACAATGAACCACCCGATAATATTGACAAAGAACGCACACTCAGCCGCGAACGCGCTGATGAAATAATCAAAGAACGCACACTCAGCCGCGAACGCGCTGATGAAATAATCAACGATATGAAAAAATTGAGAGCGGAACTGGATAAGCTCCGCGGCAGCTAAGACGCGGTGGCGGCGCGTAAGTGTTCTTTTTTCGGCGGTGTACTTCGTTATTGGTGCTGAGCGATAGCCAGCATGTGAAGCTTTTTCTCTATTGGGGCGGCGCTGGTGGTACGGGTGTTGGTGCTGAGCGCATGACAAATAGCTTCAATAGCCATAAGCGAAACTGGCGCTGAAGTAGTTTCAGGGATTGTGCAGGGACGCCACGCTAATGGCATTTACGGCGATGCCGTGCCGTACAGTAGCTATTGTGTGGGCTGGCAGCGCGCCGCCAGCTAAGAAAATAGCTGCTGAAAAATAACGGGATTAAGAAAATATTGCAGGAAAGATTCTTATGAACCTTTCCTGCAACATTGTAAGGAAGTCCCCCCCCGCACAATTAACATGCGGGAGAAAATCTGTTACGGTGACTGATAGCTGGTGCCGGCACTGCGCTGGTGAGCGGCTACTGAGCACCGCGCAGATTTTTCAGCGCAGGATACTCATGAGTCAGTGCCGAAATCCCACACCGTCAGTACTCCAGTCAGCATATATTTCGTCGTCCGCGTAGCCCGTGGCGATGGGCGTCTGCAGCTCAGCTGTGAGCTGTGCACTGGCTGCTTCACTGCTGGCATTACTTGCACCTGCGCCTGTGGTGGTGCCACTAATGGTGCTGTCCCAGTAGCTGTCAGAGACCGTTGCAGTGCTGGGGGCTAAACCGTAAGTGGTGGTGCCATTTGTTAGCGTTGCAGTCGTGTACACATTGGTCAGGTTCCCGCCACTCGGCTACGCCGCCACTGATTACACGAGTAGGAATACTATTAGCGTTTGCTGTAACACTTCCAGTGAAATAACTGTTAGTGATGCTGCCGCCATTGCCAGCCAGTCCGCCGATTTGACCTCCACCCGAAATGCTAGCAGCAGCAAAACAACTGCTGATGCTGTTATTATGGACTCCTACCAGTCCACCAATATAAATTCCACTGGTACTGTATATGGTAGCACCGATAACAACGTTACTGCTGATGGTACCGCTGCTTCCCGTGAGCCCTATTAACCCACCTCCGGAAGAGCCTTCCGCATTAATGTTTATGTTGCTCAGCAGATTTCCGCTGACGGTGCCGCCGTTCATGTACCCCACCAGTCCGCCTACATAAAAAGCTCCAGTTATATTGGCATTTACCAATGTGCAGTTGGTGATGACCGCGCCTGTTTCAATGACAGCAAAAAGTCCGAGGTATCTTCCGTCCTGATTCGGACTGCTGCCATTAGTATTACTGATATAGAGGTTAGAAATA
>CBDFMP010000023.1:0-27143 GCA_965249715.1 Spirochaetota bacterium | reverse complement strand
TGGCAGCACCGGCAAAGGTTGTATGCCAGGACTGAAATAATAGTCTTCTTCATAACCAGTGCCCGTTGGAATATGGGCCTTGCGATACGGTGCACTGACATTGCCGCGTTTATCGATGAGTGCAAGCGCATTGTAATAATGCCCATTTGCACGTTCAAAAAAGCTGAAAGTGACAGCCAGCCGATATTTGCGCGCGCAGGCCTGAAATTCTGCTAAGTAGGGATGTTCAGCTAGCGGCGTGGCTTGCTTGAAATAATCATCATTGCCGCGTGTAATGGGAAAGTAGGGGTATTCAAAAAGCTCCGGTAATAAAAGCAGATCAGCACCTTGCGCTGCTGCTTTTTCAAGCATGCCAAGCGCGCGCGTGACGTTTACTGCCCGCTCAGCCGCCATACCGTACTGTGCCACCGCCAATGTAAAAGCCCCTGCAGGAAAAGAAGCTGCGCGTTCAATGCTCATCATGCTCCCAACAACGAAAAACCCGTCTGAGTGTTATTATATCATTACTGGAATGAAGATTTTTTATACCCGCCGCCTGGCGTCAGCAACAGCAGCCTTATGCAGCACCGGCAAAGATTGTATGCCAGGACTGAAATAATAGTTTTCTTCATAACCAGTGCTCGCTGAAATATGTACCTTACAATACGGCGCACTGACAATGCCGCGTTTAGCGATAAGTGCAAACACATTGTAATAATGCCCATTTGCACGTTCAAAAAAACTGAAAGTAATGCCAGCCGATATTTGCGCGCGCAGGTCTGAAATTCTGCTAAGTAGGGATGTTCAGCAAGCGGCGTGGCTTGCTTGAAATAATCATCATTGCCGCGTGTAATGGGAAAGTAGGGGTATTCAAAAAGCTCCGGTAATAAAAGCAGATCAGCACCTTGCGTTGCTGCTTTTTCAAGCATGCCAAGCGCGCGTGTGACGTTTGCTGCCCGCTCAGCCGCCATACCGTACTGTGCCACCGCCAATGTGAAAGCCCCTGCAGGAAAAGAAGCCGCGCGTTCAATGCTCATCATGCTCCCAGCAACGGCAAAAACCGTCTGAGTGTTATTATATCATTACCGGCATAAAGAATTTTATACCCGCCGCCTGGCGTCAGCAACAGCAGCCTTATAACCTAAGGTAACATGGCTGCGCCTGAGACTTGTGCAGGAATCAAGTTTTTTCTGCATTTACATTGTACAATAAAAGAGAAACATTAAAGAAAAACATTTAGAAAAGCATCGGAAATGCAGCGTTTTATTAGCTTTGGTGCATTCACGATAATTTTAAGCTTTTAATGTTGTTTTTCGGCTCAGTAAATGTTAGCTTATTCCCAGCCACAATGCTATTTTGCTTCCATGCAGTATTGAACAAACTTTTTTTCATTTGACAATCAGCCCATGACCACCACTCTTATTATTATCTTAGGTTTTACATTTATCATTTTTATCCATGAGCTGGGGCATTTCCTTGCTGCACGACGCGTGGGCATCCATGTAGAAACCTTTTCTATCGGCATTGGTCCGCGCCTTTTTACGCTTTTTAAGGACGAGCAGGGGACAGAATATATTCTTTCCGCATTGCCCTTAGGCGGCTACGTAAAAATGCTGGGACAAGAAGACATACCGCGCGCGCAACAAACAGCAACACGGCCCCCCAAAAACAGTTTCAGCGGCAAAACTCCATTGCAGCGCCTGTTTGTGGTGGTTGCCGGTGTGTTGATGAATTTTTTCTCCGCTTATCTGCTCATCATCCTGGCTTATGCCATGGGGGTGGGTTTCACCACTAATAAGGTGGGCGGCATCAGTCCCGACGCACCCCTGTCCAAAAGTGACCTCAAAGTAGGTGAAGAAATTGTAGGGCTCAACGGGCGCACCATCAATAGTTTTGAGGACCTGCTTACCGCCACTGCGTTTGCAGGGACAAATAAGCTCATCGATCTGAGCGTCCGCACGCCAACGGGTACGCTGCGCACCGTCAGCACTTATGCGTATCAAACACCGCAAATCCCCATAGCCCAGCTGGGTGTTTTTCCATACAGCACGGCCACCATCCGTACACTAACCGCAGAATCACCGTATTATCGGGATGGACTGCGCAACGGCATGGTGATTCAACAAGTGACGCTCACCACAGCGGAGCCAACGCTCACACGACAAACCGCAGCAGGCATTGCAACCCTCATTAACAAACACCCAGGCGAAACCCTTGATTTTCACGTGTTGCCCAGTGCCACTGCCGCTAGTGCGGCCATTATTCGCGACGTCGTGATTCCCACCACCAATGTCTCCGAACGCGGTTTTGAGCTGGCAGCCACTGTCGCCGCCACGCCCAATTACCCGGCTGCACGCGCCGGTATACAAATAGGCGATACCATCACCGCACTAAACAATACTCCCGTGCGCAGTTTCACCGAGCTGCAGCAGCTCATGCAAAGTGTCCCCCCGGGAGTTCCGCTCTCCGTCATCGTTGAGCGTGATCATCATTTTCGCACACTTAGCCTCACCCCGCATTACGACGCTGGCAGTGAACGCTCCATTTTAGGCGTGACCCCCGCGCTCAGTGAAGCCAATGGTCAAACTATCACCTATATCAGCGAGGCTATGGCTGAGCAGGTGCCCGGGCTGCGTGTGGACGATCAGCTGATCAAGCTGAGCGAAGAAGCTCTTTTCTGGCGCGCCACTGTTGTGCGCAATGGTACAGAGGTCAGTTTCGATTACAGCGACAATACTTTCTCCAAAACAACCATTGGCATAGCTCCTCCCATAACGGCGGGCGAAAAAGTCATTATTTACAGTCTTCCGCAAGCGGTTTTAAACAGTTTTGGCTTCTTCCTCCGCGAGCTGCAAGAAGTTTATCTCTTTCTTGGCAAGCTGATCCGCGGAAGTCTGCCTGCCACCACACTCGGCGGGCCAATCGCCATTTTTGACACTTTTCAAAGTCTCAGTGCCATTAAGACTTTTTCCTATTTTCTGCTGCTCTTCGCCAAGATCAGCATCTCCCTGGCAATTGTCAACATGCTGCCCATCCCGCTGTTAGACGGCGGACACGCCGCATTTATAGGTTATGAGCTCATTCGCCGCCGTCCCGCGCCCGAACGCGTGGTGCGCACAATGAATTTGATCGGCTTCATCCTGCTCATCCTGTTAATGATCTTCGTGAATTATAACGATATTATGCGCATCCTCAATCGTTAAACCCCAACACCGCCATTGCCGCTCAGCACCATGACAAGTTATCACTCCCCACTTAGTTCCATGCGTGAAGCATTGACATACGATGACATTCTCCTGTCGCCGCGTGCCTCTGCGCTGTTACCGGCAGCCACGTCATTGGCGACGCGGCTTACAGCGGACATAAAGTTGCGGCTGCCCATTGTTTCAGCAGCGATGGACACTGTGACCGAAGCGCAAATAGCCATTGCCTTAGCGCGTGCTGGCGGCATTGGCATTATCCATCGGAATCTAAGCGTGAGCGAACAGGTGCGCGAGGTGCAAATTGTTAAACGTTCGGCACATGGCGTTGTCACCAATCCCATTACGTTAAAACCCGACACTAAGCTGCGTGAAGCCATTGCTGAGATGAAACTGCATTCGGTCAGCAGTTTTCCAATTGTCACGACTACTGATGAGCTGGTGGGCATTGTGACCAATCGCGACCTGCGCTTTGTCGCGGACGAACTGGATAAACCTGTTTCGGCTGTCATGACGAAGAAGCTGATCACGGTAGCCAATGCCATCAGCTTGCATGACGCGCGTGACATTTTCAAAGCGCATAAAATAGAACAGCTCATCATCATGGATAGCCACAAACACCTTAAGGGGTTGATTTGTCTTAAAGATCTCCTCAATGAAGAAAAATACCCGCGCTCCACCAAGGACAAGGACGGCAGACTGCGCGTAGGCGCTGCCTGCGGTACGGGTGACCGTGAGCTTGAGCGGATTGCAGAGCTGGTGGCTGCCGAGTTGGACGTATTGGTGATTGATACCGCACATGGTCATCACCAGCATGTTCTCAAGCTGCTGGCAGCCATCAAAAAACAATTTCCGCGGCTGGCGGTGATCGCCGGTAATGTGGCAACAGGCGAAGCTTGCAAGGCACTTATTGAACACGGTGCCGATGGCATTAAGGTGGGCATTGGCGCGGGTTCCATCTGCACAACTCGTGTGGTCACCGGTGTTGGCGTTCCGCAAGTTACGGCTTTATGCGACGTCTTGGCAGTGGCGGTACCCGCCAAAATCCCCGTCATTGCCGATGGTGGAATTCGTTTTTCCGGCGATATAGCAAAAGCTTTAGCGTTGGGCGCCTGTTCGGTGATGATTGGCTCGCTCTTCGCAGGTACCAGCGAAGCACCCGGTGAGCTTTTTTACCACAAAGACGCTGCTTATAAGGCGTACAGAGGCATGGGCAGTTTAGGCGCTATGCAAAAAGGCTCTAAGGAGCGCTACTTTCAAAAAAACAGCAATGAAAATGAGTTAATTCCTGAGGGCATAGAAGGTTCAGTTCCGCATAAAGGACCTTTGGCTGAGGTGTTGCACCAATTGGTGGGCGGCGTGCGTTCTGCCATGGGTTATGTAGGCGCTGAGGATCTGCAGGCATTGCACAAACGTGCGCTTTTTGTACGCACCACCCATGCTGGTCGCATAGAATCACATGTTCACGACGTACAAATGGTCAAAGAAGCGCCCAATTATAAACAGACAACCAGCTTTTAACGGCGGCTGGTCCCAGCACGGCAGCAGCCCCATCATCTGCAGCCAATCCCAATAAGCTCGCACACATTGTGCTCCAGCTTAAATTACTTAAAACCAGAGTCCTGAAACTGGAACTAAGTGTATGATTAATTGAATAAATGTTATTGGGTTGGGGCTGTCAAAAAACAGCTAACCGTCAATGACTTAGTGTCCTATATAAAAACAGAACTCAGTTAGGAGGCATGTTGATTATGAAAGGTTGTTTCACTGCAATTGTCACACCGTTTAAGGATGGTGCTGTTGATTATCCGTCGCTGGCCAAGCTCATTGTTACACAGGCAGAAGCAGGCATCACTGGCATTGTTCCCTGCGGCACCACGGGCGAATCGCCGACACTTTCCCATGAAGAACATGATCAAATTGTTGAATTTGTTATTAAGGAAGCTAAACGCAACCAGTTGAAAGTGATCGCCGGGACTGGCAGCAACTCCACAGCTGAATGTCTGCGCCTCAGTAAACATGCTGAAGCCGCCGGTGCCGACGGCATTCTTGTTGTTTCGCCTTATTACAATAAACCCACCCAGCAAGGACTTTATCAGCATTATAAAACCATTGCCGAAGCGGTGCGCTGTGAGCTGGTGATTTACAATATTCCCGGACGCACTTCCGTGAATATCGCTATTGAAACCTTTAAGTCACTGAGCGCGTTGAAAAACTTTAACACCGTCAAAGAAGCCACAGGCAGTGTGGATTATGCAAGCAGTCTGCTGAGTAACGTGCCTTCCCTGGATTTACTCTCCGGCAATGACTCACTTAATCTGCCGCTTGCCAGCATTGGCGGCGTGGGCTGTATTTCCGTGCTCTCCAATATTTTTCCAGCTGCCGTCAAACGCCTTTTCACATTGCATACAGCAGGCAACCCGCAAGCGGCTGCCAAGCTGCACTATCAGCTATTGCCTATTGTTGAAACACTTTTTCTGGAAACAAATCCTATTCCCGTGAAAACAGCTTGTCTTATGCGCGGGCTTATCGCCACAGCAGAAGTGCGCATGCCGCTGCTTAGCACAAGCAGTGACGTTCGGAAACGCCTGGAAGAGGTGTTGGCTGCAGCAGGGGAACTTTAAACGCTGAGACTAAGTGTGCGTGTGCGCTAACTTGTTTGCCGCAGGCACGCAGTTTTTACAATTTTCAGCTCATTAGCCATGCGTCTATCCAAGTATCTCTTTACCACCTTACGCAGCGCCCCAGCAGAAGCCGCGTTGGCCTCACATGCACTTATGTTGCGTGCAGGGCTCATACAAAAAGTGGCTTCGGGACTTTACAATTATCTCCCTATGGGGCTGCGCGCATTCAGGCGTGTAGAAAACATTATTCGCGAAGAAATGGACAGCAGCGGCGCACTGGAAACCGCCATGCCCATGCTGGTTCCCGAAACACTGCTCAAACAAAGTGGACGCTGGAATATGTTTAAAGACGAGCTTTTTCGCTTGCACGACCGCAACACTGCAAGTTTTGCCCTCGCGCCCACCAATGAAGAAAACTTCTCCCAGTTAGCCCGGGAAACACTGCGTTCTTATAAACAATTGCCGCTGAATGTGTATCAAATTGAAACCAAATTCCGCGATGAAATTCGTCCGCGTTACGGTGTTATGCGCGGCAAACAATTCACGATGAAAGATGCTTACAGCTTTCATATCAACCGGGCATCGCTGGAAGAAACCTATGCTGTTATGCGCGAGGCGTATAAACGCATTTTCACGCGGATGGATTTTGACTTTGTCCATGTGAACGCCAGCAGCGGAGCAATGGGCGGATTGCATTCGGAAGAATTTATCGTCAAAAGCGCAGCAGGCGAAGAAACCATTATCTCCTGCCCTGCCTGTGGTTATGCCGGTAATGTGGAAACGGCAGAAGAAACCATTGATGACCATCCAGCGCTGCAATCCGCTGCGTGCCCGCCGCGTAAACGCGTTTCCACACCCGGGGGCAATACCATAACAAAAGTCTGCGCGCAACTAAACGTTGATCCAAAGCTGTCCATTAAAACAATGGTGTACGAAGTGGCAGCCGCAGACAACCCGGCAGCCTTTCACCCCCTCATCGTCATCATCCGCGGGGATTATACGGTAAGCGAAACCAAGCTGGAAACAGCTTTGAACGGCAGAGAGTTTCGCTTGGCAAGCGCTGCCGCCATTCATCGGGTATTTAACTGCGAGCAAGGTTATCTTTCGCCAATTGACCTTAAAACGCCAGTACCCGTCTTAGCCGATGTCACTTTGCGCAAGCTTACAGGCGGTGTTGCCGGTGCCAACGAAAAAGACGCACATTTTATCAATGTGGACGTTAAACGCGATATTGGCGATCCGCTGAGTGCAGCGGGTGCTGAGTATTATCGTGAAGCTTCGTTATATCAAGCCGCCAGCGGCGGCGCCTGTTGCAACTGCCGCAAAACACTGGTAACTTTGAAGGGCATAGAAGTAGGGCATATTTTTGCATTGGGCGATAAATACACACGCGCATTCAATGTTTCCGTCCTCAATGAAGCTGGCAAAGCCATTACACCGCTCATGGGTTGTTATGGCATTGGTCTGGATCGTTGTTTAGCGGCGGTAATTGAAACACATCACGATGCTGCCGGCATCTGTTTTCCGCGTGAGGTTGCACCAGTGGAAGTTTTGCTTATTGCTGTCACTGCTAAACAGAATAACAATGCTGCAGCGTTGCATGCTGCTTGCCATACGCTTTATACAGCATTGTTGGCAGCAAAAATCAATGTTTTTTGGGACGATCGTAAGGAGCGTGCGGGTGTCAAATTCAAAGATGCAGATCTTATTGGTGCCCCATTGCAAGTCATTATTTCCGACAAACTCCTCACTGGAGGCGCTGAAACCTCACTTGCCGCTAGTGCAGCTGAGGCTTGTTGTGAAGTGAAACTAAGAGTCAGCGGCACACGCAAACTGGTGCCGCTGACTACGGCGCCTGCTTACATTGGTCAGCAGCTTGCTGCACTGAACTAATAAACTAAGTTTCTCCATTGCACGTGCACTGAAGCCGCTGCGCTGTCACATTCCATCATGCCATCACTTCCACATACTTCCGCTTACAGTCGCGCGTTTACGCCAAAAGAACTATTTCTGCCCACGCTTAAGCAGTGTGAGCAAGTATCGCAAATTTATGGCACGCCTACCATTGTTTATAACGAGCGCTTGCTCAGCCAAGCTGCGCGTACATTCACCAATATTCCAACCGCTTACGGCTTTACACCGCGTTACGCCGTCAAAGCCAATACTAACCATTCGCTCATCCATTTCATGCAGCAGCACGGCATTGCCTTTGACGCTTCATCGCACTGGGAAGTAGAACGCCTGCTCCACTACGGCGTTCCGGCCAAACAAATCTTACTCACCGCACAAGAAGCAACGCCCGCAGCCAAACGGCTGCTCAGCCGCGGCGTCGTGCTCAATGCCACATCGCTCAAGCAGCTGCAGCTATACGCCGCAGCCAGCACCGCACTGCAGCACAAACAACTTTCCATCCGCGTCAATCCAGGCACCAGCAGTTCAGCTGCGTATAAAACAAATGTCGCCGGCAGTCAGTCCAGTTTTGGCATCTGGCATCAAGACCTGCCGCAAGCCACTGCCATTGCCGCCGCGCACAATGCTGCCATCACACGTCTGCATGTGCATTTTTCTTCAAATACGCCCGCTCATGAATGGGTGGAGCTCAGTAAACATGTTATTACGAAAATTGTACCGGCACTGCCTACTGTGACCACCTTGAATCTGGGCGGTGGGTTTGCTGTTGCGCGCACGTATGGCGAATACCATACACAGCTGCCTGCTATTGCACGGGTGCTGCGTACGCTGCTGCGCAATACTGCACGCACAAGCGGCAGACAGTTGACATTGGAACTGGAGCCTGGCGCCCAGCTGGTGGCGAATGCTGCAACACTCATCTGCAATGTGGACGATATTGTCACCACCCGGGGACGTAATGAACAGACTTTTGTCAAACTCAATACCGGCATGAATCATCTGCTCAGACCGGCGCTTTATGGTTCAGAACATTATATTCAAGTACGCCGCAACCCGCGTGCACAATACAAACACGCAAACATAAACGCAGCCAACAAACGCTCACCCAACAAACTTGGCGCGTGGGCAGCGCCAAAGGTCTCCGCACAAACAGCGGTGATCCTTGTGGGAAATTGCTGTGAGAGTGGGGATCTGCTTACACCGCTAAAGGGACAGCCCAGTACACCGGCAGCACGCGTCCTTGGCACACTTTGTATTGGCGATTACGTCCTCATCACAAGCGTCGGTGCTTATGTCAGCAGCTTAGCCAATAATTATAATTCTTTTCCATTGCTGACAGAATGCTGGCTGCGCACCAATGGCACATTTTCATTAAGCCGCCGCCGCCAATCGCTGCGGGCAATGGTGCAAAATGAGCACAATATCTTCACCGAATAAACTGCCCTTTCGTTTATCTTTCGTTTATCATTAGCAACTTAACCAAAACTTAGCCAAGTAAAAGGCAGCGATGCCTCAGAAAAAACAATACCTCACTTAGTTGTCAATAAAATCTGTAAATATTATTAAATAATAGTAAAATTGAACTAACCAATAGTAGTTTGTTAGTTTTGTTATAAATTTGCTAAAAAGTTAAACTTATGATTCATGCAAGTACCCCAGTTTTATCCAATGCCAAACGCTGGTGGTTAAGTTTCCTTTATTGGAGTTTTTTAGGCTGCGCCCTGAGTGGCTCACTCTTTGCTTTCGCAGAGCTCAATCGTATCGGCAATAAAAATGGTTATGCACTTTACGGATACGACACTGTTGCTTATTTCACACAAAACAAGGCGCTGCGCGGAAACACAGAATATCAATATGAATGGAAAGCTGTCACTTGGCTGTTTGTTTCACAAACACATTTGGAAAAGTTTAAAGCTGAGCCAGCGGCTTATGCGCCTCAGTATGGCGGTTATTGCGCTTGGGGTTTGGGAAAAAAAAACAAGCTTTACCGCGTTGACCCCACTGCATGGAGCATTGTCGCTGGAAAACTTTATTTGAATTATAACAAAGGCGTACGCTCATTATGGAAAGAGAATATTCCTAAATTCATAACGAACGCCGACCGTGCCTGGGAAAAGCTGTTGACACAGGAACAACACTAACTAGGTTCATCGCTGCCATAACACTTTAGCGCACGGCTTAAATATTTTTACCATGCTGTCAGCCATTATCCGCATAGCTGTTCGCCATAAAACAAGGCGGCTGCCTGTTTATAGACAAGTGGCATACTGGGGCATGATTTGTATGTTGACAAGTGTTTGGCTGGCAGCAGCACCCGTCGTTCAGCGCATTAATACACAACATCATCCCCAACATTATGCCTTGGGAGGTTACGACCCTGTTGCTTATTTTATAAACACAGGTGCTGCTGTTAAGGGACTGGAGGTTTATCAGACCACGTGGCGCGATGTCACCTGGCTCTTCAGCAGCGAAAAAAACCTTCAACGCTTTCAAAAAAACCCTGCTCAGTACACACCCCAATACGGCGGTTATTGCGCTTGGGGCATCAGTCAAAAGCAAAAATTGTATTCTATTGATCCAACTGCCTGGAGCTTAGTGGGAGGCAAACTTTATTTTGCCTTTAATAAAACTGTACTTGCACAATGGAAACAAGATCACCCACGACAGCTTGCACGCGGCAACGCCATCTGGAAAAAACTCATTCAGTTATGGCTGGAACAGCAGGACAATAAAACCAGCACACCTTAAACACAGAATATCCTGAAACTGGGCTTATGATAACTTTAGCTTAGCCAGCTTACCCCAAGGAGAAATATTAATCCATGAAACCATCCCATAAAAAGCTGTTACTTTACAGTATCCTGTTGATTGTCTTCATCGGCGGAGGGTTTGCGCTCTATCAGGTGATGAAACCTTTCAAACCCTATAACGTCAATAGTAAAAATCAAGCCATTCGCGGATATGATACCGTTGCCTACTTCACCGTAGGCAAACCCACCAAAGGCGTCCTTGCTTACAGTTACGATTGGGAAGGCGCCACGTGGCTGTTTGCCAATGCTGAACATTTAGAACGCTTTAAAGCCAATCCATTGGCTTACATTCCGCAGTATGGCGGTTATTGCGCTTGGGCTGTGGCGGCAAAGGGCAAACTTGCTAATATTGACCCGACTGTCTGGAAAATTGTTGACGGCAAGCTGTATTTGAATTATAATAAAAAAATTGGCAAACGCTGGCAACAAGCTGCAAAAGGCTTCATTGTTGAAGGCGATCAGCAGTGGCCAGAGCTTTTACGCCGCAAACAAACGCATTAACAAACAAAATTTTATTCAACCCCTCAAAGGCATCATCGTTTATAGCTGCGCTTGGGCTGTGGCGGCAGGGCAAGCTTGTTAATATTGACCCGACTGTCTGAAAAGTTGTTGACGGCAAGCTGTATTTGAATTACAATAATAAAATTGACGAACGCTGGCAACAAAGCTGCAAAAGGCTTCATTGTTGAAGGCGCTCAGCAGTGGCCAGAGCTTTTACATTGCAAACAAATGCATTAACAAACAAAAAATTATTCAACCCCTCAAAGACATCCTCGTTTATAGCTGCGCTTGGGCTGTGGCGGCAAAGGGCAAGCTTGTTAATATTGACCCGACTGTCTGAAAAGTTGTTGACGGCAAGCTGTATTTGAATTACAATAATAAAATTGGCGAACGCTGGCAACAAGCTGCAAAAGGCTTCATTGTTGAAGGCGCTCAGCAGTGGCCAGAGCTTTTACACTGCAAACAAATGCATTAACAAACAAAAATTTATTCAACCCCTATAAAAAATTATTGAGGAACTAGCTTATGAAGCTGAAAACACACACTATTTTTGCGTTATTTTTATTCACAATGTCCACAATGTTCAGCACGTTATTGTGGGGAAATGGTACCAATGCCGAATCCATTTACAATACAAATAAACACGCACAAGCCATCGCCGGTTATGATACGGTTGCCTATTTTACCACAGGCAAACCGCTTAAAGGCAACCCCGCACTCTCCCATACCTGGCAGGATGCTATATGGATCTTTGCCAACGCTGAACACTTGGAACTTTTTAAAGCTCACCCGGAGCAATACGCACCGCAATACGGCGGTTATTGTGCTTGGGCAATTGCTGCAAAAAGCAAGCGTTTTGACATTGATCCAGCTATCTGGAAAATTGTTGATGATAAGCTCTACCTGAACTACAACAAGCGGATAGGCAAAAAATGGAAGAAAGACACTGCCGCGTTCATTGCTAAGGCAGATCTGATCTGGGAAAAAATGACCGGCATAGAAGAATAATATTCCAGCGGCATGAACCGCTGAGTCCTGCCGTTACTTGCAGTCATTGAATTGGCTGTATTAAGCTCACGGGACGCATAAACAGCCTTACGCTATTGTGTGTGTTGTGTTGGCTATGCCTGGTTTCCACTTCTGCACGGATAATGGGGATGATTCACAGTTTTTTCCAATACTTTTTCCTACAATAGGGCACAATCAGCCTGAACACTGAGTAAATGTACTGCAATGTACGAATTTGATTAATTTAAGTGGGCAAGCTTCCGAAGCTTTAATGCCCCCATCCCCATGCGCCAGTTTAGCCAAAGTTGTTTATGAATGATTTCCACCAAAGTTAGTTTTTGGCTTCGTTGCGCTAAATTCTTTGCCTATTACCAACATGCCTTCTACAGAAGGCTGCCCAAGCGGTTCACAGCTTTATTTCCGCCGCTGCTTATGGGCAAAGCCAACCTCAGGCGCGCACGCACCAATAGTGCCGGCATCAGTACCACGCTCACCAGTCAGGCTATCTGCGCCAAACATTGCGGGCGTTGTCCGTCCAACCCATTCACCCATGGCGGACTTTATTGCACTTCCGGCAAATCAGTCAACCCCGTCACCGAACATGGCTGTTACTGCTTTGAATGTGAGTTGTTCGAACGGTGTGGCGGACTCGGATATTTTTGTAAATTTGGGTCTGCTGACCAAATGCATCAAAATCCGACACTTGGCATGGAATTGAGTACAAAGCTCAACCCCATTGCCGCAGCACCTCAGCAAAAAACAAAACTGGTTCACATCGAAAAAACACTTGTGGAGCTGGAACAAGCTTCGGACTCGCGTGATGATCCCTACCATGACCGCTTCATTAAGTCACTCATCCACCAAAAAGAAGCTGAGGTCACCGCAATGCAGCAAGACAAAATTGCCGCCAAAAGTTCCAACAAACACAAGCTGGTGACCATCCAATATCCTGATTTAGCGCGGACCATCACAGTTCCGTATGGAAAAAGTCTGTTAGAAATATCACTGGCACACAATATCCCGCATACCCACATTTGCGGCGGACGCGCCAAATGTTCAACGTGCCGCGTATTGGTTTTAAGCGGCACCGGGCACCTTTCCAGACGCAATACCGCAGAAGAGCTTATTGCCGTCCGCAAGCAATTTCCTCCGCGCGTGCGCTTAGCCTGTCAAACTATACCAAACGGCAGCGTGACCATCAGGCAATTGATCAAGGATCCGCAAACCATTGAAGAAGCGGTCACAGAAAAACAAACGAATGCCAAATTCTTTGGCGTGGACACACACGTAGCCGTGCTTTTTTCGGATATTCGTTCATTCACAACCTTCAGTGAAACCAATCTCACCTACGATGTTGTGCAAATCCTCAATGACTATTTTGCCACCATCACCAAACCCATTGATAAATATGGCGGCTATGTGGATAAATACATGGGCGATGGCATCATGGCTGTTTTTGGCATGGAACAACGCGCTTATCCTCCCGAGCAGGCTGCGCTTGAAGCCGGGCTTGAAATACTGGATGAGCTGAAAGTTTTTAATGAAGTGCTGCAAAAAAAATATCAACACCAATTTCGCATTGGTATTGGCATTGACGCGGGCGAAGTGGTGATGGCTAAGATTGGTTTTGAACAAAAGGCGCAATTCACTGCTATTGGCGATGTGGTCAACACGTCTTCGCGCATTGAAAGTGAGACTAAGGTGCACGGCATACCAATGCTGGTCTCGCATAATATTTATAAGGTTGTCAAAAATAATTTTAATTGGGGAAAGCAGCTCTCAGCGCAGCTCAAAGGCAAGCTTTCCGTCACTACATTTTACGAACCGCTAGTCAAAAAAACCATCAGCCGTCGTTAAACACTAAACACAAGCGAATCAGTGCCCAAGCCCATTGATTGGCATAATGGCAATGTAAATCAGCTGCCCGCATACTGGCAATGTAAATCAGCTGCCTGCATAACATTTCACGGGCTGAAAAGCAACCGGGAACAGCCGCACAAAAAACTCCCCCATAAGCTCAGGCTTCATTATAGACTTAGACTTAAGCTGTTGCCATACAGCGGCAGCCTCAATAAACCCGCATGACACAACCACTCAGTAAAAAAATTATGTGTACAGTGACTCCTTCCGCCCCACCTGAACATCCCTTAGTCAGACCTGATTTTATTGAAATATTAAAAACTGAGAATAATAAGCTCTATCGCCGCCTGAGCGCCAAAAGCTATAAACCGTTTATTTGGCTACTTCGTAAAATCATTGACGAACCCCTGCTGTATAGAGTCCTGCAGCATATTGATGGCTGCAACCGCCGCAAGCCTGTTCCCAGCAAACAAGAACGCCTGCAGCACATGCTGATTGATGGTCTCAAACTGAAACTCAGCATTGTCGGCATGGACAATTTGCCAAAGACTGTCACCGCTGAGCAAACACTGCTTTTTGCTGCCAATCATAATCTGGGGATTATTGATGGACTGGCATTAGTGAAAACGCTCTGTCAGCGTTACGGCGATGCACGCATCCTTGCCAATCGCCTGGTCCTGCACACACAGGTCATGAATGATTGTTTCATCCCGGTAGGCGTCTTCCAGCGCACGCAGCGCACTGAGAACATAAACATTGAAGCATTTTATAAAAGCAAGCTGCCGATCTGCATTTTTCCAGCCGGTCTTGTGGCACGCAAACACAAAGACGGCAGCATGCTTGAAATGCCCTGGAAGAAACACTTTCTCACCAAGGCCATCCAGTATCAACGCGCCATTGTTCCCACGTATATTCAAGCGGAGAATTCAAAGTTGTTTTATCGCATTCATCGTCTGCGCCAGACCTTAGGGATAAATATTAATTTGGAAATGTTTTTACTCTTACGTGAAGCATTCTCAAAACCCAAAAGCATAAACATCACATTTGCTGCGCCCATTGCTCCCGAACGCTTAACAGCCTATCTGGACCAAAGCAATGTTGAGTACAATCAAGCCCTTACAAAACTGAGCCAGTTATTACAGCTGCATGTAACCAGCGGCTTGCAAACACCACTGCCGTTTTAAGGAACAACGGCAGTGTGTGCAGTACCAGTAAGCTTATTGCAACCGAATTCATCATACAAACGTTTAACTTAGTAGTCCATTCGTTTCCAATATCCTCCAATATTTGTTTTACAGTAGCCTCAACAACAAAACAAGGATAGCCGCAATATACAAAAAATTGAAGCTGATTTATTGCAATGAGTGAATATAAAAAAATAAAAATCATCTTGAAACTTATACAAGAGCTGAACCAGCGGACATTTCCAGAAATAGGCGTGACAGAACTCACAACGATGGAGCCGCTGCTGGAATTACCGCATATTGGTCATCGGCTGTACAGTTTTACTGCCAACAGCCACCCGCAGCTCATGCATGAATTGGCATTAATCCGTGAATTATGCTGGAAAGCTTACGGGTGCGGCAGCAACAAGGAGACAGATTTAGATTTTTATGATACCAATCCAGCTTCCTGTTATCAACAGTTATTGGTATGGAATTCTGATACACAGCGCATCATTGGCGGGTGTCGTTATGTGTCGTTGGTGGAGCTGCAGCGCAAGTTGGGCACATTACCGGTAATGCCCGCCATTCGCACCTGTGAAATGTTTGAACTGGGCAAAACTTTTTACGAACAGCAATTTCCACGGCTCTTAGAAATTCAACGCTTATTTGTTATCCCGCAAAAAGCCAATGAATTGACTTCGCCAACCGGCAGACATTCGTCTAATGTGGTGGACAGCATCTTTAAAGGACTGGGGGTTATCTGCTCACGCGATAAAATCACCTGCATGACCGGGCGCGTGTTAATTTCACCATTCCTGTTTTCCGTTGCGGAAAATGATCGTCTGCTGAGTTTCTTGCATCAGCATTTTGCTGCCTATGGAATTATGTATCCCAAGCCAGTTTTCACAACAGGTGCCGCAGCTTATCTGGCAGACAAATACTCAGCAAACACCCGCAATCCTAATCACCGCGTGGCTAAGCTTGATCGCAATATCATTAATCAGCTTCCAACCCTGCTCAAAACATACCTAACGCTTGCCGAAACTTTTTATTTTTTAGGTGCCGTTACAGAACCGGAATTAGGAAACTCATTAGAAATAGCCATCATGCTTGTCCTGCGTGACTTAAAAAAAAGTGTTATGCGACGTTACTTAAAACCTGAATTTGTGACAGAAATTACTCGCTTAGAAAAAACTGTTACCTAACGGCAGATCACACCTCAAGACATGCGTTTTCATGTGATCATTAACACATTTGCCATAACATTGTTAAGAGTGCAGCTCCAGTCAACCGCAACCAGCCAAAGCCGCCACGTGTCTGTGTTCCAAGGATAACTCAATCATCACTATGGATCAAACACTCAAACGTGCGCGTATTGTAAAAAAAATTTCAGAAGCGCTGAAATTTAAACCCAATAATGAGCTGGTCAAAAGGACTATCGTAAAGATCAAGCCGTTGATGGAATTTTCCAGTGCACACCAAGCTGTTTATCGTTTTGAAGCCCACGCATTTCCAGAATTAATGGAAGAGGTGGGACGTCTGCGTGAAAATTCATGGAAATTCTACGGTCTCAGCAGCGGTAAAGATCTGGATATTGACTATTACGATACCAATTGCAGCTCGTATTATCAGCAGGTCTTTGTATGGGATACACTTTCTGAAGAAATTTTAGGCGGATGCCGTTATGTTTCCATGGTGGAATTGCGTGAGCGCTTTGGCACATTGCCCGCCAAGCCGGACATTCATACATTTAAGCTTTTTGATGCCAGCCATCATTTTATTGAAAACTACCTGCCGTATATGATGGAACTGCAGCGTGTCTTTGTATTGCCGCGGGTAGTGCCCAGTCTTAAAAATGTACGCGCCGCACACACCCCATTTGTCCTGGACAACATGTTCAAAGCCATTGGCAAACAAGTTATTTCCAAGGAAAAAATCAAATATGTGACAGGACGGGCAAGCTTCCCGCCGATGCTTTTTTCAACCGCCGTTACGGATAAAATCATCCGCCTTTTGCATGAGAAAATTGCGCGTTATGATCTTTTATTGCCAAAATTAGAACATCGCGCTAAGGTCAGCGGTGTGCGCATCCCACTCTTGGCAGAGCTGCCTCAGTATACACCAACACCAACCCTGCCCATCTCTCAGCTGCAAAGGGAGTATCAAACTGACGAAGTCCCCATTATCCTTAAAGTGTACCTCAATCAAAGCAATACCATTTATTTTTTTGGCGGGCTGATTCACCCGGAATTCGGCAACTCCATAGAAATAGCCATTCTGACGAGCATTGCAGACTTCTTCCCGCGTAAACGCGAACGTTACTTTACAAAAGAATACAGTGCCGAATTAAGCCAAACTAAGCACTAACACCCCCTCAAACTCCCCCCACAAAAAGTTCAAAATAGCCAGCCGCGCCAGCTCCGCTGAGAAACCTAAGACGTGGCAAGCTGCAGCTGCTGTTCCAGCTTGCTAAAAAATGAGCGTGCAGTTCCGTCTTCCTGTAGTTTGCGTGTAACCGTACTGACACTGTAACTGATAGCCGATGGCGTTTTACCACCCAGGTGATGACCAATCTCGCTGATGGAAAGTTGTGTGTGATACTTCAGAAAATAGGCAGCATATTGCCTGAGCTGCGCCAGATGTTTGGTCTTTTTCCTGGAACACAATTCCTTAATGGTAATCTGACCTTCTTTACAGAAACCTTTGAGAATGTCGTGGACAGCATAAAGTTTTTGCGGAGCACCGCCTGTATTGGCAAGCGCGTCAAAGCGCTCCGCTAAGTGTGTGCGGCAAAACTGAATGCTTGGCGGCGTGCTCTTGCCCTGTTCTGCGTAAATAGCCAATGTTTCTGCAAGTGTGCGAATGGCGCCTTTAAGCTCACGGACATTGCCCGGAAGACGCTTGGCAAGAAAATCGAGGACCTCAGCACTGAGCGGCAGACGATGGCGTTGTGCAAAAAAACTCAGCAGTCGTTTGCGGCTTGCCTCCTGCGGCGACGGCAGCGTAGCAATAATACTAGCCGCCAAACGACTCTTCAATCTAAGGTCAAATGCCTCCAATTCTGCCGGCGGAATATCACTTGCAAAAACCAGTTGTTTACCGGGGGTATAAATGGCATTGAAAATATGAAAAAACTCAATCGAAGATTTATGTTTACCGCCGAAAAATTGCACATCGTCAATGATGAGCAGATCCACACTCTGATAACGCAATCTGAAATCCCGATCTGTTTTACTTAAAATAGCAGTTGTAAATTCATGAATAAACTTGTCCGGTGTGACGTAACGGATCTTATAAAAAGGGAATTTTTTCTGCACCTCATTTGCAATAGCCTGCAAAAGATGCGTTTTGCCCACACCTACAGGGCCGTAAAAATAAAGCGGCGAATTACGCGCAAATTGTTTAACCGCTTTCTGAGCAAAACTATAAACCAATTCATTCTCTTCAACAACAAGAAAATTATCAAAATTATGTACCTGAAGAACATTGGGAATAAGCGCCTGAGCCTTACTGGCAATGGCAAGGGGATTTGCAAGGGGATTTTTAAAATCGTGAACTACATCACTGCTGGCAGCTGAGGCGGCTGTCTGCAATGAACTCCGGCTCTGCGATGTTAGTCCATTAGCAACAACAGCTGATGGCGGTGCTGACTTGTTAGCATTATCAGCGGAAGCTTGAGAAGTGGTACTATTAGCACCCACAGTTATTGCTGAATCGTCGTAAAGTAAACACAGTGTTTTAAAATCGGCAAAATGCTCTGCAAAGCTTTTTGTCAGCAAGCTTGTATAACGCGCGGCTATGCGTTCTTTTTTAATGAGAAAATTTGTTGAGAGTGTGAGAATACCAGCTTCATAAGCATTGAATTGGAGATCCTTCAGCCACAAGACATAATCTGTCTCAGGTAGTCGTGCCGCGACCGTTCGCATGGCTTCAACAAATAAAACCTTATTGGTATCGTTCAAAGCTAAGCTGCCTCATACAACATTAAAACAATAGTGCAAGTTCCACAAATCACACACAAACACGATCACAACACCTGTCTGCTCCCTCCCCTTCTGTATCATTAAACTGTTAAGCACTGCCTCCCGTTCTTAGCTTTCGCTAACCAGTCTGAAACCCCACGCCCATAACCAACGACACTCTTTCCGCAAAAGCCGCATAAACCAAGCTCGCCAAACATGAACCGTGAACCGATTGTATCTAAATAATAACTTGAGTTAATAAAAGTGATAAAAAAAAACTATACTTTCGCTATTTATCAGCACCCCCGCCCAACCGCTAATGCTTAAAACCAGTCTAAAAATAACTGCTAAGTTGGCATAAAAGCATAAAAAACTGCATAATTATTAGCCAAGCCTGCTCAACACCATCCTAGACATTCCATCCAAGGACTTAGTAGGCTTCGTTAAAACAGAATTTTTAGCAGTTTTTTTAATAGATCACCAATGAATTTCAATTGGAAATAACATCGGTTGTCATTAAAAGACAGACAGCCTGAGCAGAAATACACTTACCGCGCCCTTCATCATTCATGCCCTCGGTTGTAGTGGCTTTAACGGTGACTTGCTGCGCCTGCGTAAGCTGTAAAATAACGGTTTCCATTGCTTTTTTATAAGCGCTGAGTTTGGGCTCCTGACAAATCACCACTGCATCAATATTGACCACAGCATAAGCAGGTGTCACCAACTGCATAACACGTTTAATCAGTTCAGTACTGGCAATGCCTTTAAAAGCAGGATCATTCGGCGGGAAATGCTCTCCCAAATCGCCCTTAGCGGCAGCGCCCAATAACGCGTCACAAATAGCGTGCAGCAATACATCGGCATCGGAATGCCCCAGTAACCCGCGCGTATAGGGAATATTCACGCCCCCTAGTATTAAGGGACGACCTGACAGCAAAACATGCGTATCATATCCTATGCCAATGCGAAACATTTTTATGCCTTGTTGATCACTAACGCGCAGTGAATGCCCCGCGCAAGTGTATGATAATATCATCGACTGAGCTTAGCCGCCCGGTTATTTTCAATACTCCATAAGAAAGACCTTTACAAAATAGCGGCTTTTACAAAACTTTTCAAAAAGCTTTTATCATGCTATAATCAAATATTTAACAACTTAAATTCCACATCCAAGCTTGCCAGCTCGCCCAATATGTAATTCCATGTTTCGTTCATACCTCCTTTCCGCACAGCAAGAAGCTCCAGCACCACTACCGTACAGCTCCCATACGCAGCAGCCGCACAGTCGATACAATTGCTATAGTTGGCGGCAAAGGCAAACCCGGCGGCTCCAGCTGCTGGTGCCAGCACTGAGCATCCTCTTAGCGTTTAGTATGACCGCAACACACATTTATGGACAAGAGAACAGCGATGCTACCGAACCATTGTCACTGCCCATCCCAGCAGCTCCACAAAAACAGGAAGCGCTTGAGACGTCCAGCACTGCTAAGGAAAAAATTCTCTTAGCGGAACTGGAGCAAACCATACGCAGCACGCGCAAAGCTGTGCCCAATGTGGACTTTTTCATCTCAGGCAGCTTTGGCTTCAGCGGTAAAAATACCAGTTATCAAAGGTCCCTGCGTGAAGAGCTTGCCACCATGACCCCGCAAGAGAGTCTTGCGCCTGCAGGCGAAACTTATGAAGCCATTACAGACAGCAGTATCCTGCCATTTTTTGCGAGTTTTGACTTTCATGTTTATTATAAATTTTTAGGCGGCGGCTTCAGTTACCATCGCCTGCATTATCTGAGCGGCACACAATTTGCCGGCATTAACATTGATAACAGCAACGATCCCGAAAGCCTTAGCGAAGGATCCTTCGCAAACACCGCCCATGCTTACGCCTACCGCTACTCACTCATTGGCAATGGTTACTCCTTAGAATTTCATTTACGCCGCAACTTCATCACCGATAAAGTGAAACTGCTTTACGGCATTGGTTATTTGTATTACGCCGCTACATTTCAATACGATGTTATCAGCGTCGATGAAAATGACCGTCAGGTCTCCTCATATGAGCAGGCATTGAACTCGCATGGATTTATCATGCGTTTTGAAATGAGTTTTCTTATGAAACGTTTTTTGATCCGTACGGGACTGCTATTTCAAAATGTCTCCTTTCCCACACAGTACATTGAAGGCGTGGCTATTACCACCCAACCGTATATACTTTTGCCTTATATCAGCTTGGGAATCGGGTTTTAAGCGCAGAACCCAGCGGCTGAGCTGAGTCCGAGCTATGCCTGCACTAAGGCTTTGTGAATGACAGACTCTGCCTTTCACATAATACTCACTTGTACCTAAAAACATAAACATCCCCTGGTGCGCGGGCGATTTGCCTGTATTTCGGCATTGGTTATTTGTATTACGCCGCTACGTTTCAATACGATGTTATCAGCGTCGCTGATAATGACCGTCAGGTCTCCTCGTATAAACAGGCATTGAAAGCGTGGCTATTGCCTCCCAACCGTATATGCGTAGCGCAGAACCCAGCGCATCAGCAACTATGCTTTTGCCTTATCTCAGCTTGGGAATCGGGTTTGTAGCGCAGAACCCAGCGCATCAGCAACTGAGCCCAAGCTGTGCCAGCATTACGGCATTGGGTTATTGTATTACGCCGCTACGTTTCAATACGATGTTATCAGCGTCGCTGATAATGACCGTCAGGTCTCCTCGTATAAACAGGCATTGAAAGCGTGGCTATTGCCTCCCAACCGTATATGCTTTTGCCTTATCTCAGCTTGGGAATCGGGTTTGTAGCGCAGAACTCAGCGCATCAGCAACTGAGCTGAGCCCAAGCTGTGCCAGCATTACGGCATTGGGTTATTGTATTACGCCGCTACGTTTCAATACGATGTTATCAGCGTCGCTGATAATGACCGTCAGGTCTCCTCGTATAAACAGGCATTGAAAGCGTGGCTATTGCCTCCCAACCGTATTTGCTCTTGCCTTATCTCAGCTTGGGAATCGGGTTTGTAGCGCAGAACCCAGCGCATCAGCTATGCCTGCACAACTGACTAAGGCTTTGTGAATGACAGACTCTGCCTTTCACATAATACTCACTTGCCCAAGCTGTGCCAGCATTACGGCATTGGGTTATTGTATTACGCCGCTACGTTTCAATACGATGTTATCAGCGTCGCTGATAATGACCGTCAGGTCTCCTCGTATAAACAGGCATTGAACTCGCATGGATTTATCATGCGTTTTGAAATGAGTTTTAAAGAATGTTAAACCATTGTAAAAACAGCTGGCGTGGTATGAATGAGCTGCGTTTGTAGCGCAGAACCCAGCGCATCAGCAGCTGAGCTGAGTCCAAGCTGTGCCTGCACTAAGGCTTTGGGAATAATAACTCTGCCTTTCACATAATACTCACTTGTACCTGTAAAAACATAAACGTCCCCTGGTATGCGGGCGATTTGCGCTGAAGCAGGGAGGTCTGCAGTCAATGCACAAAACTCACGTGTTTCTGTTTCACTCAGCAACGTTTCTAAGATAAATCGCTGTTTTTGTGATTGCAATTGTTTGAGCTTAGTTTGCTCTAATTCTACCGAGAGTGCGCGTAATGTCTGCGCACGCGCGCGTTTAATATCCGCTGCCACCTGCTCAGTTGGCTCATGCGCTGGCAATGCCCCCTGCGCGTTTTTTACGCCAGCTGCTGCGCGCCGCTCTGTTTCACTCGCAAGTTTGCTGAAAGGACGATAAGAAAATGGAAAGACATGCAGTTTAAAAAACTTGCAGGCACGTAAAACATCAAGTCCCAATGTGAATTCAGCATCGCTTTCGCCCGGGAAGCCAGTAATAACATCGGTGGAAAGTGCCAGCTGCGGATTGCGTGCGTACAGCTCCTTAACAATATCCATGTACTGGCTCAGCGTGTAACGCCGTCCCATCGCCCGTAAAACTCGCTCCGATGTCCCCTGCAATGGTAAATGCAAATGCGGCGATAAATTAGGATACTCCAAGAGCTTAAAAAATTCCTCGCCCAATCCATGCGGCTCCAATGACGAAAGTCTGACTTGCACATCGTCGCCCACCGTCTGCAAACAGATAGCCACTAAGTCCGTGAATGACACGGCGGCAACTTTATCGTGATAAGCGCTTAAATTAATACCTGTCAGCACAAGCTCTTGTACACCTTGTTTGACCAACTCAGTTAATTGGCTGAGAATATCTTTTACAGGCCGTGAGCGCGGCGCCCCGCGTGCAAAGGGAATACAGCAATAGGTACAAAAAACATTGCAGCCGTCCTGTACCTTAATAAGCGCCCGCCGATGTCCATAAAATCGCCCCTGACTGCTGAGCATAGCGCCTGCGTAGCTGCGGGAGTGTTTAAAGGCTTCAAATGGGTCATCGTACACCGTGCGATGTTGTGTTTTGTACTCGTAACCGTATGCACGCCGTACAGTGCGTTCAATAATTGTTGGAAGTTCTGCTTTATCCGCTTGCGCCACAATCACACTCTTCACGGCGTATTGCTGCAAACGTTCCTTTAAATTCGGCTCCAAATGTGTGTAACAGCCCGTCATAAACAGAAACTCAATGCCGCTGCCCTCTGCTAAGCGCCGCATTAAGCGCCATGATTTTTTGGCTGCCGATTGCGTGACCGTGCAAGTATTGACGATCGCTATTTCAACAGGTTCGGGAACTGTGGATTGCGGAGCAGAAACCGTGGATGCCACGTGCCCCGCCCGCCCGTGCTGAGTGTGTTCTGCCGCTGGCACGTACGTGTACCCCAGTTTTACTAAGGCGTCTGTCAGCTGTTCCAGCTCCGCTAAATTCACGCGGCAGCCTAAATTATAAGTGGTGAATTTCATCGCTGCTGTACCACGCTCAGCAAAGCTTCCCGTGCAGGCAGCCTAAGTGTTTGTGTTCAGTTTAAATTGCCCGCAACCTTATGCGAAACCAAATGAAGCGATAACCTAACTTGCCAATGCCGCTTGCACACGCGTATAATTGGGCTCTTGCGTGAGCTCTGCCACTTGTTCGTGATATAATAGCTTGTTTTCAGCATCCAAAACAATCACCGCACGTGAGCATAACCCCATAAGCGGTCCTGTAGTAAACGTAAGCCCGTAATCATCGGAGAAGCTGGAACGGAACGCAGACAAGGCCTCAACATTTTCAAGTCCTTCAGCTTGACAAAAACGTCCCAATGCAAAGGGAAGATCTTTTGAAATATTAAGCACTACTACACGCTCATTATTTTTAATATGCCGATAAAATGCACGCAGCGAAGCGGCGCAAGTGCCAGTATCCACACTTGGAAAGATATTGAGCACTTTAAGTTTGCCTGCATAAGCGCTAAGTTGTTTTTCTGATAAATCGGCAGCCACCAGTGAAAAATTCGGCGCTGTTGAGCCAATTGCCGGTAATTCACCGTTTGTTTGTACGGGATTGCCTTTGAGTGTGAGTTGTGCCATTATGTTTATCCTCTATATTGAATTGGGTTGTTTTTTAAAAAGTGAGACAGTTTCTCTGAGCTTTGATTAATTGAAAGAACGCTTTATTCATATTCCTTGTACTGCAAGCTTCATTTTCTTAGGTTTATACTCGCCATTTAATTTCCGTTGTTGGAACGTTTTTTCTATTACGTGTAGTGACTGCTCTTTCATGACCTTCTCTATTTCATTATGACAATTTAATATTCGTCTAGTGGCAGTATCAACGTAGGTCTTGCTGACATCCATGCCCAGATAATCGTAGCCCAACAATTTGGCGGCTACGCACGTGGTACCGCTGCCAGCATAAGGATCTAAGACCAACGCGTCCTTAACACCGTCCAACAACGCGATGATGATTCTGGCAGGCAGCCATAATGGAAACGGTGCGGGGTGTGGGTTCTTATTTTCCGGTGTATTGCGCCAGATCGATGTAAATTTAGCAGATTTCGACGCCAGTTCCTTACCTATTTTATTATTATTGATAGGTTTGTAGAGCCAGTAAATGCGCTCCTCCACCTGCCAAAAACGCCAGCCGCGGATATTGCCCGCCAACGTTCTGTCCCATATCAGTTCTTGCTTCACCGACCATGCCGTCTTACGCAGCCAATCCATGGGATGGTACATTTGCCCGCGTTCCCAGCGAATTTTATGATTATAAAAAAATGAACCACCGTTCTGCGTGACTCGATAAATTTCATTTAAAACTTTTATTTGCTGTTCTTGATACTCCACTTCCGGTAGTTTATCGCTAAATTCTTGATAAACAACCTTCGTCACCAAGCCGCCATCGTGTTTCTCCTGCTTATTGTACGGTGGAGAAGTGATGCCCAAGGCAATGCACTCAGCGGGCATTTGCCTGAGCAGCTCATAAGCATCTCCTAAGAGGAGTTGATCTTTAAGTTTCTTTAACATCCCGCTTTGGCAATTTCCCAAGCTTAATGCTTGAAAGCTCATGAATTCTTTACCCAAGTATTATAAAATTAAATGTCTATTGCTTGGACACTTTTATCCTGTTTGATTGTGCAAAAGCTCTTCAGTGTTTATTATCGTTTGCTCCTGATTGTAACAATTGGGCTCTGCCTGCAATCTGAGCACCTGCTGGCATTTACGCCCGAAAATACTAAACAATTCCTCAGCAACAGCTTCAATTTGCTGAGCAATCGCCAGTATAGCTTCTTAGGCGATTATTTCACCAACCATTACGCCAGCATGTTAAAACACGATGCGCGCTTCCCGCGGACTGCAGAAACACAATTAGTCCAGCTGATAAAAAAAATCCCGCTCGTTCCCGTGCGGACGCAGTTATTGACAATTATTTTAAACGATTGGGATAAGCGATTTCCGCAAAAACGCTCACGTTACCATTGTCTCAGTGGCGAGCTGGCATTAACACACGCAGCTTATGCTGCCGCTGCCGCTGCCTACCAGCAATGCCGGAGTCCATTGCGCGTTTTTTATCTTGCACTCATAGAAAAAAGCAGGGGCAATTTTCCCGCCAGCAAGCAAATGTTTCAGCAGGCGCTCAAACAAATCACTCAGGCACGTGTGCGCGATGAAATTTACCTCTCGCTTGCCTTTATGGCACACAGTGAGACGCGTTATGCGGCAGCCATAACCGCTGCCCAACAAAGCCGCGCCAGTTTACAGAAAGACATCGCCCTCTACAAAAGCTACCGCGCCAGTGACAATGCTGCGCAAACAGCTACGTATGCTAAGAAGCTTCGACGCCGCGCGCAGACTAATGCCGCCGCACGCGCGTTTATAGCAGAGCTAGCGACCAACAAGGCTAAGCAGTGACAGTGAGCCTTCAGCTTCAGGCTTTACCGCCAGCAAGCAAATGTTCCAGCAGGCGCTCAAACAGCTACGTATGCTAAGAAGCTTCGACGCCGCGCGCAGACTAATACCGCCGCACGCGCGTTTATCGCAGAGCTAGCGACCAACAAGGCTAAGCAGTGACATGAGCCTTCAGCTTCAGGCTACTTGCCAAGCGCACACGGCGAAAATTCCGCTCGTTCCCGTGCGGACGCAGTTATTGACAATTATTTTAAACGATTGGGACAAGCGATTTCCGCAAAAACGCTCACGTTACCATTGTCTCAGTGGCGAGCTGGCATTTAACGCACGCAGCTTATCCTGCCGCTGCCTACCAGCAATGCAGGAGTTCACTGCGCGTATTTTAGCTTGCACTCATAGAAAAAGCAGGGGTAATTTTCCCGCCAGCAAGCAAATGTTTCAGCAGCGCTCAAGCAGCTGCGTATGCTAAGAAGCTTCGGCGCCGCGCGCAGACTAATGCCGCCGCACGCGCGTTTATCGCAGAGCTAGCGACCAACAAGGCTAAGTAGTGACATGAGCCTTCGCCTTCAGGCTACTTGCCAAGCGCACACGGCGAAAACCCCGCTCGTTCCCGTGCGTACTCAGTTATTGATAATTATTTTAAACGATTGGGACAAGCGGTTTCCGCAAAAACGCTCACGTTACCATTGTCTCAGTGGCGAGCTGGCATTTAACACACGCAGCTTATCCTGCCGCTGCCTACCAGCAATGCAGGAGTTCACTGCGCGTATTTTAGCTTGCACTCATAGAAAAAAGCAGGGGCAATTTTTCCGCCAGCAAGCAGCTGCGTATGCTAATAAGCTCCAA
>CBDFMP010000022.1:0-26803 GCA_965249715.1 Spirochaetota bacterium | reverse complement strand
GCCCACTGCACAGCGTCCATTCCCGTAAAATGGCGCGCACCGTCAATAGCAACTTCATAACCACTTGCAAACTGCCTGCTGCACCCACGGCGGATAACCTGCATACTCACCACCATGCACTGAGCGCCAAAAGCTTTTGCGCCTTCACTGATGAGGGCGGGATTGCGTACAGCCATGGAATCGATGCTGATTTTTTCGGCACCCGCTTTCAGCACGCGTTGCATGGCAGCAACGCTTTTAATGCCGCCGCCAACGGTGAACGGAATAAACACTTCCTGCGCGACCGCTTGGACTGTAGCAAGGTCCAAGCTGCGTTTTTCAGCGCTCGCTTTAATGTCGTAAAAGATCAGCTCGTCAATGCCCGCTGTGTACAGCTGGCGCGCCAGGGAGACAGCATTGCCGATGTCAATATTATTTTGAAATTGCTGCGCTTTGGTGACCTGGCTGCCAATGACATCGAAACAGGCAATCAGACGCTTGGTGAGCATGGCGGTTTGGTGTTGGCTGCGGTGGTGTTAGGGTTGGCATTCAATGTTAAGCGGGAACGGTGTTGGCTGCATTTTCCGTTGCCGCAAGCTTGGCGAATAGTTTGTAAGGATAAATACCCGAACGATGTCCATCGCTCCAGTCAATGCCAAGTGCGTAGTGCCCAATTGCTTTGACACTGAGTGCTTTTAAGTCTGCGGGAATGCTGCTTTCAGTGAGCTTGCGGTTACCGGTGAATTCATCCTGACACAATGCACAGGGACAATGTAAGCGCAACCGTTTAAAACTAAGTGTTTGTGGGGGGGCGGATTTAAAACGAAGTGTGATTAGAGCTGGACCGATGTCAATTTTTGGGAGCTCCGGGGTGCTGCCTTTGAGTGTGCCAATGGCGCGTGCGGTTTGTGTGATCATATTTTTTACAATACCTTGGACATCGGGAGTCAGACGATAGGGATTGAAATTAAACGGGAGTGCGGCAGGCGCAGGGGCAGAAGTTTTCAATGTGGCGGGAACAGCGGCTGTGGCGGAGAAGAGCGGGAGCTTCGCTAGTGTGGGGACACCAAAACGTTCGCTGAGTGTTTGTTGTCCGCGTTCAAAAATATAATGTTTGGCATCGCATTCGCTGCAAATAAAATACGCCATGTTTTCAATAATCCCCGCCATGGGGACATTCACTTTGTTAAAGGTGTGCATGCCGCGCGCAACGTCCACTAATGACAATGAAGCAGGTGTTGTGACGATGATGGCACCTGTCAGCTGGACGGATTGTGCTAGGGTGAGTACTGTATCGCCTGTCCCGGGCGGGAGGTCGATGATCAGATAATCCAGCTGGCCCCATGCTACTTGGTGCAGGACTTGGTTCATGTAGTTGGAAACCATGGCGCCGCGCATAATGGCAGGCGCATCGCCCAGCAGAAATCCGAAAGACATGAGTTTGAGTTTTGCTGTGGAAGTCTTTGGTGCTGTGGCATTGGCTTCACTTACAGGCATGGCGGGACTGAGTGTGTGCGCTTGATTGGCGGGGGTCATGGGAAGTTCTAGCGGGAGCAACCGTTTTTCAAACATGCGGATCCCTTCTGTCCGTGAATGAAAAAGCGTAGGCAGCGAAGGTCCAAAGAGATCAGCGTCCAAGAGTCCCACAGCATGTCCCTGCTGTGCCAGCTCGCAGGCAATGAGCGCCGCAACAGTAGATTTCCCCACACCGCCCTTACATGAGGCAATGGCAATAAGACAGTCAACATCCTTGAGACCCGATGCCGCTTGCTGCAGAGCTGCGGCAGCTTTGTTTTTACTGGATGTTAAGGTGACTTCCACTGCTGTAACGCCGCTGAGCGTTTTTATTTTAGCAGCGGCATCAGTTTTAAACTGCTCTTTGAATGGACAGGCAGGAGTGGTGAGCTCAAGCGTGAGTGCCACGCGTCCTGTAGCCTCAGTGATGGAAAGTGCCTTGATAAAACCGGCACTGACAATGTCTTTTTTTAGATCTGGATCTTCAATCGTCCGCAGCAGCGCTAAAATATTAGCCTCATTAAGCGGCTTGGCTTCTGAGCTTGCAGCAGTTTGCGGCATGGTTTTATTGGACTGCATTGCGGGAGGTTGTGCGGGTTTATGGGGCATTGGAATGGGACGCTGTCTTTGCCTTTATTGGTAATGTTTTTGGCAATATTTCCTTAGCATACTATAACATAGCTAGGCTGAGCTGTCAATAACAGAGCAATGACAGACCAATAACAGAGCAACGATAGAGCTGCTGACGATGGCTGTGACCGCCTGCATGTTATAATAAGGGTGTTGTAAGATGATTGGCATCATTGATTATCATGGCGGCAATGCTTCCAGCGTTGCCAATGCGCTCAGCCGCTTGCACTTCCCCCATCGACTTGTAAGCTCTGCGCCTCAGCTGGCAGCAAGCAATTTTCTGATATTGCCCGGTGTGGGCTCCGCTGCTGCCACGCTTGCCTCGCTTGCGGAATTGGGGTTAACAGCGGCTATTCAGCGGCACATTGTGGAAAGAAAACGCGCTTTTTTGGGGATTTGCATCGGCTATCAGCTGCTTTTTGAAACAAGCGAAGAGAGCGAGACCTCAGCGCCAACGCATTGCTGGGGTTTCATTAAGGGGCATGTGCGGCGTTTTGATGCTGCACAGGTTCGTGTACCGCAAATTGGCTGGAATGCTGTTACGCCCATCGGCGAGCAACCGCTGTTTAACGGTCTCAGCACGGCTGAGCGTTATTTTTATTTTGTCAATTCCTATTACGGCACGCCACAGGAAGCGGGGCCTGCCATTGCTGAAGCGGATTATGGCGGGAAGTTTGCTTGTATGCTGCAACGCGATAATATCATCGCAACACAGTTTCACTTAGAGAAAAGCGGACAGGCGGGCTTGAAGCTGCTGCACAATATTATTACTCAATACAGCAATCCTCCATATTATTAGCACTAAAAGACACTGCTTTTACAGATGGAGAAAAACAAGTGGGAGGCTGAGTGGGGATAAGGGAAAAGATGTAGCTAAGAAGGAGGAATGATAGGATAGTTCCGTACGTAGTCAGAATGCTCTATTAGATCAGGGTTTAGCTTGTACCCATTATAAGAAACGGTGATTATTTGCAAGCCGTTTTTTCTTGCCTCTTTCATAACTGGTATAAAGTCTTTATCATTGGTAATTAAGATAATTTTATCCACTAACTTCCATTTGATAAAGAATACCCGGCCGGGTAAGGGCCGGGCAAAGAATCGGTCCTTTGGACCGATTCCATTGTAGTATGTTTATCATATCCTGTCAAGTTCTTTAAGTATTTATAGAAAGGTTTACTGCTGCTGCGTAATGTTATTACTCATTGTAGTACTTCTGCACATTCACAGGGATAAGCGATACTTGTTCAATGCTTCCAGCGAGATAAACTCTACTTTACTAGAGCGGGGGTGCAAATCCCATTTTGCCAATACCTATGCCCGGCAGTTTTTTCTGAATGGTCTTAATGATGGTTTTGCATTTATCTTCGTTCCAATCGTAGTCGCTGAAAATCTTTAGCGCATTGTCGCGTGTGCCTGCAACAAATTTGCCTTTCTGTTTATGGAAGGGCTGGATGATAAACTTGCGAATGCCAGTAGCTTTGAGGGAAGCTGCAAATTGTTCGGCATTGCTGACGGGAAGCAGTGGGGTCATGGTGATGCAAGCTTGAATGCCTGCGTCGTGAATGGTTTGAATGGCTTTCAGACGCGCAGCATTAGACGGGCAGTGCGGCTCAAATACACGCCGTACTGCTTCATCGTCAGTGGTGATGGTCATGTTCACTTGCACCCTGCCGATGCGCTTGAAAAGCTCGATATCTCTTGTCACCAGAGCTGCCCGCGTTTGTACCACCAGTCTGATACGATGGTGTTCAGCAAGCTCTTCAAGCAATGCTGCTGTGAGTTTCAGCTTTTGTTCAATTGGCTGATAAGGGTCGGTTACACTGGACATGTAAACGATTTTATCGGTGAGTGATTTTTTGCTTTTGCGTTTTTTTCGTAAGAGATCTAATGCGTTTTCTTTTACGCTGACCCATTGACCCCAAGTGTCCATTTTTTCTTTGTTGCGTGAGAAGAATGCGGCATAACAATATGTACAGCCGAAAGAACAACCCGTGTAAGGATTCAAGGAATAATCATAGGATTCCATGAAACCTGTTGTTGCTGTGAGAATGCTTGCCGCAGGCTTATAAGTAATAGCCGCGTGTCCCAGCTTGCTGAGCGTGGTTTTATGGATGTCCTGAATAATGGGAGGATAAACGGGTGCAGGAGGGCGTGGGCTCTCAGCAACTAAGCTCTTGTCCTTGAAGAGCAATAATTGTTCGTGCATAACGCATTATAATATGTTTGAGTATTGCACTCGTTTTTAAGTAAGTTTTTGTGCGATTTTTGTTAGGGTTTACGGAGTAGTACTCATAGCTTTTTGCAATGCCGCGTGTGTTGTTTGCGCGCAATGTGTCCATGAAAAACGGCGTGCTTGCGATTGGGCTTGGCGGAGGAGCTGTTTGTTTTGCTGCGGGCTGAACGCAATGAAGTGTTGGACAGTCCGTTTGATGTCTTGCAGTTTGTAAGGATTGAAGAGGGGGTAGTCATCGCCAAGCAGGTCAATATTGGTGGGAATTTTGGAGGCGATGCAAAGCGTACCTGCACGAATGCTTTCAATAACGGGCAGACCAAAACCTTCCATGAGCGAGGGATGCAATGTAAAACGTGCAGCGGCAACAAGCAGTGCCAGCTGGGTGCGATTGAGCGGGTGTAGGAAACAGAGCTTGTGCGCATTAGGGAGTTTACTGAGGGCATTTGTCCATTTGCCGTCGCCGATGACAACGAGACTTAGTGAGCTCTTGTGTTCGTTTATGACTTGCAAACAGGCATGTACGCCGCGGGCGACATTTTTACGAATACTGTGACCGCTGAAATAAAGGATGTATTGTTTGAAACGCAGGGGATTAGTGGGCGGCTTAGGGGGGGGCTGTGCGGCGGGTTTTAGCGATGGCGGAAAAAAACGGTTTGCCTGAAGGGTGGGGGCAAGCTTAACAAAGGTCTGACTGGAGCAGGTTTTAAATTCCTCTGCTGCGCCAAGCGGGGTGATTGTAATATGGGGTGCCGCGGCGGAGCTAGCGGGTTGGACTTGGCGTCCAAGCAGCTGATGCAGCTGAGTGCGCGCGGTTGGTGAGACACAGAGAATGGCGTTCCAATGCCGATAGCTGAGTTTCATGGTGAGGGCGAGGCTGAGACCTTCACTGCTGAGGGTTTTAAGCGGAGTTTTGCCGCTGAGGATGTTTTGCGGCAGCAGGAAAATGCTGGGAATGAGGTCATGCACAGTCAGGACGGTGCGAATGCCTGCACGGGAGAAGGCTCGCAATGAAAGCGGGAGTTTCGATTGCTGTGGGAAGAGCAGGATGTCGGGTTTATTGGCAGCGGTGCTGAGCCTTTGCGCGAGGGTACGAAAGAAACGCCAGTTGCCGCATTCACTTTCGGCGTGCGGCGGCGGCGGGATGTGCTGGAAGGAGAAATACTTCGCGGTGACCTTGAGCGATTGCAGCAGTTCTTTTGCCAATGGTTCACAGCTGTATAAGGTGAAGTGATAAGCGGGACGGCGATTGGCGGGTTGGCGCAGGTTGTTATGCTGGTGCAGTGCGCGCAGCAGCTCGCTGAGGTAGGTATAAAAACCGGTATGGCGTTTATGGGGGTGCAGCACGCGGGCATCAATGCCCAGGTGACAATGCGCGCGCAAGGTTGGTTTAGAGCTGCGTGGCTGTACTGGGGACATGGTGAGGACGCCGCGATGGTTTAAATGGCATCGTGCTGATTAAAATACTCTTCTCCCAATCCGTAGAGTTTGAGTTTGAAAACAGCAACATTTTCCTCTTGGGCCAGGTTACGCATGGTGCTGTGAAAAGCTTCACGAATGTTGTATTTGCGCGTGAAGAGTTGCCAGTAAAGGTTTTGCATGATGCGCGGCAATGGGGTGGAAATAATTTCACCACTGATGCTGAGCAATGTTTGTCCGCCCGCCTTAAAAAACCACTTGATCAGCTGGGGATGTTCGGATGAGCAGGTGGAGAAAAAAAGCACTTTGGGGACGCGGACTAGCAGCTGGAGATCGGATAAACGGAGAAAGGCTTTTGCATTGCGCATGAGGACAAATTCCTGGGCATGGACTTCCCCATGGTAAATGAGCTGGACAATGTCATGACGTTGCATACCGGCAATAATTTCATTGGTTTCCAGGCTGCCGAAGCTGTAAAATTGCGGGGCGCTTTGTTCCAGTCGATGTTTTTCAGCAATGGCTTGCAGTTCTTGTATCATGGAGGCATCTTCTTTACTGGAATAAACGCCGATGGATTGCAGGAGCTTATTGGCGGTGCTGTGTTGCGGTGCGGAGGTATTTAAGGCGGCTGGCAGGTAGAGACTGCAAGTATTGAGCACTTTATGTGCGCCTGTTTTGGGATCTGTAATGACGGCTACGGCTAGCGGGATGGCTTTGGACGAGGGCTGGCAGCTGGCGGCATCAATGTAAACGGTATCAGCATGCCAAAGCAAGCGTAAAAGTTCTTTGGGAAAGAGTAGGGCGCTCAGTTGGCTGCCCCATGTTTTAAAACGTGCGAAGGCCTCTGTTCCGCCTTGTGCTTGCAGCAGCTGGGGGGTAATGGTGGCACTGAGTGTTTTGAGGGCGCGATAGTTTTCGTGGATGCGATAGTGGCGTATGCCTGCGGGTACGGTTTGACCGGCGTAGCTGAGCAGAAAGTGATCGTTTTGCTCGATGATTTTAAGAAAAAGTTTAGTCGCAGTCTTATTTTCGGCGTGAAAAAGGTTTTGCAGCAATGGCAGCTCGGCTAGTTTGGCATTGAGGCGCTTGCGTGCGCTGACGTGATGGAGGCGCAGGCGTTTATAATTATGGGTTTTATGGAGCAGGTAATGGCGGGAGGCTGGTGCTGAAGGCACTGTGTTTTGTTTGCTGGATGAAACGGGCGGCGGTACCGCGGCGATAGGTGCTGTGGTGGTGCTTGTGAGGACATAAATGCCGTAAAGAAATTTATTGTAAAGGAAAACATAAGGTTGACGCGGTTTGAGGGTGTAAACATTGCAGGGCAATGCCTGGTGCCCCAGCAGCAACCCTAGATGTTCCGCTGTTTGCAGCTCAACGGCAATAAATGGTTGCGGTGACTGCGATGGCTGTGATGATTGTGAGCGGGCAGCGTTAGTAACGCGAGAGGCTGTGTACATAGGTATATTATACAACGATATGATACCAATTTTAACTGCAAGCTGCAGCTTTAGCATGTTAAAATAGTCTATTGTTTTGCAGTGAACGATTTTTATTTATGTTAATAAGAAGTTAACTAAGAAAAGGAGCTTATAAAAATGTATTTGTCTTGTATGTGGCGTCGTCGTGCTCAGTGGATGGTACTGGCGGGAGTTATGGGGTATTGGGGAGTCTGTTTGGGATGGGCGACATTGGACGCGCGTACGTTGAGTTTTGTTTTGCAGTTATCGCAGCAGACGGGAGAGCTTGCTGCGGCGCCAGCTGATGCTGAGCTTTCAGTGGATGGTACTTCCGCTAAATCCGGTTATACACTCAGCTTTCCAAGTGAGCGGCTTATTCTGATCTCCGATGATGATGGCGTTTTTCGTTCGCAGCTAAACGATAGCTCCGAGGTGGAGTTGGCTGTGGGCAGTTATGATTATGAACTGCTTTACCAGGGAACTATTATACAAGACAGCCTTATTGTAACGGCTGACACGCCAGTATCGGTGGTTATAGGCTTTAATACTACAGTGTCGGCAAATGCTGCACGTCGCTTGGGAACGGTGCGTGTCCGTAAAAAAAGTGTGAGTGAGGGTAGAACACTGGATGCCGATGAAGTGCGCAAACTCCCCGGTACAGGTGGGGATGTCCTGGGTGTTTTGAGCTCACTCCCGGGTGTGACCAGTGCCAGTGGTCTGTTTGACACGGATCTTTTTATTCGTGGTGGAAGCAGTAGCGATATTTCCTATCGTTACAGCGACATTATCGTTGGTTCGCCATACCATCAGGTTTTCTTTTTCAGTATTTTCCCGTATCAATTGATCAATCGTTTGTTGTTTTACCCTGGCGGTTTTTCGGCTGCTTATGAAAATAGTCAAGGTTCGGTTGTGGATATTATTCCTAATGAACTGGGCGATTATGAGGATAAGTACGATATTGTTTTCAATCTGAGTTCAGGTTATGCAGATCTTGCGGCGACAATCGGGTTTTTAGATAAATTCCGTATCAGTTTTGGCGGCAGACGCACCTATTATGAAGCTTTTCTTGCATTAATAGAAGCCCTGGATACTTCAAATGAGCTGGGATTAAATAGTCTGGAACTTGTACCCGTTGCTTACGATGCACATACTATTTTTGATTGGCAAGTCACTGATAGTAGCCTGTTTAGATTTATTTTTTTGTTCAGTGGTGATGATTTAATATTTAATCTTGATAATTTTGAATATCAAAGCTCCGAGGACGATGAAACAATTTATATTGATTCGTCTTACAGTTTATCGCATAACTGGGATAGTGAAGCCATCCAGTACATGGCACAGGCGGATCGTTATGAATACGACGTGGGTTTTTATCGTTATGCAGAGCGTGATAGTGAAATTAGTCAGGAGGTGGAGATTTATGACATCAGCAATGAAGAATATGCTTTTCGCGGCGGTTTCAATTACTTTTTCAATGATGTATTAAACTTGGATTCTTTTCTCAAATACTCCATAGATAGAGGTTATGGCTTGAAGAAAACCCATCCCGATGGTAAGCCGGTGCCCGATTCATCTGACTATCTTACTTTTGCTTCAGGTCCCCCTGATAGTGCAGGGCTGGATGCGTTTCTTAATGCCATTAAAGCTTATAATAATGAGCTGGTCGATACTTCTGAGAATGTCCTTCGCCATCGCCTCACGTTGAGCTCAAGTCTCATCAGCGACTGGGAGTATATTACACTCAATAGTGGTACTGTTCTTTATTACGATAATCTCAATACACGTACGCTTACAGGCGACTTTCGTTTACGATTGACAGGGTTTCCAGCTGTTAATAATGGTATTTTGGAAATATTTACGTATGCGGGGCGGTTCAGCCAGCTGCCAAACATTGTTACCGTTGATTCCATGGCTGGAAAAATTTATTTTCAAGACTACAAACTTAATATTCCCCATACTTATCAATTTGGTGTTGGAACTGTTTGGAACGCATTTGGTTTTGAGTTTTCGCTTGAACCTTATTACAAACTCATCAGGAATCGCCTGATCATCAATCCTACATTTGACAGCGCTTTTCCAGAAGCAGACGGCAATTATCCCACTGTTAATACCGATAGAGGTCATGCTTATGGCATTGAAACATTGATCCGCCGCGTGGGAAAAGGTTGGTTCAGCGGTTGGTTCAATTATACTTGGAGCCGCGCTTATGTGGAAAGCTTTAGCATTCCTGCCAGTGTTGATGAGGCATTTTTGGCTACTGATGAAGGCAATAACGGCAGCGATTACCTCAATTATGAACTCAAGCTGGTTCCCTTCAATGAAAATGTCGAGCATTCCATTAAAATAGTTGCCAGCTTTAAAATCACTAAAAATTTTAGTCTTGGAACTCGTTTCATCACAGGTTCAGGTAAACCTTATACGCCGCAGGTCATTGGGACAAATAGCAGTTTTACCGAGACCGATGGTGTCGATTGTACTTTCCCGTTTTGCGATACTGGTTATACTTTTGTGGATGACCCCGAGCAAATAAATGCTGTTAATTTGCCATGGACATTCACTTGGGACCTGCGCTTTGACTGGGTGCTTGCGCGTAAGAAACGTGTCACCATCAGCCTTTTTATAGATGTCTTTAATTTGGAAGCACTCTTTTTCGATAATGTCTCTGGATATAATTACGAACGCCAGCTTATTCGTTATGATCCTTCGCTTAACGTTGGCGATCCTGCGCCTAGTTATGCAATTACTGAATCAACGAGCAACATAATTTTTCCTGTTTTTGGTACGGAATTCAAATTTTAGCCAATCATTAGCTAATTTATTATATTTTTATTGAAATAATTGTATAATAGTACAGTACTGAGTTAGGACAAAATCTTTTCAGCTCAGCCGCCCATTGTTTGAGGTATCGCTATTAATAATTCTATGGCGATGATTAATTTATTTTTGGGCTAATTAGAGACTGAAAGGAAGTGAAGGAGCTTTTAACTTAAAGAGTTTATGTTGCAGATGTTTGATTTTGTCATTTTGTTATTGAATGATTTTTTCACAGGAGCTGTAGCCATGACTCTTCATAAAAATATTGGACCGCAATACCAACGTGAAAACGATCATTTTAACAGGCGGCGGCAGTGGCGGACACGTTATGCCGGCCTTGGCTATATTTAAAGAACTAAGATTAAAAAAACAACAGAACACATCGCTTGAAATTATTTATATTGGCAGACACCGGGGCATTGAGCGCAATATTTTTGAGCGGCAGGTAGATGTTTATATCCCTGTCAGTGCTGAAAAGTGGCGGCGTTATTTCTCGTTTAGAAACTTTTTAACTGGTTTTATTGCCGTACAGGCATTTTTTCAGGCACTCAAGTGTCTGTATCCGTATCGCAAGCGCGCTCTGTTTATGCATACAGGGGGTTATGTGGGGCTTATGCCTGCCTTGGCTGCTGCCTTGCTGCGCATTCCCGTTTACCTGCACGAACAGACCAGCCGTGCAGGCCTTGCCAATAAAATTGCCGCCCCCTTTGCTAAGCGTATTTTTATTTCCTTTAAAAGCTCTGCACCTTTTTTTCCTGCTAAAAAAACGTTATGGACAGGTTATCCCATCAGTAAACTCTTTTATAGCGAAGGCAAATCTCAACGCATGGGGGCTGAAGCCGCGGTTGAATTTCTTGATAAGGTTCCTGATAAGCAGCCGCTGCTACTTATCACTGGCGGCAGTAACGGATCTGCTTTTATCAATGCTCAAGTTAAAGCTGACCTTGCGGAGCTTTGTCGGCATTATTTTGTCTTTCACCAAGTAGGGCGCGCTCACCTGGATCAGTTCATGTCCTTGACTAGTGATTCCTACCTTCCCGTAGGATTAATCTCCCCAGCGGAATGGGCTTATATAATGCGCCGTGCTGAAATTATTGTGGCGCGTGCAGGGGCAGGGACCGTTTCTGAGTGCATTTATCTTAATAAACGCGTCTTGTTTTTCCCGCTTGCCATTGCTCAACGTCAGGAACAACTTTGCAATGCGCGTGAAGCGGAAAACTTCCTCACTTGTAAAATTGTCCCCGAAAAAGCAGCGCATACTAAAACGCTTTCTGCGCATGTGCGTGAATTGGCTGCATTGCCTGCTGTTTCCACTGTTGAAAATGCTGATTATAAAGATTTTAAGCGTAAATTAACTTCGGCTGCACGGTTTATTACAAACAGCCTTATTGTCGATCCCAATGTTCCCGTCGATCACCCACTCAGCGCGCCCGGTGAGCCTGCATTCGCACGTACACGTACGGCAACCGGTTCGCGTTCGGGTTTGCGTAAACGTGGCGGTAGGCGCGTTGCTGCTGCGCGTCGTTCACAACAACCTGCTGCGCGCCATTCACAACCTGCTGCGCGCCATTCACAACCTGCTGCGCGTCATTCACAACCTGCTGCGCGTCATTCACAACCTGCGCGCACACGCACTGCCGTTCCCGATAAAATAGAAGCGACCGTTGCTGCCGACGGCACTAAATACATTGAGAATCCTTTCCGCTCCCATCGCCCTGCTGGACAACAAACAAATAAACGCAGCCGCAGCACATATGAGCGTAAAGCGTCATGAACGACGCTATTATTGACAGGGTCATCCCTTCCTGCCGACGTGAAACTGAATTCACGGCATTCTGCCACTTCAATTCGCCCAGGGGAGCGTGAACAGCCTGCTACTTATTCCCCACCATCATCCGCCTTTGTGATTCGTCCTGCCGTTCAGGCAGACGTACCTCATATTGCAGCACTTATCAGCAGCTTCGCTGCTGATAAGCTCCTGCTTAAACGCAATGTTCATGAAATTCGTGAGCAGCTCGCTTATTTCATTGTTGGGATGCCGTCCCGGGAACATTCCGCACCGCTACTGGGGTGCAGCTCATTGTACCGTTATCACTCCCGCCTTGCAGAAATACGCTCTTTTTGTGTCAATCCCGCCATGCAGGGACAAGGGCTTGCACGGAAGCTTATGGAGGCTACACTGGCTAAGGCGCAGGAATTGGCGTTTCGTGAGCTTATTGTCATCACGCGTGAAGCCGATGCTTTTTTTGCCAAATTCGGTTTTACGCGCACTGCACGCGAAACTGTTGAGGAAAAAGTATTGAAAGATTGCGTGACTTGTTCTTGTTATGGAAACTGTCCCGCAAAGGTTTATCGTTTAGCTCTTTAGTTCGGGACGATTTTAATAAGAATGTTCCCAAAGCCAAAGTCGATTGCGCTGCAATGTGGCAGCTCGGGATTCTGCATAAATATTACCTTGTGTTCCGCAAAAGTCGCTTAGCTCTTTAGTCTGGGGCGATTTTAATAAGGATCGTCGTCGGGATGTTCCCAAAGCCAAAGTCGATTGCGCTGCAATGCGGCAATGGCTGCATGATCTGCGGCGCTCAGTTCAAAGTCGTAAAGCGCAGCGTTTTTTTGCATCCGCTCAGGTCGGACTGATCAATGGCGACCAAGCTTCTGCATAAATATTACCTTGTTATGGCAACTGTTCCGCAAAAGTTTATCGCTTAGCTCTTTAGTCTGGGACGATTTTAATAAGGATCGTCGTCGGGATGTTCCCAAAGCCAAAGTCGATTGCGCTGCAATGCGGCAATGGCTGCATGATCTGCGGCGCTCAGTTCAAAGTCGTAAAGCGCAGCGTTTTTTTGCATCCGCTCAGGTCGGACTGATCAATGGCGACCAAGCTTCTGCATAAATATTACCTTGTTATGGCAATTGTTCCGCAAAGGTTTATCGCTTAGCTCTTTAGTTCGGGACGATTTTAATAAGAATCGTCATCGGGATGTTTCCAAAGCCAAAGTCGATTGCGCGGCAATGGCTGCATGATCTGCGGCGCTCAGTTCAAAGTCGTAAAGCGCAGCGTTTTCTTGCATCCGCTCAGGTCGGACTGTTTTAGGAATGATTAAAACATTACGTTCCAGCAGCCATCGTAATGTATAACCTGTGCGCGGGGTTTTACCCAGTCGCTCTGCAATAGCGGTAAGCGGCTTCAGGTCATTCAGGCGTTCACTGCTGCGGATCAATGGTGACCAAGCTTCTGCATAAATATTACCTTGTTATGGCAACTGTCCCGCAAAAGTTTATCGCTTAGCTCTTTAGTCTGGGGCGATTTTAATAAGGATCGTCGTCGGGATGTTCCCAAAGCCAAAGTCGATTGCGCTGCAATGCGGCAATGGCTGCATGATCTGCGGCGCTCAGTTCAAAGTCGTAAAGCGCAGCGTTTTTTTGCATCCGCTCAGGTCGGACTGATCAATGGCGCCCAAGCTCTGCATAAATATTACCTTGTTATGGCAACTGTCCCGCAAAGGTTTATCGCTTAGCTCTTTAGTTTGGGACGATTTTAATAAGGATCTTCGTCGGGATGTTCCCAAAGCCAAAGTCGATTGCGCTGCAATGCGGCAATGGCTGCATGATCTGCGGCGCTCAGTTCAAAGTCGTAAAGCGCAGCGTTTTCTTGCATCCGCTCAGGTCGGACTGATCAATGGCGACCAAGCTCTGCATAAATATTACCTTGTTATGGCAACTGTTCCGCAAAGGTTTATCGCTTAGCTCTTTAGTCTGGGGCGATTTTAATAAGGATCGTCGTCGGGATGTTCCCAAAGCCAAAGTCGATTGCGCTGCAATGCGGCAATGGCTGCATGATCTGCGGCGCTCAGTTCAAAATCGTAAAGCGCAGCGTTTTTTTGCATCCGCTCAGGTCGGACTGATCGATGGCGACCAAGCTCTGCATAAATATTACCTTGTTATGGCAACTGTTCCGCAAAGGTTTATCGCTTAGCTCTTTAGTCTGGGGTGATTTTAATAAGGATCGTCGTCGGGATGTTCCCAAAGCCAAAGTCGATTGCGCTGCAATGGCTGCATGATCTGCGGCGCTCAGTTCAAAGTCGTAAAGCGCAGCGTTTTTTTGCATCCGCTCAGGTCGGACTGATCAATGGCGACCAAGCTTCTGCATAAATATTACCTTGTTATGGCAATTGTTCCGCAAAGGTTTATCGCTTAGCTCTTTAGTCCGGGACGATTTTAATAAGGATCGTCGTCGGGATGTTCCCAAAGCCGATTGCGCTGCAATGTGGCAATGGCTGCATGATCTGCAGCGCTCAGTTCAAAGTCGTAAAGCGCAGCGTTTTCTTGCATTCGCTCAGGTCGGACTGTTTTGGGAATGATCAAAACATCGCGTTCCAGTAACCATCGCAATGTAACCTGTGCCGGGGTTTTACCCAGTCGCTCTGCAATAGCAGTAAGCGGCTTCAGGTCATTCAGGCGTTCACTGCTGCGGATCAATGGCGACCAAGCTTCTGCATAAATATTATGAGCTTCGCAGTAAGCTTGCAATTCGTGTTGCTGAAACTGCGGGTGCATTTCTATTTGATTGACAACTGGTTTAACTTCATCGTTTAAGAGTGGGAAAAGATGATGGGCGTGGAAGTTGCTGACCCCAAGTGAGCGGATTTTACCGGCAGCTTTGAGTTCTTTCATGGCGCGCCAGGTTTCGGCAGTGAGCTGCGGCTTAGGCCAGTGGATGAGATATAAATCAACGTAGTCCAATTGCAGGCGTTTCAGACTGGCAGCAAGCGCTGCTTTTGTGTTTTCATAACCTTGTTCGCTGGTCCATACCTTTGTGGTGATGAATAATTCTTCACGGCTAATGCCGCTTGCCAGCCCTTTGGCGATACCGCGCCCAATGCCTTCTTCATTTTGATAAAAACTTGCTGTATCAAAATGACGATAGCCCAATTCCAACGCAGCGGTGATGGCTGCTGCCATTTTTTCCGGAGCTGTTTCACCTGCTGTCCCCAGTCCCAGGCGCGGAATGTTATTGCCATCACTGAGCGAAACACGATCGGCGATGCTTTTTAAGGTTGGTTTTTTATAGGGTGGGTGAGTATTCATTATGAAGTCCTTGGTTTTTGTTAAAAATCAATCTGATCGGGGTCCGACCATATTCGTTCTTTTTCCAGCTTGGCAATGGCAGTGAAATTTTCCGCACTAAGTGTGAAATCAAAAAGCTCACTGTTTTCCTGCAGCCGCTTGTGATGTGTAGATTTGGGAATGGTGATGATGTTTTGTTGTATTTGCCAACGCAAGCTTACCTGTGCGGGGGTTTTGCCGTATTGGCGCGCTATTTTTTTCAGTATTTCCAGCTCGGCAACCTTGCCGCGAATAAGCGGCGCCCAGCCTTCTAAATAAATGTGATTGCGTTCACAGAAAGCCTTGAGTTCTACCTGTTGGAATTCGGGATGTAATTCTACCTGATTCACCACTGGGACAATGTCATCGTTAAACAAGACCTTGAGGTGATGTTCCTTGAAGTTGCTGACGCCAAGCGAGCGAATTTTACCTTCGGCACGCAATTTTTTCATGGCGCGCCAGGTTTCCAATGTGTGTGCAGGTTTGGGCCAGTGAATGAGGTACAAGTCCACATAAGCTAACTGCAAGCGTTGCAGACTGGCGGCGAATGCGCTCAGTGTATTTTCATAACCTTGTTCAATATTCCAAACCTTTGTTGTGACAAAAAGCTGCTCACGCGTGAGCAGCCCGCTGGCAAGTGTTTTAGCGATGGCAGCACCAACGCCGCGTTCATTTTCATAAATGCTTGCCGTGTCAATATGCCGATAACCTAGTTCCAGCGCTGTGGTGACTGCTTTTTCAGTGACAGCGTCGCTTCCCATATTGTAAGTTCCCGCCCCTACAATGGGAATTTTGTGTCCGTCATTTAAGGTGAGTGTACTGCTGAGATTTTGGGGAGAACCTGTGTTAGTCATGGCATGCTTCTTTGTTGATTGTTAATGGAGAATGTTAAAAATTATGTAGGTAAGCTGAGCTTAATAAATAATGCGTGTTCCGCGTTGGGGTGAAAATAATAACAGCTGGTTTAAGTCAAGTGTTAGCTGCACTTGCGTTCCTGAACGGACAAGCGCACGTGCAGCTAAACGTGCAGTCAGTTCATGTCCCTCCATAGTGCAGATGATAAAAGTATCTGAGCCGACTGGTTCCACAACTTCCACCGTGGCTGTCACGGTTGTGTTATGCGTAGTGCTCTGTTTAGCCTCGTGAATAAACTCCGCGCGCAGCCCCATCAATAGCTTGTCGCCTTCAGTTTTAAGCTGATGTTCAAGTTTGTCGGGGTGTTTGGGAGCGGGCAGCTTAAAAGTAATGCCAGCAGTTTTTTTTGCTGCTGCATTGTTTGTTGCATTGGCGGTTGAGCTTGCTGCGGGCAGCAAGCTCAACGTCCAGCTGCCCGCGTGTTTCTGCAGCCGCACCGGTAAAATATTCATCACCGGTGTTCCAATAAAACGTGCGACAAACAGTGTAGCGGGGTGATGGTAAATATTTTCCGGCGTGTCAAACTGCACCACATTGCCGCCTTCCATAACGGCAATCCTGCTTGCCAAGGTCATTGCCTCCAGTTGATCGTGGGTGACGTAAAGAATGGTAGCGGCCAGCCGCTTGTGCAGCTTTTTCAATTCCACGCGCATGTCCACGCGTAATTTAGCATCCAGATTGGAAAGCGGTTCATCAAAAAGAAATAACTCCGGTTTACGCACCAAAGCACGCGCAATAGCCACGCGTTGGCGCTGTCCGCCCGAAAGCTGTGCCGGTTTTTTTGTTAAATGCTCGCCGATCTTTAACAGCTCCGTGACCTCTTTCAGCTTCGCAGCAATGTCAACCTTGTGCATTTTACGCAGTTCCATGCCGAAACGAATGTTTTGCTGCACAGTCATATTGGGATACAGCGCATAGGACTGAAAGACCATTGCCAGATTGCGTTTGGAAGGATGAACATCGTTCACACGTACGCCATTAATAAATACATCGCCTTCGTCGATGGGCGTGAGCCCTGTGATGCAGTTGAGCAGTGTTGATTTGCCGCAACCGGAGGGTCCTAAAATAACAAGAAACTCACCTTCGGCAATTGACAAATTAATATGATTGAGAATGAGTTCATCCTCGTAACGTTTGACAAGCTGTTTAATAACAAGAAATTCTTTCATGGTCAATCACCTAGCCTTTAACCGCACCGGCCATCAGTCCGCGCACGAAGTATTTACCCGCCAGCACATACACAATGAGCGTTGGCAACGCCGCAATGATAGCCGCTGCCATGTGTACGTTGTACTCTTTCACACCCGTAGAGCTGTTAGCAAGATTATTCAACGCAACAGTCATGGGAACAGCTTCACCGGAGCTGAATGAGACGCCAAAGAGGAAGTCATTCCAGATATTGGTAAATTGCCAGATCACGCAGACAACAATGATGGGCAGCGATGCTGGAAACAGCAGCTTGAAAAAAATGCGAAAGAACCCCGCGCCTTCCAATGTTGCCGCTTGGACTACTTCGGTTGGAAAGGTCTCGTAATAATTACGAAAGAATAAGGTTGTAAAGCCAATGCCATAAGCAACATGCACGAGGATAAGCCCTAGCGGGCTACTTGCCAATGACAGCATGCCCAGGGTTTGTGCAGTGGGAATCAGGACAGCCTGAAATGGGATGAAACATCCGAAAAGGATGAGTGAAAATACCAAGAAGTGCCCTGGAAATCGCCATTTTGTCAGCACATAACCATTGAATGCGCCCATGAGTGTGGAGATAACAACACTGGGAATGACAATTCTCAGCGAGTTCATAAAATAATCTTTAACTCCCTCGCAGCGCAGTCCCACACAAGCGGTATTCCATGCTGTAACCCAGGGTGCAATGGTCGGCGATTCCGGCAAAGCCAGCATATTGGCTTGGCGCAGCTCCTGCAAGGTTTTAAATGAGGTTACAATCATCACATACAGCGGGAGTAGAAAAAAGAAACAAGCGATGCCAAGCAAACTGTAAATGAGCACACGCGCAAGTGGCGAACTTGCATAAAAAATTTTTTCCTGAGCTTGCGATGTTGCCATTATTTTATAAAACGCTCAGTTTTTTTGACTTTTAAATTCATTGTATAAATAAGGACCAATGACCATTACAATGGTGAGGAACATGATGACAGCGCTGGCAGAGCCTACAGCCATTTGCGCGCGTGTAAAGGTATAGGAATACATGAAGGTGGACGGGAGCTCGGTGGCATTGCCTGGACCGCCGCCGGTGAGTGCGATAATCAGATCGTAACTCTTGATAGCCAGATGTGCCAAAATGATAACGGCACTTAAGAGCGTGTAACGCAGTTCGGGAATAATAATTCGTCGATAAATTGTAAAAAGGGAAGCACCTTCTATAAATGCCGCCTTGATAATATCACTGTCAATGGCGCGCAGCCCCGCAAGGAAGAGCGTCATCACAAAACCTGAAGATTGCCAGACAGCCACCAGCACCACAGCGTAAATGGCGCGTTCCGGGTTAATAATCCAATCGAAACTGAAACTTTCCCAGCCCCAGCTGTGAATCACTTTTTCCAACCCCAGTCCCGGGTTCAGCAGCCACTTCCATGCCGTTCCCGCCACAATGAACGAGATAGCCATTGGGTACAATAAAAGCGGACGGATCATGCCCCCAAACCGTAGATTTTGATCGAGGAGAATTGCCAACAGCAACCCGATGCCGCAGCATAATGAAATATAAAGCGTTCCGAAAATAAAAAGATTGGACAAGGCCTTATACCAATTAGGTATTGACCACAAGGTGATGTAAGGTTTCAGTCCCGCCCAAGTGTAATTTGGAAGCAAGCGCGATTCTGTGAACGAAAGCGCAAATGTCCACAGGATAAAACCGTAAATAAAAACGAGTGTTAGCAGAAAAGACGGTGAAAGAATAATCAGCGGCAAGAGCTTCTGCGTACGAAGATGAGTGCGGAATTCCTGTATAAATCGGTGTAAACGCGTGAATGGATTTACTATGGAACGGCGCATCGCATTCGAATCAAACAATTAATTATAGGAGGCTGGGGTGCGTTGAAAACAACGCACCCCAGCCTTCTAAATACTGAAATAAGCTGCAAAGAAGCGGTGCAGCAAGTGCTGCACCGCTAACAAGGCTCAGCCCTTTTCAGCCCAAAATGCCATTTTAGTGCTCAGTGTGCCACACAGCAACAAAGGCTCTCAGTTTCTGGCAAGCGCTACAGCGTTGGCTAATTCAATGGCAGCAGTGTCAGAACTTTTTTCGCTGTTAAAAAACTGCGTGATCACATCGTACATGGCATTTTTTACAGCTGCCGGTGAAGCGTGGCCATGGGCAGAACTGCCGATCATTGTGCCGTTATTGTTTGCAGCAGCTAGTTGTGCCATTGCTTTTTTGCCGCAATCGTCAAAGTCTGTATTGGGCACATCTACGCGTGCAGGAACAGAGCCTTTGACGACGTTAAAAGCTGATTGAAATACCGGGTCCATAACGGAGCTTGCCATAATATTCTGAGCTTCACGCCGCTCTTCATTTACTTCAAACATCACAAATTGATCGGAATTAAAGATAACCGCTTCCTGTGTATCGGGAAAACGAAAACAGAGAAAATCTTGTTCAGGAACTTTATTGGCTGTGATAAATTCGCCCTTCGCCCAGTCGCCCATGATCTGCATTCCAGCTTTGCCTTCAATGACCATTGCTGTTGCCAGGTTCCAATCGCGTCCTGAGAAGTTATCGTCCACTAAGCCGCGGATGCTGCGCAATCTGTTAAAGACTTCTTGCATTTGTGGAGAAGTAAGCGCATTTGGATCAAGATCAATCATCGCACGTGTGTAAAAATCAATGCCGCCTACAGCATACACCAAACTGTCAAAAATAGTGGCATCTTGCCAAGCTTGACCGCCATGGGCAATGGGAATGTATCCAGCATTCTTAATGCGCTTGGCTACACTCATCAATTCATCCCATGTTTGCGGCGGAAGAAGTCCCAGCTCGTCAAAAATGGCTTTATTCGCCCAGATCCAGTTAACCGAGTGAACATTTACAGGTGCAGATATCCATTGACCATTGTATTTGGAAAATTTTTGCAGTGCATTGGGAATGACTGCATTCCAATTATTGGCATCCGCTACGCTGTTGAGATTGGCAAGGACACCTTCCGGCGCCCAGTCTAAAATGTCAAAACCTAACATCTGAACTGCGGTTGGGATATCACCGGCAGCAACACGTGCGCGCAATGCCGTCATCGCTTGTTCGCCGCCGCCGCCAGCAACGGCAATATCTTCCCATGAAATGCCTTTGCTTTCCAAGTCTTCCTTCAGGACATTAAGCGCAGCTGCTTCGCCGCCCGATGTCCACCAGTGAAGGACACCCACTTCGTTGACAGCTTTTTTGCCGCATCCAATGAGTGTAAGACTAAAGATCATCACCAATCCGCATAAGCTTATTAGTGCCAACATGCCAGAGGTGAGTGTATAAGAGTGTGTTTTTTTCATTTAAATGACTCCAAAAAAATGATTTAATTTAATTTAATTTAATTTATGAATTTGAATGACTGAGTGTTCCCCGCTTGGGGATGAGCGCAACTTACCACGCGACAAACCCCATTTGCCGTTTGCCAAGCAGTGAAAGTTTTTCCAGTTGACTGCGTCCCACATATTCGCGCTCACGATGTTCAGGCGCAAAATCGGGAGCGCTGTCACCGTTCAGGTACGCTTGTTTTTGCAATGCTAAATACTTGACATTGCGGTCACATAGCGGCGCTGAACCAATGTAAGTGACACTGCTGGTCTGTTTGCCCTTATGTTCATCTTCGACAGCGTGAATCAGATCGTGATGCCACCAAACGGTATCGCCTGGCTGCATGAGCGGAATGCTGACCATGCAGTCCAATAATGCTTGATGGTGTTCAGTTGTGATGGCTTGTGCACGGGCGGGTTCGGCGCCAGTAAACACTTCCGCTGCCACATCTTCGGCAAAGGGGCGGAGTAACAGGTACGCGGTACTGGCTTTAACTGCTGGGACCAGCCGGAGGGTGCCGTCGCCAGGCCCTTGCTGGGTGAGCGCTACCCAGCCTTGATAGGTGCGGAATGCGCGACAAACTGCCGGTGAAGGAATATTCTCCACTTCATTACGATACGCGCCGTCAAAAGGATCATATTGATCCCACTTGCCTTCAAAGATGGGGGTATAAATTTTCCTGTTCGCGTCGTCCAACCAGCGCTCCACAGATCCGCCATCAATGTGCGGTGAAAGTCCTAACGTGGTATCACCGGACACGCGCATACGAAAGCGATCGGCGTAAATGCATTCCCTATCGGGATCGAAGTAACGTTGGCCATTATTTTCATATTTCCACAAGTGATTGAGGAACTGCTTTGCTTTTGCCATGTTTTCATGCTGGCGCAGCTCCATTTGCGCTATGGACCAATAAATATTTAAAATTTGCGGCTTTTTGCTGGCAAGTCCCGAGAAATATTTGTCAAGATTTGGATCAATGTCCTGTTCGTAATACTTATTGTCTTCCACGTACTTGACCAAATCTGCATACCACTGCTCCACTTGCGCGCGTGGATAGACCTGACGTATAACCACTGCCCCACGTTTGCGAATAGCGGCAATGCTGGCTTCAGGTACGCGCTTGGCTAGAATATCAGCCAGTTGTACTTGTGGGATTGAATTGCCTGCACCCTTAGCCTCAGCGGCTAAGATTTGCTCACACTCAGCGGCAACTGCTTGCGTGATTTCTTTCCATGTTGTTTGTAAATGTTTGCCAACGATTGTTTGTAGTTCTGTTTTAATCGTTTTCTGGACAGCGGCAACTTGCTCTTCATCATTCCAATTTACTTTTGGTAACATGCTTAGTCCCATCCCTCTCGTCTGTTTACAAATAATAACTAATGAACTTAAATTTAAAACATGGAAAATAATAAAGCTCTTAGAAATCAATTATCTTAGAAATCAATTATATTGTTAAAATGTCCTTGTGGCAAATAATATTTAATAATATGCCATGCAGGCTTTTTTTATTATAAATGCTATCATGTTATTTTCAATTTATGCTTGTAAATTCAATTTTTTACAAAAATTGATAACATCAAACGGTTTCACATCGTGTAGGTGTGTGTAGTCTGCAAATTTAACGCACATTAGCCGATACTTAAAGGAAACGCGCTGAACAAAAATTTTGGTTAGGGGATGGGAAAAATATGGGCGTAGCTGGATTTGAACCAACGACCACCACCATGTCAAGGTGGCACTCTACCCCTGAGTTATACGCCCATTTAACAAGCTGTAGAAATTCACGCACTAATAGATAAAATTACTTAGCTGCTCGATATTATACTATGGTTAATTTGATCTCAGTGTTGTGCAGTCGCTGGTGGCGGCAAAACTTTCCGCCTGAGAGAACTCAGTTTCAGTTTATGATTATAACAATGGATAAAGGCGTATTGCGGCAAAAGCAAAGCAGGCGGGTTGCGATGATTTTGGCAGTTTGTAAATTAGGGAGCATTGTTTTACTGATTACGACGCTGTCAATGCCCGCGTGGGCTCAGGATCTGTGGCGCGATAGCGGTGCAAGTTTTTCAACTGAGCCAACATTGCCTGTGGGCAGTGTGATTGTTGTAGCCTTTGATAACGATTTAGAACTGGATTATCAATTGGAGCTGGCGAAGACGCGCGCAGGGGCGGCTGTGGCACAGCTTCCGCCTTTTGAGTTTTTACGTCCGCTCTTGGGCATTGCCGGTGATGCGGCTGCAGATACTGAGCGCACACTCAAGTTGCGCAGTAGGGAACGCACACGCGGCAGTATGGGAGCAGTGATCACCGGGTACGATGCTGTCAGCAGGAGTTATGCGCTCACTATGGTACGGCAAATGCAGTTTAATACGCGCGACGTGGAACAATTTAGCTTAACGGCAACCGTGAATGCAGAACATATTTCAGCTGCGCTGAGCGTTTCAGCAGGGCAACTTGCCAATGTGAATATTCGTTATGACAGTGTGGAGCAGGGGATCACGTTAACGGCGGCGGATTTTGTAGAGCTGCTGTTTCCCAGCCGCGCAGAAATAGCTGCTGCAGAGCAGGCGCGTGCTGCTGCTAAGGCTGCCCAGGCACGTAATGCTGCTGAAGCCGCGGCAGCTGCTGCTGTTGATCCTGCTGCAGCTCTTGCAGAAACACCTGAGTTACTTAGCGAGCTGCCAACTATTCCCACACTGAGTGCAGAACTCAGTGCGGAAAAAAAACGTGAAATATTTCTTTATTTGCTGCAACAGCTGTTAAATGATTGGTTTTAACGGTTGAGGGGGGCACCTAAACCACCAGGGGGAGGACGATGAACTTTGTTCATCTGCATACACATTCAGATTATTCCTGTCTGCAATCAATGGCAGCAGTGGCGCGATTGGTTGCCAAATGTCAAAGTTATGGCATGCCTGGACTGGCACTTACCGATCTTGGCAATCTTTACGGCGCTCTGGAATTCTATGACTTGGCTAAGGCTGCTAAGTTAAATCCAATTATTGGCTGTGAGCTGTATGTAGAGAGCGATCAGTATGCTGCTGCTGCTGCGGCAAGACCACAATCCTTGCGCAATGCACGTCCTTATGATTATAGTTTAGGACTGCCTGCCGGTATTTATAAACTGGTGCTGCTGGCAGAGACCACACAAGGTTATGCTAACCTCATGCGGCTCAGTACATTGGGTTTTGATCGCGTCATCAATAGATTGCCCACGGTGCGATTTGAAGATATTTATCGTTTGCGCAAGGAACTGATTTGTCTTTCAGGTGGTGTGGGCAGCGAGCTGTTTGAGCTTAATCGTAAGGGCGCTGCGGCAAAAGCTAAACGGCTGGTGGAGCATTGCCGTCAGCTTTTTGGTCCGGATCATTATTTTTTAGAAATTCAAGATCACGATAACACTGAGTACACTCGCGTGACCTCAGCCACATTGAAGCTTGCCGAAGAACTGGACGTGCCGGTGGTGGCTGCCAATGAAGTCTTTTATTTGGATAAGGATGATTGGTATAGCCATGAGATTATGCTCTGCATTGCTCAGAATAAGCCGATCAGCGCCAAACGCGGGATGGGGGAGACCGAACGTCTTTGTTTGTTAGGGCGCGGTTATCATTTTAAATCTGCTGCAGAAGTGGCGACTAGTTTTGAAACAATGCCACAGCTTTTGCGGCAGACGCTTGCCATCAATGAGCGTTGCCGTGTGGAGCTTCGCGCGACAACCTTTCATATGCCCAAATTCCCCTTGCCGCCAACGCACGATGCTAAAACGCATTTGGCAACGCTGACTAAGGAAGGTTTGCGTGAGCTCTTCGGACGAAAAAACAAGGAGCTCAATGGCAGCCGGGATGTAGCGGAAACTGCCGTGGAAGTACCGGATATTTATTGGGAGCGCCTGGCACGTGAGCTGGAAGTCATTAATTCAATGGGCTTTGCTGAATATTTTTTAATTGTTGCAGATCTGGTAGATGCAGCCAAAACTAAAAAAATTCTAGTGGGACCAGGGCGCGGCTCTGTTGTGGGCTCGCTTGTTGCTTATGCCTTGGGCATCACCGATATTGACCCCATTCGTTACAATCTGCTTTTTGAACGTTTTCTTACGACAAAACGTGTCTCCATGCCTGATATTGATATTGACTTTCAGGACGATCGCCGCGAGGAGGTCATTACCTATTTGCGTGAACGTTATGGCGAAACAAATTGCTGCCAGATCATTACCTATACCAAGCTGAAGGCGCGTGCTGTGTTTAAGGATATTTGTCGTGTGTTTAACATTGATTTTGCGGCGGCTAATCGTTTATCGGCACTAATAGGCACGCGGGCGGCTGGCGCGGATGTAGAAGTGGATGTTACTGGTGGGCAGCAAGTGGCATGGACGGCATTGCGAACGGCTTATGAACGCGTTGCTGAATTCAAATCAGAAGTACTGGGCAATGAGACGCTTAAGCAGGTTTATGCCCATGCTTTGAAATTGGAGAACCTCACGCGTCAGACAGGCGTTCACCCGGCGGGAGTGGTGATTGCCGATGCGCCGCTGGCTCAGTACGTGCCGCTTGCTAAAAATGAAGACAAAATTGTAATCTCCCAGTACGACGGGCGATATTTGGAATCGCACTGCGGTCTGCTGAAGATGGATATCCTTGGGCTGCGAACCCTTGCGCTTATTAAGGACGCCGTAGAACAATTACATTCGCAGGAGGGGGTTCACTTGAAATGGCAAGATGTTCCGCTTAGCGATGAACCTACTTTTGCGCTCTTTGCAGCCGGTATGACCATGGGTGTTTTTCAGTTTGAATCCGATGGCATGACGCGTTACCTCAGAGAATTGAGACCCGATAACATTGAAGAACTGATTGCCATGAACGCGCTTTATCGTCCAGGGCCCATGGCGTGGATCCCGGTGTTCATTGCGAAGAAACATCGCCGCACTCCTACGTTTCAGAACGATAAAGCCAAGCAGCATTACGAGCGTCTGGAACATTTGTGCCAGCGGTTTCCCTTATTGAAAGAGGTTTTAAAACACACAAACCTTCTGCCGGTGTATCAAGAGCAAATTATGCAGATCTGCCGCGTTTTTGCGGGCTTTTCGCTTGAAGAAGCGGATAATATCCGCAAGGCGATGGGTAAAAAAAATAAAAAATTGATAACCTCGCTGCGCACTAAATTTATTGAAGGCGCACAAGCTCAAGACCATCAGGAAAGCGATGCTGTTTTTCTTTATGATCAGATCATCGAATCTTTCGGCGGTTACGGGTTTAATAAATCACATGCAGCAGGTTATGCTGTATTGGCATATCGCGTTGCGTATATAAAAGCGCATTATCCGGCAGTTTTCATGGCAGCCTTTCTGAATACCGAATTAAATGCTTTACGGCAGGAAAAAATGCAGCGCGTATTGCAGGAATGCGAGCAGTTAAATGTCCAGCTTCAGCCGCCGAATATTAACACGGCAACGGTAACGTTCAAACATGTAGCGGGGGGGGGGTTGAGTTTTGCATTGCGCGCCATTAAAGGCATTGGGCGCGGCACGGCTGAAGCTATTGTCCGTGAACGCATAACAGGCGGCGCGTTCAAGAGTCTGAGTGATTTTCTGCGACGCATGGCGGGGACTTCTGTGCCATTGAATAAACAAGCATTGGAAGCATTGCTTAAAGCCCAGTGTTTTGATCATTTATATGCCGGTGCAGACACTGCTGCCGCCAAGGAAGGTTTGCCTGCCAGTTCTCCGCTTACCGGTTTTCGTGCGGATCAGCTGCTGCAGCTTTATCCCTCCGTACAAGGCATTATAGATGCCGAACAGAACCTTTATAAGGGCGGACAACAGAGTTTGTTTGAGCTGCAGTCAACACCGCAGCAGACCGTTCAGCACCCTATGACATTGGAAGCGCAAGTGCTCAAGCGACTGGCAAGCCCCCCGCGTTCAGTACAGGATCAGCTTAGCAAACTAGAACAAGAGGCGCTGGGTTTCAAACTGCGTGAAGATCATACCTTGCAATACACTAAGGCTTTCAGACATTTGACCAATTTCAACGTCAATGATCCAAGTCAATGGATGAAACAACAGAATACGTTTATCTTAGCGGGGCTCTTGGCAATGCTGGAAACGCGTCTCACTAAAAAACAACAGCAGGAAATGGCAATCTTAAAACTCAATACGGGATGGAAGACACTGGAGTTGGTCTGTTTTCCAGCGGATTGGAAAAAATTAAAAATGGCTGC
>CBDFMP010000021.1:0-10303 GCA_965249715.1 Spirochaetota bacterium | reverse complement strand
CCTCAGCGGCGGTACAAATGCCAATAACGGCACTGCTGGCAGCATCACCGCTGCCAACCTCCCAGCAGGTTATGCCATCACGGCTGCTGCCGGCACTGCCTACGTCATCGCCGATCCCGATGGCGCCGCTACCATCGCTGTAACGGATTTTTCGCTGCCTAGCCTTGTCATTGCTGAAAGTGATGTGGACGACAACCAAGCCACTTATACTGTTACATTGTCCTTGGCTAAATCTCCCATTGGTGTTGACCTCAGCACTGCCACCATCTCCGCCACGTACAATGGCGCAGCCTTAACCACCGACATAGATAACAACGCCTACACCATCACCATCACCGACACTGCCGTCCTCACCAATTACGACCACAACATCACTGTTGCCCCAACTTCCGGCACTTTCACCATTACCAGCGGCGGCACGGAATTAGAGAGCTTTGACATCAACGACCCCGCAGGCACATTAGAGGATACCGTCACCCTCGGAAATGTTATCAATTCTATCAACTCAGAAACATACACAGTCCAGCTGACCTTTACGGAACTTCCTTACACTTTGAACCTTGGCTCTGCCACTGTAGCGGAAAGCATTGCTTCCACTACTTACACGCTCCCGCGTTGTGAATATTTTCTCCCTACCATTTCCAGTACGGATGCCAATGGCGCTAGTTATAACATCACCGAAGCCATCTTACCTGCCATCTCGTCTTACACTGCCTCCACCACTACCAGTGGCATTACTGCTGTTGTAAGCGGCAGAACCCTAACTTATAATATAAACGTTACCGTGCAGGACTGCACAGCAGACGGCGCTAACTTCGCTAGCGGCACTGGCGCGGATGCTGACAACGCTTGGGAAATTGATAATGACCTGCGCTTAGACCTCATGAGCCGGCTGGTAAATGGCGACAGCGTCGGCGACATTTACAGGGATAAACATTACACACTCAGCGCTGACCTGGACATGAACAACGCCAATGCACTTGGGGCGACGGCGTCAATGGCAGACCCTGGGTGAGTACTGATACCGGCAAGTAACGGCTTTGTGCCTATCGGCAAAAGTAACGAATTCAACCAGTAGCAGTACTGATCATCAACAAAGTAGAAGCTTCACGGGAACACTGAACTGCGACACACACACCATTTCCAACCTCACCATCAGTAATACTAATAACTCTGATAGCGATGGTTATGACGGACATAACATCGGACTCTTTGCTGCCATTGACGCAGGCGCAGCCATCACCGACTGCACATTAGAAAATGCCAATATAACTGGCATTGATTCTCTAGGCGGACTGGTGGGGTACATGGACGGTGGCACCGTCAGTGGAAATATTATGAGCAATCTAAACTCTACACTTGAGCGTCACGGAGGTGGGTTAATGGGAGCCATGTTAGGCGGTACCGTCAGCAATAATGCTGTTATCAGTACTGACATAGCCATATCCAGTAGTGCAATGGAACTCTTGTTGGTGGACTGGTAGGTACCCATGGTGGAGGCAACATCAGCAGTTGTTTTGTCGCTGCTGATGTCTCGGGTTCACATTCTATCGGCGGATTGGTAGGCCAGTCCTTCGGCACCGGCGGCATCACTGACAGTTATTTCAATGGAAGTGTTACAGCAGAAGCAACTGGTACAGCCGGTGGCGGCGCAGCCAGTGGCGGGAGCCTGACCAATGTGTACACGACTGCAATGGTAACTGGTGGCACCACCACTTACGGTTTAGCCCCCGAGCGGTACGAACGGTCACTAAAAGCTACTGGGACAGCAGCATCAGTGGCACCACCAGGCACAGGTGCAAGTAATGCCAGCGGTGAAGCAGCCAGTGCACAGCTCACAGACTGCCCTGCAAGACCCCACCGCTACCGGCATATATGCTGGCTGGAGTACTGACGTGTGGGATTTCGGCACTGACTCACAGTATCCTGCGCTGAAAAATCTGCGCCTCTCATTAGCCGACCAGCGCAGTGCCGACACCAACTACGAAGACCCGACACCGTAACAGATTTTTTCCCCTCGTATTTTGAAAAGTTGTACGGGGGGTATGCCTTTGGCATATCCTTTCATGTTAAGTTGCAGGAAAGGTTGGTGAGCCTTTCCTGTAACGTTTTTCTTAACGTTATTTTTTAGCAGCTAATTTATTAGCGGCGGTACAAAGCTGCTGCTGCCATTACACAGTAGGGCGGGAGTTTTGCGGACGATGAAACAGCGCGCATTGGCGGGCTGCGTAAATGCTGGGGGGTTGATGTTAGTAGGGGGCGGGGCTGCGGATTTTTCAGCGTTGAGCTTAAAAAGTCGATAGACTTTTTATAAAAAGTATTTTATACTAGCCACGCTCCACAATGGAGTGATGTACATTTGGACTGTAAGGGTATGCTAAAGTATTAGGCATACTAAACATTGCACCGCCCAATCAAGCTGTTAAACATCTTTAAAAACTTTCTTCAAGTCAAACAGTTTATTCATTTCTTTTGCGTACTTTTTATAGACCTCTTTAAAAGGTCGTTCAACGCGACGATGACCTTGTTCAGCTAGAGCTGCCTTTTGACGATTGTTTTGGGGTGCTGTACTGGTTGCTTTTGTCATTTTCATAGCTCCGTGTTTTTGGGGGGCATTGTTTTTTTAGCCACACGTAAAATTATATCCATAATAGGCATACTTGTCAATCCCTACTGAACAGCAAAAATACTACAACAGGCTGAATGCAATGCCTGATAGCTGATGTGCGCTAAAATTGCCGTTGTTTGGTTACAAGGCTTGCGGCGGGTGTTAGGCGGGAAAAGAATGGCAGGGCGATGAAATGGTGCGGCGTTGTGCTTTCCATGCTGCATTGCCCTGCGGGTCAAGCAGCAAGCTGTACGTGCTAATTAGTGGTAATGTGGGTTCTAAAGGCTTTTTTTAGTTGTTGCATATCTGCCACGCTTCTACTTGATATATAGGCCTTGAGAGTAGATGCTAAATTGTTAAAATCCAAGCTTCGGTTATTTATTTCCAGAAAATATCTAATGATCCATGAAGCATAAAGAATCGTAAGGTCATTATTCATAAAATTTGCCCTTGTTATGATCTTCACATATTCGTAACAGACATCTTCCAGCTTTCTATCCGTTTCATAGTTATCACCGAAAACCCTGCGAACCTCATCACAAATACTATTTAGCGTATCTCCGTATATTCTGAGCAGTTTCTGTTTGCGTTCTCTGATCTGCTTATTGCTATGACGTTCTTTCTTTAATTTTTCAAGCAATAAGTCAATAAGAATTTCCCTTAATTCAGGACATGTAGGTATGCTAAAGCGTCCTTGCAGCATAACAAACCTTCACCCACCCAATCAAAGCTGTTAAATATCTTTAAAAGCTTTCTTCAAGTCAAACAGTTTGTTCATCTCTTTCGCGTACTTTTTATAGACCTCTTTAAAAGGTCGTTCAACGCGACGATGACCTTTTTCAGCTTGAGCTGCTTTTTGACTATTGCTTTTGGATGCTACTGTACCGGTTGCTTTTGTCATTTTAATGGCTCCATTCTTTTTTATATTGTTTTTTTAGCCACACATGACATTATATCCATAATAGGCATATTTGTCAATACTGAACAACAAAAATGTTTGACAGGCTGAATGCAATGCCTGATAGCTGATGTGCGCTAAAATTGCCGTTGTTTGATTACAAGGCTTGCGGCGGGGCTAGGTGGGAAAGCGGCTAAGGGTTCAATAACAAAACCGAAACCTCCCACCTCCTATTATTAAGCTGCCGATGTTAATAATATCCATCCCTAGAATGACATCAAAAGTGGAAGTAGAAACTGTTCTTATTTCCGTAACAGACCTATTAAATGGAGTTAAACTACTAATCTGTTCCACGCCCCTAATGGGAATGTAGATTAAAACGCTATATTCATTAATAAGATGCTCACCTGTTGTATTATTAATGGGAGTTTTTCCTTCTGAAATTAACTCTAAATTTTCTACAACTCTTTCTGAAATACAACAACCAGTTGAACCTGTATCTATTAACGCCCTATAGCTATGTTTATCATCCCTCAAAAATCTTATTGTTTCTTCAAAAGAAAGCGATGAAGCATTTTGACTAGGGGCAAGTTCATCTGGGAAAATCAAAACATCACATAATGGTTGCCCGTTTACAACTTCACCACTAAAACAAGGCATGGGCCTGATAGCCTAATTCTACGGGCTTATCTGCTACTTCCTGAATAGAAAACGGAAGGTTTTTATCCTTGTACATAATGCACGCTGTTTCTTTAGCGTCAGATCTGGTATCAAAATAACCAATTGCTTTTTGCTTGTGTAGCAGTACAAAACTTCTTCCGCTGCTTTCGGCTGTTATTTTAGCTAGATTACTTCTAAAATAATCATAGTTTTTATCAACTTCTTCTTGTCCAATGCGGCGTTTCTCTATTGCAGATATTTTCATCATATTTACCTCGTTTCTTCATGTTTTAAAAACATGAATTACTTTCAAGCAACCTTAACACAACTATAGCATACACAAACATACTTGTCAATACTGAACAGCAAAAATGCTACAACAGGCTGAATTCAGCTCCCGCTGTAGCGTCGAACATAGTTCAATAGAAATACTGGGTCAGCGATTGCAGACCGTTTCAATGGTTTTATTATGCAGCACCAGCTGCCGCAATGTGGGCGCGCTGATGGTATCGGCTTTGCTCAGATAGATAATAAATACATCATTACAGGACAAGCTGCCCGTTGTGGCGCAGCTGCTCAGCAGCACTGTTAAAACCAGCAAACCTATCTTAGCCATTTTTGCGCCTCAGTTTTAATTTTGGCATCGCTCCAGGAATGCACGGTCTCGCGAATGCGCTGTGTGGCAGTGCCTTTCATTTTATCGTAAGAGCGGTAGGCGCCGATGCCCAGTGTGGCGAAGGTAATGGTCATAAGCGCCTCTAGCGGCATAGCGGGCGCAGTGAAAGTTTTACCAAACAATCCCAGCACTGCTTCAGTTAGTGGGAAGATGATGAGCTGCAGCAGCCAACCGATATTGCAGATCCACATAATGCTGGGGCGCGCACCGGCAATGAAAAACGACTTGTGCTGCGCCTGCACCTTGTTAATTTCAGCCTGCGCAAGATCCACCTGTGATATGAGCTTAAGCTGCTCAATGTCCAGTTTACGGCGTTCCTCCTCCGATGTATGTAATTCATCCGCCACACTGGCGATAGTATCCACTATGCCGTTAATGGAGGCAAGCCCACTAGAGAACCCTATCATGTTGAGCTCCTTATATTTAAATCGCGTTTAAGCCAGCCCAGCAGAAACTTACGCTGCGTCTCGTCGCGCTCCACAATAAACACACGCCGCGTTATGCGTGCAAGTGTGAAACGCAGCAAAAACAATGTTTCATCCGCCTGCTGCAATGCCACAAGCGTTTGCTGTCCAAAGACACCATCGACGATCACTTGACAAGCAGCCTGTAACAGGCGCGTGGCGGTCTTGACGCCGGCATTGACAGCGTAATCAAAAACAACATCAGCAATATTTTGATTTTTGATGAGGTCGCCCTTGATGCTGTCCCAATAATATTTTTTGTAAAAACCAGCGACCAGCTGTTTAGCGGCTTCAATATTGCCCTGGTCAATGGCGCGCCAGCCACCCCAGTCGGGATGATAACGGCGTGCGATACCGGCAAAAGTCTGTCCGCCGTAATCGTGTTTAACGGTATGAAGAACGTAGCCGCCCTCTTTTGTCATCATCGGAATAAATGCCGCGTTAAAGTCTGCCACTTCTTTTATGCCTCGCCTCAAACATATCTTTTAATGCCACGCCGCCATTCACTGCCAGCGTGAAACCTGACACAACACCGCCAAACTTAAAAGCCCAATCGCCGTAAGCTGAGAAGTGTCCCGGCAGGTGCGTCCATTCAGCCGTTTTCAAAAAAGTCGCCATCACAGCAAGTGTAATCCCCCAAGCGCCCAGCAACCCCAGTACCCAGCCGCATAGGCGATTGATGAACGCGCGTGTGCGGACGCCCGCGCTCACTGCGGTTTCTGTTTTAAGTTTTGCCTCAGCAACAACGCGTTTATTTATCATGATGATTACACCTGCCCTTTATATTATAAGTTTTTATGAGTGCCTTATTGTATGCGCTTAGCTTGGGTTAGCTTGCTTGGCTTGCTGCTGTTAACATCCCAAGCGGCTTGAAAAATGGGAGGGGGAGGGTATGTTTTATTCATCGGGAAGCAGGGCAATGCGTTATTCCTTGCCATCCTCAATCAGCGACTGCGGGTAGACAGCGGGTTCAGTGACAGGCTGCTCAAGGGCTAACTTCACTGCGCCCCGTTGCAGCAAGCGCCGCAGGTGTGCAGCCAGCTGTTTGTAATTGCGTTTGAGCTGGTAGCTCAGCGCCAAACCTAAATCTTCATCGTCGCGCTGCAAGGTTTCAATATCTGCGCGCAGTGCGGTGCGTTCTGTTTGCGCAGTCGCAAAACCCGTGCGCACCTCAGACCTAAAGTCCTGCAAGTACCAGAGGATCGCCGTCAGGCTCATTACAGACCCCGCCACACTTGCTATTATTGTAAAAAGGTTTTTCATCTCAATTTTACTCCGACAGCTTGCCGCCCACTTCTTTAATGGTCATGCGTATGGATGGCACGGCGGGGCGGTCGTTTATTAAACTTGAACCGTCCCCCACAGCTGCAACCGCGTACAGCTGAAACAAATCATTGTTATGACCCGCTGACGTTGCCCAAACAATCCGATAACGGTCGCCGCTGGTGACGGCCATGCCCGTCACTAGCGGTGAAATGTTTGTTATTCCAGTATTATGCGCTGTGCCTAAAAACCCAGAATCATCAACACGCCGCCAAGTACTCCCGCCGTTAGTGGATTTTTCTAAGTAAAACATCACCTCATAAGTTGTATCGGGATTAGTTGCCGTCGCCCGCCGCAGTTGCGGCGCAATGCCAATTTCAATAATCGCAGCGCGGTTGAAAATAAACTCTTGATGATTAGCCGTTTTTTCAAGCGCACCTTGTTGTGTTGCCACCGTGTTAAAACTGATAACCTCAGCGTTATTCTGTCCTGTGCGCGCTTGCGTAGCCGTATGATAAGCCGCCATGAAAAGCTTATCTGCGGCGACAACCGTGCTGTCCTCCGTTACCTTGTAACGCTGCCCACCTGCCAACACATTCTCCAGCACAATGCGGTCTCCCGGCTTCACATCGCGTGTGAAGGTATTGGAAGGCTGCCCCTCTGCATTGAGAAACGCTGCGGCGTGTGAACCCGTCTCGGTATCATCCTGTAAGCGGATATTTGTTTCGGCGTTGCTTTCAATCACAAGCTTTTGTCCTACACTGCGAACGGCATCCCTGTTTAAATAAACAAAATAATTACGCTCAGTCACACCAGCAGGCAGCCGTGCGATGATCGTATCCACCTCAGTCTGAGCTTGTGTTAAAACTTGCAATGGGGAAGCTTCATAAACTAACAGCCCAATTTCTTTGAGCAAACGCGCCGCATTGGAATCGCCGCCCGTGCCGTCGCCCAACACAAAATAATCGCAGTAGGTAGCGACCAAGCTTGCGCTAACAACTGCAAAATGAAAAGTTGCTGTTGTGTCCGTCCACATTGCAGCGCCATGTATTCTGATAAAAACCTTTCCATCCACAAGGCCATTGCCTAGATAAATGGCAACGTCATACCAGTGGTTAGCGTATAACAATGGACGATTACCCCCGCCGTCCATGATGTAGTCACTGCCATTAGCCGTGTCTCTGAACTTTACAAAAGTATCAGCCCCAACGGTCTCGGTCGTGAGCTGTCCGCCTATGCGCCTATTTAATTGATTGCCTGTCGGGTCGTTTGCTGCCGTGTAGCCGAGCGACGTAAAAACACGCTCTTTGCCATCCACGTCCACTGGAAAATACATGCCCGTAAATTGCCAAAACGCACCGTTGTCATAAATGTTTTGCCACAACTCCGCCGTAGCCAATGGCACACGAGCATTGAGTGAGGCTCCGCCATCGGTCGTGGATAAAAACGCATACACTTGCTGCTGTGTGCCATTGAGCGTGACTGTTTTCAAGCCATGACCGTACGCGTCCGCGTGAAAGTCAATATCATTTTCATCGTTGGGGTTTTGCGTCACCAGCGACTCTGTTATGGCGTTCGTCAGCGTCCCCCCTTGCAACAGCCACTCCGCAGCATATTCCACTGGCACACCGGCAAAGGCATTGAGTGTGCCTTGGATGGAATAATTATAAGGCACAACTGTAGAAGTTGTTACACCTGCCACCGCAGCAACATTTGCCTTCGTATCAAGCGCAGTCTGCAAGTTTGCCACATTCGCAATTGGCAATGCATCTTCTGTCCAGTTACTGCCGTCCCAGCGATAGATTTTTTTATCGGGATCTGCAAGCACCTTATGTCCTGCGCGGATGGTCTGCCCCGACGAAATACCCGCTATCGTAAGCTGCCGCTCATGATTGTAAAGAAAGGGAATGCCGCCAACCTTAATCGCCCATACTGCAATTGCCGTTGGATGTGCGCTCAGGTGATCGCCAATACTTGCACGGTCAGTGTTATCCACCCCCTCAACCGTATTCAATTTAAAAAAGTGCCGCGCTTGCAAGGTATAACCTTGAAAAGCTGAAAGCGCATCCGTTGTTGCTCTGGAGGTCAAAACATCCACCACCGCCGGCACTGCTGAGCTGTCTGCTTTATTAACAATGTCAGCTGTATTTGTAGCGATGTTCGAAGTATTCGTCTCAGCACTTACTTGAGCCGCAGCAGCAACGTTCTGAGCGTTAATCGCTGTCGCAGCTGCATTCTGTGCAGCGGCGCCCGCTAAGCGAACAGAGTTAGCAGAAGCCGCGTCTGTTGTGGAAGTGCTGCTCGTACTGTCAACAACTACAGGAACATCAGAAGTGTTCGCCTTTGTGTCAAGCGCAGCTGTTGTTGCAGCGTCATCCGCTTTAGTGTTGAGCGCAGCTGTTGTTGCAGCGTCATCCGCCTTAGCGTCAAGCAAAGTCTGTAAGGATGTTATATCGTCAATGGCAACAGGAGTATTCGCCTTAGCGGCAAGCGCAGCTGTTGTCGCAGCGTCATCCGCTTTAGCGTCAAGCGCAGCTGTCGTCGCAGCGTCATCCGCCTTAGCATCAAGCAAAGTCTGTAAGGATGTTATATCGTCAATGGCAACAGGAGTATTCGCCTTAGCGGCAAGCGCAGCTGTTGTCGCAGCGTCATCCGCTTTAGCGTCAAGCAAAGTCTGTAAGGATGTTATATCGTCAATGGCAACAGGAGTATTCGCCTTAGCGGCAAGCGCAGCTGTTGTCGCAGCGTCATCCGCTTTAGCGTCAAGCAAAGTCTGTAAGGATGTTATATCGTCAATGGCAACAGGAGTATTCGCCTTAGCGGCAAGCGCAGCTGTTGTCGCAGCGTCATCCGCTTTAGCGTCAAGCAAAGTCTGTAAGGATGTTATATCGTCAATGGCAACAGGAGCATTCACCTTGTTGCTAAGCGCGGCCGTCAAGCCCGATACATCCGATTGTGGGATGGGCGGGTCGTAGTTGCCCGTGCCGCCGCCGCTACTGCTGCTTGTAAAGGCTCTTACCAAGCCGCGTTGTCGTGTTGCCATGGTTATATCGCCTCCACTGTCAGAATGCCGTTCCCTTTAATGAAAACGGGTTCGGCTGTATTGAGGGTAAAACTGCGCAGGTTGTTGTCCTTGGCTGTGCCGTTCCAGCTTAAAACGAAGCCGCCAGCAGCGCTAGCGGGAACGGCGGCGCCGCCGCTTGGCGTGCCGTAAAGCACCTCCACGCGTCCTTGTGCCGTCAGTTCTATCGTCCCCACCGTGCGAAAGCCAATGGCAGTCCCATCTTCATTTATCTTTTCATACTCAGTACCTGTCTTGATGTCAAGCTCGACTACTGTGGTTGTTCGTTCTGTTGCTGTGAAGGCCATCTGTTTGCTCCATGGTTAAAATCGTTCAATTACGCGCCTGCTGTGTCATTGCCCCATACGCTGCACATCGTGTTATTTGTTTTTATTAAGTTTAGAAAACCTTTTCAACAATTTGGGCACCATCAGCCTAGCCGTTCCTAGCCCGATAGCCGTTTCAACACCCTCTCCGGTTTTTTCGATAAGATTTTCCATATCCACATCCTCTTCCCCCACTTGCTTAATCGCTCCTTCTATCCCGCCGACAACTCCCTCTCCCAGTACCTTGCTCAGTGCTACCTGCTTATCTGACTGATTTTTAAACTGATTTCTTAACCTCCTACTCATTAACTTCGCTACCAGTCTGCCTGCTCCCTTGACTGCCAACC
>CBDFMP010000020.1:0-19256 GCA_965249715.1 Spirochaetota bacterium | reverse complement strand
CACCAACACCGACGCCCTCACCATCAATGATGGTACTACTGATATTACATTTGACATCATCGTAGAGTACAGCGGACTGTCCGTTGCTGAGCTTGTCACTGCCGACAACATTGCTAACCTCATCTCCGCTGAGTTTGCAAGCAGGGACCTTAGCATTGCACTGAATGATACCAGCGATACCATCACCCTCAGCGGTACAAATGCCGTTGACGGCACTGATGGCAGCATCACCACCAACAACCTCCCCACAGGTTATACCGCCACGCTTGCTGGCGGCGCTGACTACACCTTCGTCGATCCCGATGACGAATTAACAGCTGCAGAGGATTTTCCGCTATCTGACCTTCTCATTGCTGAACGTGATGATAACGGCGTTGTCGTGGGCAACAACCAAAAATCCTATGCTGTTACATTGTCCTTGGCGGCTGCTTCCGATCTTGAAGTCGCTCTCGCTGGCGCCATTTCTGTTATACCAACTGCCACGGTTAATATTTCCATCGACACAGGCACCATCACCATCAGCGACCTCACCAATGCCTGCGCATCCCCGCCTTGTACTGATGCTGAAACCGCCACCACCTTCGCCACCCTCACCATCGACTCAAGATGATCCTGCTTTTACCATTAATGGCATTACTGGAGATTTTACCCTAGCCATCGCCGATGCTGCTGGCGCCCAAACCACCAACGACACCAACACCGCCGCCCTCACCATCAATGATGGTACTACTGATATTACATTTGACATCATCGTAGAGTACAGCGGACAGCCCGTTAGTAATATTGTCGCCGCTGCCGGCGCCAACGGCATTGCTGACCTTATCCCTACTGGCAGTGTAGTCGTTACTTTTGCTAGTCAAAGTGCCTCCGCAGCATGGAATACTACTGGCGATACCCTTACCATTACCGGACTTTTCAATCCCACTGGCAGCGGTACAGCTGGCTCTGTCACCCTTAACTCTTGCCAGTGGTCTCAGTCTCCCAGCAGGTTACACCATCAGTACCAATCCCGTTTTGTTCACAGACCCCGCTGGCACTAATGCAATAAACATCACCAATAACTTCAGCATCACTGAAGACGACACTGCCAATGAAGTTTCTTATGATTTAGTAGTGGAGCTGACTGCAGCTCCCGCTGTTGATGTTAGCATCAGTGCCAGCGACCTTGACATCACCGTTACCAATACCCTTAACTCTGACATCATCTCCAGTATCAGCGACATCGATATTTCGGGAACTATCGTTACCATCACAGCCGCCGCCGGTGTCCGCAACCTTGACAGCACCAATCTTGGCTTAACCGATACTGATACTGGCTCTGTCACCATCGACAGCAGCCAGCGGCTACTACCATCACAATGGACGCTACAACACTGACCATTCACCGACCCCGCTGGCACTGAAACCAAAACGCTCAGCCTCGGAACCTTCACCGCTTCAGACGGCACCGATTCAACACCCTACACTCTCAGCTTGGTACTTGCGCCCTCTTACAATGTTAGAATTGGCGGTGACGCCAGCACCACCACCATTGCTGAGTTAGAGAGCATTGACAAAAACCTTGACCCCTGCGAAATATTCACTTACTCGCTGTTCACCCTCAATGGAAGTGATATTGAAACCCCAGTGAGTGCCACGTTCAGCACTACTCCCGCCAGCCCCTCCCCCTACTATGACAGCGTCACCACTGCAAACAATATTAACAACTTCACCGCATTCTCTGCCACTCCCGAAGGTGGTTCTGCCATTACTTACGGCAGTCCCACTATCACCGTGCAAGAGTGCGACTCATTCGCTGGCGGCACTGGCGCGGATGCTGACAACGCCTGGCATCATTGATAATGACATGCGCTTAGACCTCATGAGCCGGCTGGTAAATGGCGACAGCGTCGGCACCACTTACAGGAATAAACATTACAAACTCAGCGCTGACCTGGACATGAACAACGCCAATGCACTCTGGGGCGACGGCGTCAATGGCAGACCCTGGGTGAGTACTGATACCGGCAAGAACGGCTTTGTGCCTATCGGCAAAGTAACGAATTCAACCAGTGGCGCCCCTGATCAGCAACGAATCAGAAGCTTCACGGGAACACTGAACTGCGCCTCAAACACCATCTCCAACCTTTACATCAGTAATACTAATAGCACTTCACTTGAACCGAATTATGACGGAAATATCCTCGGACTTTTTGCTGTCATTGAAACAGGCGCGGTCATCACCAACTGCACATTGGTAAATGCCAATATAACTGGCATTGAATTATCTAGGCGGACTGGTGGGGGTTATGTATGGCGGCACCGTCAGTGATAATACACTGATCAATGTAAACCTTTCTCTGGGCAGTTTCGGAGGTGGGTTAATGGGAGCCACGTTAGACGGTACCGTCAGCAGTAACGTTGTTATCGGTGCTACCATATACAGTACCAGTGGAATTTATATTGGTGGACTGGTAGGAGACCATAATAACAGCATCAGCAGTTGTTTTGCTGCTGCTAGCATTTCGGGTGGAAGTCAAATCGGCGGACTGGCAGGCATTTCCAGCGGTACCATCACTGACAGTTATTTCAAGGGAAGTGTTACAGCAGCTGATAGTGTTACTCGTGTAATCAGTGGCGGCGTAGCCAATGGCGGGAACCTGACCAATGTGTACACGACTGCAATGCTAATAAATGGCACCACCACTTACGGTTTAGCCGCCAGCACTGCAACGGTCTCTGACAGCTACTGGGACAGCACCATTAGTGGCACCACCACCGCAGGTGCAGGTGTAGGGAAAAGCACCAGTGAGCTGCAGACGCCCATCACTGCTACCGGCATATATGCTGACTGGAGTACTGACGTGTGGGATTTCGGCACTGACTCACAGTATCCTGCGCTGAAAAATCTGCGCCTCTCAGTAGCCGACCAGCGCAGTGCCGACACCAGCTACGCGTCAGACACCGTAACAGATTTTCTCCCGCATGTTTGCGGGGGTAACCTAAGTCTAGTTTGATAGTTGCAGGAAAGGTTCATAAGAACCTTTCCTGCAATGTTTTTCTTAATCCCGTTATTTGTCAGCAGCTATTTTCTTAGCTGCGGTAAAAAGCTGCTGCTGCCATTACCAGCAGGGCGGCATCGCCGTAAATGCCATTAGCGCGGCGTCCCTGCACACCTTAGCGGCGGCGTTTAGCGCGAAGTTTATCCTGTATCGCTTTCGCTTCTTTTTTCAGCTCGACGATTATTTCATCAGCGCGTTCATCACTAAGTATGCGTTCTTTGTTAATCTCAGCGGGCGGTTCATAGCTGATGGATCTGTTAAGGTGGTTCATCCGTAAGTCGTCTTCAATCTCCTGCATTCTTTGCTGAAAGTATTCAAGCCGATCTAGTACCCTTTAACGCTTCCTCAGCTTCACCTTTTATTTTTTGGAAATATTCGAAGCCACCTTCTTTTATACCGCTGAAAACAATCTCGTTAGTATCTGCTTCCTTACCTTTTCTACTTTCCAGCTGCTTTATTGCAGTGTCAATGCTCCATACAGCATATTTTGGAAGTGAAGAAGCAACACCCGCAAACTTAGCATCTTTCAATGTTGCCCCCTGCAGCCGCATGTTCTTAACCACGGCACCCGAAAAATCTACCTCGTCACAACCAGCACCCATTAACCGCGCCCACCTTAAATTAGCTCCCATTAACTGCACCCTCCTTAACTTAGCACCCATTAACCACGCCCCCATTAAATCAGCACCCATTAACTCTGCCTCAAATAAATCAGCACCTATTAACCACGCCTCGCCTAATTTAGCTCCCGCTAACTGCGCCCACCATAACAAAGCACCCATTAACCACGCCCCCCTTAAATTAGCAAGCATTAGCTGCGCCCTTATTAAGTTAGCACCCATTAACATCCTCTAAATCAGCACCATTTAAAAAAGCTTCCGAAAGGTTAATTGAAGCACTGTTAAACGGCGGCAGCTTGCCGTCCTGCTTTCGCGTTAAAAAATCCAGTATGCGCTGGATCTCAATAGACGGCTTCCAATTATACTTAGCTTTATACTCCTCCTTATTCGTCCAAATACGAATATGCGAACAGAACACATCGCAGACATGCGCAGAGTAATCTTTTTTATACTCCCGCGCCAACGTATACAGCCCGTACGCGCCACCCATGCGCACACTTTCCTCACTATTCCCCATCAATTTTACCGAGTCCACATACCGCTGCTGAATAAGAGTTTTATCCTGATGCTTGGCGTTATCAGCGTTCACTTTCTGTTGTTGGATATTTGCAATTCTCTGCTCACGCACATCCTTATCGGCACTCCATGCACGCCATGTCGCGATTACCAATAAGCGCAATAATCACTGTACCGAATGCGATTATTGCGCGAGTGTATACGAGCTTTAGCAATAGCAATAGCAGCGTCACACTCTTGTTTTGTTTTTATCCCACTACAAACTATACCAACACTCTCCCACAATGCTAAGATCTGGATAAATCCAAATCCTCCAAGCACCCCACAAAGCACCTACCACAATCGCTACAACCGCTATCACAAACAGCAGCCAGTGCCACCACTTATTCAGCAGCCACTGGTTTCTCTAATGGCTCAAGTGTGGCGTTATCTTTAGAATTATTTGTCATGTCTCAGTCCCGATATTCATACCACCAGCCACCCCAATAGAGAAAAAACTTCGCACATGCTGGGACAATAAACAACCACCGCGCCATTTTATATTCTTAGAATTGTCAAATATCAAAAAGCATTTGAAAAAAAATTACTAAATTTTTCTTAAAATTATACCATAATAATATTATACGGCCGTATGGCTGCAATCGCGCATCGTTAATACCGCGGCAGCTATGATAGTTGCAGTGCCGCGGTGTGGGGGGATTTCGGCAATGCCTCACAGTATCCTGCGCTGAAAAATCTGCGCCTCTCAGTAGCCGACCAGCGCAGTGCCGACACCAACTACGCGTCGACACCGTAACAGATTTTCCCCCGCATGTTTGATTGTGCGGGGGTAACCTAAGTCTAGTTTGATAGTTGCAGGAAAGGTTCATAAGAACCTTTCCTGCAATGTTTTTCTTAATCCCGTTATTTGTCAGCAGCTATTTTCTTAGCTGCGGTAAAAAGCTGCTGCTGCCATTACCAGCAGGGCGGTGCCTCAGCGATAAAACACGCCTTAAGCTTTTAAAATACGTCAAATTCATCGGAAAATCACTGAAAGCTGCCGTGTAATCAAGTGGAACTGAAACAGCAAAGCTGAACAATCATAAAAACATCGCATAACGTATTTTATTTCACGCAGAAATTTTTACACTTTAACATTTTGTTGCTAAAATAATATTCAAATAATAAACCTATATATTGAATATTAATATTTTTTATGTTAAAATACCAATATAAGCTTAAAAAAACGCTACATCATTGAATGTCATTTTTTCTAAAAAAATCTTCAAAGTTTAGGGTAATATAGTTTAGAGTAATACAAAGGATACAAATTCATTATGGAAATACTTCATCACACAAACAAAGTCACAAACACAATTCGTTCACTGCTTACATTATGTGTGAGTGCTGTTTGTTGTTTTTTAATCATAAGTTGTACCAGCGCACAAGTTGAAAGCAGCACCCCAGTCACATTTGAAGACACCATTGCCAATGCGCTCACTATCACCGGTACCAATGACAACACTGCGTTAGCGGACGCTAACATTGTCGTGACACAGACCTCAACCGATACTGGCATCATTACCATCACTGGGACTGGGTTCACAAATACTTGTTTCAGCCTGCCCTGCACTGCTAGTGAGGACGCCATCGGCGAACTTACCCTCACTGAGGACAGCTCTGTGTTCACCGTTATGAGCACGGAAAGTTTCACATTTAATGAAGACACCCCTACCGCAGCTGTCGCCATACTCAGCATCCCTGACCAGCCGGGTGCCGCCAGCGTGCCTAATGCACTCTTGGGCTTTTTCACCATCACGCGCGTAAGCGATAATACGCTGATCACGTACAACGTCTTCATCACGTACGTCGGCACGCCGATAACAGAGCTGGTGAGCGCCGACACCATCGCGTCCCTCATCACCGCTGACTTTACAGGCCGAGCCGTCAGTGTTTCCCTCACTGGCACCACCATTGAACTGGCGGGCACAAATGCTAATGCTGGCAATAATGCAGGCAGCATCGACCCCACTGCCGACCTTCCCCCGGGCTACGACGTCACTGCCGTTGGCGGCTCCGCCTACTCCTTTGACGACCCCGATGGCAGCAGCACCGGTGCAACAAATGTTCTGCTGGCAAATCTCGTCATTGCCGAACGCGATATTACCGGCGGTGTGGTTGACGACAATCAACAATCCTATACCGTGGACCTGACCTTAGTAGAACCTTCCGTCTTTAGTGTTGATGATATTGAAGTTTCATCGGCTAAGTTGACATTTGCACTGAACGATGACAACATTGATGTTTTCACCACCAATGCCTGCAGCGCCAGCGCCATACCGTGTAATGACGCCGCTGGCACTATTGGCACACTCACCATCACAGAGTTCTCCTCTGCGTTCACCATTGAAGCGGTCACGGGCGTTATTTCTTTGGAGACCAGCGTCAATCCGCACTTTGCCACCGTCACCATCCCCGACCAGGCGGGCGCAGCCAGTACGGCTGTTCCCACTTTAGGCACCATCACCATTTCAAACATAGCCACTGGTCAAAACACCATTCACACTGTCACCGTTGCTTATGTAGGCACACCTGTTGCAGAGTTTGTGACCGCCAACACCATCGCATCCCTTATCGGCGCCTCTTTTGCAGGCAATGCACTCAGCATTTCGTTGACCGAGGATAATAATAGCAGTACCATTGAACTAGCGGGCACGAATGTTGATACTGGTGTCGCAGGCAGCATCGCCGCGGCTGCCGACCTTCCCGCAGGTTACGCCGTTACTGACGGCAACGGTGATCCCTACTCCTTTGACGACCCCGATGGCAGTGAAACTGGCGCTAATGATTTTACGCTGGCAGACCTCGTCATTGCCGAACGCGATAATGACGGCGTGGTAATTAACGGCAATCAACAATCCTATACTGTGGCACTGACCTTAGCAGAACTTGATATCTTTAGTGACAATGACATTTCAGCGGCTGAGCTGACAGTTGCACTGAACACTGACAGCATTGACGTCTCCGTCACCAATGCCTGCAGCGCCATACCTTGTGATGACGCCGATGGCAAGCTGGGCATGTTCACCATTACAGAGCTCCCCTCCGCGTTCACCATTGAAAATGTAGAGGAAGGGGACAATATTTTTTTTGACACCAGCGCTGATGCGCGTGTGATCACCGTCACCATCCCTGACCAGGCTGGCGCAGCCAGTACGGCTGTTCCTAATTTGGGCACCATCACCATTTCAAACACAACCACTAGGCAAAGCATACCGTACACCGTCACCATCACTTACGCAGGCCTATCTGTTACAGAGCTGGTGACCGATACCACCATCTCATCCCTTATCAGCGCCTCCTTTGCAGGCTATCCACTCAGTATTTCGTTGAACGAGGATGGTAATAGCATTACGCTGAATGGCACGAACCTTGATGCTGGTGCCGATGCAGGCAGCATCGTTGCCGCTGCCAACCTTCCCGCAGGTTACACCGTTACTGCCGTTGGCGGCTCCGCCTACTCCTTTAACGACCCCGATACCAGCGGCACTGACACCACTAATAATCATCAGCTGGCAGAACTCGTCATTGCCGAACGCGATGATAACGGCGTGGTTGGCGACAATGAACAATCCTATACCATGGCACTGAACCTGGCAGAACTTAATGTCTTTAATGAGGGCAGTATTTTATCCTCAGCGGATGAGCTGACAACTGCACTGAACAATGACAACATTGACATATCCGCCATCAATGCCTGCAGCACTCCACCGTGTGTTGACGCCGCTGGCAATATTGGTACGCTCACCATCACAGAATTCACTCCTGCGTTCATCATTGAGGGTGTCACAGGGAACAGTATTTTATTTGACGATAGTGTCAGCCCGCCTGTTATCACCATCAGCATCCCTGATCAGGCGGGCGCAACCAGTACGACTGCATCGGACTTAGGCACCATCACTATTTCAAACACAATCGACAGTCAAGCCACATCGTACACCGTCACCCTCGCGTACACAGGCACGCCTATCGCCAAACTTGTGACAGCCGTCAGCATTGAAGCGCTTATCAGCGCCTCCTTTGCAGGTACTGCACTCAGTATTACGTTGGACGAGAATAATGATAACATTGCGCTGAACGGCAGAAATACTGATGCTGGTACCGCTGGCAGCATCGCCGCCACTGCCGCCCTTCCCGCCGGCTTTACCGTCACCGCCGTTGACGGCTCCGCCTACTCCTTTGACGACCCCGATGGCAGCGGCACCGGTGCAGCAAATGTTCAGCTGGCAGACCTCGTCATTGCCGAACGCGCTACTGGCGGCGATGTAGTTGGCGGCAATGAAAAAACCTATGCTGTTGAGCTAACATTAATAGATTTCAGTGCTTTTGACATCACCAGCGCTACGTTCACTGCCAGCTATAACAATGGACAAACCATAACCCTCAGCAGCAACATTGACCCCAGCACGCGGACCATCAGTTTCACTGAATCGTTCACCAATTACGACCACACCATTTCTGCCCCGACTGCCGGCACGCTTACCATCACACCCGCCAATAACAATGAATACACCCCCAGCCCTTTCAGCATCACAGATCCTGACGGCACTGAAGCAATAAGCGTCAATCTTGGAACTGTGCTTCATCTACTTAACTCGCAAAACTACACCCTTTACATGACCTTCACAAAGCTTCCTTACACGCTGAAGCTTAGCAACACCGCCATCACTGAGGGTACTGCGTCCACCATTACTTATGCGCTTCCACATTGCGAACATTTCCAGTCCCCTGTCATTTCCAGTACGGCTGCCAATGGCGCTAGTTATAACATTACCGAAACCATCACCGTTACTCCTCCCGTCTCACCTTACACGGCAGCAGACACTGCGACCACATTTTCTGCCACTGCAGGCGGCAGAGCGTTAAGTTATCAGGATGTGAACGTTAGTGTGGTGGACTGCACCCACGACACCACCTACGTCGATCAAATCGGCTTTGCGGGCGGCAGCGGCACTGCTGGGGATCCTTGGCAAATTGACAACGATCTTCGTTTAGACCTCATGAGTCGGCTGATCAATGACAGCGCTTTTCATAGCACTTACGGCAATGATTATTACACACTCACCGCCGCTATAGATATGGGCATTACCGCTGCGCCTTGGGCTAAAGACAGCACCCATCCCAATGCCTACGCCAACGGCTTTGTGCCTATTGGCAGGACCGCCGATGACGCTAACATCGCCGTCCTCCTCGGCAGTCAAGCAAACTTCTTCTACGGACAGCTGAACTGTGCAAGTGGCGGAAGCAGTTATGCCATTTCCAATTTATACATCAGTAATGCAGCAGCTGCTGTAAAGGACGTAAGTGATGGCGGAAATTACATCGGGCTCTTTGGCATCGTTGTCAATGATGCAGTGATCACAAACTGTACATTGACAAATGCAAACATAACTGGCTATAACTTCGTGGGCGGCATTGCAGGATTTGTCTATAATAGCAGCAGCAGCACTACCCTCAACCATAATACCGTTACAAACACTGACATCTCGGGAAACAGTGGTGTAGGCGGCATTGCAGGATATAGCCTTGGGACAAACAGCAGCAGCAGCATCACGCTTGATAATAATACCATTACAGACGTCGACCTCACGGCAAACTTTTCTGTTGGCGGTATTGTAGGCTCTGCATTCAGTTACGCTAACAACCACAGTAGTCTTAGTACGAACTCTGTTATCAGGGGCACCTTTACCATAGCCGGCAATCATATAGGCGGCATCGTTGGGATTCTGTATGCAGAAAATGGCAGCCATACTCTTGCTCATAATGTTATTACAAACGGCAACAACAAGGCACTAGGCAGTAATGCCGGCAGCATAACAGGAGTTGCCGTTAGTACAAACAACAGCAGCATTACCATCAATAGTAATACCGCTACAGCCAGCACCAATGAAGCAGGCGCCAATGCTGGCGGCATTGTAGGAATTGCCCAAGGTCTAGTCAACAGCAGTATTGCCATCAATAATAATACCGCTACAGCCAGCAGCAATGAAGCAGACGCCAATGTCGGCGGCATTATAGGAGTTGCCGAATATGCAGATAGCAGCAGCCTTACCCTCAACCATAATACCGTTACAAACAGCGATATTTCGGCAACCTTGTATAATGCCGGCGGCATTACAGGGCGGCTGTTCAGTAGCAACAACAGCAGTACTCTTTTAAGTAACAATACAACCGTATCCACCAGCATTACCGGCTCACAGCAAGCAGGCGGCATTGGTGGTATTCTCTATAGCTTAGAGAGCAGCACCAATACGCTCATTAGTAACAGCGTTACAGCTAGCACCATCGAAGCAACTGGCAATGAAGCGGGCGGCATTGCGGGCTATCTGCTCACAACAGCTGGGAATCTCATTAGCGGCAGGAATGCCCTCCGTATGAATACCGTTACCAATAGCAGCATCTCAGCAAATAACAATGCGGGCGGCATTGCTGGAACTGTGGAAGGCGCATCCAATAGTCATAACTTCATCAGCTCCGCGTTTGTAACAGGAAGCGTTACAGCAGCTGCAAACGCAGCTGGAATAGCCGGGAAAGTTTATTATGGAACAATTGACAATAGTTCTTTTATAGGATACGTCAATGTCGCCTCTGGTATCGCAGGCGGCATCGCGGCTACTGTTCTTAGTACGCTAAGTCTCAGTAACTCCTACGCAGCAGCAACCGTAACAGGAGCTCCCAGCACCACTTACGGACTGGCAAGCGTTACCACCGCTGACAGCTACTTTGACAATACCCTGCTTACTAGCGCAGCCGATAATGCCACACACGGGCAAAGCAGCAGAGCATTGCAAATTCCCACCAGTGCTACTGGCATTTATGTCAACTGGGATCCTGATACTTGGGATTTTGGTACCAGCGCGCGTTATCCTGTCCTGCAAAACATGCCGCTCACGCCCGTCCAGCAATGCGAAGCCATTAACACACAGTTAATTAACACACAGTTAAATATCAGTGTAAACTGTACTAAGCTTCCTGAAGCTGTGGACCTCACAGCTTCAGACCTGAGCATCACTGTCACCACTACACTTGGCACTGTGCATGACATTGACGCAAGCCACCTAGCCATTGACCTTGACCCATCCGCACGCACCATTACCATCACAACCAACGCCGATATTCGCAATTTCAACGAAGCCAAGCTCACCACCTTAGCCGATGGCGCATTCACATTTGCCTCAGCCGCCAGCGCCATTACACTGGAGTTAGTTAACTTCATTACTGCCCTCAGCGATCCCACAGGCACCGAAAGCGCCACCAGCAACCTCGGCACTTTTTTTGCGACAGAAGGTGATGACAGCACCGGCTACTCCCTCATACTGGAATTTGCACCTTCTTATAACCTCAACTTAGACGGTACAGTCATCGCTGACATGGAGACAAGCGTCTCAGTTCCCTATGCCGCCATAACCGCTTGCAGCCGACCTGCCAGCAGCAGCGTCTTCACCATTGCCGCAGATAGCACCACCAACACCCTCGCGGGTGCTGCCATAAACGTCAACTATTATTATGACCACACAACATCCGCCAATAACACCAATACCATCACCATCACTGACACCAGCGACAGCAGTACCCTGAACTTTTCGGGCGCCATTGCCATTGCAGAATGTACTAATTTTGCGGGCGGCAATGGCACTGAAGCCACTCCCTGGCAAATTGACAACGACTTCCGCTTAGACCTCATGAGTCGTTCAGTGAATGGCAGCCAATACAGCACCTATGGCGCTGCGCATTACACGCTCAGTGCCAATGTAGACCTCAGCAGCAACGGCGCACCTTGGGCGGAAAGCTCGGGCGGCAACGGCTTTGTGCCTATCGGCAAAACCACGAATAATCAAAGCTCTGACTTCGCTGACCAAACTAACCGCTTCACGGGAGAACTGGACTGCGCCTCATATACCATTTCCAACCTCACTATCAGTAATACAAATAACGGTTCCCCGAATTATGACGGAACGCACATTGGGCTCTTCGGTGTGTTAGACACGGGAGCTCTCATCACTGGCTGCACATTGCAAAATGTCACCATCACCGGACATAGCCAGGCAGGTGGATTGGTGGGAAAGATGAACAATGGCGCCATCAGTAATAATAAGCTCATCAAGCTCAACCTCAAAGCCACCCAGTTTTCAGGTGGATTGGTGGGGACACAAAGTAGCGGTACCATCAGCAGCAACACACTCACCAGTGCCAGCATAAGTCCGGTAGGCACCGGACTGCTGGTGGCTGGCGGACTGGTGGGGGTATCGTCCAACAGCAGCAGCAGCATCAACAATAATTTTGTTGCTGCATCCATAACGGGCACTGTCAACATTGGCGGACTGGTGGGGAGTTCCGATGGGAACATTGCGAACAGCTATTTTATTGGAACCATTACCATTAACAGCCACTCCATTTTTACACCATTAAGCAGCGGCGGCATCAGTAGCGGCATAACTGATAAATCAGATACATCAATCACCTATCTGCCGACCCTAAACAATATTTACACGGTTGCAAGTCTAACCTCGCCAGCAGGAACTATTTACGGTTTAGCCCCTGACAATACAACTATCAACAACAGCTACTGGGACAGCAGCAGCAACACCGCAGGCACAGGTGCAGGCTCAGACACAGCTGCAGGCGAAAACGGCGCACAAACCACCAGCGCGCTGCAGATGCCCACCACTAATGACGGCATATACGCTAACTGGGATACTGACGTGTGGGATTTTGGTACAAGCACAGAATATCCTGCGCTGAAAAACCTGCTGCTCACAGCAGCTGAGCAGCGCAGTGCCGGCACCAGCTACCCAACGCCGTCATCACCCTAAACACCTTCATTTTCCCCCCTGTGCGCCAGCTGCAACCGGCGCACAGGGGACAGCCACCTCAGCGCCGCCGTGCGCCCGCCTGCGGCGTCAGCGCACCATCACTGAAACTGCTCAACCAGTTTCTCAGCTTAACATGCAAATTTCCCATTATTAGTAATACAATCGTTAATAACCCAACATCCATCATACCTTTCGTGTTATACTAACAGTACTTAGCAGATTTATGCCGCTAACTTAAAATTTTAAAGGAACTCAGTATGAATACACTCCGACCTCAAATTATTCCACTTTTGCTGCTAATTCTTAGCTTCTTTCCCATTATTAGTAATACAATCGTTAATAACCCAACATCCATCATACCTTTCGTGTTATACTAACAGTACTTAGCAGATTTATGCCGCTAACTTAAAATTTTAAAGGAACTCAGTATGAATACACTCCGACCTCAAATTATTCCACTTTTGCTGCTAATTCTTAGCCTTCTCATTTTCTCAGGCTGCGCCGCTACGGACGACTCATCCTCGCGTCTCAGCCCACTGGAACAGGCGCTCACTGACGCCATTACCGTTGAACTGAACGATGGCACTACATTAGCTTCTGCCGTTTCCATCGACACCGCCACTTCCACAGGCACCATCACCATTACTGGCGACCTCACTAATGCCTGCCCCGCGCTGCCGTGTAATACTGCTACTGGAGACACCTTCGCCACCCTCACCATTACTAAAGATGATCCTACTTTCACTTTTGCTGCTTCAGCTTTCACCTTTGATATCGACGATATCAGCGGCGCCAAAACCACCACCTATACCAACCGCAACGCCCTCACCATCAATGATGGTACTGATGATATTCCACTTGACATCATCGTCTCATACAGCGGGCAGCTCGTTACTGACCTTGTCACTGCCGACAACATTACTAACATCATCTCCGCTGAGTTTGCAAGCAGGGACCTTAACATTGCACTGACTGGTACCACCATCGCCCTCAGTGGCGGTACCAATGCCTCTAACGGCACTGGCAGCATCTCCAATGCCGCCAACCTCCCCGATGGCTATTTCGTCACTGATGCTGACGGCGCTGACTACATCATCACCGACCCCGATGGCGCCTTAACAGTTGCAGAGGATTTTTCGCTGCCTGACAGTAACAAACTTTTCATTACTGAACGTGATGATAACGGCGTCATTGTGGACGGCAACCAAGAATCCTATGCTGTTACATTGTCCTTGGCGGCTGCTCCCGCGCTTGAAGTCGCACTCGCTGGCGCCATTGCTTTTGACATCTCCAACCTAGAGCTCGCGGCTGCCGTTGTCATCGACAGCAATACCACCCCCGCCAATCCCACAGGCACCATCACCATTACTGGCAACCTCACCAATGCCTGCTCCGCGCTGCCCTGCGATTCTGCTGAAACCGCTACCACCTTCGCCACCCTCACCCTTACTAAAGATGATATTGCTTTCACTTTTGCTGCTTCACCTTTCACCTTCGCTATCGTCGATGTTGATGGCGCCCAAACCACCAACGTCACCACAGGCAATGCCCTCACCATCACCAACCTTGCGGATAATAGCATACTTGTACTTGAAATCATCGTAGAGTACAGCGGACAGCCCATTGCTAATATTGTCGCCATTGACGGCATCGCTGCAGCCCTCCCCCCTACCAATGTAAGCGTTGCTTTTGCTGGACAAGATGACAACGCCTCCGCCGCATGGGATACTACTGGCGATACCCCTACCCTTACCATCACCGGACTTTTCAATCCCACTGGCAGCGGTACAGCTGGCTCTGTCTCCCTAACCCTTGCCGATGACTTTCCAAACGATTACACCGTCAGTTACAGCTCCGCTTCGTTCACTGAGCCCGCTGGCACTAATACAGACACCATCACCATTGATAACGCTTTCAGCATTATTGAAGACGCCGACACTGCCAATGAAGTTTCTTATGATTTAGTCGTGGTGCTGACTGCAGCTTCCACTGTTAGCATCAGTGCCAGCGACCTTAACATTTCTATTACCAATACCCTTGCCGCTGACATCATCGCCAACATTACTCAGCTTAGCATAGACACAGCAGCAGCCACCGTTGCCATCACAGCCGCCGCCGGTGTCCGCAACCTTGACGGCATCGCCCTTAGCTTAAGTGGTAATACTGGCTCCATCTCCTTGGCTAAATCAGGAACCGCTGCTGCTGGGCTCACATTGGATGCTACATCACTGACCACCTTCAGCGACCCCGTTGGCACTGAAACCAAAACGCTCAGCCTCGGAACCTTCACCGCTTCAGACGGCACCGATTCAACACCCTACACTCTCAGCTTGGTACTTGCGCCCTCTTACAATGTTAGAATTGGCGGTGACGCCAGCACCACCACCATTGCTGAGTTAGAGAGCATTGACAAAAACCTTGATCGCTGCGAAATATTCACTTACTCGCTCTTCACCATTGATGAAGCTGGTGATAAAACCACAGTGGAAGGTGCCACGTTCAGCACTACTTCCGCCACCCCCTCCCCCTACTTTATCAGCGGTGCAAGCAGTGCTCGCACCTTGAGCGGGCTCTCTGCCACGCTCGCAGGCGATTCTCCACAAACTATATTAACTACGGCGACGCCACTATCACCGTGCAGGACTGCAGGGATAAAGACAATGTTAACTTCGCGGGCGGCGATGGCTCAGATGCTGATGACAACGCCTACATCATTGATAATGACCTGCGTTTAGACCTCATGAGCTACGGCTAATCAATGTTGACACCGCTTCACACACCACTTACGGTGGTCTCCATTACAAACTCACCGCTGACCTGGATATGAACAACGCCAATGCACCCTGGGGCGACGGCGACAATGGCAGACCCTGGGTGAGTACTGATACCGGCAAGAAGTAACGGCTTTCTGCCTATCGGTAAAACCACTAATACTCAACCAGTAGGTCTACTGATCATCAAACCAGTAGAAGCTTCACGGGAACACTGAACTGCGACTCAAACACCATTTCCAACCTCTATATCAGTAATATTAATAGCAGCACTTGTCCGAATTATGACGGAAGATACCTCGGACTTTTTGCTGTCATTGACAGGTGCACGGTCATCACCAACTGCACATTGGTAAATGCCAATATAACTGGAGCTTCTTATGTAGGCGGACTGGTGGGGGTTATGAATGGCGGCACCGTCAGTGATAATACACTGATCAATGTAAACCTTTCTCTGGGCAGTGTCGGAGGTGGGTTAATAGGGCTCACGGGAAGCAGCGGTACCATCAGCAGTAACGTTGTTATCGGTGCTACCATATACAGTACCAATGGACTTAATCTTGGTGGACTGGTAGGAGACCATAATAACAGCATCAGCAGTTGTTTTGCTGCTGCTAGCATTTCGGGTGGAGGTCAAATCGGCGGACTGGCAGGCATTTCCAGCGGCACCATCACTGACAGTTATTTCAAGGGAAGTGTTACAGCAAACGATGATAGTATTCCTACTCGTATACTCAGTGGCGGCGTAGCCAGTGGCGGGAACCTGACCAATGTGTACACGACTGCAATGCTAACAAATGCCACCACCACTTACGGTTTAGCCCCCAGCGGTACAACGGTCTCTGACAGCTACTGGGACAGCACCATTAGTGGCAACACCACCGGCACAGGTGCAGGTAATAGGGAAAAGCCACCAGTGAGCTGCAGACGCCCATCACTGCTACCGGCATATATGCTGACTGGAGTACTGACGTGTGGGATTTCGGCACAGACTCACAGTATCCTGCGCTGAAAAACCTGCCGGTGCTCACACCCGCTCAGCAGCGCAGTGCCGGCACCAACTATCAACCGTAACAGATTTTCTCCCGCATGTTAATTGTGCGGGGGGGACTTCCTTACAATGTTGCAGGAAAGGTTCATAAGAATCTTTCCTGCAATATTTTCTTAATCCCGTTATTTTTCAGCAGCTATTTTCTTAGCTGGCGGCGCGCTGCCAGCCCACACAATAGCTACTGTACGGCACGGCATCGCCGTAAATGCCATTAGCGCGGCGTCCCTGCACAATCCCTGAAACTACTTCAGCGCCAGTTTCGCTTATGGCTATTGAAGCTATTTGTCATGCGCTCAGCACCAACACCCGTACCACCAGCGCCGCCCCAATAGAGAAAAAGCTTCACATGCTGGCTATCGCTCAGCACCAATAACGAAGTACACCGCCGAAAAAAGAACACTTACGCGCCGCCACCGCGTCTTAGCTGCCGCGGAGCTTATCCAGTTCCGCTTTCAATTTTTTCATATCGTTGATTATTTCATCAGCGCGTTCGCGGCTGAGTGTGCGTTCTTTGTCAATATTATCGGGTGGTTCATTGTTGGGGGCTTTATCAAGGTGGTTCTCCCGTAAGTTTTTTTCAATTATCTGCATTTCTCGCTGAAAGTATTTAAGCCAACCAGTGCCCCTTGCTTCCTCAGCTTCACCTTTTATTTTTTGAAAGTTTTTGAAAGCTTCTTCTGTTATACCACTGAAAACAATCCCGTTAAAATCTGCTCCCTTACCTTTTCTTTTTTCCAGCTGCTCTATTGCAGCGTCAATGTCCCAAAAAATCCAATCACCGGAAGGAGAAGAAGGTTAACACCCGCAAACTTAGCATTTTTCAATGTTGCACCCTGCAGCTGCATGCCCGCAACCACGGCACCCGAAAAATCTGCCCCGTCACAAGCAGCACCCATTAACCGCGCCCACCTAAATCAGCACCCATTAACCACGCCCTCCTTAAATTAGCACCCATTAACTCGCGCATCCTCTAAATTAGCACCCATTAACCGTACCCCCATTAAATCAGCACCCATTAACCGCGCCCACCTTAAAATAGCACCCATTAAATTAACCCGCACACCATTAACCGCGCCCCTATTAAATTAGCACCCATTAACTGCGCCCTGCTTAAATTAGCACCCATTAACCGCGCATCCTCTAAATTAGCACCCATTAACCGCGCCCCATTAAACTAGCACCCATTAACCGCGCATCCTCTAAATCAGCACCATTTAAAAAAGCTTCCGAGAGGTTAATTGAAGCACTGTTAAACGGCGGCGGCTTGCCGTCCTGCTCTTTTGTTAAAAAGTCCAATACCCGCTGGATCTCAATAGACGGCTTTTCACGATACTTAGCTTTATAATCCTTCTTATCCGTCCAAATACGAATATGCGAACAGAATACATCGCACACATGCTCAGCGTAAGCTTTTTTATGCTCCCGCGCCAACGTATACAGCCCGTACGCACCGCCCATGCGCACACTCTCCTCACGGTTCCCCATCAATTTTACCGCGTCCACATAGCGCTGCTGAATAAGAGTTTTGCCCAGTAATTCAACATTCTTATCGGCGCTCCGTGCACGCCGTGCCGCGATAGAAATACCAACAATCGCAATAATCCCCGTACCCACTGCGATTAATTTGCGGGTGTATACGCGGGTGCGCGATTGTGCTTCAGCAATAGCACAGCGTCACATTTTTGTTTTGTTGCATTCTCAGTACAAACATCACCAACACTATCCCACAATGCACTAAGATCTGTATAAATCCACAAAACACCTCCCAAACGCACCCTCACAAAGCACAATCGCTACAATCGCTATCGCAATCGCTGCAGCAGCCAGTGCCACCATTTATTCAACACAACAGCCACCTTTCCAGTATCTCTAATGGCTCAAGTGTGGCGTTATCTTTAGAATTATTTGTCATGTATCAGTCCCCAATAGTTATATTATACCACCAAATGCCACATTAGCTACTGTATGGCACGTCATCGCAGCGTCTTAGCTGTCGCTGGGCTCATCCAGTTCCGCTTGCACTTCTTTCAGCTGCTTGATTATTTCATCAGCGCGTTCGCGGCTGAGTGTGCGTTCTTTGTCAATATTATCGGGTGGTTCATTGTTGGGGGCTTTATCAAGGTGGTTCTCCCGTAAGTTTTTTTCAATTATCTGCATTTCTCGCTGAAAGTATTTAAGCCAACCAGTGCCCCTTGCTTCCTCAGCTTCACCTTTTATTGGTTGAAAGTCTTTGAAAGCTTTTTCTGTTATACCACTGAAAATAACATTGTTAAAGTCTGCTTCCTCACCTTTTCTACTTTCCAGCTGTTTTATTGCAATGCATCAATGTCTCCATCTAAAATCTTTTCACCGAAACGTGAAGAATCAACACCCGCAAACTTAGCATCTATCAATGTTGCCCCCTG
>CBDFMP010000019.1:0-27074 GCA_965249715.1 Spirochaetota bacterium | reverse complement strand
GAAAAAACCGGGCTGGCTGACGCGTATAAAGCTGGATTTAAGACAATATTGGCACTGCCCATTACTAAGGTGGTGCAATTAGATGCAGATTTATCGCATGCACCTGAGAGCATTCCGGCATTGCTGGCGCGGACGGAAACTTGTGATGTGGCCGTTGGCTCGCGTTATAGCCATGGTGTGAATGTGGTGAACTGGGAATTCAGTCGTGTGGTCTTATCTTATTGCGCCAATTTATTCGCACGGTTATTCACGCGTGTGCCCATACGCGATTTGACAAGCGGATTTGTGTGTTATCGCCGTGAGGCACTGGTGGCGCTTGAATTTTCAGCCCTTACCGCTAAGGGCTATTGTTTTCAGATTGAACTTAAAACGCTTTTGTACAAGCTGGGGTGGCGCGTCTGCGAAGAACCCATTATCTTCACAAACCGTCAGGAAGGCTTTTCTAAACTTGCCTTTGGCATTATTGTAGAAGCTTTTGTGCGGGTCTTGTTGCTGCCCTTGCGTTCGCTAAAGCCGCATCGTCAGCGCCCGCGTTAACGCACTGTCCCAACACCCTGGCACTGGAATGCAGGTGTTTTTGTGGGCTAGGTTAGGTTAATACTTACTGGGGGGGGGCGGAGTTGGCTTCGCTGTCTTCTTCTTGGGCACGTGCACCGGAGAGCTGATTGACAGGCGCAAGTTCAACCGTTTCTTCAACTGTTTGAAACTGCCCAACAAGTTTGTCAACATAAGGTGCATATAAATTCTTGAAATTGATGCCCTTAACATCCATGATCTTGATATAACGCTCAGCCAGATCTGATAACTTAATGTCTTTTAAGTCCTTGTTATCGTCATGATTAAGCTCCACAAGATTCCACAGATAAAAGAGTTTTTTACGAATCAGCGTACGACTAAGAATATCATCATCGTATTTGACTTTATGGTAAAGACGATCGTAAATGCCCGCCAAGTAGTAATAAGCAAGCTGTCGCTCTTTTTGTTCGCTGATAAAAACAATATTTTCATCGTTTTGCCCCAGCACATACTCAAAGTGCGCAGCCGCTTGAAAGAGATTGTTGGTGCTGCCGCTTAGCGTATGCACCACGCCAAGCAACGTTTTTAGCTCATAAGTCACTTTTTGCACCTGAGCATTGTCCAGCTCGGCACGAAATGCAGCCACACGGCGCGCTAACAATTCTTCTAGCTGGCTTAGAAACCCTAAGCTTTTCACCAAATAATAATTGGCACGAATAGTGGGCAAGGTTGCTTCGTAATAATTTGTTGTCAGCAGCGTATCCGCACGGTAGAAATAACGCCCCCGCAAGATAGCCAGAGAGTCAAGCCGCTGCTTTTTATCAGCCAAAGTGATATAAGTGCTGCTGAGCTCAGCTTTAACTTGGTCAAGTGTTTTTAAAATTTGCTCAAAATAACGTTTGTCCGCATCACGGAACGTTTCTTCCAACTCCGGAAACTTAGGCGCAAACACTTCGTAACGGAGAATAATCTCGCCTAAGTCGTCATTCAATAAACCTGCTTCGTAAGAATTGGAATAAATATTATTTTTAGAGCTTTCTGCTGTGTCAGCAGCTCCTTCCTGCGCGTGAAGCGCTGCCGATGTCAGTAGACAAAAAATAACACTTGAAAAGACAATAAAATGCCGTAAACGTATAGGTGCCCATTGAACAAAAGCACTGAAAGAAGAAAATTGAATGTTCATGAGAAGTGAAATCCTTTTAAGCGACACAGCGGAACGCCATTATCCATTTTGCAATTATTAAATTGTTTTGCCAACTGCTATATTAAATAAAATCCCATATTATTTTTGCACGGCTGTTTTTAAGCTGCAAATCAATAACATGTGCGAGAAATAACATTGTAGCAGTATTATAGCCTGAATTTTCAATAAAATTTATAATTTTTTTAAGGTTTTTTTATGATTGCCAGCTTTGCCGCGCAACATATGGTTTTTCATTGTATTAAGCGGGCTGCAACGATTAAATTATAAAACGGAATATAGTTTTTAGACTGTGAATTTTTTAGCAATTTTCCCTGATAAATAAGCTTAAACGTGTGATCAGGGCATCTCCACTGAGTATGCCCATGTTTTTCAGACGCTCGCAATGATTTAATGTCGCGTTGAAAGTAAGGCACTTTCTGAATGAAAAAGGAACTGCGCGCATGACGCGTACCAGCTTTTGTGTGCCAGGATTGGCGGGCGCAGGCGTTTGGGCGGCGGATGTTGTTGTGATGAAATAATGCTCCAGATAGTGTTGCAACGCAGCTTTCAAGTCTGTGAGCAGAAGTTCGTTTTCCTGCGGACGGGTGCGCGCTAAATAATGCAAGTAGGAGAGCTTGGTCTTAGCCGCTGAGAGCAAGGCAAATGCCAGCTTGCGGTCGTCGCGGCTGCCGGCTGCCACTGCAGGAGCAGCCAGAAAATTTGTCAGCGAGGGCACCGCAGGCAACTGAACGTGAAACGTTGTTTTCAGAATAGCGGCTGTGGCTGCTCCGCTTAGTGGGAGAAAATTCACCTTGAAACAGCGGCTGGCCAAGGGCGCAAGGACTGTGCCCGTGACCATCGCTGGATTTTCTGTGATGAGGATGAAACGTGTTTGCGGGGGTGGATCTTCTAAGCTTTTAAGGAATTTGCCAATAACACTGTAATGAATTTTTTCAATGCCCTTGATAATAAGCGTTTTAGTGCTGTGCCTGTTCACAACGCTTTGTGTGGTCCAGGCAAGTAAACTGTCAATGCTTTCTTTGCTGAGCAGGGTGCGATCAATGGAATTTTGCACTGTACGCAGGGTGGCCAATGCTGCCGAAGTAAGCAGCGGTGACAATTGTTTGTTTTCCGTGAAAGCAGCAAGCAGGTTGTAAAGCTGATGCAATTCTGCTTCACGTTCCTTAACACTGAGCACAACCCCGCCTGGGTAGCTGACTTTTTTGCGTTTGAGCAGACTCAGCCGACCCTGACTGTGCCGCGCAATGAGACGATAACATTCGCTGAGTAATAATTGTACTAACGTTGCCGGAACTTGTGAGCTGGGCTCAGCGTTCACATAACGTGATAACAGTGTTTGACAGCTGTGGATGACGGGAAGGCGATCATCTAAGGAAATGCTCAGCACCGCAGGATGTTGATGTTTTTGCAGTCTTAAACAGGCAGCGCATTCAAAACAGGCGCTGAACGCACCTTCGGCAGCAGGCAGCGGACTTTCACAGTAAAGTGTGTGCAACAATGCTTGCACAGTGGTGGATTTGCCTATTTGGGCAGGGCCGCTTAAAAATAACGCATGATGAAGGTTGTTTTGCCGTAACATGTTTTGCAGCATGGTGACGGCGCGTGGGTGCCCGTGGACGATAATGGGTTTGCGCTTGTGCGCTGTGGGGTGCTGCTTTATGGGTGCGTTCATCAGCTTGTCAGTGTGGTGATCAGGTCTTGCAGCAGTTTTAACTTCTGCTGGAGCGGAACGGGTCGAAAATCCATTTTATGGGGCCTGAGATCATAACGGAGTTTGGTTTCAGTTGGTTTTTTATTGGCGTTTTCATGGTCTGCCATGGGGGGTGTGCTGCCTGTGTTTTTTAGAGCTGTTTGCAGCTGGGCCAAAGCGGCGGGTACTTGTTTGCCCATGGTGGCTTCAGTGTTGATGGGTTTTTCAGCTGCAGGCTCAGCGCGTTCCTGAAGCACCGTCACGCGCCGCTCACGGATAAACAGATGCAGTGCCTGGTGATTAAGCTTCGCAACTTCTAAGAATTCAATGTCCACATGCTCGTTTTTTTCAATAATCGTTTTCACATAAACGCGTTTGGCAAACAACTTGAACGCGCTGAGCTTGAAAAGATTTTCCAATTCAAGCGGCAGCGCGCCGTGTTCATTTTGCAGCTTTGTGCGCACGCCACTGAGCGCACGCAGACTTTTGGCGGTGATAATATCACGGTAAAGACCGGCCTTGCGCGCATGCCCAGGCGCAATGGCATCCGAAATAAACCCCTTGTAAGAAAGCTCAATCAGCGGTTCATAATAAATGGGCACAGCGTTTTTTCCGTGTTTAAGCTGATGCAGCGCTTCTTGCAGCAGCTTGGAAAACAGTTCAAGCCCAACGCTTGCCAACATGCCAGCTTGTTCAATGCCCAGCAGATTGCCGGCGCCGCGCAGTTCCAGATCTTTGACCGCTATTTGATAACCAGCGCCCAGTTCCGTGTAACGCGTCAGACAGCTCAAACGCTCCCGCGCAGCAGGCGCTAACGACGTTTGCGCAGGATAAAAAAAGTAGGCATAAGCAGCTGCAGCACTGCGCCCAACGCGCCCCTTCAGCTGGTACAGCTGTGCCAAGCCAAAACGCTGCGCATCAATGACAAAAAGCGTATTCACACGCGGGATATCCAAGCCCGCATCAATAATGCTGGTCGCCACTAACACGTCGTATGCTCCCCTGTTAAACGCCAGAAAACGCGTTTCTATTTCAGTTTGCGGCAGCTGGGCGTGGATGCTGAGGATGGAAGCATTGGGGATGAGCGTTTTAAGGCGGGCGGCAAAACTGTCCAGTGTTTGCACGCGATTGTAAATCACATAACATTGCCCGCCGCGCGCACGCTCACGCGCCACGGCTGTTTGGATAACAGCAATATTAGTCTCCATAACAGCAGTCTGCACCGGCAGACGCCCAGCAATGGGCGTATTAATAAATGACAGGTCACGCAGCGAAGAAAGCGCCAGATGCAATGTGCGCGGAATGGGCGTGGCTGAAAGACTGAGCGTATGCACGGCGGGATAGGTTTTACGCAAGACTTCTTTTTGCGCCACACCAAATTTTTGTTCTTCGTCAATGATCAGGAAGGCAAGCCGCTGGAATTTAACTTTTTTATGCAATGCTTTATGTGTGGCAATCAAGACACTGAGCGCGCCGCTTTTAAGTTTGCGGAGAATGTCTATTTCTTCTTGTTTGTTTGTGAAGCGATTTAAAATAGCACAGCTAAGCGGCGTATTGGCAAATCTTTGCGTGAACGTCTGAAAATGCTGAATGCTCAGCAGTGTGGTGGGCACAAGAAAGAGACATTGCCGTCCTGCCATTGCCACCTTAAAAATGCCGCGCAAGGCCACTTCTGTTTTTCCATACCCCACATCGGCACAGAGCAAGCGGTCCATGGGCCTGGCCTGCGCCAGATCAGCTTTGACCTCTTCGCAGGCTTGCAGCTGCGCAGGACTTTCTGTATAAGGAAAGGCAAGCTCAAACTGTTCCTGAAAATAAGTTTCTTCGGCAAGCGGACTGACGCGCAGCGCTTGCCGCTGGCTGTAAAGGGTAAGCAGCTTTTTAGCCATACCAGCGGCAGTTTTTTGCGAACGGGTTTTAGTCTGCTGCCATTGTGCTTTGCCAAGGGCGGACATACGCACTTGGCTGCGGTCGCCAATGTATTTTTGCACGAGCTGCAGCTGTTCAATGGGAACAAACAGCTTAGCACTGTCGCGATATTCTAATTTTAAATAAGCTTTTTCACGATCGTCAATTTTGATCTGTTCAATGCCGCGGTAGATGCCGATGCCGTGGTGGATATGCACAATGTAATCGTCTTCTTCCAAAGCAAGAAACGTTTCCCAAAAATTCTGCGGTGCCGTTGAAGCGGTGGCGCTGCGCCGCAATAAACGTTTGCCGAAAATTTCATTGCTGGTGAAGAGACTGCAATAGCTGCTCATAAAGCCGCTTGTGGGCGTGAAGGAACTTGTGATCAGTGTGATGCCGGGCTGTTGTTGGGCAGTGGGCTGCTGCGCTGCTGCTGGCACCTCCGATGGATTGTTTTCACCCGGCAGCTGCTGTACAGGAAATTTGTCTAATAATTGATGAATGCTTTTACTGAGCAGTGGATTGGCTGCAAAAATATAAACATGGCGCCCGCCTGCCAGCTCACGGGCAACAATGTTTGTAAACTGCTGCAGCTTTTGATGAAAGTGCTGTGCGGGGGCTATGGCTAGCTTTACGGTTTTTGCCGCTGTTAGCGGTTGCGCCAGCTCGCTAAAGGACAATGACCAAATTTGCGTTCCCTGTGTGGGTAAAATGCGCTGAGCCAGCGGCGCGGCAGCAGGACTGTCTGCGGTTATAAAAGGTGTGATGATGACGCGTTTTAAGGTGACGGGTGCCGCTGCTGGGTGCGAAGTTTGGGCGCGTGCCGCGCTGCCTGAATGTATTGCTGCAGAAGTTGTTGTTGTTGTTGTTGTTGGTGTTGTTGGTGCCGCGAGCAGCTGAATACGTTCCAGTTCATCGCCGAAAAAATAGAGGCACACAGGCCGCTCGCAACTGGGCGCAAACAACTCCACCAGCTCGCCGCGCTGTGCCATTTCACCGGGAGCATGAACATCTGTTTGTCGTGTGTAGCCCCAAGTGGATAACTGGCTTAGCAGCGCATCGCGTTCATAACAGGCGCCCTGTTCCAATAATAGCTGCTGGGGCGGCTGTTGTTTAGGTTGTTTAGCAGGCGTCAACTTAGGAGGCACTGGACTGGTTGGGCTGTTTTCCGCTGTGTTGTTAAGTGCCGCTTCCACCGCGCTCACAATGATAACCTCAGCCGTGTTGTTTTGCCGGTCTGCCGTTAATAAAAATTCACTGCGTGCGCGATGGTACTGCTGCAGGCGTTCTTGCGAATTGTGAAAAGTGGCCTGCTGCTGAGGGGCTGCCGCCATGGACGTGCTGAGCGGGTACCAGGCGTTCACAATGGAGCGGGTGCTGGTTGGCTGAGCTGAATGCAACGCTGTTTGTACTTGGCTGAGTTCCTGGTAACACGTTTCACTTTCTGCTTGCGTAGGGTTGAGTACCAAGATGATATGACGGTTGCTGCTGCTGCTGGGTAGCGAAAGCGTTTCTGCCAGCACGCGCAGAAATAGCACACTGGCAAAACCGGACAAACCGCTGATGACAATGGGCTGGCGCGGCGCGGCGCTCAGTGCTGTAAACTCCTGCAATGCAGCTTGCACAGCTTGATCGCGCTTAAATTGAGCTAATAACATCCGCCAGCCAGCTGCCATTGTTTGTGCGGGCTGTTTACGCGTAGGGCGTTCTGCTAAAATTGTGGAGGTTCGTGCCATGAATAGTTGGCTTCAATCATACCATTAATTTCTTGATCTGAGACAAAGGTCTTTAGGGCATTTGCAGCATTTGGATACAGGATTTGCGGCGCATAAGCTGTGATTGTGTGATTTTTATCCACAGGCACCATGCCGCGCGTAAAATTTGGTTCAGCTGGAACAACCTGCCATACCCAATTTTTCACGCTGAGCTTGCACACTAAGCTGGAATTGGCTGCTTTTTATGGCACTGGAAATTTATGCCGCAAGCAAACTTGGCACGCTTTTTGATACTACTAGTGACGAAACACAGAGCTTCGGTAGCTGAATGAAACATAATTATTTTACAGGAGAGAGTACCATGACACTACTAACACCTTTTTACCCCACCAGAACCCTTGACATATTTGGACGTACTGTTCGTCAATTGGAAAATTCCTTACGGGACACCGTTGATGAACAGGACACGGCTTTTGTACCGCGTGCCAATATTGTTGAACAAGATAAAGCTTACTTGCTTGAGCTGGAATTGCCCGCTGTTCATAAGAACGATGTTGAAATTTCCTACAAAGACAAAGTTCTTACAGTAAAAGGCAAACGTGAGCTGAAACACAAGGTCACGGATGATTACTACATGCGTGTAGAAAGCCATTATGGCAATTTTACACGCAGCTGGTCATTTGAAGATATTGACGCAGTTAAAATTAGCGCACGTGCTGAAAATGGCATATTTTCCATTACCTTGCCTAAAAAAGCAGAGGTCATTGAAAGCGAACGCAAGAAAATTGCGATTGACTAGTCAATTAATCGACTAATCGATTAAAGCTGTCCGTGCTGGTTTTGTTGGCGGCGGGGTGCCATCGGCACCCCGCCGCCACCTGTGCGGTATTGGCAGTTTATAACAAGTATTTTACAAGAGAGAGTACCATGACACTACTAACACCTTTTTACCCCACCAGAACCCTTGACATATTTGGACGTACTGTTCGTCAATTGGAAAATTCCTTACGGGACACCGTTGATGAACAGGACGCGGCTTTTGTGCCGCGTGCCAATATTGTTGAACAAGATAAAGCTTACTTGCTTGAGCTGGAATTGCCCGCTGTTCATAAGAACGATGTTGAAATTTCCTACAAAGACAAAGTTCTTACAGTGAAAGGCAAACGTGAGCTGAAACACAAGGTCACGGATGATTACTACATGCGTGTAGAAAGCCATTATGGCAATTTTACACGCAGCTGGTCATTTGAAGATATTGACGCAGTTAAAATTAGCGCACGTGCTGAGAATGGCATATTTTCGATTACCTTGCCTAAAAAAGCAGAGGTCATTGAAAGCGCACGCAAGAAAATTGCGATTGACTAGTCGACTAATCGATTAAAGCTGTCCGTGCTGGTTTTGTTGGCGGCGGGGTGCCATCGGCACCCCGCCGCCGCCTGTGCGGTATTGGCAGTTTATAACCAATATTGTTGAACAAGACAAAGCTTACTTGCTTGAATTGGAATTGCCCGCTGTCCGTAAAAACGATGTTGAAATTTCCTACAAAGACAAAGTTCTTACAGTAAAAGGCAAACGTGAGCTGAAACACAAGGTCACGGATGATTACTATATGCGTGTAGAAAGCTATTATGGCAATTTTACGCGCAGCTGGTCATTTGAAGACATTGACGCAGTTAAAATTAGCGCACGTGCTGAAAATGGCATATTTTCGATTACCTTGCCTAAAAAAGCAGAGGTTATTGAAAGCGCACGCAAGAAAATTGCGATTGACTAGTCGACTAATCGATTAAAGCTGTCCGTGCTGGTTTTGTTGGCGGCGGGGTGCCATCGGCACCCCGCCGCCGCCTGTGCGGTATTGGCAGTTTATAACCAATATTGTTGAACAAGACAAAGCTTACTTGCTTGAGCTGGAATTGCCCGCTGTTCATAAGAACGATGTTGAAATTTCCTACAAAGACAAAGTTCTTACAGTAAAAGGCAAACGTGAGCTGAAACACAAGGTCACGGATGATTACTACATGCGTGTAGAAAGCGATTATGGCAATTTTACGCGCAGCTGGTCATTTGAAGACATTGACGCAGTTAAAATTAGCGCACGTGCTGAGAATGGCATATTTTCGATTACTTTGCCTAAAAAAGCAGAGGTTATTGAAAACGAACGCAAGAAAATTGTGATTGACTAATCAACTAATCGATTAAAGCTGTCCGTGCTGGTTTTGTTGGCAGCAGGCGGGGGCGGGGTGCAGGGTCTATTTGCACCCCGCCCCCGCCTTTTTTACGTCCCCTTGCTGAGCAGCGGTGTCAGTAAGAGGAACTGGCGGTTAAACAACAAGCGGTTTAATGATACAATTTTAGGTTTAAACTTTGATTTGTTGTGCGCTGGTGATCACTTAGCGCCTGTACTTTATGGAGTGAACCTGAATGGTGTTTACGCAACTGAAATGGCGCCTTTGGTGGTGTCGCCTCAGGCTGTTAAAGCGCTTGCGGCGCGCGCGGCAGCTGCCCGCACGTTACAATGCAATAGGGATAATTAGTATGATTGGTGCTGCTGTGGCAGTGCTGCTCTGTTTAGTCATCATTGCCCTATTTTGGCGGGGTGGAACTGAGTACAAGGCGGACGCTGAGCCGGTCACATCAGTGCAGGCAGCACGCGCAGGTGCGGGCCCCGTAACTGCGTTTTACTGGCAGCGGCTTTACGAATTGGATACGTACGGGCAAATTTTGGCATCGCCGCTGCTGCTTGATTTGAACGCACAACAGGGCGCGGATATCCTCATTGCCAATGCACTGGGAGCGGTGTACGCGTTTACCGGGGCTACCGGTACATTGTTTTATGAATTGGCGATTGGCGAACGTGCCGTGGCATCGCCGCTCCCCATCAATGTCTTAACCAGAGCCGCAGAAGCCGATTCTGCCCAAACGCTGTTGGAACCCTTTATTGTTACAGAAACGGGGCAATTTTACGCACTGGCGGTGACTGCGGGACGGGCGGAAGGCGATTATCTTTATCGTTCACGTGCAGCAGAACAATTAACGCTGGAAGTGTTTGGCAAACCTGCTTATGGCAAAGTGACCACATTGCAAGGAGCGCGCCACTTGCTCTTTATGGCGGATGCTGCTGGTGTGGTCGCCGCGTATGAAAGTTTGTACGGACGAAGTTTTTGGACCAATGCAACAAGCTTTCGCAATCCTGAGGGCATTTTTGCGCCGCTCGTATTGTTTTTGCCGCAGCACTTGACAGCAGAGGGAACTGCTGCCGCTGCTGCGGGCATGGTGGTGGCTGCCGGCACGCGCGGGCGCATTGTTGCTTTGACCGCAATAACAGGCGCACCGTTATGGACATTGCAAGTGACCAATGAAGTTGCACGGCTGTACGGCTTTGAAGATGGCGTGCGCAGTGCCATGACTGCCGGTGACTTTATTCCCGCAGCTTTGGGTTTGGAACTGGCGCTTGTGACAGAACGCGGCAAAGGCGCTGTTATTGCTGTGCAGGGAGGATTGCAGCATTGCAGTTTTAACCTCAAGGGAACTTTTGTGAGTGCTTTGACAAAAGGCGTGTTTTATGCAGCTGCTTCGCCTGTCCAGCTGCTGGCTATTTCCGTGAATGGTGATTTTTATACCATTTCCATGCAGGAGCGCACGGGCACAGCAGCGGACGCTGAAACGGATATAGCCTGTGTGGTGAAGACCTTGACGCGGCAGCCGAAAGCCAATTTTATTGCCTCACCGGTGGTTGCCGATTTTAATTTGGATGGCATCAGCGATGTTTTAATCGTTTCCCGCCAAGGTGAACTTTTTTTGCTTGATGGCCGTACAGGCGTGGAATTGCTGCCGCCGCTTGCCTTAGGTTACGCAGTAACCGCTACACCGGCTGTAGCGGAACTTACAGGCGATGGCAGCTTGGAAGTGGTCCTGGCAGGCGAAAATGGCACCGTGACCGTGCTTTCATTGTTTAGCACGCCGCAGCATGTTTTTATGCCGTATAGCAAACTGAGTACCATGTTTTTGCGCGATACTTACAACCACAACTGAGCTGCCATAAGTTGGTGAATTAGTAAATTGGCAAGTTGCAAAGTGACAGACCTGAAAGACGAACTTTTTAAAACGCGTGAGCCCACAGCAGGCAGCTTCCAGTTCAATGAGGACGTAGCCGCTGTATTTAACAATATGTTAACACGTTCTGTGCCTTTTTATGAAGAGGTGCTGCAGCTGACAGTGGATGTTGTAACAGCTGAGCTGCATAAGCGGTTATTGTTGCCTGCTGAACAAGCCCAACCATTAGCGGTTTATGATTTGGGTTCATCAACCGGTAACTTCCTTTGTGCGCTGGCAAAGGTTTACATGGAGAGCTGTCCACGGGACTTAGGAAATTTGGCTGTTGGTGCCAATGGAAGCAGCAGCAACAGCAACAGCAGGCAGCGCGCTGTACAGTTAGTGGGAGTGGATCAGGCGGAGGCGATGACAAAGCGCGCACGGGCAGCTGCCAAACCACTGACAGCATTGGCAGCACAATGCAGCCTTAACATCAGCTTTGAAACGGCTGCAGTAGTGGACTTTATGAACGCAGCTCCTGTTGAGCTTGCCGTGGCAGCGGTCGTGCTGCAATACACCTTGCAATTTATTCCAGTCGCCGGACGTGCGGCATTGTTGCAGCAAATTTATGACGCGCTGGCACCGGGCGGGGTCATCTTATTAAGTGAAAAAATTCTTGCGGCAACGGAGGATGAAGCACTGCTTTTCCACCAGCAGTATGAGAGCTTTAAACGCAGGCGCGGTTATGCTGAGTTGGAAATTGCCCGTAAACGCAAAGCTTTAGAAAATGTCCTGATACCATTGCGACTGGCTGCATTGTACAAACTTTTAACGGCAACGGGGTTCTCAGCGCCTGTCATCTTGTTTAAATGGTATAATTTTACGACACTGCTGGCGCGTAAAGCTGCTTGAAATCAAGCGAAACTAAGCGAAATTAAGCTTAGGCACAGCCAATAAACTGGGCCTTGGCGATGATTTTTATTACTGAGTCATTGTTAAATGATTATTCAGTCATTACAGTATTGCGGCGGTTCTGATATTGCAGAAAGAAGAGTGAGCGAGGGTTGTAGTGCGAGCGGTGTTTTATAAGCGGTTGGCTGCTGTTTATTCGGGAGCAAAGGTCAGGACTGCCGGTGCTGAGCTGGCAGACGTGTTGGGGCGGGCGCGTTATCATTTTTATGAAGCCGCAGCAACGCATGAATGGAAACACGCAGGCGGCACTAAACGCCTGTACGCTGCATTGGAAAATTTACTGACGGAAATGCCTGCAGCCAGCTTAAACGTTACGGATACTGTTTTAGAGCTTGGCACAGCAAGTACAACCATGCACGCGCGTAGGCCCTGGCAGCGGCGGTTGCGCGCCTTGTTGAAAATGTTGATACCCTGGCGCAAGGGCCCTTATTGTATTTGGGGAACGTTTATTGTTAGTGAATGGCAGAGCCACTTGAAATGGACGCGTATGGCGCCTACGTTACTGGCGGCGGTTGCCGGTAAACGCGTGATTGACATTGGCGCGAACAATGGTTATTTTATGTTGCGCCTGCTCCCGGCACAACCTGCCTGGGTACTGGGATTGGAACCGACACTGCACTATGCGGCACAGTATGATTTATTGCGTGTGTGTTTGGCGCGCGGCGCGCAGGCGGCGGCATTGCTGCGGCAGGAACTGGTGACAGCGGGTTATGCCGCGCTTGCGTATTTGCAGCAGACCGCTGACGTTATTTTACTGCTTGGCATTTTATACCATCATCGCGATCCGCTCGGGATCTTGCGGTTGGTGCATGGGGCGTTGCGGACAGGCGGGCGTGTGTTGATTGATTGCCAGGGCATAACGGAGAACGCCGGCACTCAGTCGCAACAGCCGCTTATTTTGGTCCCTGAGCAGCGTTATGGCGGTAAACGCGGGTTTTGGTTTCTGCCGACACCTGCCGCGCTTTATGCCTGGTTGCGGCGCACGGGTTTTACGCGCATGGAAACCATTTATACAGGCAAACTGGAGGTGACCGAGCAGCGACAGACACCCTGGGCGCCCGGACCATCGTTTCCTGAGGGACTTAGGGCAGGGCAGCAGCAGACCGTGGAAGGTTATTCCTCGCCACTACGAACTTATGTATGGGCTTATAAATAAAAAAACAACTGTAACAAAAGCTTCCAGTTTATTAGACTGAGTCGTTCTAAACTAAGCTATTATTTGTATGAACACAATATGATTACAGTGTGGGCAATTGATTACAGTGTGGGCAACTGATTACAGTGTGGGCAACTGATTACAATGTGGGCAACAAGCTCCTTTAGAAAAGCTTATTTTTTAAATATATTCTAAAATAAATTTTCTTTTATGCTAAGCTTATCCAAGAGTTCTAATAATGATTTACAGTTTAGCCTATTGCTGCTTTACCATGAAATTATGAAAATGTTGAATAAGTGTTGTTTGATGGGAGTATTTGTTAATTATCTTATGATTTGGTGTGGTCGTCATGACAGATAATAATCACCGCTCAACAGCAGCAGGAACGGCTCAGGAAAAGAAGTTGACGCCGATGATGCAGCAGTATCACGAGCTCAAACGCGTCCATCAAGACAAATTTGTATTTTTTCGCTTGGGCGATTTTTACGAGTTGTTTTTAGACGATGCAATTGAAGGGGCGAAGTTGTTGTCGCTGACATTGACACGGCGCGGCAGTATGCCCATGTGCGGCATGCCGCATCATCAGCTGCATGTTTATACGGCGCGGCTTATTGCCCAGGGTAAAAAAGTAGCCGTGGTGGACCAGACCGAGCCGGCACAGGAGCATGTCAAACTGGTGGCGCGTGAGGTGACGGAAGTCTTGACGCCGGGGACTGCCAGTGAATGGCGTACTTTGGCGGCGAAGGAAAACAATTATCTCTTAGCGCTGAGCATGGAGACGGAAACCTTGTTTGCGCTGCCGCGCTGGATAGCGGCTGTGGTGGACGTTTCAACGGGCGAGGTGGAGGTGCAGGATTGGGGCAGCAGCAATGAACGTTTGATTGCTGAGCGCGTCCTGGCATTGGGCGTGCGTGAGGCGCTTTTCAGTAACCGGGTGATGTTATCTTCGGTCCCCGAACATGTCCGTGAACGGACAAAAACTCTGCTGCTCAGTGTTTTTGATTCCGCGCTGCCGGAGAATTCAGAGCTGGCTCAGGTAGAAGCGGAGCTTGCCAAACTGTACGGTCTTAGCTCGGCGGCAGCTTTTACAAAAGAGCTGCGTGCGGCTTGGAATTTGCCGCCTGCCGCCATGCAGCAGGCGCGCCGCGGCAACACAGCCGCCGCGCAATCCGCCACAGCCACGGCTTATGCCAGTTATGTGTGTATCTTAGCGCCGCTCTTGCGTTATGTTGGCAAGGAGCAGCATCGCGTGCTGCAGCATTTACGCCGTCCCCAGCTGCTGCGGCAACAGGATACGTTAGAGCTGGATGCAGCCACCATAAAAAACCTTGAACTCCTGCGCAACCAATACGATGACAGCTCCGCACATACCTTGCTTGCCACATTGGATGAAACGCAAACGGCGATGGGCGGACGTTTGTTGCGGCGCTTTTTGCAGCGACCGCTGGCACAGGAACAGACTTTGGTTGCGCGGCTGGACAGGGTAGAGTGGTTTTACCGGCGTCCAACATTTTTAAACGCATTGCGTAAACAGCTGGCAGAGCTGCAGGATATGGAGCGTTTGGCGGGGCGGATTGGCATGGGTAAATGTTTACCAAAAGAACTGCGCGCGTTGACGCGGACCTTGTTTGCCATTGCAGCGAGCTTCCAGTACTTTACAGACGCGGATGCAGTGGCGCTTGACACGGCAGCGGCACAGCCTGCAGCTGCCACTGAACAGCCCTTCCTGTACGACGCACAGTTTTTTTGGCAGGGCGAGGGTTTTGCGGGCTTAAACCAGCTGCTGCGCAGCCGCAAGGATCCTGCTGAGCCGTCTTTTGCCACCGCTGCACAGCTGCTGCGTGAGTTGGCAGAGAAATTGGAGCGCGAACTTGTTAATGAGCCGCAAAATGATTTTGCCGAGGGCGGCGTTATGCAGGAGACGGCAACGCCGCGGCTGGCTGAACTGTATGCGACCAAACGGCAATTTCTGACGCAGCTGGCTGAGCTTTTGGTACAAGAGAAAACCAAGACCGGTATTGCCACATTGAAACTCAAATATACGGACAACCTAGGGTATTTTTTTGAAGTGAATAAGTCGCAGTTGTCTGCTGTGCCTGAGTATTTTCAGCGTAAACAAACATTAGTGGGAGCGGGACGTTTTGCGACAACGGAACTGCTGACATTGGAGAAGCGCGTCCGTGAAAACATGACGGAGCTGGTGGAACTGGAAAAGGCACTTTATCAGCAGCTGGTGGAATTTTTACGCGCACAACTGGATATTTTGCAGCAGGTAGCAGCAGCTGTTGCCTATTTGGATGTTTACAGCACCTTTGCTCAGTTGGCAATCGTCCAAAAATACGTGCGCCCTGTTTTTTGTGAAAATACTTCGTTTTTGTACAAAAATGGACGCCACCCGGTGATTGAGCGTTTGCAGCAAAACGAACCCTTTATTAAAAATTCACTCACCATGGACAAACAGCATAGCATTTTGCATATTCTCACAGGTCCCAATATGGCGGGCAAGTCGACATTTTTACGCCAGACGGCATTAATAGCGTTGATGGCTCAGCTGGGAAGTTTTGTCCCAGCTGAGCAGCTGCAGCTGCCCGTATTCGATCGCATTTTTACGCGCATTGGCACAGGCGATAAACTGGTGAAAGGCGAATCAACCTTCCTCGTGGAAATGCACGAAACCGCCAATATCCTTGCCAATGCCACTAGCCGCAGCCTTGTGATCATGGATGAAATTGGCCGCGGCACCAGCACTTACGATGGACTTGCCATTGCCTGGAGTGTCTTAGAACATTTGGCGCGTTTGGGGACCGCTTGTCCGTACACGCTCTTTGCCACGCATTATCATGAATTGACACAGCTGGCGGAACTTAGCGGCGTTGAAAATTATAAATTGACGATTAAGGAAACAGAGACGGGGTTATTGTTTTTACGGCGTGTGGTGGCTGGCACCGCTGATAAGTCTTATGGTATTCACGTAGCGGAGCTTGCGAAGTTGCCGCCGTCGGTGATTGTGCGGGCACGTGAGCAATTGCGCTACTTTGAACAACAGGGGGCGCTGACGGAACACAGTACGCTGACGGACACAACAGCAGCAGCAGCTCAGCATGAATTGGAAAGTGAGCTGGTGGAAGCGCGTGCCGCACAACAACAGCTGGTGGAATTTTTAAAGCGTTTGGATATTGATCGCCTGACACCGCTTGCGGCATTGACGCACTTGCAGCAATTAAAACAGACACTCACAGCAAACAAACCCCAAACACCGTCTGAATAACTAAAACAAGGGTCTTTCACTTACTGCGCAGTACTAGCTGTTGTTGCTGCCGCTGGTGGAATTTACGGGCGTTGAAAATTATAAATTGACGATCAAGGAAACGTTTTTTGCAATGTGTGGTGGCTGGCATTGCGGAAGTCTTATGGCAGTGTGAGCAAATAGCTCATTGTGAATTGGAAAGTGAGCTGGCGACAGCGCGTGCTACGTTGATTGAAGAAGTATTGTGCGGGCACGTGACACAGCACGCTTTGTGAATTGGAAAGTGAGCTGGCGACAGCGCGTGTCGCACAACAACAGCTGGTGGAATTTACGGGCGTTGAAAATTATAAATTGACGATCAAGGAAACGGAGTTATCGTTTTTGCAATGTGTGGTGGCTGGCATCGCCGAGAAATCTTATGGCATTCCGTAGCGGAGCTTACGAAGTTGCCGCTGGTGATTGCGCAGGCAGGTGAGCAATTGCGCTACGCTACTTTGAACAACAAACAAGGGCGCGCTGACGGAACACAGTACGCTGACGGACACAACAGCAGCAGCAGCAGCTCATTATGAATTGGAAAGTGAGCTGGCGACAGCGCGTGTCGCACAACAACAGCTGGTGGAATTTACGGGCGTTGAAAATTATAAATTGACGATCAAGGAAACGGAGTTATCGTTTTTGCAATGTGTGGTGGCTGGCACTGCTGATAAGTCTTAGGGTATTCACGTAGCGGAGCTTGCGAGATTGCTGCCGCTGGTGATTGTGCAGGCAGGTGAGCAATTGCGCTACGCTACTTTGAACAACAGGGCGCGCTGACGGAACATAGTACGCTGACGGACACAACAGCAGCAGCTCAGCGTCATTATGAATTGGAAAGTGAGCTGGCGACAGCGCGTGTCGCATAACAACAGCTGGTGGAATTTACGGGCGTTGAAAATTATAAATTGACGATCAAGGAAACGGAGTTATCGTTTTTGCAATGTGTGGTGGCTGGCATCGCCGAGAAATCTTAGGACATTCACGTAGCGGAGCTTGCGAAGTTGCTGCCGCTGGTGATTGTGCGGGCAGGTGAGCAATTGTGCTACGCTACTTTGAACAACAAACAAGGGCGCGTACGCTGACGGATACAACAGCAATAGCCCATTGTGAATTGGAAAGTGAGCTGGCGACAGCGCGTGTCGCATAACAACAGCTGGTGGAATTTACGGGCGTTGAAAATTATAAATTGACGATCAAGGAAACGGAGACGGAGTTATCGTTTTTGCAATGTGTGGTGGCTGGCATCGCCGAGAAATCTTATGGCATTCACGTAGCGGAGCTTGCGAAGTTGCCGCTGGTGATTGTGGGCAGGTGAGCAATTGCGCTACGCTACTTTGAACAACAAACAAGGGTGCGCTGACGGGATATAACACGCTTACGGACACAGCAGCAGCAGCTCAGCGTCATTGTGAATTGGAAAGTGAGCTGGCGACAGCGCGTGCCGCACAACAACAGCTGGTAGAATTTTTTAAGCGTCTGGATATTAATCGCCTGACGCCGCAGCTTTGAGCTCCTGTAAGAGCAGCTGGCTGGCGGCTTTATTAGCGGGATTGTTAAACGTGGTGAAAGAACTGCTGGCTTCCAATTTCTGCCTGGAGTAGTTGCAAATGTCCGTGGGCGTGGTCTCAATGGTGAAATATTCTTCGTATGTATCGCGCGCAGGAGTGTAGGGACCGGCAAGCGTTCCAAGTTGTTTACAAATTTTTTGTTTGATCACGCCTTGCGGCGGGCTGAGCTCAGTAACATCGGCATCATTGAGCACGTCGCGCTGGAAGCGCAGCCATACAGGCGCTGCAACAATCCCGCCTGTGCGGTTGCGCCCAAGTGAACGATTGTCATCATAACCCAGCCACACAACTGCAGCCAGTGTTTTATTGGCGCCGGCAAACCAGGCATCCGTCCAATTAGACGTGGTGCCGGTCTTGCCGAAAGATTTGCGCGCGTGATTGAATTCTGCAACAAGCTGGGGAATGAACGCTGTACCGCCGGGAGTAAAAACGCCGCGGATGATATTCGCAATGATGAACGCAGTCTCACGTGAAATAAGCTGAGTGCTGGCTTCGTTTAAATAATCGGTTTCATAATTTTTAATCATCGTACCGTTATTATCGGTGATATAACGAATAGTGCGCGGCAGCACTTTTTTGCCTTCATTGGCAAGTACCGCGTAAGCAGTGGCAAGCGTGAGCGGCGAGAAACTCCCACTGCCCAGCGCCAATGTTAGATCATTGGGGAACATTTCTTTGCGGCTGCCCGCTGAGACGGCAAGGAAAATCTCGGCCAGCTGTTCACGCATGGGCGTTATGCCCGTGCGGTGCAGGACGTCTATTGCCAGCACATTAATCGAGCGTTTGAGCGCATCGCGCACAAGCACATTGCCATAATGACGACCGCTGTAATTTTTGGGAATGTATTCATTATAAATAGTGGGAACATCGTGCAGCACGGTGGCTGCGGTGATGATGCCCTGCTCCATGGCAACGGCGTAAATAAACGGCTTGATGGTGGAGCCTATCTGGCGGCGCAACAGGATGGCGCGATTAAACTGGTTGTAATAATTGAAACGCGTGCCACCAATGAGCGCAGTAATATAACCACTGCTGGGTTCAATGGAGATAAACGCGCCCTCGGCATTGTGTTCGGTCACGGGCAATGTTGAATTCGTTTGATAATTCAGTTCGGCGTAGTCGCGTAGTGAAGTTATGCCGGTGACGGCAGCAATATTGCGCAGCTCGTATTTGAGCCGTTCTTCAATGACAGTTTTGCGCAGGGAGCTGGTCAGCAAGGTGCTGAGGCTGAGCGCAGGAATACCGAAAGTTTCACCGATGGTAGAGAGTTTGATGCTGATGTCTTTGGGGAGAGCTTCGGGCAGTGTTTTTGTTTCACGGGCGTAAACTTTATTTTGCACGGCAAGCGCTGTTTTAAGGTGGCGCTGCGCACTGCGCTGGTGATCCAGATTTAGCGTTGTGTAAACGTGAATGCCCTTTTGATAGAGCTCACTGTTTCCTAGTTCACGCTCAAGCTTCTCGCGGATGTACTCGGTGAAGTAGGGCGCCTCAACGTCACTTTGGCGACCGAAATTTGCTTTACGGGCCCTGAGTGTTTGCAGGAATTGGTTCCAGAAGGACTGATAAGCGTCGTAGGCTTCATTGGTGGTGATGTAGGCGTTTTGCACCATGGCGGTGAGCACAATGCGATGACGCCGCATGGCATTCTCGCGATAGCGAATGGGTGAATAGTACCTAGGCGATTTGGGAATGCCCGCCAATAACGCAGCTTCGCCAAGGCTTACCGTACGCGGCGTCTTCGTGAAAAAGAATTTTGTCGCCGCTTGGATGCCGTAAGAGCCGTGACCGTAATTAAGTTCGTTGAGGTAAAAACTGAGAATTTCTTGTTTGGAATATTGTTTTTCTATTTGAATGCTGTACCATAATTCTTTGAGTTTGCGTTTGACCGTTTTTTGGTGATCAAGAAAAAGCAGTTTGCTGAGCTGGATGGTGAGTGTGGATCCGCCTTGCTCCTTTTTCATGGCTGCAAGATTGACAAGCAGCGCTTTGCCAATACGCCAGGGATCAATGCCGAAATGTGAAAAAAATCGTTTGTCTTCTGTGGCGAGAATGGATTTGATGACATTGGGATGAATATTTCTATACGTGGTGAGCTCGCGGCGTTCTTTGTAAAATTCATTGATCAGGCGTCCTTTTGTATCGTAAACGCGCGTGATAACAGAAGGGCGATACTGCTCAAGGCTTTTAATGCCCTTGAGCTCAGCGATGGAGACAAAAGCAAAAGCACTCAATCCGCTTCCTAAAAGCGTCAAACTGAGTGTAACAATAATAAACGGACGCGGCAATGCCCGGAAGCGCAGGGTTGTTAGTAACCAGCTCCCTAAACAATTAAAATGGTCGGTAAAATGGCGAGTCAAGCGATGAAAAAGCGGCATTTGCAGTCAATGTCAGTAATTTTTAAGTTTATTATACCTTAATACAGCTGGTTTTGTATTGTAAATAATGGCAAAGTATGTTAAGTATGATAAGATCAGCTGTCAATTTGAAGATGTCCCTGCCGGGCATGGTTTAAACGGATAATGTGACGCATGAAGGCTTCTTTTTCACGAAACATGCAGCGGCGGCTGAATTTAGATCAGCTGGTCACCCAAAGTGCAACAATGGAGAAATTTCTGCAGGAAGTGCTGCGGATCTTAGCACGCGAGTTTTCCGCTGACGTGGCCAACGTGTACTTATGGAACACGGCGGAGGAAGTTTTAGTCCTGCGTGCCACTTACGGACTGAATGTGGCACTAGAGCGAAAGCTGCGCTTGCGTTTGGGCGAGGGGCTAGTGGGCAATGCCATGCAGCGGCTTTTGCCAATGATCCTTGCACGCGGGAGTACTCACCCAGCTTTTAAAGCTGTAACAAAGCTGGGCGAAGAAGCTTACGATGCGTATATGATTGTTCCCGCGGAACACGCAGGCGATAAGCTGGGCGTGATGGTTTTGCAGCGCAAACACAAACGTCCCTTTACACCGGATGAGCTGCAGACGTTTAAGGAATTGGCGTTGGTGGCAATGCAGCATTTGCAGAGTGCTGATTTATTTAGAGAATTGCACGAGCAGACAACGGCACCCGCGTTTATGGATGTGCCGTATATGCGTCCGGCAGTACCACCGGCACGCCGCCATGAAGTGCGTTTTGCAGCTGAGCCGGCCATGCAGCCTGTGCGTCCGTGGGTGCGCGGGCGCGCGCTCTTGCGCCCGAAACACGTGACGCTCAGCAACTTTGAAGAGGTGGTGGGCACCCAACAGTTTACGGAGGCTCAGTTCACACAGGCACTCAGGCAAACCGAGGCGCAGCTGCATCAAGTACAAGCTTCATTGCGCGTCCATCTGAGCGAGTGGGCACAGGATATTTTTGTGGGCCATCTCTTAATCTTAAAGGATGACGCTTATACCGGGAGAATTCGCCAGCGTATAGGCGAGGGCGTGGCACCGCCGGTGGCCATTATGCAGGTGACGCGCGCGTATATGCGTTTTTTTGGGCGCAGCGCTGTACAGGCTATTCGTGAAAAACAACAGGACATGAAAGACCTGGGCGTGCGGCTGCTGACGAATTTGATTGCCAGTGAAACAGCCGCGGTGCTCGCAGGCAATGTCAAAGGCAAACTGGTCATCACGCGTGACCTCTTTCCCTCCGAACTCATGTTTTTGCGCTACGAAGGCGCAGCGGGGGTGGTGCAGGTGGGCGCACTTAATGTTTTAACATCGCATATGGCGCTCATCGCAGCGTCGCTGCGGTTGCCGTACATGATCACGCAGGCGGAGGATGTTTTTAGCATTGCGCCGAGTGCTTTGGTGGTGCTTGCATTTAAGACGCGTGAGGTTATTGCCTATCCCAGTCGCCGAACATTGCAGACGGCAGCACAGGAACTGCGCGCCTATCGCGCGCAGCAAGCTCAGCAGGCACACCCGCGTAAAAGTGCTGCCGTCCCAGCCGCCATGACAAAAGACGGCACGCGTATTCATATTCTCGCCAATATTAATTTGCTGGAAGAAACGCGTGGATTAGCCGCTGCGGGTGCCGACGGCATTGGGCTCTATCGCAGTGAATTTCCGTTTATGGTGCGCAATACCTTTCCAACCGAGAACGAGCAGTATTATTTATATCGGCGCATTATCGCATCCATGAAGGGACATGAAGTTGCCATCCGCACCTTGGATGTGGGCGGTGATAAAGTCCTCCCGTATGTCCATGAACCTGAAGATGCGACCAATTCCATATTGGGCCTGCGTGCAATTCGTTTTACCTTGAAATATCGCGAGCTGTTTATCTCGCAATTAAAGGCTATTTTACGCGCAGGTTATAAACAGGGGCGCAGCATTAAAATCATTTTGCCGCTTATTTCATCGTTAGAAGAAGTACGCGCAGCAAAGACAGTCTTAGCGGAGGCTGTGGCACGACTGGAACGCTTAGGCGAACGTTATACAACAGCTTACCAGTTGGGAATTATGGTGGAAGTGCCATCGGTGGTATGGATCTTAGATGAGTTAGCGCGTGAGGCTGATTTTTTTTGTGTGGGCACTAATGATCTGGTACAATATTTACTGGCAGTGGATCGCAACAATGCCATGGTCGCCGATTTTTACTCGCATTACCATCCCTCCGTTTTACGGATGGTGAAAGCGGTGATGACAGCCGCGGAGCGTAATGACATTGAATGCACGTTGTGCGGGCAGATGGCAGAAGATGCGGCGTTATTGCCGTTTTTACTGGGCATCGGCATGCGGCGCCTGAGCGTGAGTGTGGGAAAACTGGCAGCAATGCGTGCGCGTGTGCGTACACATTCATTGACACAGGCAACCATGCTTGCGAATGAATTGCTCTTGGTAAGTGATGCGGCGGCGGTGCGGGCACTTCTGGAGCGCGCCGCACAGCGCGTTCAATAATTTTATAAAATAATAAGGACTTAAACAATGGCAAAAGGAAATTTTAGTACGAGAGAAGAAACATTACGAGCTTTGTTTAGTAATGGCAATCGCTATTTTGTGCCTAAGTTTCAGCGTGATTATTCTTGGGAGGAGGAGCAGTGGAATGATTTATGGGATGACATAAAGTGGCTTACTGAAAATCCTGAGCAGCGACACTTTTTGGGCTTTCTTATGCTGGAAGAAGTAACGGCAAAATATAAGATTATTGATGGGCAGCAGCGGCTGGCAACGTTTTCACTGATGGTCTTAGCGGCTATTAGGCGCTTGCAAGAGCTGGTGTCAAGCGACAATGAAAAGCGCGCGGCTAATTTAAAACGTGATTTTATTGGCAGGGATGATGCTACGTATTTACGGGTTGAACGTATTTTAGAACTTAATCGCAATAATGATTATGATTACCGCCATGCGGTTGGCGGAAGTGATATTCGGCGGTACAATGTTAAAAAAACTGTACGCACCATGGCGCGTGCCTTTGCTTACTTTTATGATCAATTTGCTAAATTTGATAATGGGCAGGAAATTGCAAAAATTATTGAAAATGCCGCAGGACGCCTGTTTGTTATGGTTGTAGACATTGTCGATGAAATGACGGCCTATCAAATTTTTGAAAACTTAAATGCACGCGGGGTGAAATTGGCTCCAGCAGACTTAGTCAAAAATTATTTATTTTTAGCCTTTGACGATGAAAATAATGCGCCGCCTGAGGTATTGGATGAGCTGGATGAAAACTGGGATATTATGAGTGCAAATATTGGCAATGATAATATTTCAGAGTTTTTATTAACAGACTGGAATAGCTGTTATCAGCTTACCAAACAACGTTTATTATTCAGGGATATACAGGAAAAAACAAGAATACCACAAGCTGTACAAACGTATTTCGATCGACTAACGAAGAGAAGCCGATTATATGCAGCGTTGTTAAATAAAAACGATGAATTTTGGAATGGTTATCCACAAAATAACGAGCTTGGCAGATTAAGAGAAGACTTGCATTTCTTGACTCTCTTTAATATCAGAATGCCCTTGGGTATCTTGATGGCGAGTTATGATCATTTTAAGCGGGATTTCCATCAAGTGCTGGCATGGGTAAAAGTTTTTTCATTGCGTTATGATGTTATTTGCAAAAAACACCCGGGGGCACAGCGGGAGCTCTACAATAAAATTTGTTTGAAGGTAACAACAGGCTGCAGCTTGCAGGATGTTAAGCAGGAACTACTCAGCGAATATCCCTCAGATGAGGAATTTGCACGCGCATTTACCGATTTTTCCATACCCACAGAACAATCCTTAAAAAAACCGCGTTATTTGCTGGCGCGTATGGAAGAAAAACTGCGGCTGGAAAATCAGAGGACAGCTGAAATAATAGATGAAGTAGGGTTGGGATTGACGATCGAGCATGTATTGCCGCAACGCCCTGAGGAACATTGGGAGCAGAGTTTTGGCAGTAATAATTGGCAGCAGTACAGGCAACGCTTTGGCAATATGGCGCTGGCATCGCAGGAATTGAATGAGAAGTTGGGACAAAAAGCTTTCCTTGCTAAAAAACCACTTTTAATGGCAAGCGACTATTTGACAACAAACCAAACATTTGAGAATTATGCTGAGTGGACACCAGCTGAGGTGGAAGCCCGGCAGAAAAAGCTCGCCGAGCTGGCTGTTCAGACTTGGAACATTCGTTGAATGACGGCTGTCAATTTTAAAATTGATCCCAAACTAAAACCGTGCGGCGATCAGCCGCAGGTCATCGACGCCATTGTGGCAGGGCTGCAGAAAAAACAGTACCAGTACCAAACCATCTTAGGCGCCACAGGTACAGGAAAAACTTATGTGATGGGAAAAGTTATTGAAGCTGTGCAGCGCCCCACCTTAGTGCTGGTGCATAATAAAACATTGGCGGCGCAGCTCTACCATGAGTTCTTGCAATTCTTCCCAAATAACGCCGTAGAATACTTCGTCTCCTATTACGATTATTATCAGCCCGAAGCTTACGTTGCCAAACGCGATCTTTATATTGAAAAAGATGCCAGCATCAATGATGAGATTGACAGGTTGAGATTGCGCGCAACCGCTGCGCTCATTGAGCGCAAGGATGTCATTATCGTCTCCTCCGTTTCCTGTATTTATGGCTTGGGCTCGCCTGAGCATTACAAACAGCTTTATGTGGCATTGAAAGTGGGGGATGAGCTGGTGCGCGACGCACTTTTGCGCCAGCTGGTGGATATTCAGTACGAACGCAATGATCATGCTCCTAAACGCGGAACATTTCGTGTGCGCGGCGAGGTGGTGGATATTTATCCCGCTTCTGAAGACAACATCGCTTATCGTGTAGAGTTTTTTGGCGATGAAATAGAGGCACTGAGTGTGATTGACGTGCTGAACCAGAAACCCTTAGCGAAAAAAATGGAACTGCTGGTTTTTCCTGCGAAACATTTTATTTTACCCGAGGAGCGTATTCGTGAAGCTTGTCGTGCCATTGAGCTGGAGCTGGAAGCGCGTTTGGAATATTTTACGCAGGAAGCTCGCCCGCTGGAACGTGAACGTTTGCGCACGCGTGTCCTCTATGATCTGGAAATGCTCAAAGCTGTCGGTTTCTGCCCGGGGATAGAAAATTACTCACGTCATTTGGCGGGACGTGCGCCCGGTTCACGCCCAATGACGCTGATTGACTACTTTCCCGCAGAGCGTTTGGTGATGGTGGACGAATCGCATGTTTCATTGCCGCAGCTGCGCGGGATGTACACAGGAGATCGCTCGCGTAAACAAACACTTGTGGATTATGGTTTTCGCCTGCCATCGGCATTGGACAATCGTCCGTTAGTTCTTAAAGAGTTTTTAACATTATGCCCGCAGCTGGTGTTTCTTTCGGCAACACCAGGGCCCTTTGAAGCCGAAAACAGTCAGCACACCGCTGAAATGATCAATCGTCCAACGGGGCTTGTCGACCCACTCATTGAAGTGCGGCACACTGCCGGACAGATTGATGATCTGCTGATGGAGGTGAAGGCGCGCCGGAATGCCAATGAACGTGTCCTCATCACAACACTGACCAAAAAATTATCCGAAGAACTCAGTCGTTACTTAGCCGAACATCAGCTTAAAGTCCAGTACCTGCATTCGGATATTGAGACGATTGAACGTGTGGAACTGCTGACGGCACTCCGCCGCGGCAGCCTCGATGTGTTGGTGGGCATTAACCTTTTACGTGAGGGGCTGGACCTCCCGGAAGTCTCCCTCGTCATTATTCTCGATGCTGATAAAATTGGCTTTTTACGCTCTAAAACCGCACTCATCCAGACCATCGGACGCGCCGCACGCCATATCAATGGCAAAGTCTTCATGTACGCCGATCGCCTTTCCGATGCCATGCGCGGCGCCATTGACGAAACCAAACGGCGGCGCGTGATTCAACTGGCTTATAATCAGAAACATAAGATCACGCCGCGGAGCATTGTGAAGCCGGTGGAGGATATTCTTGTGCGCACTGCCGCCAGCAAAAGACGCACAGTGACCGCCGTTGACGCAAAGACAACAACATTTATGGATACACTCAATCAGACCGCACAGCCTAAGGCCTTGAAAACCTTGGCGCGGAATTTGGAAGTGAAAATGCACTTAGCCGCCGATCAACTGAAATTTGAACAAGCTATTCGGCTGCGTGAGGCAATTGCAGCTGGTGCAGACTAAAATCAAGCTTTAACATTGTTTGGCTGCCCGCCAGTTTTTTCAGCCCGCGCAATGTAAATAGAGAATATAATTAAACAATGCGGCGGACAGGGCTTAGTATTTAAGGGCTTAGCATTTAGAGGTTTGATAAATGAATCAAGTGAATATTATTGGCAGAATTACCAAAGATTTGGAAGTAAGACAAGTGGGCGGGGATAAAACCTTGCTCAACTTTTCAATTGCTTATAACGAACGCTGGGGCGATAACGAACGCGGTGAACTATTTTGACATTGAGGCTTGGGGACGGCAGGCGGAGGCGATTGCGCAGTATTTTAAAAAGGGACATCGCATAGGTGTGACCGGCAAATTGAAGCAGGACAGGTTTGAGGCTAAGGACGGCAGCGGCAAACGTTCGCGCGTGAGCATTGTGCTGCGTGAGTTCAA
>CBDFMP010000018.1:0-17944 GCA_965249715.1 Spirochaetota bacterium | reverse complement strand
GTGGCAATAGCCGTCTCAGCTAATTTTATGCCTGCCCGCAGATCCGCCGCACGCCCTGCCAGAACAAGCAGCGCTGCGGCATTCAGCAGCACCATGTTTTGCTTCGTGCGCAATTCAACATCATGTGCAGCTTTTCCTGCCAACATATCCCTGGCAATACGTGCATTGAGCGCCACATCACCGCCTTTAAGCATAGCTGGTGTCGCCACTGCCAATCCCAGCTCCCGCGGATCAATCGTATAAGTACGCAAGAGCGGATCGCGCCCACGGCGATATTCCACCACATCTGTAGGTGCAGCAAGCGAGAGCTCATCCAACCCATCGCGGCTATGCACAATAAGCGCCGCTTTAAGCGGTGTATGCACAAGTGATTCCGCCATGGCTTGCATGAATTCCCGCGCAAAAACGCCAATCAGCTGATAATCCAATGCAAACGGGTTTAATAAAGGCCCCAGTAAATTGAAAATTGTGCGCAGTTTAAGCGCCTGCCTAACAGGCACCATCTGTTTGGTGGAAGGATGATAAAGCGGTGCAAAAATAAACACTAACCCAGCTTCTGCCAAAACTTGCGGAGCTTGCTCAGGCTGTAGCGTCAACGGCACCCCTAAGGCAGCCATTAAATCAGCACCCCCGCATGCTGAGGTGACTGAGCGGTTGCCATGTTTGGCTACACGCAGTCCACAAGCTGCTGCAACAATTGCTGTGAGTGTAGAAACATTGAACGTACCTGCACCATCGCCACCGGTGCCGCAGGTATCCACAAGCGGTGCTGGTGGCAGCGCTCCCGCTTGAGCGGGAAGCGGCGTACAGGCTATCATGCGCTCACGCATAGCCAAAACAAAACCACCCAGTTCAGCAGCACATTCACCCTTAGCGGCAAGTGTTGCTAAAATGGCACCCGCCACCGCCGGCGGCACTGCTGGTGAGCTTAGCGCTAAGGCTAATTCATACGCAGCTTTTGTTGTCAAGTCCTTACCTGCAACAAGCATACGCAAACTAGCCGTAGCAGTTGCCACTACGTCAGCAGCAGCAGCAGCAGGGGAGGGAGGAGGAGGAGTTTGTATCATTGATTAAGTTCCTCGTACATTATTTTATTAAGCTTCATTGTTTATGATTAATATTGATTACAATTTACGACGCAGTTTCTGAGCTGGCGCTGGAGAAATACAGGTGAGTTCCGCAGGCCACGCGCCCTTGCGCCGCCTGCGGCGCAAGGGCGCCATTGTTAGAAAATTACCCAGCAACGCATGCCCTTGTTCGCTAATAATAGACTCCGGGTGGAATTGCACCCCCACAACGTTCGGTGCATCGCGACGCATGACGCCCATCAATTCACCCGCCGCACTCCAGGCGGTAACCTGCAATACAGAATTTCCAGCCGCGCGCGAAGAACGCACTGCAGCTCCGCGCATGCGCTGCCGCAGTGCATCCTCCGCCATAGTCGCCACCACCAGCGAATGATAACGCATAGCCGTAAAAGGTGACTTCAATCCCTTGAAAATGCTTTCCCCATGATGATGCACAGCAGAGGTTTTGCCGTGTAAAATCTGCTGCCCGCACAGCACCTTGCGTCCACTCACAACACCAATGCACTGCATGCCAAGACAAATGCCAAGCAGCGGAATATGTTTGTATTGTGCCAGCACACGCCGAACCAACTCGCAGGATATTCCCGCCTGCGCCGGACCGCCGTGCCCAGGAGAAATGACAATATGCGTAGGTGCCAGCGCAAGTGCCGCTTCAACGCTGAGGGCATTGTTGCGCAGAACGCCTACTTCTGCACCTAATTCCGCCAGATAATGCACAATATTGTAGGTGAAGGAGTCAAAATTATCAATCATCAAGACCATGGCAACAATCCCCGTCAAACACTGAGTGCCTGGCGGCAGTGCTAAAGCTTTACAGCATCCTGAGCGCGCAAACGGCTGCGCGTCAAATCATAAGCATTCATAAGCGCCTGCGCTTTCTGCAAACATTCGCGGTGCTCACGCAATGGCGTGGAATCCAAAACAATGCCCGCGCCTACCTGCACATGCAAAGTATTGGGAAAGCTGAGAAAGCTGCGGATGCAAATACAGGAATCCAGCTCACCGCCAGGACTGAGGTTAAAAATCATCCCGCCATAGGGTCCGCGTTTTGTGGGTTCCAGCTCCGCAATAAGCTCCAGCGCCCGCACCTTAGGCGCACCACTCAGCGTACCCGCCGGAAAGGTTGCTGCAATCACATCCAACGCATCCACATCCGCGCGTTTTGTAGCAGTGACACTAGAGACAATATGTTGAATTTGCGAGTACTTTTCAACCGTCATATAATCGTTCACACGTACAGTGCCGGGCACAGCCACACGCGCCAGATCATTGCGTCCCAAGTCCACTAACATCAAATGTTCAGCGCGTTCCTTAGGATCCGCCAAAAGCTGCGCCGCCAGCGCAGTATCAGTCCGCAGATCCACACCGCGGCGAATACTGCCCGCAATAGGACGCACCAATAACTCAGTGCCTTGAAGTCTCACCATCACCTCAGGCGAAGAGCCCGCAATGGCAAAAGCTTTGAAATTCAAATAATACAGAAAGGGCGAAGGATTGAGCTGTTTCAGACTGCGATAAAGTTCAAAACTATGCGTAGCCACCGCAAGCGTATAACGTTTCGATAAAACCGCCTGAATAAGCTCACCGGCTTTAATGGCAGCAATAAGGCGCTTCACCTTGCGCGCCCAGCTTGCATAATTTAAGTTAGGCGTGAAGGCACTGGCAGGAGCTGAAAAATAACGCGCAGCCAGTGTTGGCTGCAACGGACGCCGCGGTAAGCTGTAAAACGACTGCCGCAACGGCTGCCTAAGCCGCGCCTCGGCACATTGCAATTCGCCAACAGCTTCTGCATAAGCTTTACGCAGCATAACAGCTGAGCGGCGTACAAAATTGACCTTGGCAGCCCTAGCTGCTCCTGCCAGAGTCCGCGCGCGCTGCAGCCACCCAGGTATGGCGGCTGCGGCGCAGCCGCGTCAATACCAGCGTACTCAACCGCAGCGTACGCGCAATACTGTCATAGACAGCCACCAAACGCGGCAATACCATCAGACCATCGGGAACGCCAAGTTCATCCTTTCCCACAGCAACAGCTTCAAAATACTGCACCGCTTCATAACCCAAATAGCCCAAAAGCCCCCCACTAAAAGGCCCGCCAGGAGGACTGGGCGGCATGCGCAAACTGAGAAAATATGCACGCACAAAATCAAGCGGATTTGTATAGGCACGAATGGTCTCCAACTGAGTGCACCCCTCCTCAGCTAAACGTTCCTCACGTAAAACTAAGCTTGTACCATGCAGAGTCATGCGGATGCGCTCCCCCACACCAATGATAGAATAACGTCCCACACTCTCTCCCTTCACCACCGATTCCAAAAGATAATCTGCAGCCAGCTTTTTAAACACGGATGACGGCGTATCGTAGTCACTTAACAAGGTACAACTGAGCGCAATGGCATCGTAACGCTTAGCGGCGCTCAGAAAAGCTGTTTGCGTGGGAAGTTCTGACATTGGATTGGGCGCTGTCTGAACGGACAGTTGTGTCTATGCGGCAGTGAGCTCAGGCCTGAGCGGAGTGCCAATAAACACCAACATGGCCAAGCTGGCTTACTCAGGCATCTTGCTCTTCAGTTGGAAACAAAGCTTGCAATTCCCGCAGGCGCGCACAGACCTCCGCAGCCGCTACTTTTGCTTCCAGCTTAACTGCCGCTAGCTCCGATAGCTCCGTTTCATTGTCCCGCCCAAGGCCCGCAGCGGAAGCAGCAGCCCGTTGCTCAGCACCGCTGGCGGGCGGCGGTTCCTGATAAATGCGTTCTGCAAAATTTAAAAGCGTCAACATCAGCAGCATTTTATGCGGACAAGCAGGAACCTGCTGTTTGAATTTTGCCATTTCTGCGTCCACAAACCGCGCAAGCGCCTGCAAATAAGCGGGTTTATGCCCGGCACCCAGCTTTAAACAATAAAGCTCTCCGCCAATTTTTACCTCAATAAATTCAGACGCTGCTCCGGACGTTTGCACGGAAGCAGGTGAAGCTGTATTAACATGTTCCATAGCTCATAAACTGGAGGTTGACTTAAATGCAAAACCTTACGCGGCTCAGGAAAAGTGCACAGCCCCCGCTGCGTTAAGGCACCTCATCCTCCAACTCCGCCAAAAACTGCTCGTTTGTTTTAACAGACTTAGCTTTCTCTTTGACCTCAGCTGAGTCCGCTTTTTCATCAGCAGCAAAATCAAGCCAGGAATCAACATTAGCCTGCGCACGCTTTTCTGCCTGTGCAATATGTTCCTGTGAGAAAAAATGACTATACGTAGTATCGTCCCACTTTTTAGCTGCCGCAGCCGCTTCTTCCTCAGCGGTCATCGCCACATCGCCGCCATGTTCAGCTGCCGCCGGCTCCACCGGCTTAACATCATCCGTTGTTTGTACGGCTGCCTGCTCAGTTTCATCGCGCTGAGCAGATAGCGCTGGTGTGAGCGGCTGCTCAGCTTCAGCATTGACCGCTGCCACAGGCTCTTCATCCGCCGCCGCAGGATCTTCATCCGCTGCATCCATCGCATCCATTGGAAAGTCCTCCACAACCAACTCCTCTTCTGCTTCCATGCTGCTGTCATCAGCCGCAAGAGAAGCCGCTTCAACGGTGTCAGGCTGTGCAGCTGTTTTTATTTCACTCAAACTGGCTGGTTTACCAGCGGTGGATTTACGTTGCAATGCTGCAGGCGCCGCGGTGACCACTTCGTCCGCTGCATCACGCATAAGAGCTTGCAGCTGCTCCAGGTGTTTTTGCAGCTGCATACGATAAGCAGCTTCGCGCGCTTCTAAAACATCAATGCGCGCACGCAATGTTGCATTTTGTTCATGCAACTGTTTGAATTCCTGGACATCCGGACTGCCCACAGAAGCACGTTCGGCATCGTGAAGGGCTTGATAAGATTTCAATTGCTGATACTCCCCGATCAATGTTTTCAGCTGTTTTTCCAGCTTGACAAATTCATCCGCTACAACAGTGCCATCATCCGCCGCTGCAGAAAGTGCGGCTGCTTCAGAAGCTTCCCGCGCTAAGGTCATGGCTCAGTTACCTCACACTAAACAAAACTTGTAGCTTTAAAATACGCTATTAAAGTTAAAATAAACCTTGACACCAGCCACTATCACAAAATATCAGTAAAATTAGTGACAGGCTTATTATAATATTGGATCTGCAAGCAGAGAGCAAGTAAATTGACAATTATTAAACTTAAAATTGAACATTTTAACGTTAGCTGTCCTGCAACGATGGTAATACACAATGTGTATTACCATTGCCACGCCAATAGTTGTCCATAAAATTGTGCAGTGCTGCCGTCAAATATTTAACGCAAATCAAATGTATGTTTGTGTCTGAGTTTAACAATGATCCGTTCCACTAAGCGATCCGCTTCTGCGTTTTGCAGTGTTTTATGCGCTGAGCGCAAATAAAGCCGAAAAACAAAAGCTTTTCGTTCTGGCGGAGGGCTTGCATCAGGTTTTGTCACACCTTGTGTTAACTGCTTGCCGCTATAAACTTCCACCAACTGCACACGCTCCACATATTCATGGGCGCGCTTAAAATCATCCAACAATGTGCCCAAAGGCTGCGATTTTGCAACCACCAATGCCACATCCCGTGTCACAAATGGGTATGGTGAGGGCGTACGATAAGGACGAACACGCTCGCCTGCATCGTACAAAGCCGCAAGCACTGCCAAATCCACCTCTGCATAATAAACAGGCTGCTGAGGCGCAAGCTCATAAACACTGAGCGCAGCCTGCCGCACACGTCCACAATACCCCAAACAATACTCATCAGTCTCAGTCACACTCAATAATACCTGTTCTTCAGGCATGAGAAAAGGAATGCGCGCATTTGCCGCAGGTGCCGTAACCTTGACGCTGCCGTGCCTAAGCCGCGGCAGCACACGCTCAATCAACACTTCAACAGCACCGCGCAAAGTATGAAAGTCCACAACAGAGCTTTCTGTGTACCATTGTGGAAGCGGTGTTCCAGCTGAAAGCAACAAACCCACAACGTGCCGCTCGGTGGACGCCAAGCGGCTGGCGCGCGCATTATCGTTCACAGCTGCAGCCGCGTTAAGCGCTGTCTGCGGCTGCGCAAAAACATTCCCGCATTCAAATAACCGTCCGCTTGTGGGATGACGTTTCTCTGCATTTGTACGCAACGTTTTAAGCGCGCCGCAAAGCAATGTGGGCCTGAGCACACTTGCAGTCTGTAGCAATGGATTTGACGGCACCAGCACATCCTTCGCAGCTATCCCCACCGCACTTAAAAAAGCTTCTTCAATAAAAGGATAACTCACCAGCTCCGTATATCCCAATGCACAAACATACTCTTGCACACGCGCCAAAATGGTTGTTTCTGTCTGCACAGGAGCATCGTGCAGTGCGCGCGGCATTGTGACCGGTAAAGCTTCATAACCATAAAGCCGTGCCACCTCCTCTAGCAAATCCCAAGGTTTACGCAAATCCTTACGGAAGCTGGGCGGCACAACTCGCAAACTGTCCGTCCCCTCGCTCACAACCGCAGCACAGCCAATGCGCTGTAAAAATTGCACCAGTTGCGCAGCACTGAGCTCAATAGCCAAAGCTTGCTTCACCTGCTGCGGACTGAGGCTAATGACAGGACATTGTGGCAGTGCCCGTTCCTTTTGCAAACAATCAACAGGCGCGCCCGCTAGCTTGCCGCCGCTTAACTCCAAAATGAGCAATGCCGCCCGCATCAGCGCATCCGGCGTAAGCGCTGCATCCACTGTCCCACGTATAAAACATTTAGCCGCATCGGTCAAATAACCCGTGCGCTGCGCGGTTTGCCGCACATGCCCTGCTGCAAAACAGGCTGCTTCAAGGATCACTTTGTGCGTACCACTCGTAATCCCACTCTCCTTGCCGCCAATCACACCTGCAAGACCAATTGGCTGCTGACTATCGGCAATAATCAGCGTATCCGTTGTTAAGGTCAGCTTGCGCCCATCAAGCGCAACAAGCGTTTCTCCCTCACGCGCCAATCGCACCACAAGCTTCGCTGCCGTCGCCAACCGCTCAGCATCAAAAGCATGCAGCGGCTGTCCATATTCCAGCAGAATAAGGTTGGTAATATCAACAATATTATTGATCGGACGAATTTCGTGCGCTGTCAGGCGATCGCAAAGCCAGCGCGGCGAAGGTTTGATCGTCACATTGTCAAAAGCCAGTGCCATATAACGCGGGACAGCTTCGGGCGCCTCAACCGTCACCTGCAAAGGTTTAGCAGCAGCTTCCACAGCTGGCAGTGCTTTGGCAAACGCAGCAGCAGGCTGCGGCAGCTGCAACACATCAGCAAGCGGTTTTTCAGTGAGCGTTGCGACTTCACGCGCAACGCCGATAACACTCATGGCGTCGCTGCGATTAGCCGTGATGTCAAAATCCAGCAGCACATCCGCTGCACCAAAATACTGTTCAATGGATTCGTCAATACGCGCACGCGCAGGCAATACCCAAATGGTATCGCTTACCGCCTCCTTGCCCAGCTCAGCAAGACTGCAGATCATGCCATGGGAGACCACTCCGCGAATACGCGCCGCTTTCAACTTCAAGCCGCCCGGGAGTAGCGTCCCCACCGGTGCATAAGCAATTTTCTGTCCCGCAGCAACATTGGGAGCACCGCAAACCACCGCAACCGTCTCCTCCGCGCCATCCGCTGTCCTATATTTTACACTTGTGAGCGCTAGGCGATCAGCATTGGCATGACGCTGCTTCGTCATCACCTCGCCAATGGTCAAACCCGCAATAGGCGTATTGACAGCTTTAAACGCAGTGACTTCCAGCCCCAAAAGTGTTAAAGCTTCTGCAAGCTTTTCGGGACTACGCTCAGGCGTAAATGCCGCTGGGACCAGTTCTTTGAGCCAATTAACACTGATAAGCATAACAATACCCCTAAACTTGTACGGTTAACGTAACTGAGGCGAAATGACGGGTTAAGAAAATTGGGTTAAAAATGCACTTTCATTTTCATGAAAAACACGAATATCATTGATCCCGTACTTCAGCATAGCAAGCCGTTCCACTCCCATGCCAAAGGCAAAACCCGAATAGTTCTGCGAATCAATGCCCACATTCTCCAAGACAACGGGATTCATCAACCCCGCCCCCAGGATCTCCAGCCACTGCACAGCAGCCTTAACACCCTGTTTTGATGCTGAAGGTTTTGTGAACCCAATGGAGATCTCACAAGAAGGTTCTGTGAATGGGAAATAATCGGGACGAAAGCGCACACGAATATCCTTGCCAAACTGCGCGTGACAGAAAGCAATTAAAATCCCCTTCAGCTCAGCAAAGGAAACCTGCTTATCAATGTACATGCCCTCCACTTGATGAAAGGTATAGGAATGTGTCGCATCCAGTGTATCGCGCCTGTACACACGCCCGGGCGAGACAATGGCAATAGGCGGCTGCATAAGCTCTGCCGTGCGTATTTGCATATTGGAGGTCTGCGTCCGCAAAAGTGTTGTTGGATTTAAGTAAAACGAGTCCTGTTCAGCGCGTGCGGGATGTCCTGCGGGTATATTGAGCGCAGCAAAATTATAATAATCGCTTTCCAGCTCAGGCCCAATAACCGTCTTAAAACCCAAGCTGTTAAAAAACCTTAGAATATCATTGGTGACCTGCGTGAGCGGATGCCTGCTTCCCAGCTGCGGGCGCTTGGCGGGAAGCGTTATGTCCACAGCTGGGGCACTTTGCAGCTGCGCATCGCTTTGTTTCAATGCACTCAGCCGTGCAGCAAAGAGCGCATGCACAAGCTGCTTCAGTGCCTGAATGGCCTGGCCTAAGTCCTTGCGCGTTGCCAAGTCCTCGACAGTTCCAACACTGTGCAGCAAGTGCGTCATAACAGCCTTACGGCCTTCTACCTGCGTGCGCAATGTTTCCAACGCGCGCAGATCACTGCAAGCAGCAAGTTCAGAAAATAAATCTTTTTTGGCTAAACGCTTGGCCAGCGCGTCCTTGAGCGCACCTGCCGTTGCGCCAGACACACGACCGAGACAAGTTTGTACATGCTCAAGCGCTGCCCTCAGCTGGGCAGGAGTAGGCACCGCTAAGACCGGCGCATGAGCCGCTTGTCCTTCCCCTGCACTGGAAGCCGCCATAGCCCGCTGAGTAAGTTTATACCTGCTGCTGAGGACGCTCAGGCACTGCAACCTCACGTACCAGCTGTGTGAACCCCGCCACGTCGTGAACCGCTAAATACGCAAGCGCCTTGCGATTCAAGCTAATATTGGCTTGCTCCAGCTTGTACACAAATGGTGCATAACTAAGCCCGCCGCTTAATTCACGCGGCAAAGCATCCAATGCCGCGTTAATGCGCACATGCCAAAGTCTGCGAAAATCGCCTTTCTTTTTACGGCGATGCGCAAACGCATAAGCACCTGCACGCATAACACTCTGTTTGGCAAGACTGTAAACATTTTTACGTTTACCGTAATAGCCACGCGCTAAGTGAAGAATTTTTTTTACGCGTTTTTTATGTGTAACGCTACTCTTAACACGAGTCATGGGAAAATCCTTTTATCTAGAAATTGACTTCTGCAAACGACGGCTTAACACATTAAGCGCTAAGCATACGGCAGCATACGCTTTACACGCTTGGCTTCAAGCCCAGGTAATGTTTTCAGACCACGCTTTTGCCGTTTACTCTTACTTGAGCGTTTAGTCAGATTATGACGTAAACCGGCACTTTTGACTAAAACCTTACCGTTTTTGGTCACCTTAGCGCGTTTACGCATACCGCGATGCGTTTTAAGTTTAATTTTTTTAATTCGTTTCATAAGCTTGTTAAGCTTCCGTCCAATGCCTTATCATCCATTCATTAAACAATCATTACAATACAATATCACGAAACATCCGTCCGCTCAAGCGGCTCCACAGGTGCAGCCACTGTCGCCATATTGTCAGGCTCATGTTTCGCCTTTTCTGCAACATCAGCTTCGCCTGCCTGTTCCTGTTGTGCCTGCGTTTCGCCTGCCTGTTGTGCAGCAGGTTTAGCCGGCACAACCGCACGCGGCTTGACCCCCGCACGCAAAGGCGCCACCATCATAAAAAGCGTACGTCCCTCCATGCGTGCCTGTAATTCTACCTTGCCAAAATCTACAATGTCAGCCTTAATCTTTTCAAGCTTCTCATACCCCAAAGTCTTAAATGCTAACTGCCTGCCTTTAAAGCGAATAGTGATCTTAACTTTATCACCGTTCTCTAAAAACTCACGAATATGTTTGACTTTAAAGTTATAGTCATGCACATCTGTCTGCGGACGAAATTTGATCTCCTTTAATTGTGAGGTCTTTTGGTGTTTTTTCGCTTCTTTGCGTTTCTTCTCACGCTGATAAATAAATTTACTGTAATCAAAAATCTTACAAACAGGGGGACTGGCCTTTCCCGATATTTCAACCAAGTCCAAAGTAGCAGCTTCTGCACGCGCCAATGCCTCTGTTAATGGCATTACACCCAAAACTGCCCCATCCTCAGCAATCAACTTAACATCTTTTGCTTGAATCTCCCGATTAATGAGAAATTTATCCTTATTCTGCTTAGGAACAGGACGACCGCGGTGAGAACCTCGTCTTCTACTCTGCATCCTTCACCATTTTAACAAATAACCTCGCACAACACTGCCACCAAACGATATCCCTAACTCTTCCGCACCAAGCAATACCGCCCTTAAACATAAAACTAAATCAGACGTTTATTATACTATTTGCAGAGCTTTTTGTCAAATTCAATAGCATTTTTAAAAGTTTATTCATCGCAATGCTCTATGCATCGCCAACAAATCACAAAAACAACAGAATTTTATACCAGCTGCTGTACTAATTTTGCTTAAATTGGGAAAAGTCCGCTGAACGTTTCTCTAAAAATGCACGTTTGCCTTCCTGTGCCTCAGCACTCATGTAATATAACTTAGTGGCATAGCCCGCCAATTCCTGAATTCCAGCCTGCCCATCCGTATCAGCATTAAAAGCCGCTTTCAAACAACCCAACGCAAGCGGCGAATGTTCTGCCATTTGCTCACACCACCGCAAAGTCTCCGCCTCTAACTCAGCATAAGGCACCACCGCATTAACCAGCCCCCAAGCAAAAGCATCGGCAGCCGAATATTGCCTGCATAAAAACCAAATTTCTTTTGCACGCTTCACTCCCACCAATCGCGCTAACATGCTCACGCCAAAACCCCCATCAAAAGATCCCACACGCGGTCCTGTCTGTCCAAATTTGGCATTATCCGCCGCTATCGTTAAATCACAAACTACATGTAAAACATGCCCACCGCCAATAGCATAACCTGCCACCATCGCCACCACCGGTTTGGGTAACGAACGAATGGTCTTCTGCAAATCCAGGACGTTCAAACGCTGCCGCCCATGGTCATCTACATACCCGCGTTCGCCGCGCAGCTTCTGATCCCCCCCCGCACAAAAGGCAGCTTTCCCCTCACCACAAAGAATCACTGCATGTGTCAGCTCGTCTGCACCTGCATGCAGAAAAGCACGCTGCAGCTCATCTATTGTAAGCGGCCTGAACGCATTACGCACGTGCGGGCGATTGATGGTCAGCTTCACCACGCGCCCGCCAATACCCGCACGTTCATAACGAATGTCTTCAAATGTATCCTGCCCTGGAAGTGTGATGGTCTCCCACTTCCAGGGTTTTGCAGCAGCACCGGCAGCAGTTGTTGAGCTTGTCATTGTTCCAGCCTTCTCCTACTGCAGTTTCAGAGTTTCACTTCCTGCGTTAACGCACCTGTTGCGCGCTGTAAAAACGCGTCCAATGCTGCACCCTTGAGTTTGCCGCTGCGCAGCAATGCCAGATCGTAAATGTTCTGCAAAACGGGTTTCACCTTTATTAACTCAGCTGCCGCCGGTGCAGGCCTGGTTTCAGCCTTAACCGGTTGTCCGTCAGCTGCTTTATCAGCTTGCGCGTCTGCTTGGGCTGCCGGCGCTTTTTCAGCGTCTTTAACATGCTCATTGTCTGCCTTCGCTGACTTAACAACCTTAGTTGGCTGCTTGCGCAGCCAACCACGCGTCTGAGCAATCAGCGGATGCGCACGATTTAACACTAAGGTCATCCCTAATAACGATTGTTCCGGTAAGCCCCGCTGCGTTTGCATCAACGACGACATCTCCTGAAATCTGCGCAATTGCTCATTCACCACAAACAACGCAGGCGTCTGTTTGTCCGCCAAAGTCTTCAGTGAAAGCTCCTGCAGCTCCAGCCCCAATGTTGTTTTAAAAAACTCCATATAAGCTTTCTCTCCAGCCTCATCTAAGACCTGCTCTTTTTTAGCATCGCCGCCCGCCACAAGCTCCTCGGCCGGGGCGCTGTCCACACGTGCAAATCGCATTGGTGCCAACTTTGTTTCCAAGAATTGCATAAAATGCGCATCCAAAGGCGAGTCCAGCAATAAAACCTCAGCACCCAGCTTTTGCACATCGGCTATGTAACGATGTTCGTTTTCTGCATTGGCAGCATAAAGTACGGTATCCTTTAACTGAGGATTACGCTGTTTATAAGCTTCAAGCGTGATGAGTGGATGTTGCTCATCAGCTGCTGTTGTTTTTGTTTGTTTGACTAAGCTTGCTTCAGTTGCTTTGGCATTGGTTTCTGCACGCGCAGCATCAGCGCCGCCCAAGCTGTTAAATAACAGTGCTGATTTTACTTTTTCATAAAAATCAACGTCATTGATCACACCAAACTTAACAAAAGTATGAATATCACGCCAATAACCCTCGTAATTTTCACGCTGATTTTTCATCAATGAAACCAGTTTATCGGCTAGTTTCTTCACAATATGTGCCGCCAGCTTCTTCACACGCGCATCGTTTTGCAAAGCACTGCGTGAAACATTTAACGGCAGATCTTTACTGTCCAAAACTCCCTGCAACATATTCAAATACTGCGGCACAATGTCCACGATATTATCCGAAACAAAAACATTATTACAAAACAGTTTTAAACGACCGGTCTTAGTAACATCCATGTCCATGCGCAGCTTTGGAAAATAAAGAATACTCTTCACCTGAAACGGAAAATCTATGCTGAGGTGGACGTAAAACAATGGCGGTTCATTGCCGGGAAAAACATGCTCATAAAATTTGAGATAATCTTCTTCCTTAAGTTCAGCTTGCGGTCGCTGCCACAAAGGATTCTGCTGATTCACCTGCTTGCCATTCACAGCAATGACAATAGGCAGAAAGTCTGAAAATTGCACCGCCAGCTCTTTGATTTTTGCCTCGTTTAAGTACTCCTTACAATCATCGGCAATATGCAAAATAATGTCCGTGCCCACCTCGGCCCGTTCAGCGGCTTCAAGCGTGAATTCGGTTGAACCATCGTTGCAGCTCCAATGCACAGCATCGCCTGCCTGTGTTGTTGTATAAGAACGTGTGTAGAGTTCCACTCGCTTCGCCACCATAAAAGCCGAAAAGAACCCAAGACCAAAATGCCCGATAATCTCATGCGCTTTGTTTGCTTGCGACTTAGCCTTATCATCAGCATTATCAGCAGCAGCAGCAGTCTCGTACTTTGCCAAAAAGTCTTCCGCGCCGGAAAAGGCTATTTGATTAATGTATTTTTTGACCTCCTCCGCTGTCATGCCCAGCCCATTATCTGAAATACTGAGCGTTCGCGCCTTTGCATCAAGCTTAAGCTCCACCTTGCCAGGCGGCGGCGCCTGTTTATACTCCCCTATATCATGCAAACGCTCCAGCTTGTAAATAGCATCATATCCATTGGAGATCAACTCACGCAGAAAAATATTGCGTTCAGAATAAAGCCATTTTTTTATAATAGGAAACAATTTCTCAGTATGGACTGAAATATTGCCCTGCTCACGTTTCATTGATGGTGCTTCCGTTGTTTCTGCCATAATATCAAATCCTTTAAATGTTTGACCTGTGCCCGCTTTCCATATCAGCTTGCCGCCTTAATGTTAAGCTATACCTATATTCCATACCAACAAGGCACTTTCCATAAAAAATAATCGTCTGAGCGGTAAAAGACAAGGCAAAATTAACAACAAAACACAAAACCGCCACAATAAGCCCCCCCACTCAGCCCTCTCAGCCTATAGCTTGCCATAAAATTGCTCCCGCAGCGACAACTAACAGACTACAATATGACAGTTTCACATTGCCTGCAGCTGCCGTAAACCAAGGAGAGCACTCCTGAAACATCCCATTATTGTCACCTCAGCACTTCCCTATTCCAATGGCAACCTGCATATTGGCCACCTGCTGGAATACTTACAAAGCGATAGCTGGGTGCGCTTCCGGCGCTTGCAAGGCACCACTTGTCACTTCTTCTGCGCCGATGATACCCACGGCACTCCTGTTATGCTTGCTGCCAAAAAACAAGGCATCTCCCCGGAAAACCTCATCGCCCAAAACAGAGAAGCGCATATAGCAGACTTCAATGCTTTCAATATCCACTTCACTCACTACTCCTCCACCCATAGCCAGCTCAATCAAACTCTCTGCGAAGAATTTTATGCAGCTATGCAAAAAAGCGGACATATTCAACAACAAACGGTCAGTCAAAGTTTTTGCACACATTGCCAGCTATTTCTGCCCGATCGCTTGATTATTGGCACCTGCCCGCGTTGTGACACCCCCGGGCAATACGGCGACGTCTGCGAAGCTTGCGGCAGCACCTATTCCCCGGAAGATTTAAAATCACCCACATGCAGCACCTGCGGCAATGCTCCCGCTCGCAAAACAAGCGAACATCTCTTCTTCGCCCTAGCGCCCTTTAGCGCCATGCTGCAACGCTGGGTCTCCGCGCATTGTTCAACTGAAGTCTCCAACCTGCTTGCCGCCTGGTTCAAGGATGGTCTCAAACCCTGGAATATCTCCCGCGACGCCCCCTACTTCGGCTTCCCAATCCCAAACATCAAAGATAAATACTTCTACGTCTGGGTCGACGCGCCAATTGGCTACATCGCCGCCAGTCTAGAATGGGCACAATCGCTCAACTCCAGCCAGGAACTTAAACAAAGCTGGCAAGCTCCGAATACTGAACTGGTGCACTTTATTGGCAAGGACATCGTTTATTTTCACACACTGTTTTGGCCGGCAATGCTGAAAACCGCCGGTTATACCTTGCCTAAACGCATTTTTGTACACGGTTTCCTCACCCTCAACGGTGAAAAGATGAGCAAATCCAAAGGCACCTTTATCCTCGCCCGCCATTATCTGAACAGCGGATTGCCTCCCGATTATTTACGTTATTATCTCTGCAGCAAAACTAACGGCAGTCTTACTGATATTGATCTCAACCTGAACGATTTTAAAAATCGCATCAATGCTGAGCTGATCGGCAAGCTCACCAACCTTGCCTCACGTTCCATTCCCATGCTGCACAAATGCCACAACGGCAGCCTTGCTGCATTGACAGCCGCTGGCGAGAGCTTAATACAAACTGCGCGCGCTGCCAATGCTGACATTGCCGCAGCCTATTCCCGCACCCAATTCAGCACTGCCATCGAACTGGTGCGTGCGCTCAGCGAACAAGGCAATCAGTACTTTGATGAAGCCGCGCCCTGGCGGCTGGACCCCAGCACTAATGCTGCGGACATTGCAGCCATTGCCAGTGCCGCTGTGCAGCTTTTTCGTATTCTTGTTATTTATCTTTCCCCCGTGCTTCCCGCCTACACCGCAAGCGTACGCGCCTTGTTTAACGAAACCGCCACACCGTATTCCTGGGAAAGCATCCACAGCCCGCTACCTGTCAATCACCGTATTTGTCCTTACACCACGCACCTTGCCAGCCGTATCAACGAACAAGACCTGGCGCGGCTTAGCGGCACCCCAACCACCTGAACAAACCACACAACCGCTGCTGACAGTGGTTGCTGAACTGCACTTTACGGCTGCATTTGAGTTAATATGTTATAGTAGTGTAGTGGGGTCTGGACTTTCTTTATAGGATACTCAATCATGGCGCGTAGTGTTAATAAATTCTTTGAACCGTTGCGGGATGTACTGCGGAATAGCGTTAGCTATGAAGTTCCAGCTTTTCAGCGCAGTTACTCCTGGAAAGTAGAGCATTGGGAGGAACTTTGGGATGATAGCTCAGAGTTATTCAATGCTAACAGCAATGAGCATTACATGGGCTATTTGGTATTGCAGCAAAGTAAAAACAATGAAAAAAAATATGCTGTTATTGATGGACAGCAGCGTCTCGCAACTTTCAGCATTATTATTCTTGCAGTCATTAATTGCTTGAAAACAGCTGAAACTCACAGCGGTGAAAAAGAAGAAAAAAATAAGCGGCGTCCTTCGCAGCTTTTACATGAACGTCATATTAGCTTGCAAGATATTGAAACGGGGGAATACAATCCTATATTAACCCTCAATAAAACTGACAATGATTTTTATCAGTACAACCTCGTTGAGCTCTCCCCAGCTTCCCCGCCAGCTGTTCCTGAAAAGCCCTCAGAAAAACTGTTAAAAAGAGCATTTGATTGGTTTACCACCAATATTAAAGCTAAGTACATGGATGAAAAAGGGTTAATAAGATTTATTGAAACTATTTTAGACAAAATGTCTTTCACCATTATTTATATTTCAGATGAACAGGATGCTTATACCATTTTTGAAACGCTCAATGCACGCGGCGTTGAGTTGGCAAGCACTGATCTATTAAAAAATTTCCTGTTTGCAAAAGTCAGTCGGCTAGGAAATGGTAAACGCCTTGAAGCCATGGAGCGGCGCTGGAATAAGCTCAACGAAGAGCTGGGCACTGAAAAGATTATAGACTTTATCAGGACATATTGGAATAGTCAATATCCACTGGCGCGCAAAGCTAAATTATTTAAGGACATTCGTCCGCATATTAAGAATCATACGGTTGCTTTTGACCTAGTGCGTGAATTGAACAATAATGCCGCTATTTACAGCGCCCTAAAACAATCAGCTCATGGATTATGGGAACAATATCTAAACCAATATTCTAAAACCACGGAGCACATTAAAACCCTGATGCTTTTTAATGTCGAGCGTCCGTTTCCTTTTTTATTAGCAGCATATAGAAAATTTTTTAATATTAAACAGTTTAAAACATTTTTGGATTTTGTAAGGCGTGTGAACATCATTACATTTCGTAATAATGTTATTTGTGATTTTGGCACACGTAAGCAGGAACAGAACTACAATCGCGCAGCCTTAGCCATTAATGATGGAAATGTAAAACTGGCTAAACAACACCTAAAAGAGTTATATGTAGCAGATGACGTTTTTAAAAGTCTGTTCAGAGATAAACGCTTTAACCTTTCAGCACATAAAAAAATAGTCCGCTATATTCTTTTTTATTTGGAAGCAGACGCAGCGAATAAGCCGCTGGGAAACATTGAAGATACTAACATTACAATAGAACATGTTTATGCTCAGAGCTTACCCACTGAACAGGATTGGCAGGATCCTCAGTTAAAAGATCACCATGGTTCGCGCCTTGGTAATTTAACCCTTCTCACAAACGAGCAAAATAACAATTTGAGTGAAAAAGCTTACCAAAACAAATTACAAGCTTATAAAAAAACTGATTTTGCCATCACAAGGTTAATCGCCAAACACTACGCTGATGAATGGACGGTTAGTACGATTGATGCCCGGCAAGAAGAGCTGGCAACGCACGCTGCGAAAATTTGGCGTCTGGATTGGTGATGAAATAATGAAACTTTTGACAGCTTACTTGACAGCTTCACTTTAACGCGAGTCCAATGATTCGTCGCGATTATCGCCCATCACAAAATAATGATCCTGCGGTACCGTAACGGGACCAAAATTATCGCGAAAACCAACGGCATAAGGCGATTCCGTCGCTAAATGCCAGAGCTCAGTATCAAATGTCATAAACGGCATG
>CBDFMP010000017.1:0-5542 GCA_965249715.1 Spirochaetota bacterium | reverse complement strand
TAACGCGACTTCCCATCGCGCCGCGCTAAACGCCTCCTCTACGGCAATGCCCTAGGCGCACTGGTCATGAGTGCACACGGCGATTCTACCGCACTGCCCACACAGCAGCAGCTGAAAACTTTCCTTGAACACCACCGTCCGCAGCTGCAGCCAACAGCCGCAACCGCAGCAGAACCGCTAATCAAACGCTAAACTCTTCACCCTTAAAGGGATCAACCTAAGTCCCAGCGCAGCTGGCGATAAGCTTCCACTAAGACCATTGCCGCTGCATTGGCAAGATTGTAAGAACGAATTTGCTGAGACATTGGCAGCGTTATACGTTCAATCCCATATTGTTCAGTCAGCTGCTGCGGCACACCGCGCGTTTCATTGCCTAAAAGCAAAACATCGCCCTGGCGAAAGCTCCAGTCGTAAATGCTTGTTAAGCCATGTTTGGATAAACAGACCATACGCTGCAGCTGGACCGAACGCTCAGTAGGTCTGGCATGCGCTTGACAACACTCCACCAATGCCGCTAAGTTGGCAAATCGTTTGTAATGCAGCCGCTCCCAATAATCCAACCCGGCACGCCGCCGCGCCCGTTCGTCTAATGAAAAGCCCAAGGGATCGATGAGCAGCAGCGGAAGCTGAAACCCCACACATAAACGACCAATATTTCCGGTATTCGGCGGAATTTCAGGTTGGTATAAAGCGACATGCAACACAAGTTTATGCGTTTATTTAATGGAACTGAGAACTTGACGCAGCTTGGGCGTTGCTGCCGGGATGGTAAAGAAGAAATACTTGGGATAGCTGGGTGAATGCAGATAATAGCCAATGATCGCATCCTTCCGCAAGTTGGCAGCATCCAGCGGCGTAACCTGAAAGACAAATTCTTTTACTTCCTGCGGCGCCAATGAAAATTGTGTCGGAGCATTGTCTTCCAATTGCTCCCAGGCGGGTGTAGGTGAAAACCTGAGCTGCAGGCTATTGATCGGTTCGGCTGTTGTGTTGGTGACAGTGATGACACCCGTATGGCGATCGGCATTGAAACGCATACTGGCTTCATAGGGAATGAGCCCAAGCTCATGTCTGTAAGCAGAAAGCGAATGCCCGTGAATAAGCGCCCACTCGCTGACATGATAACCACGTTTGGAACTCCAGAGCGCCCGTGAAAGATCATGCATAAAAATGCCCTTTGCTAGCCCATTGCGGTAAATATCGCGGTAACCTTTTTTTGTGCGATAAACATATTCAATGGCAGCGATGCCATGGTAACTATCAAGAAACCGAACGTCCGTAGCATTGCCAATGATGACATTATTCTGATTATTGCGCATATAATAGCTCCATTGCCGCATCAGATTGGCAAATTGCACCCTATTGGCTTCGTAAAGCATAACAGCGTCAGCCGTCACACCTGCGTCAAAAAACATATTGGGATCCTGTCCGTGTTCCTGTCCATGCCGCCACCCCAGGGTAAAGACCCACGTGGGCTTGGTGAGCTTACCTTCTACAATGATAGAATTGATAATGCCTGCCACTAAATGCGCGCGCCACCAGCGCCATTTGAAGATCAGCGCCTTATTGCTCAAGTTTTCAATGCGGCGCGCCAGCCACTTAGTCTGTTCCACAGCTGAATATTCGTAAAAACCAGTAGGCACACTCACGTTCATTTCATCAATGAATTTGACAGCCATTTCATAACCATCGGCGCGCCCGGTGCGAATAAAATCAAAGCCGATAAAATCCACATTGGTATCCGCATTCAGCGCAACAGCCATGGCTAAAAGATCTTTATAACGTTTGGGATCCGTGAGAGAAATATGCCGTGTATCCAAAAGACTGTCCGTAGTGGCCGTATAACCCAAAGAGGCGCGATAACCGGCAGCGCGTTTACCATTACCGGGCGTGTAATAACACATAATATAAGCGCCTAAAAGAATGCCTTGCTCTTCAGTTGCAGGGCCAATCAATTTAAGATTATTCAAGCCTGCTTTTTTCCAAGGCTGCTGCGGCGTAATATTGCGGTCCCATCCTACAGTCTGTGCCGCCAGCATCCAAAAAGCATCGCTATCGGTGTACTTGACCCATTCAATGAGCGCATTATAATCACCCAGGCGGCCATTGGGACGAATGACGGTTTTTTTGCCAAGCGGTGTGGTGTATTCCAGATTCACAACGCCAAACCCCTTGGGAAGCGGCCGGACAGGACGGCGCTTCATGACAAAAGACTTTTCTATGCCCTCCCATTCCGGGTAGTTTTGTGAACGCACCACAACATGGTACACGCCCGGCGAGGGACTATAACCTGGCGTAAGTGTCGTAAAAATAGTGCGATCACGATATTTGAAAAAAACATCGTGTTTACCGCCCACATTGGCAATAAGATACTTGCCGCGGCGTAAAAAAACCTTTAAATCGGAAAGTGTCACGCGCTCACTGGTCACTAAATTTGCACGCACCAGCTCATGACTGTAATACACAGCTTTATCTAAAATCAGCTTCAACCGCTTCAATGAAGCTGGAACGTGAAGCTCCCCTTGCTCATTAAGCGGCGGCGGTGATGTATAAAACTTATTGCGTGGGATATGCGCAAAAACTTGTGTTAAGCGCGGATCCTTGCGCAAGTACCTCTTATCAAAATAAACATCTAAATCCAAATCATCGCTGTTTGCCTCTTGATCTAATGACAGGGCAATGGAATCGTCTTCGGGAAAGTTGACGGCTGCCTCCGCTTCTGTGAAACCGGCAAAACGCCGCAGCGTATGATAATTTTTAAGTTCGCCCACCAACTGCAGTTGATCCTCATCAAAAGCAAGTGAACTTTCAACCGGATTGGGCAGTCCCTGTGTTTCCTGCCGCTCAGCGGTTACCGCTGAGCGCCGTGCTGCATTGCCCAAATAATCAAAATCATCAGTCTCGTATTCCTTCGCCACTAAGTCAAAGTATTCATCGGCATTATCAAAACCAAAGGCATCCTCGGACAATACCGGTGCAGAACTTAAATTTGACAACGCCATTCCTTCTTCCAGTCGATATTTTGTGATAATTTTTTCATAAGGATTCACTTCCGCCACGTAACGACGATCTTGAAAGGTTGCCACTAAGGTTTTTGTCCCAGCAACAATGAGGATGAACACGATTAATGCAGTCACCCAACGCGTCCATAGACGTGAAAAAATCATTGTTTCCAGTTTAAGTTTTAACCATTTCCACATGTCAAGCTACTCTCCGATATTTTAGTAAAATATCGGAAATAACTTGCTTACACAACTGTTTTTTTATGAAATCGCCTGTTTATCAATTTCCTGAGCAAATACACTTAACCCAAATAATGCCGCTCAAAACAAAATCAACAGTAAATATCCTAAAAAATCAGTACTTGCCTGTAAAAATGGTATAATCTAAGACTTATACTAAACAATTGCCGGACTGCCCGTGGTGCGCAAGCCTCACCCAAGCAGCTGCCAGCAAATAAAATCTGCAACATACCCGTAATGGTTTGCATTTAACTAATGAACATGACACAAACTTCGCAGTCGCCAGTGCCAACATCGTCTGACACTCAGCTCATCAATCAAAATATAGCCTATTTCAGACCACTTATCAATGTAGATGAAATGCGTGCAATATTGCCGCAATCGTCGCAGTCTGCCAAGGTCATCTTAGCTGGACGCACGGAACTCAGAAGTATTTTAGCAGGCAAAGATAAACGATTTGTGGTCATCGCCGGTCCCTGTTCCATCCATGATCCTGCCGCAGCCAAAGTGTACGCCGAAAAACTCAAAGCGCTCAGCCTTGCCGTAAGCGATGAATTACTGCTAATGATGCGTGTCTATTTTGAAAAACCCCGCACCACTACAGGCTGGAAAGGGTTCATTAACGACCCGCATATGGATGGAAGTTTCAAAATAGACGAAGGTCTCAAATTGGCGCGTAAGCTGCTCTTAGACCTCTCATATTTGGAGCTTTACACCGCAACAGAAATCCTTGACCCCATCACAGCAGCTTACCTGGCGGAACTTGTCTGCTGGGTGGCCATTGGCGCACGCACCACCGAGTCACAAATTCATCGGGAGATGGTCAGCGGACTTTCTACGCCTGTCGGCTTCAAAAACAGCACACGAGGCGATATGGACATAGCGCTCAATGCCATTAAATCTTCTTCATCTCCGCACAGTTTTCTCGGGACGGACGACCGCGGCCAGGTCAGCATTGTTCGCACTAAGGGCAATCCCGATACCCACATTGTTCTGCGCGGCGGAATCAATAAACCTAACTATTATCCCAATGAAATTAAACGCGCTGAGGACAAACTCAAAACACAGCAGCTTTCGCCGCGCATCATGGTGGATTGCAGTCATGATAATTCCGGCAAAAACCATGAAAAACAAAAAATGGTTGTCGAAGATATTATTGCACAAAAACAAGCAGGCAATCAGTCCATCTTCGGCATTATGTTGGAAAGTCACCTCAAAGCCGGTAATCAAAAACTGACCCGTGACAAAAACGCGCTCAAATTTGGCGTTTCCATTACAGATACCTGTATAGGTTGGGAAGAGACGGAAACACTCGTTTATAACCTGCACAAAGCACTCAAAAACATCAAACTCCCGCAACCGGCTTAGTTGCTAACGGCTTAGCCGTTCTGTAGTCCAGCTCTATGCCACAGCCGCAATCCGTTACGCGAGAATTTTTATCCGGTAATGAAGCCATTGCCAAGGGGTTCATTGCCGCTGATGCTGCCTGTGTGATAGGGTATCCTGGCACACCTGCAACCGAGATCATTGAAACGCTGCGCAAACAGCAGGCACAGCGGACAACTTCACTCTTTGCGCATTGGGCCGTCAATGAAAAAGTAGCTTTTGAAATGGCGCTTGGCGCCGCACTCAGCGGCGTACGTGCTGCTGTCGCCATGAAACACGTGGGACTGAACGTTGCTGCCGATGCGCTCATGAGTTCCGCTTACGCCGGCGTCAATGGCGGGTTTGTCATTGTCTCAGCCGATGACCCCAATATGTACAGCTCACAAAACGAGCAGGACAATCGTCATTATGCGCGTTTTGCTAAAATTCCCATGCTGGAGCCCAGCGACAGTACAGAAGCCTTTCATGATGTGCGGTTGGCTTTTGAACTCTCAGAACGTTTTAATACGCCCGTGCTGTTGCGCGTGGACGATGCGCGTCTGTCATAGTTACAGCATCGTCGATCACTTGGCAGCTGCAGCTTATCAGCTGCCAGCAGAGTTTCCCTACCCGCCTAAGGAAACCGCAACTGCTTTTAACAAACAGGATCCACGCACCATCATGCTTCCAAGCATTGCGCGCCGCCGCCATCAAATAGTGGAAACGCGCCTCAGCCTGCTTGCAAAACTAAGCGCTCAACTCCCCATTAACCGCGTGGAAAATGCTGAAGCCACCACAGCAACGCTGCTTGTCACCGCCGGCATTGCCTACCAGTATATCCGTGAAAATTTCAGCAATGTTCCCATCCTCAAACTAGGCTTTAGTTATCCATTGTCAGGCGCCTGGCTGCGCAAGCTGAGCAGCACTTATCAACA
>CBDFMP010000016.1:0-13332 GCA_965249715.1 Spirochaetota bacterium | reverse complement strand
TTGTGCATCTCATAACTATTTATGATTTATATGTTGTGAATAGCAATAACACTGGAAATTATCTAGGGCTTTTGGTGTCATTGACGCTGGTGCTGTTATCACAAACTGCTATATAGGCGGTGTCAGATGTTAGAGGTTTTCGCAATATAGGCGGACTGGTAGGTTATCAGGCGGGTGGAACTGTTAGTGGCAATTCCATCGACGGCGGCAAGTCAATCATTACGAATTATATTTATGCTGTATATTCTAATGCAGGCATTCTAGTGGGAAATGTAAGTGGTGGTGATATTAGTAATAATACGGTCGTTGTTTTGCTGAAACGGTGGTTAATGCAGGTGGTTTGGCTGGTGTGCAGACGGACGGCACAATTATTAATAATCAAGTCTATGATTCAGTTGTTGCAGCAACAACTAGCAATGCAGGCGGACTCTTAGGGCAACAAAGCGGCGGGGAGCTTTACAATAATAGTGTTACCAACACACTTATTTTAGGATTTACCACTACCCTAAACTTAGATAAGCTTATTGGGGACAAAACTGGTGGTACGAGAGACGATAATACGGAAGTGGGTGTAAGCATTCAGTACGTTCAGTAACGTTAGCTCTGGTACCTGTGGAGTAACAGGCAGGCAATATTTGCTCGCTGCTCTGCGTTTAAGTTAGCGCGCTACTCTGCATACTATCGGGATGCTTTATCCCCATGAGCGCTAAGCCATAAACAAGCACTTTGTCAATGGCAAGGAGAAACCGCAGGTATGCGGCTGAGCGTTCGGGTGTTTCGGGGTCTAAGAACGCTGTTTCATTGTAGCGTTTATGGAAGAGTCCAGCAAGTTCGTGCAGAAAACGCGGCAGGTGATGGACTTGATAACTTTCGGCTATCAGCTGCAATTCGTCCTTAAACGTTAGCAGCTTCAAAAGAATTTGCGTGTTCGTTGGGCTCTGTTCAATGAGTTCGAAGTTAAAATTATTGACGCCGGGATCAGCGGCTAAAACATCTTCATTGTAGGGGGCTTGGGCGACGGCGATGAATGTTTCATCGCAGAGCTTCAGGTCGCAGGCTTTTTTAAAAACGGACTGAATACGCGCATGGGCGTACTGAATGTAATAAACGGGATTGTCCATGGTTTTAGCTTTGGCGGTTTCAATGTCAAAGGTGATGGTGGAGTGAATGTCCTGATGAATGAGAAAATAACGCAAGGCGTCCGCTCCCAGCTCAATAAGCACCTCGCTCAGTTCTACTAAGTTGCCCGTGCGTTTGGACATGCGAATGGGTTTGCCGCCTCGGGTAATGTTGGCAAGCTGTCCGATGATTACATCCACTTTAAGCGCTGGTTTAGGAGTACCGTTGGTTGTTGCCTGCGCACGATAAAGCAGCTGGCAGGCGCTGGTAATGCGTTCTTTATAACCATGGTGATCGGCGCCGAGGATATCGATGAGATGAGCGTAACCGCGCTTGATTTTATTGAAATGGTAAAGAATATCTAAAAAGAAATAGGTGTAGCTGCCGTCAGCTTTGACAATGACGCGATCTTTTTCATCGCTGCCTTTGGCAGCTGCGGCAAACCACGTGGCACCCTCAGCTTGGTAGCTGAGCTTGTGCTGTGTCAGGAACGTCAACATATCCTCCAGCTGAGTTTCTGTGCGCAATGAGCTCTCACGAAAAAAATGTTTGTCCATGTTGGCAAGCTTGTCTGCCCCCATGGGAACGTTTGTCTTCCAAAGCGTTTCTTGTTGTTCTGTAAGCAGGGCGGCGACTGGATCAACGGTGCTGTCTTTAAAGTCCCGCAGATATGCTCCGTGATAACCGTCTTTGGGGATGGGCTTGTCATTGCGGATGGCGGCGACCGATGTGCGCAGCAGCTCAATTTGACTGCCGCCATCATTGACATAAAATTCTTCAGTGACGCTACGGCCGTTGGCGCGCAGGATCTTGGCGAGGGTGCTGCCGTACGCTGCCCAGCGTCCGTGTCCAATGTGCAAGGGCCCGGTGGGGTTGGCAGAAATGTATTCCAGCAGGATTTTGGGAGCATCAGCTTTAGCGGGACAGTCGATGGGCGTTTTTAGCAATGTCCGCAAGGCCTCACTTTTGGCGCTGGTTGTGAGGGTGATGTTGCAGAAACCGGGGGCGATGACGGTTACCTTGGCGATGAGCGCGCTTAACGCGGGCTGGCTGAGCAATGTTTGCACTTTGTCCGCAAGCTTTGACGGGGAAGTTTGCACGCGGGCGGCAAGTTTGAGCGGGAGAGTGCTGCTGAGGTCGCCGTGTTGGGGGGCGCAGAGTTTGAGGCTTAGCGCAGTACTTAGCTGTTCTGCATGGAGCTGGGGATAGGCTTTGAGCAATGCTGGAGACAGCTGTTTGAGCAGCTGCTGCGCATAGGTTTCCAGCCAACTACTAGCGGGGGTGGGAGCGGGGGCATTGACCATGGTGGGGCGGGGTTAGCGCAGAAAATTAATGATCATGCCCTTAATGTCGAAAACTTTGGCGATGATGGCAATTTTATCCTGATGCGTTTCTTTGATGAGCTGAAGCAGGGAAGCCAGTTCTTCTGTGGCAACGGTGATCAGCTGATATTCCTTCTGTGTTTGCAATGCGGCGTCATCATTTACCTTGCTGTATAATTTGACAATGTTGTACGCATTGGGCAAGGTCACTTCAAGCAATGTCTGGAGGGCGGATTGATAACGGGCGTAAGCAGGCAGCGAGGGGTTGATGATGAGTGCTTCGCCTTGCGCTTCCAGCTTGCCAATGAGCGCGGAGACTTGTGTTTTGTCAAAATGTGGCGGGGTTTCGTGGACAGCGGCGGCGGGAGTGTTTTGCTGGGTTTGCAGGGTACTGGAGAAAGTGACCGCTTCTGCAGCTGAGGCGGCAGCGCTGCCGCCCGTGCCTTGTGCTGTAACGGCGGAGCGCTGATGGCTCGCGTGCTTTTTGCGTGTGAGCGATTGTGTTTCTTTGCGGATGGCGGGGAAGAGCATGACGAGCTGCGGCTGGTTTTAAAAACTTTTGACCAAATACGGCCATGGATCGATAGGTTTATTGCCGATGCGGATTTCAATATGCAGATGGCTGCCTGTGGTGCGTCCACTGTTGCCCAGTTCGGCAATGGGAGTGCCTTTGGCGACTTTAATGTTTTCATTAACAAGCAACTTTCTATTATGCGCGTAAAGGGATTTATACCCGTGGGCATGGCGGATGATCACTACTTGTCCGTAACCGTTTTTTTCACCTGCAAATTCTACATGTCCATCAGCAACGGCAAGGATCTTAGAGCCGGGCACAGCTGCAATGTCCACACCTACATGCATTTCCATTACATTGGCAATAGTGGAGAAGCGGGGGCCATAACCGGAAGTTTTATAGCCGCTATTGTGTTCCAGCGGCCAGCCGTTGGGGACACTGCGAACGAGCTGCTGTTTGAGGTGAAGGAAATTTTCAACGTTGGTCAGATGGTTGTAGCTGAGATCAATGCCGCGGCTGCTTTGTTTGAGCGTTTTTAGGATTTTTTCGGCGATACTATAATTATTGTCTGTGAAGTGAGCGGCAAAAGGATCGGGGTTGTCGCTTGTGAAAACTGCATTCTGAGTAACGGGAGGAGGTGCAATGTTGCTGGTCCAGAGTTGTTCGGGGGGGTAATTACCAAGGAACGCGAAAATATCGTTGAGGTGATATTGTGTGTTGTGATGGGCGCTGCTGAGCTGCTGAGCAAGACTTGTCAGCTCTTTGAGTTCATTGCGGGTTTGTATACGGTTTATTTTTAGGGTTTCGATGACAGCGGCTTGTTCAGCTTGTGTGCGATGGTAAAAAAAACTGCCAAAGATGCTTGCGCTGCTGATGAGCAGGAAAACACCGAGCAGGATGTAGGGAATAAAGAAACGCCGTGTTTGTTTGCTGTTGCGCGGATAAATAAGGATGATCATGCCTTGTTTAAGCTCGCTGCGCGTAAAGGCAATCATCATTTTTATGCTGTAGCGGATACGCTCCCAGAGCTGCTGCGTTTTGATGCTGAACATGCGGGCAATGCGATGGATTTTCATAACGACAGGCAACGGCAATTCCTGGGTACAGGTCTATTGCAATAGTAGAATGTTACACTAATAATAGTATCGTGTTCAGACAGGCAGCTGGTAAGTAATTTACGCAATGGTGTTGCGATATTTTGCTGAGCTTATGAGTTGAGGAGCAGCAAGCGGAGGAGGCGTGCGAGGGTGGTTTTGAGGTTGGTGCGTTTGACAATCATATCCACAAACCCGTGTTTTTTTAGGAATTCAGCGGTTTGGAATGTGGGGGGGAGTTCTTGCCGGACGGTTTGTTCTATAACGCGTCTACCGGCAAAGCCGATCATGGCATTGGGTTCGGAGATAATAATATCGCCAAGCGAGGCAAAGGAGGCGGTGACACCGCCCATAGTGGGATTGGTGAGGATGGAGATGAACGGTGCTTTGGCTTGTGCCAACAGCTCAATGCCTGCAGAAGTTTTTGCCATTTGCATGAGTGAGAGAATGCCCTCCTGCATGCGCGCACCGCCTGAACTGGCACAGCTGATAAAGGGAAGCTTTTTTTTAGCGGCTAGTTTCATCAGCTGATACAAACGTTCACCCATGGCAGAGCCCATGCTGCCGCCAATAAAGTCAAATTCCATGACCGCAAGCGCAATGGGAATATCATTGAGTTTGGCGGTGCCGGTGATCACGGCTTCATTGATGCCAAGGCGTTTGGGCAGGTCATTAAGTTTGCTTTTATAAGTGATGCTTCCAGCTTTGAAGTTAAGGGGATCGCTGCTTATGATGTTTGTAAAAAGCGCTTTGAAACTGCGCGCATCGCTGAGCAGCTCAATGCGTTTATCCCATGGCATACGGAAATAATAACGGCACTGGTCACAGATAAAATGATTATTGACGAGGGCGCTGCCCATAAGCTGGCTGAGGCAAGCTGGACATTTTACCCATGAGCCTTTGGGAATAATATGCGGGCTCGTGCTGCTTTTAACGTTGGTGTACTTGGGTTTATCCAGCCAGCTGGATTGGGATGCCGTTTCAGCAGCTTTTGATGTTGCAGCGGAGTCCTCTGAACGTGGATAGGGTACCATAACTTGTTAGGGGGGACTGGAATAGAAGCAGACTTAATAATAAGTATCCGTTAAGTATAACATTGTACAGGCATTGGAGTCAATGTTATGAAGAGCGCTCAGCGCTTATCATCAAATATAAGCAAGCTTATTAAGGAGATGTTATATTATTGACAGGCAGCTATAAAAATTGAGAAAATGGGGATTTTATGAGCTGAGTGAGAATTACTCTGTAAGTGAATGACTACGATGTATATTATAATTGATTTATGGTGAAAAGTTCGGTTGGGGCAGGGGCTGCTGATGTATCGACAGCGGATTTGGTGGCGGAAGGCCGGCGCGTGGTGGGGTTGGAACAGCGTGCGCTTGTGAAGCTGATGGATGGATTTGACGCTTCATTTGCCCATGCGGTCACGCTTATGACGGAGTGCCGCGGTAAGTTGATCTTTTCTGGGATGGGCAAAGCAGGACTCATTGCGCAGAAGGTGGCGGCAACCTTTTCTAGTCTGGGAAAGGCAGCGGTTTTTTTGCACCCGGCAGAAGCCGCACATGGAGATCTGGGCATGATTACGGCTGGCGATCAACTGATCTGTTTCTCCAATAGTGGTGAAACACCGGAATTGACGGCTATTTTACAGCCTGTGAAAAAACTCGGTGTGAAATTGCTTGCCATTACTGCCACAGCGGAGTCAACGCTGGCACGGGAAAGCGATGTGGTCTTGACAATAGGAAAATTGGAAGAAGCCTGTTCACTAGGACTTGCACCCACCACATCCACAACGGTGATGCTGACATTGGGCGATGCCCTTGCTGTTACGTACTTGAAGCTAAATAAGGATTTTGATGAGCGCGCATTTGCCTTTTATCACCCAGGCGGCAGCTTAGGGCAACGTTATACATTGGTGAGCGATGTTATGCGTAAAGGTGCCGATCATGTGGTCACGGCACGTGTCGATGAACTCTTGCAAGGTGTTTTGGTGCGGATGACGGCGGCGCGTGTGGGAGTTGCTGTTATTTGCGATGCAGCCATGCATGTGTGTGGAGTTTTCTCCGATGGTGATCTGCGGCGTGCATTGGAAACAGGCGGTGCCAATATTTTAACACAGGCAATCGCTCAGTTCATGTCCACACAGCCCACGGTGATTGCTGGCGGTGAATATGTGGCGAAAGCCGTGGAATTGATGAAAGGTTATAAAATTGGCGAGATGCCAGTAGTCGATAAGGCGGGTAGCTTCCGAGGACTGTTAGTATTGAAAGATGTGGTTTAAGTGCTGGGATTGGAATTAGCAAAGATAATTTGTTGAAATATTTAATAATAATTCAGTATAAATTTTAACAATAGATGGTACAATACAACAATATAATGTTGGCAGGTTCTGTCTGGGGGTCTATTCTGATTTTTAACTATTGGGCTTCTTTTCACTTAGTTCTTTGGCATTGATTAAAAATAAGGGGTAAAGTATGGTAGCAAAGCGACCTGCTTCTAATAAGAAGCAAGCAGTACCGCGTACGCGAGCAAAACGCAGCAAAACTGTTCTAGACTCAGAGCCACAGCTTGAAATTGTTCCTGTTGATAAAACTAAGTCGCTTCCTGCTAAGGTTAAAATGGCTGAGCCAGCTCTTCCTGCTGGTGGAGAGGTTAAACAGAAGCAGACTAAAACAAATGTGCAGGCGCGAACTGCTAATGTAGAATCTGCTAAGATAACTGCTTTTGTGCGTGAAAAAAGTGTTATTCGCCGTACAGTGGTTATTCTGGTATTGGCGATTGCTGTTGTGATTGTGACATTTCCAATTACTGTCACGGTGATCGGCAGAAGCTTGAACGAGATCAATAATAACGTTCAAGTACTGAGCGATCTGCGCTTACAAATTGAAGAGATTAAAACCTCGTATGCAAGGCAATCTATTGATACAAAAAATTTGTTTTTACGTGGACATGACGAAGACGAATTATCGCGTTATGTTGAATCAATTAATGCGCAGGCTGTCAATATTAATGGTTTATTGAATCAGGTTTATAATAATCCCATTGCGGATGTTTATGTTGAAGACTTAAAGCGGTTTCAGAAAGAACACACGGAATTGATGCATACCTTTGGCGAGGCCATTGATGTTTTTCAGGAAACACAGAATTATCGGGAGGCCGACCAGTACACGCGCGGCACAGGCAAAGGCGCCGAAGAAATTATTGAAAATGTCATCACCTTGCTGGATGCCGAGCAGCGTGATGTGGTGGTCTCCAGTCAGGAGTCTATTCAAGGTTTTCTCATAACGCTTTCCATTGTACTGGTAGGTGCTGCATTAGGTTTGGGGACTTTTCTAAGTTTTCTCTTAATTCGCCCTATTCGCCGCCTTGTGACGTTTTCCAATCGCTTAGAGGAAATTGATGTTACGGGGTTGAAAAAGTATGAGCCATTTAAAATACAGGCGCGTGATGAAATTGGTTCGATGATTAACAGCTTTAACAATTTTGCGCGTGTGATCATCGATTACAGTGTGAATTTGGAAAAAAAAGTGATTGAACGCACTTCAGAATTGGCAAAAGCCAATCGGAATTTAGAACAAACGCTTACGGATTTGAAAGAAACGCAGACACAACTCTTGGAATCGGAAAAAATGGCAGCATTGGGGCAGCTGATTGCTGGTGTGGCACATGAGGTCAATACGCCGGCGGGTGCCATTAAAGGCGCTATTGGCGAGATTGATAGGGATTACGGTTTGTTTTTGGACAATGTCATTTCAACAATGAGTACGTTGAGCGATAAATATAATGAAGTTTATGTGGGTTCCTGTAAAAAAATTATTGGTTTCGGTGCACGCGAGTTGAGCACGCGCGAGCAGCGTGAGATCGGCAAGCAATTGCAAGATAAGATGGAGCGTTCGGATATAGAGGATGCACGCGAGTATGGTCGTTCGCTGGCAGCTATTGGCTTTACGGATGAGAATGTTGATACTATTTTACCACTGTATAAGGGCACTAAGAACATTGAAGCGATTCACGAATCGTTTTATCAACTGGGCATGTCGCAAGTGCATGTTCGCGATATTAAAATTGCGATCGATCGGATTACACAGCTGGTGAAAGCGCTTAAAAACTACGCACGCGTCGATTCTAATGAACTGGTGGACACGAACGTGGTGGAAGGCATTGATGACACGCTGATTATCCTGCATAATAAATTAAAGCGTGCTGTCGTTGTGGATAAGCAGTATGAGCAGGATATTCCGAAGATTGTCGCGAATGCGGAACAACTGAATCAGGTATGGACGAATCTTATCAATAATGCTGTCCAGGCGATGAAAGGCGAAGGCAAAATTACTGTGCGCGTAAAAATACAGAATAAGAAGGCTATTTTGGTAGAGGTGGAGGATACGGGCACGGGAATTGATAAGAAACACATTGATAAGATCTTTGATGCTTATTTTACAACGAAGCCTAAGGGCGAGGGTACAGGGCTAGGTCTGAACATTTGCCAACAAATTATTAATGAGCATAATGGAAAATTGACGGTCAAGAGTCAACCCGGGAAGACTGTTTTTTCAGTATTGTTGCCGATGGACAGCTCACGAACAGCCGCTAAAGCTGTGCCAAAGAACAATAAACAAGCTGCTGAGCCAGCTGTGTCAAGTTGAACGATTTGTGTGTCGCTAATATCCGTACGGTTTGTTTTTGATGGTTAAAAAATCACGAAAAAAAGTGGCTAAAAAGGTGATTGTCTGTGTGGATGACGAGAAGATGGTGCTTAACTCACTGAGTAAGCAGCTAGAACGCGAGCTTGGTGACCGTTGTTACCTTGAGATTGCAGAGAGTGCTGAAGAGGCAGAAGACTTGATTAATGATTTGAAGGCCAATGGCGATGAGGTGGCGATGGTGATTAGTGACCAGATCATGCCAGGACGCAAAGGAGATGAGCTATTGGTCGGACTTCATCAGAAAAATGCGCAAATTGTGAAGATCTTGTTAAGTGGACAATCTCCCAAGGAGGCTGCACAGAATGCTATTAAGAATGCGAACCTTTATCGTTTTATTGAAAAACCTTGGAATGAGGCTGAATTGGTGAGCATTGTGCGGAACGGATTGGCTCAATATGAGGTTGGTGAGAGCTGATGAATTAGCGAGCTTGCAATGCTGTGAGTTTATAAGATTTTACTGTTTAAGATAATATTTTACAAAAAATGAGTAGTTTAAAAAATAATAAAAAAAATCCGCGTAAAATTGTAATTTGTGTGGATGACGAGAAAATTGTATTGAATGCGGTGGGTAAGCAGCTCAAGCGCGCACTCGGCAAGAATTATGAATTTGAGCTGGCAGAGAGTGCTGAGGAAGCGCAGGAGATTATTTTAGAGGTGGAGGAACAAGGAAATCATGTTGTCATGATCATTTCGGATCAAATTATGCCGAGTATGAAGGGCGATGAGTTCTTAGTTTCCCTGCACGAGCGCCGTCCGCAGATTATTAAAATTCTTTTAACCGGACAGGCTGCGCTTGATTCAGCCATTAATGCGGTCAATAATGCCGATCTGTTTCGTTATATTACGAAGCCCTGGGAGGAGGAAGACTTTGTGCTTACCGTGCGCAAGGGGTTGGAACGTTATGAATTGCTGAAAAAACTCAAGGATCAGGTACAATCATTTCAGCGTTTTGTGCCGCAGCAGTTTTTAGAATCGCTCTCGCTGAAAAATTATGAATCGGTTGTACCCAAACAAGCGAAAGAACTTACGTTTTCGGTGTTGTTTGCCGATGTGCGCGGGTTCACGCGAATTTCTGAGCGTCTGGGGGCTGAAAAGACCTTTGAATTTTTAAATGAGATTTTTGATGTTTTTGCGCGTGCCATTAGCGAAAATAATGGTTTTATCGATAAGTATATAGGCGATGCGGTTATGGCGATTTTCAATGGTCCACCGGTGACTGCAATGAACGCAGCTTTGAGGATGTCCAAAGAGCTTGTGGGGATCAATCGTGTTAGGGTTAATGATGATATTTTTCCGATTCGCATTGGGGTTGGCATTAATGTGGGGTCAGCTATTTTAGGCGTTGTGGGATCGGATGAGCGACTGGATACCACTGTGATCGGCGATGTTGTCAATACGTCCTCGCGACTGGAAGGATTGACTAAACAGCTTGGTGTTACGCATGTTATTTCGGATGCGGTTTACCAAGATGTGAAAAAGAAAGAAGATGTCACTGAGCTGCGGTTGGTCTATCAGTCTAAGATCAGAGGTAAGGAAAGCCGCGTTAAAGTTTACGAATTGTTTGCTGCTGAGCCGCTAGCCAGCAAAGCCGTTAAGGTTAAAACACGTAAGGATTTTGAAACGGCGGTCGAGTTATTCGCTAATGGCGACCATAAGAAAGCCTTGCCGTTATTTGAAAAATGTTTGAAGCTTAGTGGAACGCAAGATCCAACCTTGTACTTCTATATTGACATGATTAAACACGGCGAAGACAAAGGCAGGTCTGCTGAGCAGGCAAGACTGAATATGATAACCCATTATAAAGAGCTGTTTAAGGATGTTGTTGTCGTTAAGGAAAAGGCAGCTCAAAAGCAAGCGACTAAGCCTGCTAAAACTAATAATAAGCCTATAAAAAAACAGGCCGTCGCTAAAAACAAGAAGCGGGCAGCTGTTAACAGAAAAAAATAGTTGTATTGGTATTCGTTGTTTTGTGATTTAGCTGAGTAGGTTAAAAAAAAGCATTGTTAAATGTTTTAATTGTTATAAAAATAATCAACACATTCTGTGTGTTATGACATGGCGGTTGGTGTGGCGATGGGAAAACGCAGCTTGCCTGTAAAAAATTAAAGTTAATTAAGCACAGCTAGTGTTTGCTGGGGCGGGGCAACTATTAGCGGCTACAGTTAATGGGGGACAAGATGGACATATTACCTATTCCTGCGAGTTCTTTGCAGGATACCAATTGTACTGCTGAGCAATATGACAAGCTTTATGCAGAAGCTTTGAAAGCACCGGATGCATTCTGGGCAGAGCAAGCCAGGCAGCGGTTGCAATGGATGAAACCTTTCACGCAAACGAGTGCTGTGAATTTTAAGACAGCAGAGTTGGCATGGTTTATTGGCGGCGAGCTGAATGTTTCGGTTAATTGTTTGGATCGGCACGTCGCTGCTGGGTTGGGCGCCAAAGCCGCTATTATTTGGGAAGACGATTCGGGTAAACTCACGCGCCGCTACACTTTTGCAGAAACGCTGAGTGAAGTTTGTAAAATAGCCAATGTGCTTAAGGACCATGGTGTTAAGCGCGGCGATCGTGTGGTGATTTATATGGGCATGATTCCGCAGCTGGCTTTTACGATGCTTGCATGTGCGCGGATAGGTGCTGTGCACTCCATTATTTTTGGCGGTTTTTCACAGGATGCTATTCGGACGCGCGTCGAGGACAGTCAGGCGCGAGTAGTGGTGACTGTTGATGAGGGCATGCGCAACGGCAAAGTCATTCCGCTTAAAGCCATTGTGGATAAGGGCTTGGCAGGCTTGGAGAGTGTTGAAAAAGTCCTGGTCTTCAAACACACGGGGGCTGCTGTGGCGTTGCAGGCAGGGCGTGATATTTTCATTGATGAAGCAGTGCGTGCAGCTGCGGACACTTGTGAGGCGGAGGTGTTGGGGAGTGAAGCTCCGTTGTTTATTCTTTATACATCGGGCTCGACGGGAAAACCAAAGGGGGTTTTACACACACAGGCTGGTTATCTTCTTTATGTCAGCATGACACATCGTTATGCCTTTGATATTCGCCCGGATGATGTTTATTTCTGCGCGGCAGATATTGGCTGGATTACGGGGCACTCGTATATTGTTTACGGCCCGCTTGCCAATGCAACAACAACCATTATGTTTGAATCAACGCCGCTTTACCCCGATGCCGGGCGTTATTGGCAGATGATTGAAAAATATAAGGTCAACGTGTTTTATACGGCGCCAACGGCCATTCGGGCACTGGTGAAAGCGGGTGATGATTTTGTCACGCGTTACGATCGCAGCTCTTTGCGTGTCTTGGGAACGGTGGGGGAACCCATTAATAAGGATGCCTGGCTTTGGTATCATCGTGTAGTGGGTGAGGAGCGGTGCGCGATTGTGGATACGTGGTGGCAGACCGAAACAGGCGGGATTATGATCACGCCGTTGCCGGCAGCCAATGGCGCCAAACCGGGTTCGGCGACACGTCCCTTTTTCGGCATTCAACCAGTACTGTTGGATGCCGATGGTCATGAGATCACGCAGCCGCATGTCAGCGGACGGCTTTGCATTAAACATTCCTGGCCGGGGCAAATGCGTACAGTTTACGGCGATCATAAACGTTTTGTGGAAACTTACTTTTCTGTATTCCCCGGCAAGTACTTCACAGGGGATGGTGCGCATAGAGATGAAGATGGGTATTATTGGATAGAAGGGCGTGTGGATGACGTGCTGAATGTTTCGGGACATCGCTTTGGTACGGCGGAATTGGAAAGCGCGCTTATTTCATCGGGTTTGGCGGCTGAAGTTGCGGTGGTTGGTTTCCCGCATGAGCTTAAAGGCGAAGCCATTTACGCTTATGTGATATTAAAGGACAATGTTGCGGCTGACGAAACTACCCGTAAAGCAATGAAACAACATATGAAAAACAGCATTGGCGGCGTAGCAATGCCAGATACTGTTCAATTTGTTCCAGGACTGCCTAAGACGCGCTCAGGTAAGATTATGCGGCGTATTCTGCGGAAAATTGCCGCGGGCGAGCGGAAGGCTTTCGGCGATATCACCACATTAGCGGATATCACCACCTTAGCGGATCCATCGGTGGTGGAAAAAATTGTTGCCGGCAAGGAATCCTGAATAGTTGGCGAGGGTTTGGCGACTGGGCGGTTGGCTTGGCTGCTTTAGTGCGATTGGGCGGCACTATGACTATGGCAATGCAGGGTGATTAGTTCCTGCGTTGTGTTGTTCAGCTGCTGTAAGCGGCAGGTTTTTTAAGGCGGGATCTGGTCTGAAGTGCTGGTCTGAAGTGCCGAAGTTCCAGTCGTCTTCTTTCCAGCCATCGTACACCTCATCACTGTTGAAACCTGCGCATGGGGCTTGCAATGCGTCGCTGTTCTGTGCGATTGGGCGGCAAGCTTCATCGGGTTTGGCGGGCTGACGAAACTACTCGTAAAAGAATGAAACAACATATGAAAAACAGCATTGGCGGCGTAGCAATGCCAGATACTGTTCAATTTGTTCCAGGACTGCCTAAGACGCGCTCAGGTAAGATTATGCGGCGTATTCTGCGGAAAATTGCCGCGGGCG
>CBDFMP010000015.1:0-7015 GCA_965249715.1 Spirochaetota bacterium | reverse complement strand
CAGCGATGACCAGGCACGCAGTCAATACGAATATGCCTGCCAATATTTGCAAGCACAGGGTTATGAACATTACGAGCTCTCCAGTTTTGCCCTGCCGGGCAGCGCGCTTTGCATAATCAAAATTATTGGCATGGCAGCGCTTATTTAGGATTGGGAGCGGCGGCACATTCCTTTGATGGTCTCCGCACGCGCTGGGAAAATCCGCGTGCCTTGCAGCGTTATCTGCAAGCGTTGTTAACTAAGGGTACCCTTGTGTGGCAGCAGACAACCCTGAGTGCTGAGGCTCAGTTCAATGAATTGGTGCTTACGCGATTGCGCACAGTGGAAGGTCTCAAGCTGGCAGAAGTCACTCAGCTATGCGGAAGCGCAGCGGCGGCAGAGCTTTATGCACGCGCTGAAAGCCAGCGGCGCGCTGGGCTCTTAATGATATTGGGCAGTGGCACCAAGCCACACGCAAACATTCACTTCACTGAGCTTAGTTTGACGCTTTCCGCTAATGGCAAACATTACGCTGATGGGGTTATCCGCGCGCTCATGGTTTGAGCCTTAGCGCTTAGCGGCTTTCAGTGTTGGCGAGCATGTTGGCTGCACAGTGCAGGATGGCGCTAAAATCACGCGGTTTGGCGATTATCGCAGCCAATGTTTCCACCCAGCGTGGTGCTGTTCAGGCAGGGGATGAGTTTTAGGCTTGTACCGCCTGCCCGATGAAAAAGTTCAACATTTTCTATGGCAATTTTAGCGTTATTTGCAAGTGTTGTTAACTAATGGTAATCTTGTGTGGCAGCAGACAACCCTGAGTGCTGAGGCTCAGCTCAATGAATTGGTACTTACGCGATTGCGTACAGTGGAAGGTCTCAAGCTGGCAGAAGTCACTCAGCTATGCGGAAGCGCAGCGGTGCTGCGGCTTTCAGTGTTGGCGAGCATGTTGGCTGCACGGCGCAGGGGGGCGCTAAAATCACGCGGTTTGGCGATTATCGCAGCCAATGTTTCCACCCAGCGCGGTGCTGTATTCAGGCAGGGGATGAGTTTTAGACTTGTACCGCCTGCCTGACGAAAAAGTTCAGCATTTTCTATGGCAATTTCATAAAGTGTTTCTAAATTGTCGCTTACAAACGCTGGAGCAACCACCAGCAGACGTTTGATGCCGCGGCGTGCAAGCTCTTTAACGGTTTCATCGGTATAAGGCCTGAGCCAGGCTTTACCCAGGCGCGACTGAAAACTGCTGCTCACGCGTGCAGCAGGCAAACACAGCGCTGCTTGCACTTTTGCCGTTGTGCTGAGCGCCTGATGACGATAGCAGAGCTGATGTGCGCTGCATGGCGCGCTTTCGCAACAGTCATCAGTGGCTTTGCAATGAGCGCTGTCATCTACTTTACTGAGATGGCGCAGCGGTATGCCATGGTAGGAAAAGAGGATGTGTTCATACCCATCTGGTTTGCCTAAGGTTTGTGTGTACGGGGCAATGCTGGCTGTTAGCGCATGCAGATAGTGCGGGTGCTGGTAAAACGGTGTTTCATAACAAGTGTGGAAGCATTGCCTGCTGAATTCGCTGTTTTGGCATAATTGTTTTAATGTGCGTTCAACAGCCAGGTAAACGGTGAGTGTGGTGCTCATGGCATGATGAGGATAAAGGGGAATAACGTGCAGGGTGCCGCCTGCGCTGAGCAAACTGAGGGCTTTTGGCAGTACTGCGGCGATACTGGGGGTTCCGTAGCGCATGGCCAAGAGGACGGGCACAGCAGTGGATTTTTGCACTGCCGCGTTTAGGGCGCGTGAGATTGTAAGCAGTGGCGAACCGTTTGGTTGCCAAATTTTACGGTAGTTCCTGCTGCTGCCAAAGGCGCGCAGCGGTACAATGATACCGCCTACCAGCATGAGACGCCTGAAATACGACAGATCAATCACACAGGGATCCATCAGGAACTCAAACAAATACCGCCGTACAGCGGCAGGTGTAGGAGCTTGCGGCGTGCCTAAGTTAATAAGCACCACCACACGCTCAGCGTCTTGCGTGTTTAGCTTGTCTGACAATGCCATAGCGTCGCTCAATGCCCAAGATGGTGATGACTGACTTCTATTCCGCTTAGCGTCCTGCGGTGCCGTGCCGGGTTAGCTGTTTTTATGGAGGATGGGATTGAGGGCGATGGTTTTAGGATTGGGTTTGCAGCTAAGCCGTCCTGTGCGGCTGTCCTGATAAAAAAGCAGCTTTTCACGCCCGGAAAGTTGCTGTGCTTTGACAATGTTATTGCCTTCTGTTACAATGCTCCCACTTAAATCACAAGGCTGCATCACACTGTTATAAAGGGATACCTTAGCGCCCGCCGTCACGTAAACGCCCGCTGCAATGGTACAGCCAAATCCCAATGAAATGCCCGTACCGGCATTGGCGCCAATAAGGCAGCTCGCTGCAATATTAAGCTGCTGCTTGCCGCCGCCAGAGAGTGTTCCCATAATGGAGCCGCCGCCGCCCACATCGCTATGCTCGCCAACCATCACTCCCGCTGAAATGCGCCCTTCAATCATTGCGCTGCCGCTTGTCCCGGCATTAAAATTCACATAACCTGCAGGCATGACGGTTGTTCCCGCACCGCAATAGGCGCCAAGGCGCACGCGCGCGCCGTCAGCAATGCGCACGTTGGCGGGAATATGAAAATTCACCATATAAGGAAATTTGTCCAGATGTGAAATGCTGAACACAGGCAGCTGGTCACTGTACGCCAGTCGCAGCTCTTCAATGCACTTCGCCGGGAAAGGCCCGTAATTGCTCCAGGCCACGTTGGGCAGCAGGGAAAAGATGCCTGTCAAATTAAGACTGTGCGGCAGCGCCTTGCGCATGGAAATAAGTGTGAGGCGCAGATACACATCTGCAACTGAGTGCGGTGCAACAGCAGCATCGCCTAAGCTCACAAGCTGCCACTTGCGCGTGGCTGTTGGCAGCTGCGCACAAGCGGGTGTTTTGTTCAGTAGTTTTTCAATGGCTTGCAATGTTTGCTGCACTTTTGGGTATTCAGAAGTGGCGCTGATACAGGCTGTGAGCACAGCAGGTTCAAGGGGGATGGTCTTGAATGTTTTTGTGAAGTGCGGCTCGTTAGTTTTTAAGACTTTGCTTAAAACACGAATGACATGAGCGGCGGGCGCTTCTGTGCCTTTCAGGAGTAGCGGATAATACGCGGCAAGTGTTTTGCCTGCATAATCATAACTTAGTGCTAACCCCAAAGCAAAAGGCATTGGCTGAGCAGTGGGTACGGTTTTCATCGGTCACAATTAGTATGTAAACTGATAGTGCTCAGCTTACCTGCTGTGCTCAGGAGCTTGTTTGCCACAATGGGCGTCCTAGGGTGAGCTGCCAAACAGCTTCCCAAGACAGCCTGCGGCAAACAAGAAATAACGCCAGTCGTGGTGCAATAAAGCTTTAGCGTTTAGAAAACTGAAAGCTTTTGCGCGCTTTTTTATGTCCGAAGAGTTTGCGTTGAACTTTGCGTGCGTCGCGTGTGATGAAATTAAAGTCTTTCAATAATTTTTTCTTAGTGGGATGAATAATGCTAAGCGCTCGTGCAATGGCATGTCTTAATGCATTGGCTTGTCCGCTGGGCCCACCGCCGTTAATACGGGCAGTAATATCATAATTTTCCGCACCTTCCACTAGGTCGATAGGGCGTTTAATAACGGTCACCAAACGCTGCAATTTAAAATAGGCTGCCGCTGAAGAGCCATTGACTTGCAGGCGTCCGCTTCCTTTGCGAATACGGATGCGTGCAATTGCAGTCTTGCGTTTGCCAGTGATAAGTTTTTCAGTTAGTTGTGCAGTACTCATAAAAGTGCCAAATGCCGCTCAGTTAATGGTGCAATGAAAATTGTGAAACAGGTTGAGCTGTCGGTTTAGGTTGCGGCGCTGAGCTTCTTAGCGTTATCAATGACGTAAGGCTGAGGCTGTTGTGCCTGATGGTGATGGTTAGTGTCTGCATACACGTGCAAATGACGATATTGTTCACGTCCCAACTTATTATTCGACAACATGCCTTTAACGGCATATTCAATAATGCGCTCAGGATATTTCTCAAGGAGTTCTTGATAGGTTTGTTCACGCAAGTGTCCTACATATCCCGTGTGATGATAATACATTTTTTGCTCAGCTTTTCTACCGGTCACGCGTACGTGGCGGGCATTGATAACGATAACATGATCGCCATCGTCCATATGCGGAGTGTAGGTGGGTTTGTGTTTGCCGCGTAACAGTGCAGCGGCTGTACTGGCAAGTTTACCGAGGGTAATCTCCCTGGCATCAAGCAGCAGCCAAACTTTTTTAATGTCGTGATTAGATATACTAATAGTTTTCATGCAGTCCTTGCCTAACTAAGCAGAATAAAGCATATTATAACATGAAATTTTATTAAACACAGCAAATTCTGACATGATTTCAGCACAATTTTTAATTCTCTACTAAATTTGCTAATTTTTTGAAAGGAGCGTCCCAGCCAGCAATGTAGTGAGGGATTTGCTCTTTAGGAGCAGCAGGGAAACCCGATTGTGTGAACGTCATGACGGTACTGGGGCTGCTACTGGATGGAGCTGCGGTGAATTCTACGTTAATAGTCGTTGTTGCGGCGTGTTTGTTGCCGGGCATATCCCAAGTCAGGACAAGCTGAGTGGGGGGCATAAGCTTTAAATAACGCCCATTCATAAGCAGCGGCGGCTGGTCTGCTTGCGGGGAGTTTAAAATGCGCTCCCAAGTGCCGTTTATTTGTGGATCGCTGATGCTCTTTTCCACGCTGAAATTACCGGGTGCAGTCCATTTAGCAAGCTGAGCGGCTTCTGTCCAAGCAGCAAACAGGCGTTCGGGTGTGGCAGCGAAAGTTTTGGTGATGGTTAGTGTATCGGTTGTTTCTGGTGCCATGGAGCAGCTCATCATTAAAATTGAGTATTAGGCTGAGTTTTTAGTATGAAAAGATACTGATTACTGCATTATTTTGCCAAGTATAACATTATAACATTATAACATTATAACATGCGTATTATTGGACTGTTTAAAATAATGCGGCGAGCTTAACAAAAGCTTCCCGCCATCCTGCAGCATGACTATCAAGCGAACTTTGGGTTAAAAATCCTTCCTGAACAAAACTCATTAGCGTATGCGGGGACGATGCACCGAAGTTAGGAGTAAACGTAAGCGTGATGATCGTCTCAGGACTGTGTTTAGTACTGGTTTTTTGCCAGACATGGGTGAATCTCAGCCGTGTAGGCGGATGAATTGTTTTATAAATGCCGGATGGATGATGGTGTGTTCCGTCCGGTGAACGCATTTCCGTCTGCCAGCTGCCATTTTTACAAAGTTCACCAGAGCTTTTTGTGACAATATAATCTTTAGGTGCAAACCATTTTAAGAGCTGACTGGGATGGGTCCAAGCAGCAAAGAGCTGTTCTGGCGTAGTCAGAAATGTTTGGGTGAGTGTAAGCGTGAATTTTTGTTCCATGATGCCAACTTTTTCAAAAGGCATCAGGCGAAGTCAACAACATTCGGGCATACTGGACTTGAACCAGTGACCTTCAGACCCCCAGCCTGACGCGCTAGCCAACTGCGCTAATGCCCGCTTCTGTCTATGTAAAATTTAACATAAACCAAAAATCCCACACACCTATTATACTATGACTTCAGAGCTATCCACGACTTCATTGGGGAGGATAACTAGAGGGATGTGTTATGCCACTTATGCATTAGCACTTATGTAACTTCTGCATATAAAAGTCAATGATTACTGAAAGCTTTATGACATCCAGTTTGTGGTGGTGTTAAGGACAATGCCGTTAGCGCCAACGATAACAACGATAGCCAATTTATGGCAGCTGCAGTTGGATGAGTTTGTCATCGTCGGGTTTGGGAGTACCGCGCCCGTCGCGATTAGCGGTAAGCAGATAGTAAATAGTCCCGCTACTAATCGTGCAGGTGCTCATGCACCAGCTGCTGCCAAAGAGTTGACTGACTTTATCGCGACAGCAGAACGGCGATGCGGAGGGATCGTGTTCGCTTGCAAAAATGCGATTGTGCTGCACATTAAAAACAATGCCCTGCACTTAGGCAACTTCTGCATATAAAAGTCAATGATTACTGAAAGCTTTATAAGCTCCAGCTTGTGGTGGTGTTAAGGATAATGCAGTTATCGCTAATTATAGCCAATTTATGGCAGCTGCAGTTGGATGAGTTTGTCATCGTCGGGTTTGGGAGTGCCGCGCCCGTCGCGATTAGCGGTAAGCAGATAGTAAATAGTCCCGCTACTAGTCGTGCAGGTGCTCATGCACCTGCTGCTGTCAAAGAGTTGACTGATTTTATCGCGACAGCAGAACGGCGATGCGGAGGGATCGTGTTCGGATGTAAAAATGCGATTGTGCTGCACATTAAAAGCAATGCCCTGCACTTAGGCAACTTCTGCATATAAAAGTCAATGATTACTGAAAGCTTTATAAGCTTCAGCTTGTGGTGGTGTTAAGGACAATGCCGTTAGCGCCAACGATACAACGATAGCCAATTTATGGCAGATGCAGTTGGATGAGTTTGTCATCGTCGGGCTTGGGAGTGCCGCGCCCGACGCGATTAGCGGTAAGCAGATAATAATAGTCGTGCAGGTGCTCATGCACCTGCTGCTGTCAAAGAGTTGACTGATTTTATCGCGACAGCAGAACGGCGATGCGGAGGGATCGTGTTCGCTTGTAAAAATGCGATTGTGCTGCACATTAAAAGCAATGCCCTGCACTTAGGCAACTTCTGCATATAAAAGTCAATGATTACTGAAAGCTTTATAAGCTTCAGCTTGTGGTGGTGTTAAGGACAATGCTGTTAGCGCCAACGATAACAACGATAGCCAATTTATGGCAGCTGCAGTTGGATGAGTTTGTCATCGTCGGGATTGGGAGTGCCGCGCCCGTCGCGATTAGCGGTAAGCAGATAGTAAAATAGTCCCGCTACTAGTCGTGCAGGTGCTCATGCACCAGCTGCTGCCAAAGAGTTGATTAATTTCATCGC
>CBDFMP010000014.1:0-11697 GCA_965249715.1 Spirochaetota bacterium | reverse complement strand
TGACGACAATAATGACAACATCACCAACATCATCGCCGCCTCCTTTAATGGCTTTGACCTCACCCCCTCGCTCAGTGGCACTACCATCGCGCTCTCAGGCGCCACCAATACCGATAAAAGCGGCGCCACTGGCGCCATTGTTAATAACAGCTCCGCCGCTTCCCAGACTGCCCGCAGGTTACATTGTTACCGCCGCCAGCGGCGGCCCCTTACTCCTTTGACGACCCCGACAGCACAGGAACTGGACAGAAAGACACCGACCTCACTGACCTCATCATTGCTGAACACGATGCCAGCGATAACATCGTCAATGATAATCAAACCAATTACCCCGTTACCCTTTCCTTAGCGGCACTTAGTAATTTCGCTGCCAGTCATATTACCTCAGCTTCCAGCGAACTTACTGCTGCACTGAACAATAACGCCATCGCCATCTCCGCTACCAATGCCTGTTCCATCCCTCCCTGTACTAACGCTGAAACCACCGCCCTCGGCACCCTCACCATTAATGAAGTCGCCGATACTTTCTCCATTGTAAGCGTCTTAGGTACTGCCATCTTGCTTAACAATAACATCGCCACCATCACCGTGCCCGATCAAGCCGGCGCTACCAGTCTCAGCTCTGCTGACTTAGGCTCCATCACCATCAAGCGCACCGGTGATGACGTTTCACAAACTTACTCCATCTCCGCAGCTTATGCCAGCACTCCTGTCACGGACATCATCAGTAAGCTAGGAGGTATTCGCGCATTGCTCTCCGCTTCGCTTGCAGGCATCTCCACTTCCCACAACTCCGCCGACCCCGACAACTCCCCCTTTTTCCTAGCTGGGCAAACCATCACCGTTACCGGCCTCACCAATGCCCCTGACTCCTCCCCTCTTGAAACCGGCAGCATCACTATCAATACCGACAACTTGCCTGCAGGCTTCTACGCACACCCTAACCTTTACGAATTTACAGACCCACCCGACACCAACGAGCAAACACTCTCCTTTGACAATGCTTTTTACATTGCTGAAGGCGATGCTGCTGCCTCCCCACCTTCTATTACGGAAAATAATAAGCTAAGTTATAACCTTTCCATTCCACTAACGGCACTACCGCCTTTCATACTTGATGCTGCATCCCTTGAGCTTTCCATCACAACGACCATCAGCGGCAGCTCCGCTGTTTCCATTGCCAACACCTCCTTAAGTACCGCTAATGACAATGCTATCGTTACCATCACTGCCACTGCTGGTGCCATCAACTTTAACAGCGACAAACTCTCCTCCTCAAGCTTAACCAGCGGCAGCCTCACTTTAACCAATACCGCTGACGCAGACTTTTCCATTGTTAGTGAAGTTCAAAAAACTTTCACCGATCCTGCCGGTACTGAATTTTTCTCAAGCAACCTCGGCACTTTCTCATTCACCACAAAAACTGCTCCCATACAAACAATTAGTTACGGCCTTATGCTCCACTTCGCTCCTTCTTACAACCTCTTGACTGAGCTTGGTGATGTCATCGCTGAATTGGAGACCAGCAGCTCAAACCCGTACACGCTCCCCCAGTGTATCGGGGTCGTCCCCTTTAGCATTACTGAAGACGGCACATCCAATTTTGCTCTAACAGACACAACTGTCTCCACTTACTATTACGATGATACGACTCCTGAGAACAATACCAATACCCCCACCATTACTGACGCCGCGGGCACTTCCCGTGACTTCTTTGCTACTATTATCTACCAGGAGTGTACAGCAGACACCGATAATTTCGCAGGCGGCAGAGGCACTGCCGCCGACCCCTGGCAAATCAATAACGACATCCAGCTAGACATCATGAGCCGCCTGATCAATGATGCCGCCACGTACAGCGCTTACCAGAATGATTATTACACGCTCACTGCCGACATTAACATGGGCATCAGCAGCGCGCCCTGGGCAAAAGACAGCTCCGCTCCCAATGCTAAACCTAACGGCTTCACGCCCATCGGCAAGTCCACCAATACCACCAGTAGTAGTCTTTCACAACAAAACAATCGTTTCAGTGGTCAGCTGGACTGTGAACACAACAGTACAAAATATACTATCTCCAACCTGTATATTAATAACACCGCCAGTACTTACATTGGCCTCTTTGGCGTCATCGCTAATGGTGCCGTGATGACAAACTGCACATTGGCTGATGCCAACATCACCGGATACAATCATACAGGCGGCCTTGCAGGAGCGGTCATCACAAGTGGAGGGGGCAGCACTACTGTTAGTGGTAATACCATCACAACCAGCAGCATCACGGCAAGCTTTAACTACGCAGGCGGCCTTGCAGGAGCGGTCATCACAAGTGAAGGAGGCAGCACTACTGTTAGTGGTAATACCATCACAACCAGCAGCATTACGGCAAACACTCACTACGCAGGCGGCCTTGCAGGAGCGGTCATGACAAGTGGAGGGGGCAGCACTACTGTTAGTGATAATACCATCACAACCAGCAGCATCACGGCAAACTCTAACTACGCAGGCGGCCTTGCAGGAGGAGTCGATGCTTCCACCAACAGCAGCAATACTTTCAGCAATAACACCATTACTGACAACAGCAGCACGGCAAGTCTTAACTACACAGGCGGCCTTGCTGGGTATATCCAAAGTTACTCCAGCAGCACAAATATCCTCACTAACAATACCATCACAACCAGCAGCATTACGGCAAACTCTAACCACGCAGGCGGCATTGCCGGGTATGTGTTTATTGAAAAAACCAGCAGCAATGCTTTCAATAATAATATCATTACTGACGGCAGCATTACGGCAAACTCTCACCACGCAGGCGGCATTGCCGGGTCTATCCAAAGTTACTCCAGCAGCACAAATGTTTTCAATAATAATATCATTACTGACGGCAGCAGCATTACGGCAAACTCTCACCACGCAGGCGGCATTGCCGGGTATGTGCAAAGTTACTCCAGCAGCACAAGTACTTTCACTAACAATACCATCACAAACAGCAGCATTACGGCAAACTCTAACTACGCAGGCGGCCTTGCCGGGTATGTGCAAAGTTACTCCGGCAGCACAAATACTTTCACTAACAATACCATCACAACCAGCAGCATTACGGCAAACACTCACTACGCAGGCGGCCTTGCCGGGTATGTACTAAATCAAACCAAGAGTACCAGTACCCTCACTAACAATACCATCACAAACAACAGCATTACGGCAAACACTAACTACGCAGGCGGGCTTACCGGGTATGTGCAAAATCAAACCGAGAGTACCAGTACTTTCACTAACAATACCATCACAACCAGCAGCATTACGGCAAACTCTAACCACGCAGGCGGCCTTGCCGGGTATGTGCTAAATCAAACCGAGAGTACCAGTACCCACAATAACAATATCATCACAGCCAGCAGCATTACGGCAAACTCTAACTACGCAGGCGGGCTTGCCGGGTATATCCAAAATCAAACCAATAACACCAATACCCACAATAACAATACCATCACAAACAGCAGCATTAAAGCAAGCTTTTACTACGCAGGCGGGCTTGCAGGGTATATCCAAAATCAATCCGACAGCACGAGTACCTTTAATAGCAATACCGTAGCAAACAGCGATATTACAGCAAGCTATACCTACGCAGGAGGCATCATCGCGTATCTATCAACTGAGCCCAACAGCACCACTACGATCAATATGAATGCCGTTACGGGCGGAAGGGTCTTTGGAAATTATGATCTCGCAGGCGGCATTGTCGGGACGGCCGTTGTCGGGACGGCTGTTGATCAAACCGATGCCACCATTACCATTAACTTCGCTTTTGTTTCAACATTAGTGAGAACAAGATATGATGTAGGAGTCTCGGGTGGGATAATTGGCAATAATACTTCGGCAGACATTGCTAATAGTTTTTTTGCTGGAAGACTCAGGGCATCGAAAGTTTCTGGCGGTATCACAGCTGTTGTTAACTCTTCACCAAGCATCAGTAACTCCTACGCACTGATAGAACTAGGTACCAGCCCCGATACCCTTTACGGAGTGGCACCTCTTGATGGCGCCGTAGTCCATAACAGCTACTTTGATAACACAATCCGTACAGGCGCAACCGATAGTGCTGCCCATGGGCAAACCACCAGTGCATTGCAGACACCCACCGACGCTACAGGCATTTACGCTGACTGGGATGCTGCTGTATGGAATTTCGGCACTAGCAGCCAGTACCCCATGCTGAAAAATCTTCCGATTACTGAAGCTGAGCAGTGTGCCGCTATTAACACCCGACTAAGCCTCAACCTAAACTGCACATACTGACAAACCTTGCTCCCACACACCGCTTCATAATCCCTGCGCGTGGGGGGACACGGAACCATACACCCAGTGTGTGTGGCAGTATTGTTGCTGTTATTTGCGGCTTAGCGGCAGTTTAGTGGCTGTCATGCTATAATTTCGGTATGAAATTATTCATCAATGACGCTCCCGTCTCATTCACGCTGGAAAATGAACAAACAGCCTATACTGTGGTGGCGGCACTACTGGAATGGCTAAATGAACGCCAGCTGACACTGCTGGAACTGCAGCTCAATGGTAAACCATACCTGGCGCCGCCTGTACCGGAAAGCTTGAAAGCGCTGCGCGTGGAAGGCATTGCAGAACTGCGCTGCACCACCGCCACCACATCGGCTTACAGCACTTTTGTTTTACTCAGTGTAGCGGAAGCGCTGCAAGGTTTGGAAACGGCGCTCACTGCCGAACAGCTCCACAAACAAACAGCTGCCATTTCGGAGAAGTTGGCGTGGATGCGCAGTGCGCTCAGCGGCATTGCTAAAGTTCTCAAACTCAATGAAAACCTGAACGCACCAATAAACAGCTTAAAAATACTTGAACAAACGCTGTATCAAATCAAACGCGGTGAAGTCGCTTACAATGCTGCCAATATAAGCACGCAGCTCAAGGGCATTTTAACGCAGCTCAGTCATCAGGAGCTGGTGCTCACAACCCGTGCGTTTGCGCATGAACTCAAGTTTTACCAGCAAGCCGCCGCCAATCCCGATGAACCGCCCGCAACACTGAGTGCATTTCTGCATGAGCTCAAACGTGCAGCCAGTACTCTCATTGACACGCTCAAACATTGGTTGGTCAAGATAGCCACCGCGTTCCAGCAGAGTGATACGGGCATGGCATTAATTTGGCTGGGCGAACTCACACAAGCTTTATCATTACTACTCAGTCTCCACCACATAACCGCAGACACAGCCACGCCAACCCCCGCCAGTACAAACCTCAATGCCATCCTCAAACAACTGCTCAACGCCATGCAAGCCAATGATTATGTAGAGCTTTGCGATCTGTTAGAATATGAACTAAGCGCGGCATTGGAAACATTTGCCAGCGCCAGCGGGATGGTTGACGCCGCCAATACTAACCCAGACGCGCAGCAATGAGCTGGCTGCCGCCATTACTGCCATTGCTACCATTGCTGCCAACAACCTAGCCGCCTAGTCTTATTGCCCCGCGTTTCATGACCACAGTAACATCCCGTTCTTTCAGCCTGCGTAAAATGCTCACAAAAGCCGCACCGCTGACTAATCCCATAACGGCTGCCCCACAAGAGCTGCCAGCTGCCACGCAGTTACAACATTATCAGGTGCAGTACGCATTGCCAGCACCGCAGCCAGGCAGCGGCGATGCCGTACAGGCAGCACCGCTGCCGTTAAATGCGCTCATTGGCAAACGACTGCAGTTGTACTGGGACGGAGGGATCCATTGCATTCACTGCGGGCGTGAAATTAGTAAATCCTTTCATCAGGGGTACTGTTATCCTTGTTTCCGGAAGCTGGCACGCGCTGATCAATGCGCACTGCATCCTGAACGCTGTCATTACCATGCGGGGAGCTGCCGTGAACCGTTATGGGGAGAAGCCAACTGTTTGATCACGCATACGGTATATTTTGCTATCAGTTCTAAGTTAAAAGTTGGCGTCACACGCACGCGTCATCAGCTGACACGTTGGATGGATCAAGGCGCAAGTACTGCCATGGTTTTGGCAAAACATCAAGAGCGGTTGCACGCGGGAGAAGTGGAAGTAACACTGAAAGCCCATTTTAATGATAAAACTGCCTGGCAGCAAATGCTCAAATATATTTTAACGCCAATGTCTCAGCCTGATATTTTAAGCCATGCATTGCAGGAGTTCCAGCATGCCCGCAGGCGTGCGCAAACCGTACTTGACCCTGCAGCGCCAAATTTGGCGCCGCAGGTGGTCTCAGTATTTTATTACCCGCTAACCAGTGTGCCGCCCATGCTCAAACAGTTGTATTTGGAAAAAACCGCAACACTGAGTGGGGTACTGCTTGGCATCAAAGGTCAATACCTTATCTTAGACACGGGCGTGTTCAATGTGCGCAAATTTGGCGGATATGCGGTAACACTGAGTGTTCAATGATAAAAATCACCCCTGCTGTACACTGTTTCAGCTTGTCCGTGTTATCATTTCTATGCTAAAATTATATAAGCAGCTTACCAGCACAACTGCATGAACGTTACTGAGCTGACACAAGCACGTTAAGCTGCCGATCACAGCCCAGGGCACTTTCGCAATGACTGTTTTTTTTAAACCACGGCTCCTCAGCAAACTGCTGCAAATGGCAGCAACAGAGCTGCGCAACTTTGCAGCTGAGCTTTTGCACGAAAACAGCCATTTAGCCGCCACATTGGATGCTATTCCCAGTGCAGTTTTTGTTATTGACCGTGAACGCCAGACTATCCGTTTTGTCAATCGTTTTGCGCGCAAGTGGCTGCAGCATCAAGAACGTTATTATGGTCGCCCGTTGCTGAAAACCATTGCCGCGCGTGAGCTCAGCGACTGTCTGCGCTCGCTGCTTATGAATAAGGACGCCGCACACCAATACCAGGAACTGCAAGTCTTTGCCCGCCAGCCCAAGACATTTCTTGTAGGGGCATCCGCTTTCAGTCCAAGCACGCCAACCAAACCCGCAACGCTTATCACCATCACGGACATCACAACGCTCAAAGCCCAATTTTTGGCTGAAAGCGAACGGCAATCCATTAATTCCCTCACCCTCCTGACAAGCGGCATTGCCCATGAAATAAAAAACCCGCTCAGTGCCTTGGATATTCATCTTCAGCTTATTTCCAGGACGCTCGCACAAAATGCCAGCGTCAATAAAAGCGAACTGGAAGAATTGTTTTCCATAGTAAACCACGAGGTCAAACGGCTGGATGAAATTATCAACGATTTCCTGCAAACCTTCCGCCCGCGTAAAGCCATCCGCAAACCACAAGCTTTGAATGCTATTGTCACCTTCACGCTGAAACTGCTCAAAGCCAATTTGGCAGAAAAGGGCATCACCCTCAAATTGAAGCTTGCGCCCAAACTGCCCACATTTGCTTTCGATAAAAACCTTATGGAACAGCTATTGCTGAATATTATCAAAAACAGCATCGAAGCCATTGACGAAAAAGCAACGACTGCAGAACGCAACATTACCATTTCCACGCACAATAGTCCCAATACACTCAGTCTCACCATCGCCGATAGCGGCATTGGCATTCCGCAAGCTCACCTCAGTAAAGTTTTCACGCCCTTTTATACTTCTAAGAAAATGGGGACCGGGCTTGGTCTCTCCATAGTCTCACGTATTGCCAACGAACACGATGGCAAATTGATCATTGAATCCACATCTGAGGCCGGCACCACGCTTACAGTGGAATTCGATAAACACCCGTACACTAAGTTGCTAACTGCCGAACCAGCGGCGCACAGCGCCGCTACAGCAGCAGCAGCAACAGCTTATGAATCAGGCACTCAGACATAAACGGGTTGCTGCTTTTATTTTTTTCAGCTTATGTATCTTACCTTAGATGTTGGCAATTCTAATATTGTCGGTGCTATTTTTAAGTATGAACACGGCGCTTATGAAGCGCTGCATTCATTTCGCCTCATAACACCCTCTTCCACCACCACGGATGAGCTGGCACTCTCCATTAAAGGCATGTTGGATTATCATAAAATTCCCCTTCACGCCATCCGTGCTGCGCTTTTTGCCTCGGTGGTGCCTTCACTGAATCACAACATCACCAAACTCATGCAACTCTACTTCAATATAGAAGCGGAAACCGTCACTCATGAGTATTTCAATGATTTTACAATCACTTATCAGGACAAAGAATCACTTGGCATTGACCGCCTGCTCAATGCCAAAGCCACCGCCGTGCTTTACGGTGCGCCCGCCATTATCATTGATTTTGGCACGGCGCTCACCATCGATGTCCTCAGTGCCCAAACGGTTTATGCAGGCGGCTTGATCCTTCCCGGTGTGGCCGTTTCCTTAGACGCGCTTATCCAACGCACCAGCCAACTCCCAAAAGTGGAATTGCAGTACCCGCAAAAGCTGCTTGGAAACTCTACCAAAACAAGCATTCAAAACGGCATTTTTTTCCTTTATCAAACAGCTGTTGAGAACATTATTAAAATGCTGAGTGCAGACCTCCCAGCAACTCCGCATATTGTCACCACTGGCGGGCTTGCCCCTTTTATCACACATCGTTTTAAGAGTTCGCCGCAAAGCGTCCCGCTGCTCACGCTGATTGGGTTGAAAATACTTTTGGACGAACGTGCGGCAACATCACAGCCACCATCATCGTAAGCCCGCTTAGGCTTCAATTTTATTTTATTTTATTATTTTATGTTTACAGGCATTATCACGACTTGCGGCACTGTCAGCGCGATTGCAAACTCAACAACAGGCAATGGTCAAACATTCACCATTACTCATGAACGTGACGCGTTTACATTGCAGGCGGGCGCTTCCGTTGCGCTTAACGGCGTTTGCATCACAGCCACCCACACAACGCCGACAAGCTTTTGTTGTTTTGCAAGCGCAGAAACACTCACACAAACAAACCTTGCTGCGTTGGCACCTAAGAGCCGCATTAATTTGGAAGCAGCGCTTTGTTACGGCGCGCCAATAGACGGACATCTGCTTTACGGGCATATTGACGCTACACTGCCACTGCTTAAAAAAAGCAGTCCCAACAGTCCTTCCCAGCAGTTCACCTTTGCCCTTGAGCCCGCGCACACACCCTACATCATTCCCAAGGGACCTGTAGCACTCAACGGTATTTCACTTACCGTTTACACTGTCACAGCAACACAGCTCAGCGTGATGATCATCCCGTTCACCTATGCTCAGACTAATTTAGATACGCTAAAAGTAGGACAGGCGGTCAATGCCGAATTTGACACAGTGCCTAAATATCTTGAAAAAATTATGCAAAAACGTTACCCATGAAAAAATTATTTATATTGAAAGCTATCCTCATCCTCGCTGCAGTTTTTTGCGATGTTTTTTTTATTGCACAAAACCTCAATCCGCTACACAGCCTGAGTGCACAAAGTTCCCCCGCCAGCCGCGCTCAGCAATATGAGAAACTTTATCTCCAGTACCTCAGTCATAAACAAGCACAACCCATCATCAAAGCATTGGAGCAAAACAATGCCAACGCCAACGGCCGTTATCTCAGCGAATTTGTCCGTTATCTGCAAGGCAAAACCAATGCGCAGCTAGACGTTATTATGCTGCAGAAATTATCACAGCTGGGCGAACACAACCTGCTTTATGAGCTTTATTTCACAAGCAGCAACAATGTCACCACGTATAAAACTGTCCATAAAAATTTTTATTACAAAACACTGCTCAGCATCGGCGAGCGTAAGCTCCTGCTTGCCGCGCTCATTGAACCATTGGCGTTAAAAACCGCCAAAACCGTAAGCAGCGAGCTCTCCTACCTTCAGCTGCTTGCAAAAAAAGAAAATCAAGTGCCAACTTTCCAAAAAAGTTTGCCTGCATTGTTAAACGCAAGTCCCGTTGTAAAACAGCTTTCAGCAACGGAACGTAAATTTTTTCATAAAACACTGCTTGAACAGCTCTTGTATCATCAAGGCGACTACCACAAGCTCATTTCCATTATTAAAGAGCCCGATGCCAGCTGGGTGGAAACAAACACGTTCGGCACATTAAAACGTGCTAAAAAAAATCTCAAACAAAAATTCTTAGGTCAGCTGCATATCCTCGGTTATTACGATGCCTACCTCAAACTCAGCGAGACCTTCAAAAATGACATCCCCGTTAACCGTGATAAAATGGCAGAAGCCGCCTATCTGAGTCGCCAAAATATGCACCAAAACAAATACGCCAATATTTCCCCGCGCCTCCAGCAAAAACAGCTTTTTTTCACCAATGATTATGCAGGCGTACTAACACAAGCCAAAACCACAACCACCTCCCGCACACGGCAACAGCTAACAACAAGCCCGTATTATTACTTAGCATTAGCCGCCCTTAGGCGTTGGGAAATACTTGATCAAACCATCGTAAACGGTAATTACCAAACACAAAACGCCCCCATGCTCCAGTTACTCTGGCTGGAACCGCTTTTTCACAATACTGCTGCAAGCCGCACTGAAACACTTGCATTGCTGCAACAAACAGAAGTCACCGCACTCTCTGCTACGCAGCTGGATTATCTCAATATCCATACCGAACTTAAAACGCAAGAACTCAGTGCGCTGCACAATATTATGCAGTTAACATTGTTAAAATCACGTACACTCAAAGCTTACTTGGAAAAAAATCGCAGCACACTTCCTCCCATCCTTTTTGAATATGGCATGAGCGCCGTTGCCCAACAGCTTATGGAACAAGGCAAAACTGAGGCACTTGCTGCTTTTTTTCGCGAGTACTATCAGCTACTCACCATTGATAAATTCAAAGAAAAGCTATTTTATTTTCATGCCATCACTGCATTTTACAATGCTCCCGAAACCGCCCGCAGCATTGCCGAACGTTTTCTTTCCGTTTATCCGAAAAGTAGCTATCGTCTGGAAATAGAAACAGCGCTCAGTGCCATTATTTTATAGCACATCACACAAGCCAAGCCTTAACCAGCGTTCCGCTTACGCCATTGCTGCAATGGTGCAAGCCTGCAGACGAATAAATCCCGTGCACCCTCTGCACAATAAACATAGGCACTGTCATCGGCTTCCATCATGGGCGGAAACCACATCCCGCGATAAACCAAAGTAGCAAAAGCTATCGCTAATTTGTCTTTTAAAACAAGCAAGTCGCCCAGTAACCTAAGGTATTGCAATCACGCAAAGCAGTCTTAACCAGCGTTCCGCTTACGCCATTGCTGCAATGGTGCAAACCTGTAGACGAATAAATCCCATGCCTCCTCTGCACGATAGACACAGGCACGCGGCACCGTCATCGGCTTCCATCATGGGCGGAAACCACATCCCGCGATAAACCAAAGTAGCAAAAGCTATCGCTAATTTGTCTTTTAAAACAAACAAGTCGCCCAGTAACCTAAGGCATTGCAAATCACACAAGCAGCCTTAACCAGCGTTCCGCTTGCACCATTGCTGCAATGGTGCAAGCCTGCAGACGAATAAATCCCGTGCACCCTCTGCACAATAGGTACAGGCACAGGCACCGCCATCGGCTTCCATCATGGACGAAAATCACATCCCGCGATAAACCAAAGTAGCAAAAGCTATCGCTAATTTGTCTTTTAAAACAAACAAGTCGCCCAGTAACCTAAGACATTGCAAATCACGCAAGCCAGCCTTAACCAGCGTTCCGCTTACGCCATTGCTGCAATGGTGCAAACCTGCAGACGAATAAATCC
>CBDFMP010000013.1:0-29259 GCA_965249715.1 Spirochaetota bacterium | reverse complement strand
CGCGCCAATTCGCTTAGTTTGTCTGCCACGTGGACGGAGTAGGGACAATGGTTGCAGGTGAAGACAATGACCGCGCCTTTAATACTACTGCTGGCATTTATTTCCTGGCTTAGCGTGACGCTGCCATAATGATCATTGACGGCAGGCAGTGTAAAATCTGGCACAGGACTGCCAAGCTTAAGTTTTGTATTGGAATGGACAACGGGCATTGTGAAGCTCTGAAATATTTTTAAGGGCTAGGTCGTTTTTATGTGACACAGCTTGTTTATGGGTGTTAAGCTTAGCGAAAAGCATTGTTTAACAAGCTTATTATACGATGAAGCTGGAATGGCACTGAGAATTTAGCTTATAATTAATGGATGAGCGTTATTGAGAATTCAGTTTAGGGGAGCACTTCATGCAGAATCCAGCAAGTTCAGGCGGCGAGTTAGAGCTGCTGGCGGTGGAATTCAATCCCGTTATTGGCGCTGTGGAGGCAAATGCTGAGCGAATTTGTAGGATCATTGCTCAGTACGCGGCGGCACGGCGCTTGCTTGTTTTCCCGGAGCTGGCGCTGACAGGATATTCGCCGCGTGATCTTTTAACCACGCGTGTTTTTTTGACACGGCTTGAGCAAGGTTTGGCGAAGGTCACTGCTGCTGTAAAAAGCGGCGCGGTCATTTTAGGCACACCGTTTTTTGAGCAGCAAACCGCGGCGCTTTACAATTCTGCAGTGCTGCTGCAAGCTCAGCGCATTGAAAAACGCGTGAATAAATGCCTTTTGCCCAATTACGATATTTTCGATGAAGAACGTTATTTTACGCAGGGGCTTCCCGGTGGTGACGCGCATACACTTAGTTTATGGGGCTTGAAATTTCTGCTATTTATTTGTGAAGATATTTGGTTCAGCCGCGCGCCAATGCAAGGCGGGACTGAACATGGCAGCGGCAAAAGCTCGCAGTACCTTAAAAAGACTTATGTTTATGATCCGCTTGCAAGTAGTGCGGATGACTGTGCGTTTATCATTGTCCTCTCAGCGTCACCTTATACACGCACAAAGTTAGCCACCCGACTGAGTTTGGCAGCGCAAGCGGTCGCGCTAAAACGCGCGCCGCTTTTATATGTGAATCAGTGCGGCGCCAATGATGAATGGGTTTACGATGGCCGTAGCTTTTATATGCCTGTTGCCACTGCTGCCCAGCCAGGCGCATCAATGTACAGTCTGCCCGGGTTTAACGAGCGTGTCCTGTTGCTGCACATTACCTTGCATAATGGCCGCCCAGCAGCCGTTAACGCTGAAACAGCAGCAGCAGCAGTTTTAGGTAAAACAAAATTCACTACACTCAGCATTCAACCCGCAACAGCAGCTGCGCCGCTTAAAACTTTAACACAAGCGCTCTGTGCGGGCATTCGCGATTATACTCATAAAACTGGGTTTACGAAGGCATTATTAGGACTGAGCGGGGGCATTGATTCAGCACTGACCCTGGTTTTGGCTGCTGCGGCATTGGGTCCTGAAAATGTTTTAGCTGTAGCATTGCCTTCACCGTACTCTTCGGCGGGTTCTGTCGAGGATGCTAAGGAATTGACACGCCGCCTTGGTGTATCATTGCAAGTGGTGCCAATTAACGCTTCTTTTCAGCTATTGAAAGAGCAGCTGAGCGCGCAGTTTGCGGCTGCAGGAAGTCAGCTGGCGGGGCTTACCGAAGAGAATTTGCAGGCGCGTCTGCGCGGTCTCATTCTTATGGCATACAGTAATCAATATGGTCAGTTGCTCTTAGCCGCCGGTAATAAAAGCGAATTGGCAGTGGGGTATGCCACACTTTACGGCGATATGAACGGTGCGCTGGCGGTGATCGGCGATCTTTTTAAGACCGAGGTGTATGAATTGGCAGCTTTTCTGAATACCTGTGAAGCAGCTTGGCTGCGTCACATGCTGCCATCGTCATCAATTCCATTGTTTCCGCAGGCTATCCTCACTAAGGCGCCTTCAGCTGAGCTGCGTCCTGGGCAAGTGGATACTGATAGCCTTCCGCCTTATGCCAATTTAGATGCCATCCTGAGTGAAATTCTTTTAGCGGGCAAAGAAGAAGAGGCGGAGCTCATTGCGGCGGGTTTTGCGCCTGCGCAGGTCAGACAAGTTTTGCAGCTTGTTCACAAGAGCGAGTATAAACGATTTCAAGCACCGCCTGTATTAAAGGTGAGCGAAAAAGCTTTTGGCAGCGGACGGCGTATTCCTATTGTGAAAGCTTAGGTCAGTGGTTGTGTTTCAGTTTTTTAATACGCTCATTGTGGCGGGCTTCGCGCCTGCGCAGGACAGACAAGTTTTGCGGCTTGTTCACAAGAGCGAGTATAAACAATTTCAAGCAGTGCCTGTTTTAAAGGTGAGCGAAAAAGCTTTTGGCAGCGGACGGCGTATTCCTATTGTGAAAGCTTAGGTCAGTGGTTGTGTGTTTCAGTTTTTCAATACGCTCATTGTGGCGGGATTTTGCGCCTGCGCAGGACAGACAAGTTTTACAGCTTGTCCACAAGAGCGAGTATAAACGATTTCAAGCAATGCCTGTTTTAAAGGTGAGCGAAAAAGCTTTTGGCAGCGGACGGCGTATTCCTATTGTGAAAGCTTAGGTCAGTGGTTGTGTTTCAGTTTTTCAATACGCTTGCTGCGGCGGTCCACAAGAGCGAGTATAAACGATTTCAAGCAGTGCCTGTTTTAAAGGTGAGCGAGAAAGCTTTTGGCAGCGGAGGCGTACATTGTGAAAGCTTAGGTCAGTTTTGCAGCTTGTGCGGCACAAGCGCGAGAGCGAGTATAAACGATTTCAAGCAATGCCTGTTTTAAAGGTGAGCGAAAAAGCTTTTGGCAGCGGACGGCGTATTCCTATTGTGAAAGCTTAGGTCAGTGGTTGTGTTTTAGTTTTTCAATACGCTTGTTGCGCCTGCGCAGGACAGACAAGTTTTGCAGCTTGTCCACAAGAGCGAGTATAAACGATTTCAAGCAATGCCTGTTTTAAAGGTGAGCGAAAAAGCTTTTGGCAGCGGACGGCGTATTCCTATTGTGAAAGCTTAGGTCAGTGGTTGTGTTTCAGTTTTTCAATTTGTTGCGCCTGCGCAGGACAGACAAGTTTTGCAGCTTGTTCACAAGAGCGAGTATAAACGATTTCAAGCAATGCCTGTTTTAAAGGTGAGCGAAAAAGTTTTTGGCAGCGGACGGCGTATTCCTATTGTGAAAGCTTAGGTCAGTGGTTGTGTGTTTCAGTTTTTCAATACGCTTGTTGCGGCCTGCGCAGGACAGACAAGTTTTACAGCTTGTCCACAAGAGCGAGTATAAACGATTTCAAGCAATGCCTGTTTTAAAGGTGAGCGAAAAAGTTTTTGGCAGCGGACGGCGTATTCCTATTGTGAAAGCTTAGGTCAGTGGTTGTGTGTTTCAGTTTTTCAATACGCTTGTGCCGCGGGGTTTTGCGCCTGCGCAGGACAGACAAGTTTTGCAGCTTGTCCACAAGAGCGAGTATAAACGATTTCAAGCAATGCCTGTTTTAAAGGTGAGCGAAAAAGCTTTTGGCAGCGGACGGCGTATTCCTATTGTGAAAGCTTAGGTCAGTGGTTGTGTGTTTCAGTTTTTCAATACGCTTGTTGCGCCTGCGCAGGACAGACAAGTTTTGCAGCTTGTCCACAAGAGCGAGTATAAACGATTTCAAGCAATGCCTGTTTTAAAGGTGAGCGAAAAAGCTTTTGGCAGCGGACGGCGTATTCCTATTGTGAAAGCTTAGGTCAGTGGTTGTGTTTTAGTTTTTCAATACGCTTGTTGCGCCTGCGCAGGACAGACAAGTTTTGCAGCTTGTCCACAAGAGCGAGTATAAACGATTTCAAGCAGTGCCTGTTTTAAAGGTGAGCGAAAAAGCAGCGGACGGCGTATTCCTATTGTGAAAGCTTAGGTCAGTGTTGTTTTCAAATACGGTGCGGCGGGTTTTGTGCCTGCGCAGGACGACAAGTTTTAACAAGAGCTTAAACGATTTCAAGCAATGCCTGTTTTAAAGCGAAAAAGCTTTTGGCAGCGGCGGCGTATTCCTATTGTGAAAGCTTAGGTCAGTGGTTGTGTGTTTCAGTTTTTCAATACGCTTGCTGCGCCTGCGCAGGTCAGACAAGTTTTGCAGCTTGTCCACAAGAGCGAGTATAAACGATTTCAAGCAATGCCTGTTTTAAAGGTGCGCGAAAAAGCTTTTGGCAGCGGACGGCGTATTCCTATTGTGAAAGCTTAGGTCAGTGGTTGTGTGTTTCAGTTTGTCAATACGCTTGCTGCGCCTGCGCAGGATAGACAAGTTTTGCAGCTTGTTCACAAGAGCGAGTATAAACGATTTCAAGCAGTGCCTGTTTTAAAGGTGAGCGAAAAAGCTTTTGGCAGCGGACGGCGTATTCCTATTGTGAAAGCTTAGGTCAGTGGTTGTGTGTTTCAGTTTTTCAATACGCTTGCTGCGCCTGCGCAGGTCAGACAAGTTTTGCAGCTTGTCCACAAGAGCGAGTATAAACGATTTCAAGCAATGCCTGTGGGCGTATTCCTATTGTGAAGAGGTCAGTGGTTTGTGTTTCAATTTTTCAATACGCTTGTTGCGCCTGCGCAGGACAGACAAGTTTTACAGCTTGTCCACAAGAGCGAGTATAAACGATTTCAAGCAATGCCTGTTTTAAAGGTGAGCGAAAAAGCTTTTGGCAGCGGACGGCGTATTCCTATTGTGAAAGCTTAGGTCAGTGGTTGTGTTTCAGTTTTTCAATACGCTTGCTGCGCCTGCGCAGGACAGACAAGTTTTGCAGCTTGTCCACAAGAGCGAGTATAAGCGATTTCAAGCAATGCCTGTTTTAAAAGTGAGCGAAAAAGTTTTTGGCAGCGGACGGCGTATTCCTATTGTGAAAGCTTAGGTCAGTGGTTGTGTTTCAGTTTTTCAATACGCTTGCTGCGGCGGGCTTTGCGCCCGCCGCAGGTCAGACAAGTTTTACGGCTTGTCCACAAGAGCGAGTATAAACGATTTCAAGCAATGTCTGTATTAAAGGTGAGCGAAAAAGCTTTTAGCAGCGGACGGCGTATTCCTATTGTGAAAGCTTAGGTCAGTGGTTTGTGTGTTTCAGTTTTTCAATACGCTTGTTGCGGCGGAGTTGTTGCGCCTGCGCAGGACAGACAAGTTTTGCAGCTTGTCCACAAGAGCGAGTATAAACGATTTCAAGCAATGCCTGTTTTAAAGGTGAGCGAAAAAGTTTTTGGCAGCGGACGGCGTATTCCTATTGTGAAAGCTTAGGTCAGTGGTTGTATTTCAGTTTTTCAATACGCTCATTGCGGCGCACTGCAGCAGCTTGCTGATGCGGCGCGCTGCGTGCGGCGAGAGGCGTGAATGGAAAGGCAGCGAAAATGTACAGCTGCTGATGGCTTCTGTTACGGGAAAGGTTTTACTGACGGCTGTTGTTTTAAAATAATGTTTGTAATGCTGCATTTTGTAAAGCGGCACGTAATGCAGCTGTGTTTGCAGACCCAGCTTAGCGGCTTCGTGTATGAGACCATCGCGCAAGCGGCGCTGTCTGGGCAATGGCAATGTCTGAAAATCCCTGCCCTGGGCAGTTGTGATGCTGAGCACGTACAAATGCCGCGCCAGCTTCCACGCGGCTGCATAGCTGGGGATGCTATGCGGCTTAAAAAACGGACTTGTCTGAAACAGCTTATCGTAAGTCTGACTCAGCAGCTGCCGCTGCCGGGCAAGCTGCGGCCAGCGTTTGAGCTGGACTAAACCTATGGCTGCAGCAATATCGGTCAAATTGGCTTTATAGCCAGCAGTGATAATGTTGTAGGTATGGCTTTGTGTGTGTGTGCGTGTGTAAGCATCGCGATCCATGCCATGCAAGCTCAGCGCACGTAATGTGCGTGCAAGTGTTTTGTCTGCCGCTAAGTGTTTGTGCTGCAGCGCGATGGCGCCGCCATCGCCGGTGGTGATATTTTTCACGGTATGGAAAGAATAGACGCGCACATCGCCGCTGTACGCTTGCTGTGCGGGCGGGCTGCAGCCAAACGCGTGGGCGGCATCGGCTAAGATAAGCGGGCGTTTTAATAATTTCTGCAGGCGCGTGCGTGGTTTCCAGCTGTGTTGAAGTGGAGCTTGCAGACCAATGTATGCTTTGTGAAGTACCCGTTTGAGCTCGTGATAATGGGCGGGAATGCCGCCCAGATCTACGGGGATAATGGCTTTTGTGGCGGGACTGAGCGCACGGGCAACGGCGGTTGGTGAAAGTGTACAGCTCTTGTCAATATCGACAAATACCGGGCGCGCACCCACCTGTTCAATGACATTGGCTGTGGCGGCAAAAGTGAAGGGCGTGGTGATGACCTCATCGCCAGGACCAATGCCAAAAGCTTTGAGCGTGAGGAACAACCCCGCCCACGCGCTGTTTACAGCAAAAACGGCATGAGTGCCCAAAAATGGCGCGAGTGCTGTCTCAAATGCAGCGGCTTGCGGTCCCGTATTAATCCAACCGGAACGCAGTGTTTGTACGATTGCCTTAGCTTCCGCACGCCCCACATCCACGCGATGAAAGGGAAATTCTGCTTGTTGAACGAGGGGCTTTTGTTTCATTTCGGGATATTAATAATAGAAGAGGACACGGGGTTAAAGGAGTGTCTTCGCTGAGACATTATAATATAATAGTAACAGGCTTGTAAAAAACTATGTAAGTGACTAAAATAACGGGTTGTTTAAGTATTAATGGGGTATTCAAGGATGCAATTATTTTTCAGTTCATCAGCGGGCATTGGTCTGCAAGGTGCGGCGTTATCAGGAATAACGGCTCCGCGCGCTGAACAACGAAGAACATTCGCCCATGGTGTCACGATCCTGTTTTGTTTGGGGTGTTTATTGGTAGGGCTTAAAAGCGATTTTGCCAGTGTTGCTGCTAAAGGCAGTTTGTCCAAAGGCGTGCTTTTTACACAGCATAAACCAATGCTCTTAGCCGCAGCGGGAGACTATCTGCTGATCCCGATGGATGATAAACAAAGCAATCATTTAAAAGCTTACGGCATTGCTTATTATGCGCTTAAAGTGGGACTTGAGGGCAAGTGGCTTTTGGGTTATCGCGGCGGGGCTTTTCTCTTGCCGCCCGGTCAGGAGCTACAGCTTTTGGCGACCAAGGCTGAGGTGGATTTTGAGCTGATCACAGCAGCGCAGTACGTAATGATTCAGCAGGTTATTCTCAGTAAAAACATGGCGGAAATTGAAATACAAAAGGCTCCGCGTGTGGCGGTCTACACCCCGCCCAATATCAGTCCTTGGGCGGATGCGGTTACATTGGCGCTTAGTTATGCGGAAATCCCTTATGAGACCATTTATGACGAGAACGTATTAAACGGCGGCCTTGGAGCTTATGATTGGCTGCATTTGCATCATGAGGATTTTACCGGGCAATTCAGTAAATTCTGGGCTAATTATCGTACGCAGGAGTGGTTTAAGGAAAATATGGCATCGTTTAGGCGGGCGGCTAGTAAGGCGGGTTATAAGAGTGTGGGGGAGCATAAAAAGGCGGTTGCACGTGCTATTCGCGATCATGTGGATGAGGGTCTTTTTTTATTTGCTATGTGTACAGCAACGGAAACCATTGATGTAGCCTTAGCGGCGCAGTACACGGACATTGTGGGCGCTGAGCTGGACAATACGCCGGTGGCGGCTAATTGGAAGACTGCCTTAGCTTATGCGGAAACATTCGCATTTGAAAATTTCCTGATTGAACCCTCGCCCTATATTAATAGTTTTTCTCAGATAGATTACAATCAGGTCAATAATCCAGCCAAACGGCGTGAAGTCAGCGATTTTATCCTGTTTGAATTTTCTGCAAAAATTGATCCTATTCCAACACTGCTGACACAAAATCATCGCAACCGCGTTTCCGGGTTTTACGGTCAGACCACCAGTTTTGATACTAACCATATTAAAGAAGGTGTGACCATTCTGGCTTATTCCGTAAACGATTCAGCCCGTTACCTTACCGGTAAATACGGTAAAGGCAATTTTACTTTTTATGGCGGTCACGACCCCGAGGATAAACACCATTATGTCGGCGACCAGGCGCCAAACATGGAATTTTATAAAAATTCGCCAGGTTACCGCCTGATCCTCAATAATATTCTCTTCCCTTCCGCTAAACCGCCTAAGAAAAAAACATAGTTGTTTTAACGCTCTGGTGCGTAGTGTTTTTTATAACAGCGTTCCAAGCCTAAGCGTGTCATGGAGGAAGGGTTGATCACTTCATAAGTATTGAAGTCTCCGCCATTGATCAGCTCCTTGCACAGTTGTTTAATGCGGCAAGGGCAATTTTACTTTTTATGGCGGTCACGACCCCGAGGATAAACACCATTATGTCGGCGACCAGGCGCCAAACATGGAATTTTATAAAAATTCGCCAGGTTACCGCCTGATCCTCAATAATATTCTTTTCCCTTCCGCTAAACCGCCTAAGAAAAAAACATAGTTGTTTTAACGCTCTGGTGCGTAGTGTTTTTTATAACAGCGTTCCAAGCCTAAGCGTGTCATGTAGGGAAGGGTTGATCACTTCATAAGTATCGAAGTCTCCGCCATTGATCAGCTCCTTGCACAGTTGTTTAATACGGCAAGGGCAATTTTGCTTTTTATGGCGGTCACGACCCCGAGGATAAACACCATTATGTCGGCGACCAGGCGCCAAACATGGAATTTTATAAAAATTCGTCAGGTTACCGCCTGATCCTCAATAATATTCTCTTCCCTTCCGCTAAACCGTCTAAGAAAAAAACATAGTTATTTTAACGCTCTGGTGCGTAGTGTTTTTTATAACAGCGTTCCAACCCTAAGAGTGTCATGGAGGAAGGGTTGATCACTTCATAAGTATTGAAGTCTCCGCCATTGATCAGCTCCTTGCACAGCTATTTAAGACTGGCGAGGGCAATTTTACTTTTTATGGCGGTCACGACCCCGAGGATAAACACCATTATGTCGGCGACCAGGCGCCAAACATGGAATTTTATAAAAATTCGCCAAATTACCGCCTGATCCTCAATAATATTCTTTTCCCTTCCGCTAAACCGCCTAAGAAAAAACATAGTTATTTTAACGCTCTGGTGCGTAGTGTTTTTTATAACAGCGCTCCAAGCCTAAGAGTGTCATGTAGGAAGGGTTGATCACTTCATAAGTATTGAAGTCTCCGCCATTGATCAGTTCCTTGCACAGTTGTTTAAGACTGGCGAGGGCTGCTGGACGTTCAGTTTCTGTGTTTATTGGCAGGTTCTGCTGCATCCAGGTTTCCAGTTTATGTAAACTGGCAGCACACTGAGCCAAATGCTCTTGTGGGGCAAGTGTACTCTCAGCAAAATGCGCTAAATAAAGCTTTTGTGCATTAAGTGCGCTGAGTTTTGTTAAAGTTTGATGCCAAAGCTTAAAATCCAGCTCCGGCGGCGGAGCGGGAGGAAGTATCCCACCTTGCGCTCCTAATTTCACACCTGCTGCGTCGCCTGCAAAGAGCACGGCAGCTTCTTCTAAGAAGTAGGCGTGGTGATGACTGGCATGTCCTGGGCTGGCAATGACGCGCAGCTTGACGCCGCCTAGTGAGAGTACTTCATTGTCTGTCACCGTGCGCAGCTGAGCGCTGGGAATTCCCCGCATAGTGCCCCAAAGTTTCTGCATTTGATCCTGATAAATGCGCGTAGCGGATGTTATCAGCTTGCTGGGGTCTGCCAAATGCGGAATGCCGATGGGGTGAGCATATACAGTGGCGCCAGCGGCTGCCAGTTCCCAGGCGCCTGCGCAGTGATCCAGGTGAATATGTGTGAGCAAAACGTGTTTGACGTCCTTGAACGTTGCGCCGCGGTTATGCAACGCTTGTTTGAGCTGCACGATAGTGCTTTGCGGTCCACTTTCAATGAGTGCCAAGCCCGCTTGCGTTTCAAAGAGATGAACAGCAATGGTGCCCGCTGTGTTATTAAAATGAAGATCAATGGGAGTGATTTTTGGAGTGGTTTTTTTCATAATCGTTTTCTCAGTGTGACAGGACAAACTGGTTTAGTGTGCTGCTTTGGCAGTGGCATCCGCAATCAGCGCAGGGGTTGTTTCAATAGCTTGCAGCAGCAGCCTCAAGATACGTCTGAGTGGCTCAGCAGCACCCCACAATAGCTGGTCGGTGAGAATAAAAGCATTGAGCATATAGGGATCAATGCGTTGTTTGCGCAATCTGCCCACATAAACATTGAGCGAGCCTGTGGCGTTTGCAGGGGTAAGCGTAGCCAGCGTTGCTGCTTGGGTATTGGGGACGACGCGCACCCAGGGATGGGCATCGGCAATTAGCTTCTCAATGGCGGCAAGCGGCAAGTTCTCTTTCAAGCGTACACTGCAGCCGAAGCTATGTGAACGCAGGACTCCTACACGCACACAAGTGCCATCGATGGGGATGGAAGTTTGTGTTTCAAGAATTTTATTGCTTTCGGCCATGGTTTTTACTTCTTCACGTGAGGACCCCGTGGCTAAGTCTGTATCAATCCATGGCAATATATTGTAGGCTAAGGGAGTGCCCAGTTGTTGGGTGGGAAAATTGGGGGTGAAAAGGGTTTTTGTGAGTACTGCTTCCATTTCCAATGCAGAAAGCGGTGTTTTTGCACTGTTTTCTGCTGCCATGAGCTCTTGGCTTAAGTGTGTCTGCTGTTGGATCAATTCTGTAAGGGCTGCTGCGCCTGCACCCGATATAGACTGGTAGCTCATAAAGCTTACCCATTGTACCAAGTCAGCGTGAAAGAGCCCGGCAAGCCCTAAGAGCATAGTGGCGGTGGAGCAATTGGCACTGGCAAAATTACGTACACCATCATGCAGTGCTTTCAAGAGGAATGGCTGGTTAAGTGGGCCAAGGACGATTTTGGTGTCCGCAGCCATTCTGAACGTAGATGCAGCATCTATCCAATATCCCTGCCAGCCCTGCGCGCGTAGTTGCGGCAGTGTTTGTTCACTATAAGCACCGCCTTGGGTGCTGATGAGGATATGCTGGTTTTTAAGCGTTGTTAAGTTGTTGGCATCCTGAAGCTGTACGTTGTATGTGGGGATGTTTTCACTAAGCGTCTTTGGTACAGCTTGGCCTGCCTGTGATGTAGAGAAAAATGTTACATGAAAATACTTGAAATCTTCCTCACAGCGCATCCGTTCCATTAACACGGAGCCAACCATGCCGCGCCAGCCGATAATGCCCAATTTTAATAGCTGTCTGTTCATTTACTGCCGCGCGTTTTTACAAGCTGGGAGGTGAGAAAATTTTATAGAATAACAATTATTAAAAAAATTTATCATCATTTAATGGATGATCATGAAATTCTTTTGCAATGGATATAAAAAACTTTAGACTTAAAAACCAATTTTTGATTTGCATTTCCATTTTTATTGCTGTCTTCATTATACTATTGCCTGATAATTTTGGGAGCTGAAAATGTCCGGTGAGGGTTTTGCAGCTTGGTAAAACTTTGAAATGATGAAACTGAATATGGGGGATATGAGCATTTTTGTACTGATTGGATTAATTTTACAAAACGCGTTGTTCTGATTTTCATTGCACTTCTGAGTTTTAGCATATTTTTGTTTGACTAAGAATAAGGCTAAATTTGGATAAATTAGGAATCTTGACTGTTTTTAAGTAAAAGGTTTTATGGAATAGCGGATGAGCTTTACTGGGTTTAACACGCTTGCGCGCAAGCTGGGCTAATGTTTAGCCTTCACTGAGCAAGGAATGGTGCGTAATATAATTTTTTTAATGGTTGACAAATTTTGTATTCTATTTTAAGATTTATAACACTCTTATGGTGTGTAGGGTAATGCACTTATACGGTTTTAGTAGCTTGACGATTATAGCATAAAGTTTCAGCCTGTTTTGCTTGAGGTATAAACAGCTGGGGGTATGGAAGCTAGTATGAGTGGTGGGGTAGAGCTTTAACACGCTGATGGAGTCAATGTGTTTGTTCATTGAGAAATGCGCACACATTTAATCAAAAATTAATATTTTAAAATGGTAGAGAGGCTATGAACAATGAATACACAAACTAGTTCAACCACAAATGCCAAACATTGGGCGAAGTCTAAAGCGCTTATGATCCGAACGTTGGTAATCTGGTTTATTTTCAGTTTCCTCATTCATGGGTTTGTTAGGATATTTAACGATGTCACTATCCCTGTTCTCAATTTCAAATTAGGTTACTATTTGGCAGGACAGGGCTCGTTGATTGCATTTGTGATTTTAATCTTTATATTTGCCAAGCAGCAAAATGCGATTGACGTTGAATATGATGTGGCAGAAAAAGATGTGTAACAAATTCGGTTGCCGCAAGGGCCAATCGGGTTATTTTAATAAAAAACTTTCATTAAATTTGAGAGGTTAAATTTATGAGTAATGGAAAACAGGATGCATTTATAAAGAATCTGCCGCGGATTTACGGGTTGTACACCGGCGGTTTTCTTATATTTGTCGTTATTTTAGCAATTCTTGAGCAAGTAGGTGTTCAGGACAGAATTATTGGCTATATTTTTATGTTTATGACCATTGCTGTTTATGCAGCAATTGGTATTATTTCCCGTACCGGACAGGTAAGCCAATACTATGTGGCGGGCAGACAGGTGCCGCCAGTATTTAATGGCATGGCGACAGCATCTGACTGGATGTCTGGTGCGTCTTTTGTTGGTATGGCAGGCAGTTTGTATCTTCTAGGATACGATGGACTGGCTTTTGTCCTTGGTTGGACAGGCGGTTATGTGCTTGTGGCGGTTCTTTTGGCTCCGTACTTGCGTAAATTTGGTGCTTACACGGTGCCGGATTTTCTTGCCAGTCGCTACGAAGGCAATGCAGCGCGCCTTATCGGCATTGTTGTTTTGTTATGTTGTTCCATCACGTATGTAACCGCGCAGATCTATGCCACAGGCATTATCACGTCGCGTTTTACAGGCATCCAGTTTGAAGTGGCTGTTTTCTTTGGATTATTTGGTATCCTAGTCTGTTCGATGCTCGGCGGTATGCGCGGGGTGACATGGACACAGGTGGCACAATACATCATTTTAATTGTTGCCTATCTGATACCGGTAGTCTGGCTTTCTACAAAGGTGACGGGTATTCCAATTCCTCAGCTTACGTATGGCACTATTCTTGAGCGTATTACCGCGTTAGAAATAGAGCAAGGCATTGACACATCTTATGTGGCGGCGTTTACTAATTACACGCCATTTAATTTCTTTGCATTGATCTTCTGTCTGATGTTGGGAACAGCATCACTCCCGCACGTGTTAATGCGATTTTTTACCACGCCTAGTGTGAAAGCCGCGCGGCTTTCTGTTGGGTGGGCGCTGTTTTTTATCTTCTTGTTGTATTTCACAGCACCGTCTTACGCAGCATTCGCACGTTATGAAATCTTGTCCAATGTTGTCGGTAATTCCATTGCTTCCATGCCTAGCTGGGTTGCCAGTTGGGGGGAGATTGGCTTGGTCACCATTGTAGATGCCAATGGCGATGGTATTCTGCAGTTTGCTGAGCTCACCATTAACCGCGATGTGGTGGTATTAGCAACACCGGAAATTGCCGGGTTGCCTTATGTGATTGCTGGCTTGGTAGCGGCGGGCGGTTTGGCTGCGGCGCTTTCTACAGCCGATGGTCTGCTTTTGGCTATTGCCAACGCACTTAGCCATGACATTTATTATAAAATGGTGAACCCTGAAGCCAGTACTGCCTTGCGTCTGATTGTCGCGCGTGTGGTGCTTGTTTTTGTAGCGATCCTCGCTGCCATCTTAGCTTCCACACGACCATCGGATATCTTATCAATGGTCGCTTGGGCATTTTCGATTGCAGCATCGGGACTTTTTGCACCATTGGTCTTGGGTGTTTGGTGGAAACGCGCCAATAGTCAAGGTGCTATTGCCGGGATGATTACAGGTTTTGTTGTCTGTTGCGTTTACCTGTTTGGTACGCGTTACGGCGGCATGAATCTTTGGTTTAATGTGCCGAATATTTCTGCAGGTGTTTATGGCATTCCTGTTTCTTTTGCTGTGATGATTGTTGTGAGCTTAATGACAGCACCACCATCGCAAGCTGTTCAGGATATGGTTGACCGCGTGCGTGTTCCAGCAGGAGATCTTATTGTTGGAAAAGAGGATGAGGCGATTGTCACTTAGCTTTATATCCTAAGCAGGTTGTAGATACACTCCCTAAGGCTCAATGGGCTCAATATTGGGGGTGTCGTTTTACAGCATTAAAAGCAAGGCTAACGTCTAGTGCGTTAGCCTTGCTTTTTTTTGTTTAGGATGGGGCACTTTGCAGACTTAGTGGTATCAGTAGTTTTCAAATTCTAACCCAATTGCATGCACGATGAGGTGTTTTCAATGTTTAAATTTTATTTAGTGCTTAATTTTATAATTGGCGTTGTGATGTGGACGCTCTTAGGGCGCGCCGTTCTCTCAGTCTTAGTGGGCAATCAGCGCGATAATTTTGTTTATAAGTTTTTTTATTATTTGACTGAATGGTATTTGTTCTTGTTTAGACGAGTCATCCCTAGGTTTTTAATCATAGAATCGCTTATTTTGGTACAGGGAGTGCTGATGTTGCTGCTTTTGCGTCTTTTAATTTATTTATTATTTCATAACTTAGGGTATCTCCCGGATCTGAGCGCGGGCTAAGTTTCGTTCCGTTGTTGTCATTGCCTGGCTAACAATGCGCTGGCAGTGGATTTAGGCTTTCACTTTGTGACTGCGAGGAGCGGCAGTCGTGCGCTTGAGTCCTTTGAGGAACTGCGCGGGATTGACAAGTTTATTGTGATGTTTGAGCTCAAAATGGAGCTGCGGTCTGGATGAGAGTCCTGTAGTGCTGCTGCGCCCGCTGAGCTGTCCGCGTGTCGTTTGACAGCTGTTCCGTTGTTGTCATTGCCTGCAAACAATGCGCTGGCAGTGGATTTAGGCTTTCACTTTGTGACTGCGAGGAGCGGCAGTCGTGCGCTTGAGTCCTTTGAGGAACTGCGCGGGATTGACAAGTTTATTGTGATGTTTGAGCTCAAAATGGAGCTGCGGTCTGGATGAGAGTCCTGTAGTGCTGCTGCGCCCGCTGAGCTGTCCGCGTGTCGTTTGACAGCTGTTCCGTTGTTGTCATTGCCTGCAAACAATGCGCTGGCAGTGGATTAAGGCTTTCACTTTGTGACTGTGCGTAGCGGCAGCCGTGCGCTTGAGTCCTTTGAGGAACTGCGCGGGATTGACAAGTTTATTGTGATGTTTGAGCTCAAAATGGAGCTGCGGTCTGGATGAGAGTCCTGTAGTGCTGCTGCGCCCGCTGAGCTGTCCGCGGGGTCGTTTGACAGCTGTTCCGTTGTTGTCATTGCCTGCAAACAATGCGCTGGCAGTGGATTTAGGCTTTCACTTTGTGACTGCGAGGAGCGGCAGTCGTGCGCTTGAGTCCTTTGAGGAACTGCGCGGGATTGACAAGTTTATTGTGATGTTTGAGCTCAAAATGGAGCTGCGGTCTGGATGAGAGTCCTGTATTGCTGCTGCGCCCGCTGAGCTGTCCGCGGGGTCGTTTGACAGCTGTTCCGTTGTTGTCATTGCCTGCAAACAATGCGCTGGCAGTGGATTAAGGCTTTCACTTTGTGACTGTGCGTAGCGGCAGCCGTGCGCTTGAGTCCTTTGAGGAACTGCGCGGGATTGACAAGTTTATTGTGATGTTTGAGCTCAAAATGGAGCTGCGGTCTGGATGAGAGTCCTGTAGTGCTGCTGCGCCCGCTGAGCTGTCCGCGGGGTCGTTTGACAGCTGCACTCACACTTGTTAAGTAATTACTGAGGTGATTGTAAGTGGTCTGGTAGCCAAGCGCGTGACGAATGACAATGCGCTTGCCATAGTTTTTTTCTCTTGTGACGGCGATCACTTTGCCGCCAAGGGCGGCTTTGTTTAGGGTATCTTCACGGAGCTAAACACGGGCTAAGTTTCGTTCCGTTGTTGTCATTGCCGGCAAACAATGCGCTGGCAGTGGATTTAGGCTTTCACTTTGTGACTGCGAGGAGCGGCAGTCGTGCGCTTGAGTCCTTTGAGGAACTGCGCGGGATTGACAAGTTTATTGTGATGTTTGATCTCAAAATGGAGATGCGGTCCGGTGGAGAGTCCTGTATTGCCGCTGCGCCCGATGAGCTGTCCGCGTCTGACAACTGCACCCACACTTGTTAAGAATTTACTGAGGTGATTGTAGGTGGTCTGGTAGCCAAGCGCGTGACGAATGACAATGCGCTTGCCATAGTTTTTTTCTCTTGTGACGGCGATCACTTTGCCGCCAAGGGCGGCTTTGACGGGTGAGCCTGAATCGGCAGCAATGTCAATGCCTGTATGAAAGAGCATCTTTTGTTTAATGGGATGGATGCGCATGCCATAACTGGAGCTGATGGTGCCGGGGATGGGGAGCGTGAACAATGTACCAAAGAGCTGCTCACGCCTTAGTGCCGGGATGCGCGCGTTTGCAATGAATATTTGCTGTCCAACATTCAAGTAGCTGCGATGATTGTGGGGCAGCTGAATAGCCTCATTTTTGACGCTGTAGTGGTCAGCAAGTGAGTAAAGCGATTCGCCTTTGATAACGATGTGATAAATACCCGAAACAAAAGGAATTTCAAGCGTTTTGCCAATACTCAGACTATGGACATTACTGAGCTGATTGCGTGTGATGATGCTGTCAATGGAAACACGAAATTCGCGCGCCAGACTCCACAAGGAATCTCCTGCGGCAATGACATGAGTCGAGGTCACAAAGGCATTACTGGTGGCATTGTTAAGCTTTTCAGGGGTATTAGCGGGAGCATAAGGGTTGGGGGGTTGAATAAGCAATTCACGGCCACTTTCATCGATAAAGTCACCGATGTCCGTCAGGCTGAGTGTTTCATAGCTTTCACTATTATAAATGGCGCTATTGTTATAAAACTGAAGCTGAGCATTGAATTGTTTGTCTTGGACATATTGGGCGTAAGCAGCGCTTGGCAGTAACTGGCTGTTTGTTGTTGTTATTGTTTGGTATTCCACCAATGGGGGCGTTGTCAGTGTGGCAGGATGCGAATATGCTGGTGTTATCGTTTGCTGGGGGGCTGCTGGCATAGCTGTGGGCGCAGCAATGACCGCGGGAACAGCTTTTTGCAGGTATTGACTGAGGTTGTAAAGCAGCAGTGCGCATCCCAAGCTGCCGCAGATGAGTACGCTGATCTTAATGCGTTGAATGAAGCGCTGCCGCGCTGGCTGAGCTTGTGGTTTGTTTGGCTTAACTTGCTGATGGCGTGTAGCGGTCTGGATGCCTGGCTGCAGCGCTTTTGCAAATGTGGAGTGACGCGCAGAATGAGACAGCTGCGGAGACGTGTAAGACGTTTGATAGTGAGCGTAACGCACAATGTGAACAAAGAAGTAGTCAGTGATAATAGGTATTTATAGTATCGCATTTTTTTACTATTCTTTCATAATTTTAACTTAGGGTGACTTAACTTTAAATTTTTTAAAGCCGTTATAGTAGTGGCATGATGGGATTGTACTGAAAATTCAGCTTAGTCAAAATTTATATAAAAACTTCTTTTACCGATGTGTTCGCTGAGGCTGTCATATTGGAGTTGATGCTGATTAATTTCTTAAAATGAAATGAGTGCAGCTTTTTATTTAAACTTAGTTGAAAAAGTGAAAATTACTATTATTTTCCTAATAATATAAGTTATAATGTGTGAATACTCAAATTGAGGTTTCTACACTTAGTGTGAAGTGTTAAGTTTTTTGTTGTTGAATTAATGCTTAAAATGCAGCATCAGTAAGCTATTTAACAAGAAAATTTAGAAGGCAAGCAAGGGATTGGTATGATGACGGGCAAAGGCAATAGTAAATTTATTGGAATGGTTGCATCCACTATGGATCTGAAAAAACATCCGGATGTGCGCAGGTTGATCAAATTGGCCTTGCGTGATAAGGAGATCACCAATACACATATTCAGAAGATCTTGCCGGCGGAAATTTACGAACACGAAGATATCATGGATAATATTTTCATCATGCTTAATGAAGCGGGTGTTGAGATTATTGATGAATATCATATGAAAGTTGATAAGGATATAAAAGAACTTCAATCGGTTATGGAAAAAATGGTGGAGGATAACAAGTACCTTGAAGATCCTATCCGCCTGTATCTTAAAGACATTGGCAAGATTAAGTTGCTCACTAAAAAGGAGGAACGTAGGCTGGCAGTTGAAATAGAAGACGGTTATGCATTGATTACAGAAGTGGCGCATGAATGTCCTTGTTTATTTGATCGTCTTGCTTTGCGCATGGCGGAAGCCAAACAAGCGCAGCATCGCGATGATGAGCTTTTATTCAGAATTCTTGCGCCTCCGCGCATTTATAATGTTGCCAATACCGAAAAAATACGTCTCAAAACACGCTACAAGAAATTTAAAAGCAGTTTTAATTTGCTTTACGGGAAACTTAAAAAAGAACAACATATTTTGCGCAGTGTTTGCCACCAGACGCGTCAGAATGCCAATTATAAAGCTTACATGGGGAAACTGATAGCGCTCTGTACAAAAGAGAAAATTGCGGCATCACTTTATGATGAGAATATTGCTCTTATAGAAGATGCCTATACGCGCATGTACAAAGCGCTTAACTATATGCAGGAACTGGAGGCACGTTATAAGCTGCGTGAGCAACATATAAAAAAGCTCTTTATCGAAGGCGGCATGGAAGGATTGTATCGCAAACTGACCAAGGCCGAGCGTAAAAAGTTAGTGGGTTATACCGTCAAGCCCACTAAGCTGCCTGGGGTGAAACCTGCTGCCATATTCTCCAATGTTTTAAAGTTCATTGACGATAAAGAAAAGCAGCGTTATTTTAAAGCTATTCGCATTTTGCATTACTATACGGACCTGCTGCAATCCAGCATTAATACAGTCATGCAATGGAAAGAGCGTTTGCAAGCTGCTTATCATAAGATTGATGTGAGTAAGGATAAGTTAGTGCAGTCTAACCTGCGACTGGTGATCTCCATTGCTAAAAAATACCTTTATCGCGGTCTGCATTTCTTTGACCTTATTCAGGAAGGCAATATCGGCCTCATGAACGCTGTGAGGAAGTACGATTATAAAAAGGGATATAAATTCTCGACGTACTCCACGTGGTGGATCCGGCAAGCTATTATGCGGAGTATTTCCGATAAATCCCGCAATATTCGTTTGCCGGTGCATATGATTGAACAGATTAATCGCATTAACCGGGAGGAACGGTTTTTTCTGCAAAAACATGGCCGCGAACCAACAGTGGACGAATTGTCCGAACTTCTGCGATGGAAGGTTAAAAAGGTTATCATGGTTAAAAGTGTTGCGCGCGATCCTATTTCATTGGAAACGCCTATTGGCGATAAAAGCGGCAGTTATTTGGGAGATTTTGTTGAAAGCAAACATGCCATTAATCCCAGCATCAGTGCTGCGCAAAAAATGTTAAAAAATCATTTGGGCACCAGTATTTCATCACTTCCCAGTCGTGAGCAGGAAGTGTTAAAGCTACGCTTTGGTCTGGAAGATGGCTGTGCCCATACATTGGAGGAAACGGGGGCGCGTTTTGGTGTTACGCGTGAACGTATTCGCCAGATTGAAAACAAGGGGCTGGCACGCTTGAAACAGCCTAAAAACAGTAAAATCTTGCGCGATTATATGGCATTTTAAGGAAAGCAATACTTATTAGCTTAGCTTAACATTACGCATTTTCTTAAAAAGATTATACAACGCACGCTCTTCCGGTACGTTATAAAATGTCGGGAGCTTGTACCATTGCTCTTTGATGTTACTGAGCTCAGCAAGGTGTGTTTCACGTTTAAGTGGATCACGGTACTTTGGGTTCAGTAACATCATAATTTTTATTTTTGCACTGCCAGCTTGCGTATGTTGAGCTGATGCTCAGCGGCAAGCAGCTGTTCCTGATTAGTGATGACGGCAAGACGGGTTAAGAGCAAGCCGTTTCGTTTCCAATACTTTCAGCTGTTGCTGATGCTCAGCCTTGCGCTGATTATATGGTATTTTAAGGAAAACAATACTTATTAGCTTAGCTTAACACTACGCATTTTCTTAAAAAGATTATATAACGCACGCTCTTCCGGTACGTTATAAAATGTCGGAAGCTTGTACCATTGCTCTTTGATGTTACGTCGAGCTGATGCTCAGCGGCAAGCAGCTGTTCTTGATTAGTGATGACGGCAAGACGGGTTAAGAGCAGGCGTTTCGTTTCCAATACCTTCAGCTGTTGCTCAGCTTTGCGCTGATTATATGGTATTTTAAGGAAAGCAATACTTATTAGCTTAGCTTAACATTACGCATTTTCTTAAAAAGATTATATAACGCACGCTCTTCCGGTACGTTATAAAATGTCGGGAGATTATACCATTGCTCTTTGATGTTACTGAGCTCAGCAAGGCGTGTTTCACGTTTAAGTGGATCACGGTACTTTGGGTTCAGTAACATCATATTTTTGTTTTTTGCACCGCCAGCTTGCGTATGTTGAGCTGATGCTCAGCCTTGCGCGATTATATGGTATTTTAAGGAAAGCAATACTTATTAGCTTAGCTTAACACTACGCATTTTCTTAAAAAGATTATATAACGCACGCTCTTCCGGTACGTTATAAAATGTCGGGAGATTATACCATTGCTCTTTGATGTTACTGAGCTCAGTAAGGCGTGCTTCACGTTTAAGTGGATCACGGTACTTTTGGTTCAGCTCCATCATAATTTTTATTTTTTGCACCGCCAGCTTGCCGCTGAGCTGATGCTCAGCGGCAAGCAGCTGTTCCTGATTAGTGATGACGGCAAGACGAGTTAAGAGCAAGCCGTTTCGTTTTCAATACCTTCAGCTGTTGCTCAGCTTTGCGCTGATTATATGGTATTTTAAGGAAAGCAATACTTATTAGCTTAGCTTAACATTACGCATTTTCTTAAAAAGATTATATAACGCACGCTCTTCCGGTACGTTATAAAATGTCGGGAGATTATACCATTGCTCTTTGATGTTACTGAGCTCAGCAAGGCGCGCTTCACGTTTAAGTGGATCACGGTACTTTTGGTTCAGCTCCATCATAATTTTTATTTTTTGCACCGCCAGATTGCGCATGTCGAGCTGATGCTCAGCGGCAAGCAGCTGTTCCTGATTAGTGATGACGGCAAGACGAGTTAAGAGCAAGCGTTTCGTTTCCAATACTTTCAGCTGTTGCTGATGATCAGCCTTGGTTTCCTTGCGTTTATGCGTATAAAAGCGATTTAATAATTCCTTAAATGGCAGCTCAACTCTTTTATAATATTTGCTGGGTGTAGGCGCTAAGTCCTTCCATGTCTGCTGGAGTGTTTTAACGCGCTGTTCTGCTTTTTTATAAAGTTCGGGTTGTGTATTTCCTTCAAAGTGAATAATGTCTTCTAAATCTTCTAAGAGCTTTAACTTTTCTGCAATAACCGCTTCTTGCGCTTCCGCCAGTGTTTCCAATGATGCGTTTTCACGGTTAAAGAATTTTTTTGTGAGTTTGGTGAATTGGATTTCTAACCCACGCTCTGCTGGAGGAACGGGCCCCGCTTGGTTCCAGCTGTGTTGGATGCGCTGAATAGTTTGCAGCATTGATTGCAATGATCCGCTTTCTGATGTCTGAGGCAGTTCCTTTGTTTGGATTTGCTCGGCGGCTGATGACTCAGGTGGTTTTTCCGTACGAACTGTCTCAGCAACGGCTTCCGCTTCCGTTGTTGGATAAAACGCATTGAGAGCTGTTTCCAGCTTTTTCAATAATTGTTGTTTTTGAGCTAAGTTCGCGGTGAAACCTTCATTGTGTTTGTTGAAAAGCGCGTCTAAACAAGTTTGAAACTCTTTCCACAAAGCATTGCTTTCTGTTTTGTTGGCGGGATGGGTTTTTTTCCAGTGTTCCAGCAGTTTCAATGCTTGTTGTTTGGTCGTTGCCCAGGGTTGTTTCGTTTTGCCCTGTGTGGCGTGCAATGTCTGCAACTGTTCAATAAGCATCCGTTTTTTGGCGATATTTTCTGCACCAGCTGTTTCCAGCTTAGCGGCAATAAGCGCTTTGCGTGTTTTAAAAAAATGGTCAAGTGTTTGTTTGAACGTCTTGTGCAAAACGTTTTGCTGTTCGCCGCGAGCTTTGAGGAGTTTCCACTTTTTTAACAAGGCATTGAGCTGTTTTTCATGGCGGATGAGACTGTCATAATCTGTTATGTTTGTGATGAGTGTCTTTACTTCTGTAATCAACTGTGTGCGTTTAGCTTCGGTGGTTTTCAGTGTGGCATTGTACTGCGTAAAAACCTGACTGAACTTCTCTTGCACTGCGGTTTTCAGTTTTTGATAGCGTTTAGTTAATACGCGTTGCTGGGAACGTTCAATGGGACCGCTGTGCTCCCAAAGCTGCACCTGTTTGAGCCAAATGTTAAAAGCTGTTTGGCTGGCAGCTGCTTCTAGCTTGAGCAATTTATCCAGTTCGTCGCAAATCGCTGTTTTTGTTTGCGTATTGCCCTGCAGGCGGTGTGCCAAATCTTCATTTTCGGCAAGCCATTCAGTTTTTAATGTTTGCTGTAAGGTTTTTACGGTCTGCAAAAATGTTTTGGCAGCACTGCGTTCGGTAGCTAATTCGGCTGCACTTAGCTGTTGTTGGGGCAATTGCTCCAGATAATGCCTTGTTTGTGTTTGAGCTTCTTGGACAAGCTTGTCACTTGTGTGCTGTTGAGCTGTAAGCTGTACGGCGGTGGATTTGTTTGTCTTCAGTTCTTTAAGCTTGTTTTTTAACGTACTGATGATTTGACTGCGTAGCTGATGGGCAGTGCTGATAAGGCTCTTGCGTTGCTGGCTCAGGGCGTTTTGAAGCGTTTCAAACCGTGTTTGTAACGCTTCTACAAGCGTACTGAACTGTGTTTGTTTTTCCGGGTGTTGCTCCAGATATGTCTGAATAGCCGCTTTTTGTTGAAAGGTTTTAAGCTCTGCTTTTTGCTGTGCAAGTGTTTGCAGCTGTGCAGAAATGCGCTTAGCGGACGGCTGAGACTCCTCAATGGCGGCAGCTGCTTTTAAGACAGCATTGCTGCGGACAAATAGCTTTGTTATGGCATCAGTGTGTTCGGCTAAGTCATACTGGTGGGCGGTTAACGCCTCTGTCACGGTACGAAATTTATCTTTGATCCGTTGTGTTTGTGTAAAAAAATTGTTCTGAATGAGTGCGATGGATTTTTGCAGTTCTACATTTTCAGCTTGCTGGTCGACAAGCTGTTCTGCAGCAGCCGAATGGGACTTCCAAGTATTTAATAATTCAGTGAATGCTGCTTGTTCGCGTTCAAGCGTAGCTGTTTGCGCCTTGAGCTGGTCATGGTGGCGGGGTTCATCAGCTGTCGTGGATAAGAGGGCAGTGATGGTTTTTTCCAGTTTGTGAAGCTTGAGTAAATTAGCTTGTAAGTCTTCTATTTCGTTCATAAGTGCAAAAATGGTGCTGCTTGTAATGGATTGCAGACAATCATATTTTAAAACAGAATATTTGGATTGTAAAGAGGATAAACGTAAATTTGTCAATTTCTTATATACAATGGTTTTTATAAGAACTCAGCTTGCTTACATGATATTTCATTGTAAAATATTATATGTGGTGTCTCATAGTACTAGTTGAACTTACTGTTTAGGCTGGGATGCTGAGTAGGCCGATGAGCTGTACCTGATTTTACGGCTTTGTACGGGTGTGTAGCTCAGTTGGTTAGAGCGTTACACTGATAATGTAAAGGTCGGAAGTTCAACTCTTCCCACACCCACCATATTGCAGCTATTTCATTTTTTGCAATATTAAAAAAAATTTTTACCATTAATATTAATGATATGTTACGATTTAATAAGAATATGCTTATAAATGCTGAGCTGTAGTTATTCTTATAAGATTTTTGTCGCTAAATTCTGTCATTAAAGGTTAAACTTTTTCTAGAGAAGTTGAACTTTTATCATTTTCTTTAAAAAAATTCTAGTTAATACTTTAATCGTCAGCGTTTTGATTATTCCCTAAGCAGGGACTGTAACAAACTTAGTCATCAAGCGATTGTTCTTAGTAACAATCGCAAGTATTTAGCTCATAGCATGAGAACGGATTATTTTTATAAACCCTATAAGACTAATCAATTATTAACATTTATTAGTTATCAATATTAAAACCTAATTAGAGAGGTATAATTATGAGAGTAGAGATAAAACCCTTTACCCCCAAAAACAATGTGTCTATCAAGGCACGCAATGTTCTTTTTATGTTTGTTGTACTGTGTTTTTCAGTAGTATCAACAAGTGTGTGGGCGCAAAAGAAAGTGACAATTGGCTATCAACCGCTGATCAATCCTTGGAAGCATGTCATCAACACGAAAGCTGTTGAAGAAGCGACAGGTTATCGGATTAGTTGGCAGCGTTTCGATTCAGGTGCAAGTGTGCTTAATGCAATGGCATCAGGCGATCTGCATGTAGGTGTTGCAGGCTCCAGTCCTATTGCTGCTGGGCTGAGCCGTGGCATAAAAGCAGAGTTGTTTTGGATTCTTGAGGATATTGCTGCAGCGGAAGCGCTAGTTGTCAGGAATGGCTCCGGCATTATTGCTCCACAGGACTTAATAGGAAAAAAAATAGGTGTTCCTTTTGTCTCCACAACACACTTTCATTTGCTTTTTGCTTTAGAGCAGTTTGGCATTACCGAAAAGTCTGTGAAGATTCTTAACTTGCAGCCAAGTGCTATTGTTTCAGCATGGTCTAGCGGTTCAATCGATGCGGCGTTTGTTTGGGACCCAGCTTTGGGAAGAATTAAACAAACAGGCAAAGTTTTGATTACATCGGGCGCGCTTAGTTCCTGGGGCAAGGCAACCTTTGATGGCATGGTCGTGCTTAAGGATTGGGCGCAGAAAAACAAGCAGTTTATGAACCAATTGGTTCAGTTGATTGCTGATACGGATGCCGAATATCGCTCAAATCCTCAGTCTTGGTCTGTTGATTCACCAATGGTCGCTTCCATTGCCAAATACACGGGAGCAGAGAAAAAAACGGTTCCCACTGTTTTAGCCCTTTATCAGTTTTTGACTCCCAGTGAACAGGTCTCTGATCAATGGTTGGGCGGCGGCGCTGAAGGCGGTGCAGCCAAAGCTCTTCGTTTCACGTCTGAGTTTTTAAAAGCTCAAAATAAACTGCCAGCTCTTCAGAAGGATTACGGTAAACTCGTTAATCCAGAGTTTGCACAGGCAGCTGTCAAACGCTAAGCTGATGTCATTGTCGGGTGAGGCAGTGCCGTATCGGTGCTGCCTTATTCCGCAATGGTTATCACTGAGTTTTTGCTGGAGCAAGCCCATTTGGGGTGATCAAGCTTATGTCAGAGAGCACGCAAAAACTGGTTTTGGCAGATGTTAGTGTTGTTTTTCCCGCACATAGGAGTTCAGGACAAGACGATATTACTGCACTCTCAGCAATTCACATCAGTATTCATAAAAATGATTTTGTCGTTGCACTTGGTGCATCGGGTTGTGGCAAAACAACGCTGCTTAATGTTATGGCGGGGTTTATTTCTCCCACGCACGGCAGTGTTTTCTTTCAGCGCGATGATGTTAAGGCGGAAACTGATGCCGCTAAAATTCCTATTACTAAACCAGGCCCCGATCGCGGGGTAGTTTTTCAAAAACATGCACTTTTGCCATGGTTAAATGTTATTAAGAACGTTGCTTTTGGTTTGAAGTTGCGCGGGATGCCAAGCGCTGAGCGCTTGGAAATTGCACGTGAAAAGATAGCGCTTATGGGCTTGGAAGAATTTGAAAAACATAAAGTTTACGAACTTTCCGGCGGGATGCAGCAACGTGTGGGCATTGCACGTGCTTTGGCTTCTGACCCGGCTATTTTGCTTATGGATGAACCGTTAGGCGCTTTGGATGCCCTCACGCGTGAAACCGTTCAGGAAATCATCCTGAGAGGTTGGCAGAAAACAAAAAAAATGGTCTTTTTTATCACACATAGTGTGGAAGAGGCCTTGTTTATGTCAACGCGTTTGGTGGTCATGTCGCCGCGCCCAGGAAGAATTACACACGAATTTAAACTCAAGTTTTCTAAACAGTTTCTTGACGGTATGCCTGCACGGCAAGTGAAATCACAACCCAGTTTTATCACCATGCGCGAGAAAGTTTTAGATATTATTCATGCCGATGAAGGCATTGCTGTAAAAAACACCTTATGAAGACTATTTTTGCACGATTGAAAAAACTTCTTGCATGGGTGACGCCGCAAGCTGAGCAGACTGCCAGTTATGGCACGCCAGGACAGGGTCATAGTTTTTGGCTTTCGGTTGCTTCGTCAATCAGCTTATTCCTGCTGTGGTGGCTGCTTACAGTACCGCTTTTTAATGTGGAAACTGATGAAGGTATCTGGGAACAGCAGGCTATTGTTCAACCATTGTTTTTGCCGGGACCCAAGGTGGTTGTGGAACGGTTTTTTAAGTTGTTTTCTGAAGAATTCAATGGTGCCAACTTACACGAACATATTGGTTGGAGTATTTTTCGTGTTTTTTTTGCATTTTCTATTGCTATTATCACAGCTGTGCCTATTGGCTTGTTAATGGGACTCAGTGCGACTTTTAAGGGAATTTTTGATCCGCCTATTGAATTTTATCGCCCAATCCCGCCTTTAGCTTACTTGCCGCTCATGATTATCTGGTTTGGCATTGGTGAGTTGGCAAAAATATTATTGATTTTTTTGGCGATTTTCTCTGCGATTGTTCTGAATACGCGCGCTGGCGTGCGTTCTACAGGCATTGAGCAAATTCATGCGGCTTATTCTATGGGCGCCAGCAAATTTCAGATCATCACGCAGGTCATCTTTAAAGCGGCGATGCCTGAAATTCTCACAGGTCTGCGCATTGGCATTGGTTTTGGCTGGACAACATTGGTGGCAGCAGAATTGGTGGCGGCACAGGCTGGCATTGGCGCAATGATCAAAGGTGCATCGGACTTTTTAGTGACCGACGTTGTGATTGTTGGCATTATCATTATTGGTTTAATAGCCTATCTTTTTGATTTGCTGATGCGCTATTTGGAAAGAATCATTGTTCCCTGGAAAGGAAAAATGACCTGAGTGTGCTCATTTGGTAATTCAATCATTGTGTTGAGGTTCATGTTATAATATCGCTGTCCATTGTTTGTGTTTTTTGTTATCCACGCGCGGGGCAGTTTAGAACTTCCCATGCAATGATAAAAATGAGCGCTGATGGCAATGATAACATGGGGGCGTAGCTCAGTTGGGAGAGCACTAGCTTTGCACGCTAGGGGTCGTGAGTTCGAACCTCATCGCCTCCATATTTTTTTAATCAAGAGAGGTTTATAAATGTTTAAACGAGTATTAGTATTATTGGGTGTGATGTGTGTGGGGCTGGCTGCAACGCCAACGTCAACGCTTATGGCAGCCAAACTTGATAAGACGCATTCACGTGCATCTTTTACCATCAAATACTTGCTGATCAGCGAGTTGACCGGGCAATTCAGTGACTACGATGCCCAGCTGACCTTGGATGATAACGATAACGTGACAGCATTTGAGGCGCAAGCTGAGCTAAGTTCTATTGATACGCAAAATGTAAAACGCGATAAACATCTGCAGCGATCCGATTATTTTTCTGCAAAAAAGTACCCCACTATTGTTATAAAAATGGTTTCTTTTGAAGGCGCTCAGCTAGTGGCAGACGTTACTATTCGTGATGTGACCAAGCGCATTACTTTTACTGCCAGCTTTGCAACCGCGCAACCAGTAAAGGTAAAAAATACGGAGGCCTCACTTTAAAAAGGTTCGCTTAATCGCAAGGACTTTAATGTCGGCAATAAGTACCCCAATGCTGCCATTTCTGAGACCGTAGATGTGGCGGTGAGTCTCAAATTTGATAATATCTGATTGAGTCCGTTTGAGCTTCCAGCAGCACTGCTTTGGGGGCGCTAATAAACTTAGCTGAGTGCAATGGGATTGTTTAGTGGAACTAACAATCACTAAGAAACTTTATTACGAAGATGCTTATCTGAAGCTGGCATCTGCTGAGTTGCTGGCTTGTGAGGAGTACGATGAGCTGTATTTTGGCTTTGTACTTTCAGCCAGTAACTTTTTTTCCCGCCGGTGGCGGGCAGCCAGGCGATCAGGGTCAGCTCAACATTGCAGGCACTGCATCATTGAGTGTTGCGGATACGGTCTTGCGGCGTGAAAGCGACGGTACGCAGCGGCTTTATTTACTGGTTGCCAGAAGTGACGTACAGCCACTGCCAGCAGTGGGAAGTGCGGTCACACTGGAGTTGGATTTTACACGCCGTTACCAACTGATGCGCATGCATACAGCTTTGCATTTATTGTGTGCAGCCTTGCCGTTTGCTGTAACAGGCGGCGCCATTCGTTTGGATAAAAGCCATTTGGATTTTGATACAGCTGGTGAAAGTATTGATAAAGAAGCACTTGCAGGCAAACTCAACGCCTTAGTGGCGGGCAATTATCCTGTCACCACATATTATTTGCAAGCGGCTGAGTTTGCTGCCAAGCGCGCGGAAGTTCCTTCATTGGTGCGGACGGCGGCGGTAAATCCGCCTGTGGATGCTGCCGGGAATATTCGGTTAGTGCGGATAGGGACAGACAATGACCAAGTGGATTTGCAGGCTTGCGGCGGTACGCATGTTAAACATACAGGCGAGCTGGAAGCCATTACCATTAAAAAGATTGAAAACAAGGGGCGTCATAATCGCCGTGTACGCTTGGCAGTAGCCTGAAGCTGAAAGCTCACTGTCACTGCTTAGCCTTTGTTGGTCGCTAGCTCTGCGATAAACGCGCGTGCGGCGGCATTAGTCTGCGCGCGGCGCCGAAGCTTCTTAGCATACGCAGCTGCTTGCTGGCGGAAAAATTGCCCCTGCTTTTTTCTATGAGTGCAAGCTAAAATACGCACAGTGAACTCCTGCATTGCTGGTAGGCAGCGGCAGGATAAGCTGCTGCGTTAAATGCCAGCTCGCCACTGAGACAATGGTAACGTGAGCGTTTTTGCGGAAACCGCTTGTCCCAATCGTTTAAAATAATTGTCAATAACTGCGTCCCGCACGGGAACGAGCGGGATTTTCGCCGTGTGCGCTTGGCAAGTAGCCTGAAGCTGAAGGCTCACTGTCACTGCTTAGCCTTTGTTGGTTCGCTAGCTCTGCGATAAACGCGCGTGCGGCGGCATTAGTCTGCGCGCGGCGTTGGAGCTTATTAGCAT
>CBDFMP010000012.1:0-17278 GCA_965249715.1 Spirochaetota bacterium | reverse complement strand
ACCACGCTGAAAACAACAGCTCTCTTTCTTGTTTGCTGCGTAGGTATAACCCGATAAAACATATCATTTAAAACTTGAAATTCCATGCCTGCTATTTTTTCACTTAACATTTCACACTAAGGTTTCATGCAGAAATTGTAACGGGGGTCGCTCCCCATGTATTACGATCGGACGCGCCTCTCTGCGTCTGCAGCATCTTCATCTGTCGTTTCCGATATGTTTAATGTTTTCCCAAAACCTGACTTTTTAGATTCTACGGCGATAAAACAATCATATAATTAAGGCAGTGTTTTATACAAAAATTGACTCTTTAAATTTTGTAATAATAACTGGGCCTAGGTAAAATATATGGAGAGAATTTATGGCTGAACCAGGAAGTCAAACATACGAACAACTTATCACTGATATAGAAAGAGGTCAATTAAAGATACCTCAATTCCAGAGAAAATTTATCTGGAATCTGAAAAAGTCTGCCGAATTAATCGATAGTATTTTGAAAAAGTATCCAATTGGTACTTTTGTGTTCTGGGAAACTGATGAGCGCCTACGTTCCATTAGAAATATAGGGAACTTTAACTTCCCAGATCCACATGAGGGTAAGTTTATTAATTATGTCCTCGATGGACAACAGCGTATTACCTCAATATACGCCGTTATGAAAGGTAAAAAAGTTATAAACGATAACAAAGAAGTCGACTATTCTAACATCTATATAAACTTGGAAGCTGAAGAAGAAGAAACAATAGTTTTTACTGATGGAGTAGATGAGGAAAAATTTACACACATCAAAGTAGTCGACCTTCTGGAAGGCGACTTCAAATTTCTAAATAAATATGATGAAAAATATCATAAAAAACTCAGTACGTATAAGTCTCGGTTTACAAGCTATAATTATTCTGTAATTTCTTTAAAAGACGCCGCCATAGATGTAGCGACAGAGGTCTTTACGCGATTGAACGTAGGAGGAAAACCTTTGAGCCTTTTTGAGATTATGGTCGCCAAAACCTATGATGCAAGTAAAGGATTTGATCTAGCAGAAAAGTACGACAAGTTGATCGAGGAACTAGAAAAGGTAAAGTACGATACTATCTCCAATGCTACAGTCCTTCAAGTTATTTCAATATTACTGAAAAAAGACTGTAGAAAAAAACAGATATTAAAACTTGATAAACAAAAGGTGATTGAAATTTGGGATGATGCTGAAGATGCTATTATGCAAACTATAGATCATTTCAGGAGTCTTTATAATATTCCCGTCTCTCGTATGTTGCCATATAATGCTTTAATCGTTCCTTTTAGTTATTATTTTCACAAAAAGAAAAAGAAACCGACAGGCGATGTTCAAAAAAAATTGACAGATATGTTTTGGCGTATATCCTTTGGAAACCGCTATTCCTCTGCGGTTGAAAGCAAGATTGCGCAGGACGTAAAAAGAATTGATAAAATTTTTTCTGGCAAAACACCTAAGTATGATTGGGGCATCAATATTAGCCCTCAAGACATTATCGATAACGGTTTATTCAGTACTAGCAGAAGCTATATTAAAGCCGTTCTCGCGATCATGGCATCAAAGCATCCAAAAAGATTTGATGACAACTCAGAAGTGATAATCGACAATAGCCATCTCAAAATTGCTTCGAGTAAAAATTATCATCATTTTTTTCCAAAAGCATATATGAAAAAGAAACATGTCAATGTGGAAGATACACTGGTTAATAATATCGTCAATATTACTATTGTTGATGACTTTCTGAATAAACGAAAGATAAAGGATCATCCTCCTTCAAAATATATGAAGAAGTTTGCCAACGAAAATGATAAAATCAAAGCCACAATGAAAACTCACTTTATCGGTGATCTTGAAATTTTTGGTGTACTTAGTAATAATTTCGAGACCTTTATGAATAAGCGTTCAAAATTGATCTCAAAAGAAATTAAAAAGCATATTATTGAGCATAAGTCAGATACATCGGGGAAACTAACATACTATAAAGAAACAGATGATGAGGATGACACTGATGAGACATGAATATTACGACAAGTACATTGCATAGCGGAGTTTCTCCCGTGTATGGAACACGGGGCCTGTCAGTCGCGAGAACACGCGCCTACATTCAATACCTTTCAGCATGGAGACTCCCGCGCGGAAGCACATTGAAATAAATTGTTGGCTAATTAATAATTTATTTCATCTTCTAGATGAAATTCAACCCTACTTTGCAACATAATCTCCTGTATAACATTTTGTAAACCACCTTTTATAACTATTTCATCAAATTTTCCAATAAGACATGGAATATTAATAACTTTTTCTATACACTCTACGTACTTATCTATAATTTTTTTTATTCCATATTTAGCTTTCGCTTGATCTATAAGTTTTCCTCTTATAGTACTTTCAGAGTCATTAGTTTTCACCACAAATGTTAATGGATAGCGTTGAATTTTATCTATATCAAGAAAATATTTTCCTGCATCAATTGTTTCGGTTACTTGAAAAAAACGTCCCAGTGGACGCATGACAAAATCAATGCCGCCATCATTTGCATTTGTTCTCCCGGTTTTGTAAAGAGTAAGATTTTCCTCTTTTAATTTTTCACGAGACCATCCCCAAAATAATACTTTGTCAGAATAGTATTGTTTTAGTATGGAATAACTAACTATTTCAAATATTCTTGCATCAGTATTTGGATTAAGAAGCTGTTTTATAAAATCAGTTGCCGCCTCTTTGTTTTTATTCTCGATCTTTAAAATCTGAGAACATTCTTTCATAAATAACTCAAATGCTTTTTTAAGGGACTGCATATATGCTTCAATTATTTTCAGTACAGCTGTCGCAATGTTAACCTCTTTACCATTGAATAGTACTATAAGAAGTTTTTCTCTAATCCAATAATGTTTTGTACTCATATCTCTAATAATCAGTTCACCTTCTTCTTCTCCAAAATATTTTTCAAATTCTCCATTTACGCGATGATTCAACGCATGATTTTGCAGTTTACTACCAAATGGTAATTCTTTCTGACGCTTGAATAAATTAGAAAAAATCGCACCGTCATAGTTTTCATATTTATCATTCAAGTGAAAGTTGTTATTAACATAATCTTCAATTAAAACATATAATGCATAAAGGCTACCAAGTGAAGGACGTGATTTTGAACCAGAATTTGCAGCTCTTGTTTTTATATTAATATACTGAAGCAAAACACTGTTTTCGAGAATTTTATGGCCATCCATTTTTAGTTCTGATTTAAGTATCTCTATAATTTTTTCTGTAAATTTGCGATTAACCAACATCGAATAAATCCTCATATACCTTTTTACCAAATGCACTTTTCACACCGCCACCATTCTTTCTTTTAGTTGACTTTTCGGGTGCTTTTAATTGCCTGCCATTAATGCATTGAAACCCAAACACACGGCGCAATCCTATATCTATGTATTCACTTTGACTTTCTATTCCTATTGTTAGTCTATTCAGTTTTTTCGCTACAGCACAAGTAGTGAATGAACCTGCAAAAGGATCAAGAACAACATCACCGACATTAGAACTCGCAAGAATTATACGCTCTAATAATATTTCTGGTTTTTGTGTTGGGTGATTTTCATACTCATTCATCCGATAACGAACACGTGGAAAATTCCAAGCGTTTCCTGGTATTTTTTTTGTGTTATATGGTGCTGGTATAGTCTTACGATAATCGAATAATCGACGTTGCGCACCTGTCTTAGCTTCAACTTCTATAGCTTCCGCATTAAATGTGTAATGTTTCAAATTTTTTACACAATAAATGATGGGTTCGTACATTGAACCATAGTATTTTTTTGCTTGTACCCCCGAACTATCATAACACCACATTATCCGCGATAAAATATTCAATTGTTTACGAAGATAAATATCGATATATGGCATTGCCTGAGTGCTTGTCATAACATAAATTGAACCTGTTGACGTTAACTTTGAAATACAAAGGCTAATCCACTTTTTACACCAGTCAATATATTGCTCGCTAGAAGACCATTTATCAATAAATGAACCAAACTGTTTCCCAACATTATAAGGAGGGTCAGCGAATATCAAATCAACTGAAGCGGCAGGAATATTTTTTTCTAAGACAGCGAGGGCATCCCCGTGAAAAATCTTGTGACATTTATGCTGATAAGTGTTTATCATTTTTCTTATATTAGCTCATTGATATTTTAAGATAATAATCTAAAAAATGCAATTAATCTGAGTCTAACGCAGCGTCCGCTTCAGCAGCATCCAGCACACTATCGTTATCAGCTTTAAGCGTGACCACACGCACTCCGCGGGCATTACGCCCCAGCAAGCTGATGGAATCGGCTTTGACACGGATGACATTACCGGAGACGGTGGTGAAGATCACATCGCTGGCGGCGGAGACAGAAATGACCGCAGCAACATCGCCTGTTTTTTCATCGACACGCATGTAACGCTGCCCGATGCCGCCGCGTCCCTTGGTTAAGAAATCACTGATTGCAAATCGTTTGCCAATGCCGCGCTGGGAAACCGCTAGGACGTATGGCAACGCATTATCATCCTGCGATGATGGTGCAGCTTGGTTCGGCACTTTAATGACGGCGATTATTTCGTCATCGTTGCGCAATCTCATGCCGATAACACCCGCTGCTGTGCGTCCCATTTCTCTGAATGAAGTGATTTTCATGCGCAAAGCTTGTCCCTTTTTAGTGAAGAGCATAAGTTCATTGTGCGTGGTGGTGTCTAATTCTAAAAACTCGACGACTTCATCGTTTTCTTGCAATGTAAGCGCGCGGATGCCGCTGCGTTTGGCATTCAGAAAGCTCTTCACGGCTGTACGTTTAATTTTCCCACGCCGCGTGACGATGACAAAAGTGGTATCGCTTTCCCAGCTGGCAAGCCGCAACATACCCGAGACACGCTCAGTAGCTCCCAGACCAACAAAGGTCTTCAAATGCACGCCGCGTGCTGTGCGCGAAGCGGGATTGATTTCATGGGCGCGCAGATAATAGGCGCGTCCTATATGCGTGATAAAACAGATCCAATCGTGGGTACTGGCAATCAGCATGTGATCAAGCACATCCTCCGCCCGTGCAACCGATGCGCCGCGTACGCCCATACCGCCGCGCCCCTGATTGCGATAGGTGCTCACCGGCAAACGTTTAATATATCCCGAATGCGTGAGCGAAACGATGACATCGTCTTTGTGAATAAAATCTTCAATGTTCAGTTCTTCCGTTTCAGCATAGACGATAGCAGTGCGGCGTGCATCGCCGTAACGTTCTTTCAGCTCTGACAATTCACGGATTAAGAGTGCATCAATTTGTTCAGGATGGGCAAGCAGTTCTTCATAGCCGGTTATGGCTGCTTTTAGTTCGGCGCGTTCTGCTTCCAGCTTGGTGATCTCAAGCCGTACAAGGCGCGCAAGCCGTAAATCGAGGATCGCCTGTGCCTGTAATGCTGAACAGTCAAACTGCTCGATTAAACCCGTCTTGGCTGCTTCTGTACTGGAACTTCCGCGAATCATTTTAATAATAGCGTCTAAGTGAGGCAGCGCTTTTTCCAAAAAGCCTTCCACAATGTGCATACGCTCACGCGCTTTACGCAGATCGTACTGAATGCGGCGTGTGGTGACCGTAAAACGATGTTCGTAAAAGTAGCGAATCAGCTCACGCAATCCCAATGTGCGCGGTGTACCGTCCACCAGTGCCACCGTGTTAACATTGTAATTGAATTCCAATGTCGTATGTTTATAGAGAAGATTAATGACCGTTTGGGCATTAACGTCGCGTTTGAGTTCGATGATGACGCGCATGCCATGGCGATCGGACTCGTCGCGCAGCTCTGCCGGACCGCGGATGACATCGTTTTTCACAAGCTCAGCGATTTTTTTAATCAATTCGGCTTTATTGACTTGATAGGGGATTTCGGTGATGACAATCATCTCACGTCCCTTTTCCAGCGGTTCCAAATCAAGTTTGCCGCGTAAAATAAAGCTGCCGCGCCCGGTTTCATAAGCGGTCTTAATCCCGGCGATGCCGTGGATAATGCCGCCTGTCGGAAAATCCGGTGCCTGCACATGCTGCATCAGTTCTTGTGTGCTTAAATCATGGTGTGGAATAATAACAGGAGCTGCGGTTGTCCGCGGCTTCCCTATTGTTTCATCCTCCGCTGCAGTTGGCGGACTGCTCTCAATGTAGGCGATAAGCGCAGCCACCACTTCATTAAGATTATGTGCGGGAATGTTGGTCGCCATCCCCACGGCAATGCCCGTCGAGCCGTTTAACAGTAAATTCGGCAAGGCACTGGGCAGCACAACAGGCTCCTCTTTTGTGTCGTCATAATTAGCCGTGAAAGAAACGGTCTCTTTGCCCAGATCTCGCAGCAGCTCATCAGTAATGCGCTGCATGCGCGCTTCTGTATAACGATAGGCCGCTGCGCGGTCGCCATCGACGGAGCCGAAGTTTCCCTGTCCATCAATCAGCGGATAACGCAATGAGAAATCCTGCGCCATACGGACCAGGGCATCGTAGAGTGACGCATCGCCATGGGGATGAAATGTAGAAAGCACCTGCCCCACCACCGTTGCACATTTTTTAAAGGGGCGATTGTAAGTGAGCCCCAGTGTGCTCATCACGTATAAAATACGGCGATGAACAGGTTTTAAACCATCGCGTACATCCGGTAAGGCGCGCGCGACAATAACGGACATTGCATAATTAATGTACGATTGTTTAAGCTCTTCTGTAATCGAGCGAATTATGACTTTTTCTGCCATTGGTGATTACTCCTTTCCTAATATGATTGCAGCATAACCTGCGCCCTCAATGGACACGCGCCGCAACCGTTTTCAATTCTGCTGTAATCGCTGCCAGTTCCTGCCGCAATTGCTCTGTCTTTGCCTGTTCCGCAGCAATGAGCTCTTTGCGCGCTTTCGCCATAAAACTTGCATTGGCAAGCCGTTTCTCAATGTGTGTCAGCTGGGCACTCCATTTACGTTCATCATTGCCAAGGCGCGCCGCTTCGCGCCCCCAGTCAACATGTTCTGCCAGATCCATCTGCAGGGTAAAAGCCTCATCACGAATAGTGACCGCTTGGCGCAGTACTTGCGCAGGCAGCTCTGACAATATTTCCACGTACATCCATTCACGCAATAATTGCCGCTGCTTGGCAAACGCGCGCGTAAGCGATGGTGCCATTGGCGTACCTGCAGGCACATCGGCACTTGCCCGCAGCAGCAGGCGTGCGCCAACCCCGTAGCGTTTACGCAAGGCGTGCAGCTTGCTCAGCATGCGTTTGAAGACGGTGAAGAGCTGGAGCAATTCATGTTCAGCCACATCGGCTGTAGGTGACAAGTTTAAACCCGTCAGGGCAAGCTGAAAATCAGCTGTGCGTAAAAATGGCGTCTCCATCAATGGATGATGGTCTGCCGCTGCCAGCGCAAAAGGAAAACCGCGTGCACGAAGCTGTGCGTGAAGCTCGCGCCAAATGTATTCACTCATAAAAGGCAGTAAGGGGTGCAGCAGCAGCAAAAGCCGCATGAACAACCGCACCAGAAAAACCAGCCTGCTCAGCACTACACGTGTTTCGCTAGCCGTAGTTTCTGCTCCCTGCTCAGTTTCCGCCTTTGAGAATCTGAAACACGGTTTGATCAACTCTAAATAATGATCACAAAAATTCGTCCACACTAGCTGGTAAACCATGGCCCCCATACTGGAGAAATCAAACTGCGCGTAAGCTTGCTCAAGCTGCCGAAATGTGCGATAACACTCCAGCTCCATCCATTGCTCCGCTAAGGGCCACTGCGACCAGGGACCTAAAAAATTCTCCATCCAACGAGCCTGTGCCGCAATATCGGCAGGCATGGGCTCAGTCGCTAAGCCACTAATGCCATTAGTGCCATTAAAACCAGCAGCCCATTTCATCCCATCAGTCCCCACGGCGCGCGTTAAGTGCTCATCCACCGCTGCAATGTTTAAAAACACCATGCGCGCAGCATTCCAAAACTTAGTGGTGAAGCGCCTGCCAAGGGTCAAAAAATCTTTCATCCCCAGCTGCACAGCCTGTGAAGATGTTAGTAAATACAATAATGTATAACGAAGCGCATCCGCTCCCACCCCCGGGAACCCCTCTGCGTACTGAGCCTCAATTTCCCGTAAAAGCACTGCCGCATTGCCAGGGCGCGCCGCCAGGACAGGCTCTTTCATTTCTTCAACCGTCGCCCCATTAATAATATGATTGGGGTCAATGCCATTGCCTTTAGACTTTGACATCGTCTGTCCCTTGCTGTCTAAGATGGTGGGGTGAATATAAACATGTTTAAAAGGCTGTTTACCGGTGAAATAATGCGACATCAATGCCATCCGCGCCACCCAGAAAAAGAGAATATCTTTTGCCGTGGAAAGTGTTGCCGTTGGAAAATAACGTTTAAAATCGGGCGCCTGCTCATCCGGCCAACCAAGTGTGGAAAGCGGCCACAGTGCCGATGAAAACCACGTATCCAAAACGTCGCTCTCCTGCGCCCAAGCGGTGCGCTCAGCAATGTTGATGCCATTAAGCGCAGCCTCAGCCGTCACGCCCACACGAATAGCCCCCGTCTGTGCATGCACCCAGGCGGGAATGCGATGCCCCCACCAAATTTGCCGTGAAATACACCAGTCCTCAATATTCTCCAGCCAATAATGATATTGTTTTTCCACACGCTGTGGATAAAAGTGAATACGGTCAGGTGCAGCAAGCAACCGTTCCGCTAAGGGCTTCATCTTCACAAACCATTGCTCCGACACGCGATGTTCGACAATAGCCTTAGAGCGATATGAACGTCCCACACGGACATTGTAAGGAATGCTGCGCACCAATAAACCCTGCGCTTTCAGCTCCGCCACCACCTTTGTACGGCAAGCCTCACGCGTTAAGCCGCGAAAAGCTTCAGGCACCTCAGCATTCATCATCGCCCGCTCATCCATCACCGTCACAATCGGAAGCCCATGGCGCATGGCAATCGCAAAGTCATCCTTAGCGTGTCCCGATGTAACCTTCAAACATCCCGTACCAAAACTCCGCTCCACATGCGCATCAGCAATAATTGGCAATATACGCTCCATAAATGGCAGCCGCAAGTGTTTTCCTATATATTTTTGATAACGCGTGTCTTCTGGATGGACGGCTACCGCCACATCGCCAAACAGTGTTTCCGGGCGCACTGTCGCAACAATAAGCCCACGCATACCGTCATCCCCAGCACCTGCTGCAAACGGATAACATATTTCATGTAACTCACCGGGCTCCCCGTTCGCGGCATGCTCCACTTCATCGTCTGCCAATGCCGTCTGATCCACCGGACACCAATTCACAATCCTATTGCCCTTGTAGATCAATCCATCGTTATATAAACGCGTAAATGCCACCATCACCGCGTGTGCCATTTCAGGGTCCATTGTAAAACGCGTCCGTGACCAATCGCAGGAAGCGCCAAGGTGACGAAATTGCTCTAAAATATGTCCGCCATACTTTTCTTTCCAGGCAAATACATGTTCAATAAATTTCTCCGCCCCCAAATTTCTGTAATCAATGCCCCGCTCATCCAGCATCTTCTTCACGACAGTTTGCGTGGCAATGCCCGCGTGATCTGTCCCCGGCAACCAAAGCGCATCGCGACCGCACATACGCTGATAACGGATGATCATATCCTGGAGCGTTCCATTTAACGCGTGCCCCATATGTAAACGTCCCGTTACATTCGGCGGCGGAATGACCATACAATAAGGCTCCGGCTCAGCCCCGCTGCGCCCAGCAGCAGCAGCAGCGTTTAGTGGCTTATCCGCAAGCCCCCCCGCGCGCGCGTAACACGCCGTAAAACAGCGCTGCTTTTGCCAATAATCGTAAATGTCTGCCTCTAGGGCATGTGTGTTATAAGTCTTCGGAAATTCAGCTGTCATGCTTGCCACCTCCGCCAATCACCCGCGCATGTCGTAAAAGGACATTAGCGCACTTGCAACGATGACAAAGCTTTTGCTTGCGAAACACCAGCCGCTAACAATGTGTTAATCGGCACATTCATATCTGCTGCTTGAAAGATGTAGGCACCCGCTACAATCACATTGAAGCCGGCCGCGGCAATCGCCGCAATATTATCAGCATTGACACCGCCATCTATTTGTAAATCAAGTTCAGAGTGACCGTTGGCATTGAGCCAGCGGCGCAGCTTTTGACCCTTCGTCAAGACCTCAGGCATCAGCGTTTGCTGCGCAAACCCGGGGTTCACCGACATCAGCAGCACCTGATCCAAAAACTCCATGTATGGCAGCGCTTTTTTTATATCAGTAGCAGGATTGAGTGCCAGCGATGCCTTCACCCCAGCTTGGCGAATACGTTTAAGCATCGCCCGCACATCGCCAGCAATCTCCAGATGAATGGAAATCAACGCGCTGCCCGCAGCAATAAATTCATCCACATAACGTTCAGGCTCTGTTATCATTAAATGCACATCCAAAGGCTTTTTAGCATAAACAGCCAAAGCTTTCACCATCGGCGCGCCAAATGTAAGATTGGGTACAAAATGCCCATCCATAACATCCACATGAATATAGGCACAAGCTGTTGTATTAAGCCGTTCTACCGCCTGTGCCAGCTTAGCAAAGTCGGCTGAAAGAATTGAAGGAGCTATTTTAAAAGCTTGTGCTGGAGTGCTGTGACCGCTCATCTTTAAACAGCCTGCACCCTAGCAGCACACCCCATTCGTAACCCAAACGGCAGGATAACACAAGTACACGCTGCCATCCCGCTCCCAAACAACAATCAAGCTGCCTATGCCTAATGCACTAATGCAGCATTACTGCTGGGGACTAAGGGAACCCGCGACACACTACTTAAAAAAGACTTTGTTGTGTTGTTTTCTTGATGAATAGAACATGTTGTCCCAGTTAGCGGATCAACACACAACGGTTACCCAGGATTGTCTACCAATTGTCGATGGGATCAATACGATCTTCATTGGCAAGCTGCTCGTTCCTAAGCTGCTCCTCGTAAAGATAAACATTGCTGGTTGCTTCCAAATTATCAAAATAGATAAAATAATTACCCCGCGTGTTATCCATATCAAATTCAATGTAAAAAGCAACAAAAGTAATGCCTTGACGATGAAAATAAGTCTCAAATGTTCTATTCTGTTGAGTAATGTTTGCCGGCACTAATGCTTCCAGCTGCTTCCATCCCGTAAATGCCATTTCACCAAATGGGATTTTATAAATCTTACCCTCAAAATCACGAATCACGGCATAAAGTTTATGCCCAATGCCGCGTCCTTGCACCCAGACTGTTAGTTTTTGCGTAATCCCGGGAATGGCAATTTCACGCGGTGGTTCAACTGAAGCGTAAGAAAAACTGCGCCGCAAAAATTGAATTTTTCCACCGAGTGAATAGCTGCTGGCAGTACCGCTACTACCGCGCACATCCGCCGGTGCACCAAATACCTTACGCACCTGAATGACACCATCGTCAACCCACATTCCACCGAACCATAGATCGGCATTTTCAAAATCATCAATAATAAATTGTTCGAATTTGACACCGCCATCACCATCAATTTTTTCAGGATTGGGGTACTCTGTTTCCGCCGCCGCTTGCGCCCACAATGATACAGCAGCAAACACTGCCACACAGCAGCTTATAAGCAATAAACGATGAAAGACCTGGTTGCCTAGTTTATGGCAGCCAAATGCTATGTGTTTAACAAAATATTCCATGGTTTCTCCAGAATAAAAACGTTTGTGAAATTAAAGCGACCTCAATTACCAGCAGCAGCGTCACTCGTTTTACTGACACGAATAAGCTGCTCAATGTCATAACCGTCATAACGATTAAAAATAATTTCTTCATCTACTTCAAATTTGTCTAAAAAAACGTAAATATCGTTCACACGTTCATGCGGAGCGGTATAAACACGGAAGCTTTGAAATTTAAAGGTGTCCTCGCCATCAGCATAACGATCAGCCGTACTAATCACCGGCGGCACGCCCGCTGTCAAATGTCGCCATCCGTAAAAATCAAGTGCCCCCATTGACACGCCATAAGTAAATCCGTCCTTACGCGAAAAAATAAGCGCCAGTTCATGTCCATAATTACCGCCCCATGCCCATAGACTTGCCCTGTACAGGCGGCCTTTCACCGCATGTTTACTTTCAGGAATAATATCCACAAAATGACTGCCGCGGCGATCCCAGGAAAGCTTGACACCCAAACTGTTTTCTGAGCTCGAATTTTCTTCGAGGAAGTTAGCCACATTGGTATAATATTGAACTTCTTTGCGATCATCAATAAAGTAACTTGAACCAACAAGCTCGTAATTTTCATTCGGCTCAAATTGGTACCACGTAGCGCGGGAAACTTGCGAATCCTGATAAACAACAGCTGCCAAGTAGGAAAAAAGCACTGCCATTACAGGAAAACCGACCCATAAAATCATTCTTGTTACATTTTTCATAAAAAATCAACCCCTAACTAAGCTGAATGAAGTTGGTAAACTTGAAAAACCAATAAAAAATAAAACCACGTTTACCCGCCGCAAGCTTAACAATAGCTGAGCTCTCTGCAAGATAAGTATCGGATTAAAGTGTCTAAAATTTAAAAGAAATAACTTTCAATCACATTGAATGAAAGCCTCATAAAATTCTGAGCGGCTTTTCAACTGCCCGCTTGTAAAAACTGCCAAACAATAGGTCAGTTAATACCATGTTAATTATAAAGGATGAAAGCATTTTTGTCAATAAAATAGCAAAGCAATTCTAAATATTCAGTAAAAAATCATAAATTTCACTAGTTCCACGGTTTAATGCTGGAAGTCATTCATTGCCCGCCAAACTCTACTTACAAGCTGGCAAATTTTTTCAATGAATTCAGCAAGCTGCAAAATCGGTCAATTTTTCAACACTGAAGGTGCTAGCAGCTTATTCAAGCGCTCGCGTCCCAGAATAAGCATAAAATTTGCCAAACGCGGCCCCCGTTCTTTCCCAATAAGCAACAAGTACATACAAGCAAAAAAGCTTTGTTTGTTCATGTTCAAGTCGTCATACTTTCGCAGTGTTTCATAAAACCATTGCTCAAGTGTATTTTCGCTCAGTGTTTCCCAGGCATTAACATCGGATAAGAGCGCGCACAGTTCAGCAAGCACTGCCAACATACTTGCCTTTATTTCCTTCAATTGCGGCAGCTGTCGCTCCCCTTCCTGCAACAGCTCCTCTACACTTACTGCCGTCTCACGCACCTTAAAACAAAACCTTTCACCAGCATAATGTTTCAGCCAATGCGCGGCACAACGCATCCGCTCCATCAGCGCTGAGCGCGTGGCTGCTTCCGTGCCAAGCTCAGCTGCGTAATGTTTCAACACCGCTGCTTCATTAAAATCGTAAAGCTGCGCCACATTGCAGAGATGGCGAAACGCCGCGCGGCGCGGCGCCTTCCCAGCCGTCACGCCTTCTCCAGTTGGCAGCTGGGTGACCCGTGCCAGCTCATAAAGCCGCGTCACTTCATTGCGCCGCTGTACAGAAAGTTCGCCCGCAGCTGCATCATAAACCCGCTGCAAACGATCGAAAGCCTCGTAATTCTTAATCACATCCTGATCCAAAGCAAGTGTAAAATCGACATTGGGACGCGGCGCGGCGTACAGCCACCTGGCTACCATTGGTTCATAGACATTGAGCAACTCTGCTACTGAGATGGCATTGCCTTTACTGGAAGACATTTTTTCCAGTTTGCCTTTCACCAGTACAAAATCGTACTGCAAGTACACAGGCGCCTTGTCATCAAAAATTTCACGGACAAGCTCACACGCGGTGGTGTAGGAGCCTCCCTCGCTAGAATGATCCTTCCCGCCGGGCTCAAAGTCCACCCCCTCGTGCTGCCAGCGCATTGGCCAGTCAATGCGCCATAAAAATTTAACAAGTGGTGTTTCTTTAAAATTCAGCTTGCGGTCAGCTCCACAGGTATGGCAATCATAATCAAGTGTATAAACACCATCGTAAGCCTTAATGGTTTTCACCGCTTTTCTGCATTGTTCGCAAAACAGCGCAACGGGAAACCACGTCTCAGGCAATGGCGTACTGCGATGTTTATTTAAAACACGGCGAATATCGGCACGCCTGTTAAGCCCCGTACGTAATACTTCCGTGTACACACCTTTTTTATATTGTTCGGATTGGTCAATAAACTCAGGTTTGATGCCTGCACGTGCAATGGCTGTTTCAAACTGTTCTTGATTGCGCTGGGCGTAGGAAGTATACTCTCCCTTCGGGTCTGGCACATCAATTAAGGGCATGCCCAAGTACTCAGCAAATGGCGTACCCGTACTGGTGACCTGCGGGAAATTCTTCGGCAGCTTACGCAGTGGATCAAAGTTGTCCCAAGAAAAGATAAAGCGCACGGTTTTACCGCGCTGCCTGAGTGCGCGCGCAACCAAGTCGACCACCATGAGCTCACGGAAATTGCCGACATGCACCGTGCCTGAGGGAGAGATGCCTGCCGCCAACACATAACGGTCCTTCTCGCCGCGCTCATTGATGATGCGCGCAGCCTCACGGTCTGCCCAATGTGCCGAAGAGGCTGCTGCTGACTTGGTCAGTGGTTTAGCATTAGAAGCAGCTGCTGTCATTTTCGGTGATCCTCCAGCATTCATGCAATCATGCACTCAACATTGAAAATGCAAGATTGATAGTATAGTACAACAGTAAATATTCGCAATGTTCGCGCAAAGGCAAGAAAAAATATCAACCCCAATCATACTATGAAATACGCTAAACGTTCGTAGGTTTCAAGCAATTTCATGTTTCACGTTTTATGTTAATCATTGCCGCGCTCAGCCATGCTCAAACAAGCCATTAACGAACTGTTCAAGCTCTCCACTGCCACACACGCAGCACTGGAACGCAAGGAGCTGCATAGCTTGGGCGAACTACTAAGTTATTTTCCTAAACGTTACGAAGACAGAGCCTCATTGGTGACCATTGAAAATGCGCTTAATTCAGGTAAGGTTTATACACAAAATTTCACACCCACCATTATCGCGCAATGCCAGCAGCAAACCAGTTTCAGTTTCAGAACACGCAATGTGAGAAAATATTATTTTTCTGACGGGCAAACAACATTCAGCATTTCTGCGTACAATCCGTACCAACGGTTTAAAGTAGGCGAACATTACATGCTCTCCGGTAAAATTCAAGAACGGCAGGGAGAGATCCAGCTCAGTTTGCACGAGTATGAAAGTTTTGATGAAGAATCGGTGAAAAGCATTCACCTTGGGCGCATTGTGGGCATTTATGCGACCACAGAAAATTTAACGCAGAAACAGCTGCGCACCATGATTCAACGCCTGCTCACAAAACTAAACACCACCCCGCCTGAGTACCAGCTGCCGCCTGCGCTAGTGCAGCGCAAAGGGTTTGCTGCCAAGCTTGCCAATATTCAAGAACTCCACTTCCCAAGCAATAACCAAAACCTCAGCCGTGCGCGTGAAGAGCTGGCTTACGAAGAGCTTTACGAGTTGGAACAGGCACTGGCAGAAAAACGCAAACACAATACGCTAAACGTCACTGGCAAAACTGCTGAACGTTATGCCGACCAGCAGCCGCTCAGGAAGCTCGTTGCTGAGATGAAATTCAAGCTCACCGCTGCCCAGCGGCAGGCACTGACCGAGATCATCAGCGACTTGAACAGCAAGCTGCCCATGCAGCGGCTGCTGCATGGCGAAGTGGGCAGCGGTAAAACACTGCTTGCTGCGCTTTCCATGTATTATGCTCACAGCAACGGCTTCCAAACTGCGCTCATGGCACCCACCGAAATCCTGGTACAGCAGCATTATCAATTTTACAAAGAATTTTTCAAGGATAACGACGTTCCCATTGCCTTGTTAGTGGCGCGCCAGCATCAATCCAAAGCGGACCACGATAAAGCAGAGTACATCATCCGTTATTATCACAATGCCATGATTATCGGTACACATGCCATTATTCAAGCACGCCGCAACTTTCCAAAACTGGGTTATGTCGTCATTGATGAGCAGCATCGTTTTGGTGTGGAGCAGCGGCAGGCGCTGATCAATAAAGGCAAAGCGGTTGATTTTCTCTCGCTCAGTGCCACACCCATCCCGCGTTCATTGTGTCTCACGTTGTACGGAGATCTGGCGCGTTCTGAACTGCGCACACGCCCCAAAAGCGCGATGACCGTACAAACAAAGGTCATTGGTGCAGCGGAGCGTTCCCATGCTTACAAATTCCTCAAACAACGCGTGACCAAACATCAGGAACAAGCTTATGTGGTCTTTCCTATCATTGAAGAAAGTTCTGCGAAAAAACTACGATCGCTCTTAACAGAATTTAAAATACTTAAGGCACGCCTGTTTGCAGATGTTTCCGTCGCGTTCATCCACGGCCGCATGAAAGCGTCCGAAAAAGAAACCCTCATGGAAGAGTTTCGCAGCGGCAAACTGCGCGTCCTGTTTGCCACGACTGTACTGGAAGTGGGCATTGATCATCCTAACGCCACTGTTATCATCATTGAAGCGGCGCAACAATTTGGGCTCTCACAGCTCCATCAGCTGCGCGGACGCGTGGGCAGACACCATAAACCGGGGTATTGTTATTTGGTGGCGGAAAACACCTTGAATATGGAGACACAGAAACGGCTTGAAAAATTTGCAACGCTGAAAAGTGGATTTGCCATTGCCGAGCTTGATTTTCGCATTCGCGGCCCGGGCGAAATGCTTGGCAGCAAACAAACAGGCATCCCACCCTTTAAAGTAGCCGACCTCCTGCGCGATGAAAAACTTCTGCTCAGCGCACGTAAGGATGCTTTCGCCGAAATCCTGCCCCAGCAACAGCACAACACACAAGTGCCTACATTTGCTATTGCCCAAACAAAGTCTAAATAATAGCGCCTGTAGAAATGCCTGTTCAATGCGCTGCTGATTTGCAACGCTGAAAAATGGATTTGCCATTGCCGAGCTTGATTTTTGCATTCGCAGCCCGGGCGAAATGCTTGGCAACAAACAAACAGGCATCCCACCCTTTAAAGTAACCGACCTCCTGCGCGATGAAAAACTTCTGCTCAGCGCACGTAAGGATGCTTTCGCCGAAATCCTGCCCCAGCAGCAGCCCAGCACACAAGTGCCTGCATTTGCTGCCCAAACAAAGTCTAAATAACAGTGCCTACAGAAATGCCTGTTCAATGCGCTGCTGATTTGCAACGCTGAAAAGTGGATTTGCCATTGCCGAGCTTGATTTTCGCATT
>CBDFMP010000011.1:0-22683 GCA_965249715.1 Spirochaetota bacterium | reverse complement strand
ATTCCTTTTGTCATTAGCATTGCGCCAAGCTTAAAATGAATGCCGCTAAGCTCTCAGGTAAAACTGCCAAGGTTGCCACTAAAGCCGCTAAGGCGCCGCAGCATCGCATCATCGCCCGTAATCGTAAAGCCTATCACGATTATCACGTTAACACAGAACTGGAAGCGGGCATTGTCCTAGTGGGCAGTGAACTCAAACCCATTCGTAGCGGCGCAGTCAATCTCAGTGGAAGTTATGGACATTTAACGGCAGCAGGTGAAGCTTTTGTCCAAAATATTCATATCAAAGAATATCAGCAGGCTTCTTATACAGGGCATCAGGCCACGCGCACGCGTAAACTCCTGTTGAAAAAACGCCAACTGCGTAAACTGCAGAGCCAACTCAAAAAAAAGGGCGCAACATTAATCCCGCTGGAAATGTACTTTAAGGCAAGCCTTGTCAAAATAAAATTGGGAATTTGTGTGGGTAAAAAACTTTACGATAAACGCAGCGCCCTTAAGGAACGTGAGGAAACACGAAAAGTCGAACGTTTTATGAAAACACGTTACCTCAGGAAGTAAGGCAATACAGTTTATTCAAAGAATATACCGCTGAAGGTCATTGCTGGGAAGCAGTGCACGGGTTTGCTTTTATGAAAGCTTTGAACGGCAGCAGGTGAGGCTTTTGTCCAAATATACAGGGCATCACGCCACGCGCACGCGTAAACTGGAAATGTACTTTAAAGCAAGCCTTGTCAAAATAAAATAGGGAAGCTGTGTGGGTAAAAAACTTTACGATAAACGCAGTGCCCTTAAAGAACGTGAGGAAACACGAAAAGTCGAACGTTTTATGAAAATACGTTACCTCAGAAAGTAAGGCAACACAGTTTATTCAAAGAATATATCGCTGAAGATCCTTGCTGGGAAGCAGTGTACGGAAACGTTCAGTCACGTAAGCTTCGTCTATCACCACGCGCTGCTGTGTTTGGGTGTCTTGGGATTTTGCCGCCGCCGCTTGCAGCGCACTGCCGCGTTTGCTTTTTATGAAAGCTTTGCCATGAAACAGCAGCTCTTCCATCAAGGTTGCCAGCCGCCGCGCACCAATATTTTCACTTTCGTTGTTCACGCGTTCAGCCATCTTCGCAATCGCCGCAACCGTCAGCTCTAAGTTTATGCCCTCAGTAGCCTTGTCAGCAGTGCTTGCTAAAAACAAGCCTTGTCAAAATAAAATAGGGAAGCTATGTGGGTAAAAAGTCGAACTTTACGATAAACGCAGCGCCCTTAAGGAACGTGAGGAAATACGAAAAGTCGAACGTTTTATGAAAACACGTTACCTCAGAAAGTAAGGCAACACAGTTTATTCAAAGAATATACCGCTGAAGGTCATTGCTGGGAAGCAATGCACGGGTTTGCTTTTATGAAAGCTTTGCCATGAAACAGCAGCTCTTCCAGTAACTTTTCCATCAAGGTTGCCAGCCGCCGCGCACTAATATTTTCACTTTCGTTGTTCACGCGTTCAGCCATCTTCGCAATTGCCGCAACCGTCAGCTCTAAGTTTATGTCATCAGTAGCCAGCAGTGCTTGCTAAAAACAAGCCTTGTCAAAATAAAATAGGGAAGCTGTGGGTAAAAAACTTTACGATAAACGCAGCGCCCTTAAAGAACGTGAAGAAATACGAAAAGTCGAACGTTTTATGAAAACACGTTACCTCAGGAAGTAAGGCAACACATTTTATTCAAAGAATATATCGCTGAAGATCCTTGCTGGGAAGCAGTGTACGGAAACGTTCAGTCACGTAAGCTTCGTCTATCACCACGCGCTGCTGTGTTTGGGTGTCTTGGGATTTTGCCGCCGCCGCTTGCAGCGCACTGCCGCGTTTGCTTTTTATGAAAGCTTTGCCATGAAACAGCAGCTCTTCCAGTAGCTTTTCCATCAAGGTTGCCAGCCGCCGCGCACCAATATTTTCACTTTCGTTGTTCACACGTTCAGCCATCTTCGCAATCGCTGCAATCGCCGCAGTCGTCAGTTCTAAGTTTATGCCCTCAGTAGCCAGTAGCGCTTGATATTGTTTGCTGAGTGCGCTTTTAGGCTGCACTAAAATAGCTTGCAACTCAGGCGCTTTGAGCGGGCTCAGCTTCACGCGAATAGGAAATCGTCCCTGCATTTCCGGAATCATGTCCGCAGGCGACGTTGTATGAAAGGCACCCGCAGCAATAAAAAGTATATGATCCGTAGCAATGTTTCCGTTTGGCGTGGCCACATTGCAGCCTTCTACCAATGGGAGAAGATCGCGCTGCACACCTTCACGGGAAATATCCAAATTGCCGCGTTGCTCCGTGCCCTTCGTCACAATTTTATCAACCTCGTCAACAAAGACAATGCCAAGCGTTTCCGTGCGCTGTTTGGCAGTGCTGATGACTTGATTCATGTCCAGAAGCTCATGGGTGACTTGTTGCAAGAGCAGTGGACGGGCTGCGCTGATAGCCATGCGCTGTTTGGTTTGTTTGGGACGAAACATGTTGTTGAAATTCTTCATGAGACCATGCAGCGCATCCATCTGCTGATCTCCCAAATTTTGTCCTGAAATATTGATGCCCGCTGCCGGGGTGTTGGCAGCAGGCGCACTGAGCGCAAGGGTAATGACTTTGTTTTCAAAATCGCCCGCTAAAAGGCGTTGTTTCAGCTTAGCACGGGTGGTTAAATACTGTTCTGTTTGCGCCTGCGATGTGCTTTCTGTGGCAGCGCCATGTGCTGCAATACCAGGTGTATGCGGCAGCGCCACTGAAAGTGAAAGTGTGTCCAGCGGTGCCTGAACAGCGTTTGTCGCTGGTACAGGCGCGCGTTTGGCGGCAGCCGCGCTTTCTGGAAGCAACGCATCCAAAAGGCGTTCGGTCACTTCCGCTGCCGCAGACGCTTCTAAAACTTTCAACTGTTTCGCACGCTCGCTGGTAACAGCGTGGTGCATGAGATCACGAATAATGCTTTCAACATCCCGCCCCACATAACCAACCTGCGAAAACTTCGTCGCTTCTACTTTTATAAATGGCGCTTGCACTAAATGCGCCAGCCGTCGCGCAATTTCTGTTTTGCCCACGCCGGTATTGCCGATCATGAGAATGTTTTTTGGATAAATTTCATTTTGCATTTCACCGCGCACACGGCGGCGGCGATAGCGATTGCGCAGGGCTATGGCGACCGAGCGTTTGGCATCTTTTTGCCCAATAATATGTTTGTCCAGCTCGCGGACAATGGCGCTGGGAGTCAGTGCCGCTTCAATAGACAGTTGATCGCTGCTGCTGCTGTTGCGAACGGGTGCTGGCGGTGACGATGATTTTTCTGGCATGACAATGACGGCTTGGCTGATTTAGCAAGCTCCTCTTAGTCTATTAAGTCGCTTAGCTTTTGGCTGTAGCTTTTGTTTTAGGATACGTGATGGTTTCACAGCTGATGTGATGATTGGTGTAAATGCAAATATCGCTAGCAATTTTTAACGCAGTTTTGGCAATAGTCGCCGCATCTAAATTTGAATGTTCCACCAATGCCAAAGCAGCACTTTTGGCAAAACCGCCGCCAGAACCAATGGCTGCCGCCGCACTGTCGCTTTCAATAATCTCGCCTGTGCCGGCAAGGATGAGCAGGGTATGGGCATCGCCTAAGAGCAACATGGCTTGCAGTTTTTGTAAGTATTTGTCACTGCGCCACTCCTGGGTGAGCGCAACACTGGCGCGCAATAACTCGCCTTCGTACTCCTCCAGTTTTTTTTCCATGCGCTCATAAAGCGTGAGCGCATCTGCCGCCGCACCGGCAAAACCAGAGAGCAAGGTGCCCTTGTAAAGTCGTCTGAGCTTGGATGCTGAATTTTTCATGATCTGATTGCCCAGCGTCACCTGTCCATCGCCTGCTATTGCAAGCGTGCGTCCCTTGCGTACTGCTAAAATGGTGGTGCTGCGCAGTACTTGGGATTCCGGAAAATTTTGCTGATACATTGTTTTAGGCGGCAATAACAGCTTCAAGCTAACCAAACATAACACAAGCCCATGAGGACATGGCTGAACCACTCATAACCCATGTTAATAGGCAAAAGTCCCCAGTTGTCCTTGCCCCAAAGGTGCCGACTTAATAATATGGGAAACATTAACCCCATAAATAATACGCTCAACAACCCCAAAGCAGCACCAGTACTCTGCAACTGCAGTCCCGTTATTAACATGCCAACGACATAACTGCCTAACAAGGCAACTGCAATACTGAGCAAGTAAGCTCTTTTGGCAGAGCGTTTAAATTCGGGTGTGGTGACATCAACTTCTGTCAAATTCATCAGCCGCATCCAGCGTGTACCAAATAACAATGGCGAATACCACAAGGCACCAATAAAGACTTTAAGCGCAGCACCCAAACTAAGCGGAAGCGGCTGCGGAATCCATGCATTAACATCCATTGTAACGAGTTTCCTACAAGCTCGCTCGGCACTTAATCCCAATTGTGCTAGTAAGGCAATGAAACCATTGCCGGGCGCTGCCGAGTGCATTTATTATACAATAAGAAGTAACTATTAGTTTAAAGTTGCCGATTTTACCGCTAAGCTATCGTTATCATTGACCCTTGTAACCAACTTTACGATTGTATGGTATAGCTTTAATGGTGTAGTTTTTTATTAAATGGCAGCCGTTTTGATAGTACAATAGAGGCAGTGGGGATGCAGTGGGTTTGAAAATTAAAAAAAATAGAGTGATTGTAATAAGAATAATGAAATTAACATTAAATGGTCAAACACTTAGCCGCACATTACGACGGATGCATTATTGCATATTATGTTTTATTGTGGCACTAGGCGGTTTTGCGGTACCAGGTCTTCAGTATAGTGAATTGTGGGCACAGGAGCGTGAAGTTCCTATTACGCGTGAAGTTCCTATTTACGATTGGGAAGAAATTGAAAGCTTGGCGCGCGGACAAAAGGTCTATTTTTACGCCTGGGGCGGCTCGGAGAATATTAATGATTATATTGGCTGGGCGGCAACTGAGCTGCGCACCCGATATGGAGTGTCCCTCAATCATGTTAAAGTAGCGGATATAGCACAGACGGTCAATAAGGTTTTGACAGAAAAAAAAGCCGCTAAACTAGACAATGGAAGTGTTGACCTGATGTGGATCAATGGCGAAAATTTCAAGCAAATGAAGCAGTACCAGCTTTTATTCGGCCCTTTCACGAATGCCTTGCCCAATGATAAATATTTAGCAAAAAAACAGAACGCCACCATGAGTCAGGACTTTTCTGAAATGGTGGACGGATTGGAAGCCCCTTGGGGCATGGCGAAATTGGTCTTCATTGCCGATAGCGCACGTGTGCATAAATTGCCCGAGAATGTTTTGGACCTGCTGCAGTATGTCCAGCAGCATAAAGGACAATTCACTTATCCGCGGCCACCCAATTTCCACGGTACGACGTTTTTAAAACAGATTTTGTTGGAATTGCTGGAAAACAAACGGGCGCTTTATCAGCCCGTGCGTTCGCCCTTACAATTTTTACGCGTGACTGAACCGTTATGGGGTTATTTAGAACAGCTGCACCCAGTATTGTGGAAACGCGGCAAAGCCTTTCCGCAAAACATAGACTTCCAACATCAGCTCCTGGATGAAGGCGAAATCAGCTTTTCCATGAGCTTTAACCCAAATGAAGCGGCTAATCGTGTGTTTAATAATGAATTTCCCGAGACTGTGCGAACTTATGTTCATTCACCGGGCACCATTGGCAATACGCACTTTTTGGCAATTCCTTTCAATGCCAATGCAAAAGAAGCGGCATTGGTGACTATTAATTTTCTGCTCTCAGCCGAAGCGCAGGCGCGCAAAAGCGATATTAAGATCTGGGGCGACCCAACGGTCTTAGCCATGAAGACATTGTCAGCGCAGCAGCGCAGCCATTTTGACGACCTTAGCGTTAATGCCAATGCACTCAGTGAAAGTGAAGTGGGCGCAACGCTGCTGGAGCCCGATGCTTCGTGGACTGAAGCCATTGAAGTTGAATGGGCAAAACGTTACGCACAGTAGCTGCCTTGCCTCAGGATAGGACGGACATCATTAAATGGCATGTTCTTCACGATAACAAGCAGCTTATCAATGTGGACTAGCTTGTACTTCTGTTAAACCGCAACGGCGGACAATGCCAGTTATGATGGCAGCATATATTCACATTTTGCTGGATAGGCGCGGTTTTTTACGGCAGTTCTGTTAAAATTGGCATGATCAAGCTTTCCAATAAAGGTATTCTGACACTGAGTGGAGTCACGCTTTGGGGTGTGCTTTTTTTTATCCCCCTAATGGTGGCGGTTGTTACGGTTGTTCTTCCATCTTTTGGATATGAACCCGCGCTTGCTGAAACTAACGGCAGCTTAATAGGCACTCTGACCACTACTTATTGGCAACAGTTTCTTACAGCACCGCGCCATCTTGCCAGTATTCGTTTGACGGTGATAATTGGTTTGGCTGCGACGGTGGTTTCACTATTGGGAGCTTTTGGCATTGCCGCGCTTTTTTACAAGTACGCGCGCCAGCTCATCAAATGGCTCGCGGTTATGTTGGCACTGCCGCATGCAGCATTTGCCCTAGGGTTTGCATTTTTAATAGCGCCCGCCGGGTTCCTTGTGCGCGTGCTGGAAACGGGATTGGGACTTAGCGGACTGAGTGGATTTGATAGTCCGTTTTTATTCCTGGAAACGGGCGGTCTCGCTTTATTCATTGTCTTAGTGCTCAAAGAACTTCCCTTTTTGACTTTCATTGTTTTAGGAAGCGTTCGCAATTATGAAGTGGAAGGCATTCTGCTCACATTGAAAAGCCTGGGTTATAAAGAATTTGCTGCCTGGCGCCTGGTTATCATGCCGTTGTGCTATCGGCGTATGCGCTTAGCTTTTTTTGTTGTCTTAGCCTATTCGTTTTCAGTGGTGGATATGGCGATCATTGCCGGTCCGCAGCAGCCGCCAACATTGGCGGTGCTCTTAGTGGAGTATTATACGTCGGGCGTCAGCGAGCTGCGGGCTTTTGCCTACACAGGCGCTATTTTCTTAGGCGCCTTAATAACTGCCAGTATTCTGCTGATGTTGACGCTAGAACGTTTGTTAAAACGCCTGCATCGGCTTCCCTCCGGTAGGCGCTCACGAAGCTGGGATGCCTGGCTTAGACTAGGCACATGGGTAATGTGTTTGGGCGGAATATCAATAGCCATGCTTTCAACCGCTTTAAACCTGTTGTGGTCAGTTAGTGAAAAGTGGCGCTTTCCAAATTTGCTGCCAACAACCTACACCCTTAAATACTGGAAACGCGCACTTATTCCAGAAACCCTTTTTGGCAATGGCAGCGGTGATCCCGTCCCCATAGTGGCTGCCGTTTTCGATAAAGCTTGGCTGGAAATGCTGCTGCACTTTCCCCTCATCAGTACCCTCTGCATTGGCTGTCTGAGCACGCTGGCGGCACTGGTCGCAAGTATTGTTTTTTTGGAAGCCGGGCGTTTTTTTAAAGACAATGCCCTCTTTAGCGGCTTGTACAGTACATTTTTTATCCCGCTGCTGCTGCCGGAGACCATTTTATTGTTTGGAATTACCTTTTGCGCCATTTATCTGAGCTTTACAGAAAATGTCTTCACACTTAGCTGGGTGCATTTTCTTTACACATTTCCATATCTTATGCTGACCCTGCGCGGACCCTACCGCAGCTACGATGAACGTTATTCCATAGTGGCACGCACGCTTTGCGGTAGGAATTTGAAACCATTTTTGCGCATTAAACTGCCCATTCTCATCCGCACCATTGCTGTTGCACTGGCTATTGCTTTTTCTGTAAGTGTGGCGCAATATCTTTCTACTGAGCTCATTGGCGGCGGACGGCTTGTGACCATCACCACAGAGGCGGTTAACCTCAGCGCAGGCCTCAATCGCCGTGTCATCGGCGTTTATGCCATGCTGCAGCTGGCATTGCCGCTCTTTGCTTTTTTCTTAGTCTTCACAGTATTTCGCCCGCTGGAGCACAGCCGCGCGCGCAGCTAATGTATTAGGAATACTTTGCAACATGAGCTTGCGTATTGAAAATTTTTCACTCAGCATTAAAGCTGCCGCACAGACTCCTGCGCGTGTGCTCTTTCATAAACTTTCATTGAAATTCCCGGCAGGCAAAATAAGCGCACTCATGGGCCCCAGCGGTTCGGGAAAATCTTCATTGCTGCATTTTATCCTGGGCGCACTTGCCGCTAACGTCTTTGCCTGCAGCGGTGATGTTTTTTTCAATGACCAACGTCTTACAGACTTGCCGCTAGAAAAACGCTCCCTGGGGATTCTTTTTCAGGAACCGCTGCTCTTCCCGCATATGACAGTCGCCGCCAATCTTGCTTTTGGCCTGGCCCCAGCCGTAAAAGGCAAAGCCGCACGCTATGCTGCTATCCTGGCGGCGCTTGGCGAGGCTCAGCTGGACGCTGAACTATTGCAGCGTTACCCGCATACACTCTCAGGCGGCGAACAGGCACGCGTTTCACTTTTACGCACCCTGCTCAGCCACCCCTCCGCACTGCTCCTGGATGAGCCCTTTACCAGCTTAGACACGTCCTTGCGTAAGACTTTTCGTAGCTCTGTGTTTGCAAGCATTCACAAACGTAACTTACCGGCACTTATGGTGACGCATGATCGCCAGGATGTTGCGGCTATTCCGCAGGCAATGCGGGGACTGCTGATAGAACTGGACGCTAAAAACAACGTCGTTCCCATTGCCGCTGAAGAACTTCAAATCATAGCTGGATGAAAACTTTTCGCCCGCCAAACACATTATTTTGAAGGTGCTCTTGTCCCTGTGCGGACTTGAAGCGAAAGTATAATACACCTCTTCAAAACAAGTCTCCTCCTGTGGTCTTTCTGTACCATGTTTGTGTGAGGGAAAACCCGACATCCGCCTTTGCCAACCGTGAACAATTCGCTCACTAGCAGCTTGCCCACCTGTCCTTCCACGTTTTGACCGAGAATATGGTGGAGCTTGCGATGGGTCTTGATCTCAGCGCTCCCGGACTGCATTTCCCTGCCTGAGCTCAATGACGTTAAACGTAATAAACGGTACTAAATGATGCTCTGCAGGGATGATGGTTTGTATTTTGTGTCATGGTGAACTTCAAATCATAGCTGGATGAAGTTTTTAGCCCGCCAAATACATTATTTAAAAGCTTGGATCATGTCCTTAATGCCCGGAATAGTCTCTATTTGCGCACGATGATCGGGATGGAAATACTGAATCAATGAACGATCCTTTTTTCCGCAGAGAATAGTGAAATAATACATGCTGTAACCAGGCCCCGCCACCACAGGATGGTAGCCCTTGTCAACGATGAATGTGCTTTTATCTTTGACGTGATAAACCGGTCCCATCGCCTTTTCTGCATGCAGAAACTGAGCGGCAAAACCCTGTGCTGGCTGGAAACGAAAGTAATACACTTCCTCAAAATAAGTCTCCTCCGGTGGTCTTTCTGTATCGTGTTTGTGTGAGGGAAAACCCGACCACCCACCTTCGCCAACCGTGAACAATTCGCTCACTAGCAGATTGCCCACCTGTCCTTCCACGTTTTGACCGAGAATATGATGGAGCTTGCGATGGGTCTTGGTCTCATCGCTCCCGTACTGCACTTTTTTAATGTCGCTGGGTTTGATCCTAAACGGCTTATGCACTGCTGTTGTTTTGCCGCCCGCCGCGTAAATACACACGTCAGCTGACTTGGCTGTGATAATGGCTTCATTGTTAAGCGGAACATAAACAGAATCGGCACGCCCTGTGAAAACATCGCTGCGCCCGCCCACATTGTCAAAGACCTCAGCACCAACGCTGATGCTGACCGTGCCGCGGACTAAAACTAAAACGCTTTCATAACCCGCCATGTTATGCGTAAAACTTTCTCCCTGCCTGAGCTCAATGACGTTGAACGTGATAAGCGGTACTAAAGGATGCCCTGCAGGGATGATGGTTTGATTGTGATTAGCGTAATGGGGAATGTGATGGTTTGTGTTTTGTGTCATAGTGAACTCCAAATTGAGAAATTGAGAAATTGAAAAATTAAAAGCTGTCCCCGGTTTTAGTGTCCCAAGGTTTCCTTTAAGTAGGCGCGCGCCCTTAGTGCCGTGGCTAGCGGATGCGCCTTTGCTGGATCTTGCTCCGCTTCAACAATCATCCAGCCCGCATAATTGACACGGGCTAAGTGTTTGAAGATCGCTGGAAAATCAATGCAGCCTTCAGGATCGCCGGGGATGGTGAAGACCCCCGCCAGCACCGCTTTTAAAAACGAATACTGCCCTGCTAACGCTGCTTTTAACACGTGCGGACGGACATTCTTTAGATGGACGTGTTTAACACGTGTCTTGAATTTGTCCAGCGCTGCAATGGGATCATCACCGGCAAAATAAAAATGTCCGCTATCGTAATTAAGCGCCACGTAACGCTCATCGCAATCATTGAGCAGCCGTTCGGTCTCAGCCTGCGTTTCTACGCAGGTGCCCATATGATGATGAAAACAGAGACTGAGGCCTTCGTTGTGCGCTATTTTGCCAAGTTCTGTAAGCCGTGTTGTGAATGTTTTCCACTCAGCAGCATTAAGGATGGGGCGTGCAGGTGGAGTGACGCCGCAAGCAGGAATATGCTCCTGTCCCACAATGCTGCGTGCAAACTCGCCACCGCCCACAACACCCGCACCTAGTGCCCTCAGCTTTTTGACATGCGCCAGAAAAGCAGGGCGAACTTCATCCACGCTTTTTGTGGTCAATTCAAATGTGAACCACTGATTGGCTACCTTCAGCTGCCGCAAACCCAGCTCATACTGCAAGGTCTTCAGCTCTCCTGGAAATTTGCTGCCCAACTCGCAGCCTGCAAAACCAGCAAGCGCCATTTCACTGACACATTGTGCAAATGTATTATTTTTGCCAATCTCGGGTTTATCGTCATTGCTCCACGTAAGTGGAGCTATGCCTAAGTGTGTTTGACTGAGGATCATTGTTGAATTGGAATAAAAGGGGATTGATAATGGATGGAAGGCGGTGTGTTTGGGTTTAATCATTAATAATCGCGCAGCTCACGCTCGCGTTTGGCTTTCAGCTCTGCAAAGGCCTGCTGAGTGCCTGTAGTGGCGGAGAGCTCAGGCGTGCCCACACGCCACCAGGTTTCATACCCGCCCGTCATGGATTTTTTGGCGACTTTAAGCTCAATGAGCGTTGATACACGGCTTTTTTGCGCCGCATGAAGCGCCGCGCTGAACTCTGCCTGCGTACGCACAGTCCATGTTTGACACCCGTAGGAGCGCGCATTTAACGCGTAATCAACGGGTACTTCTGCACCGCTGAGACTGTTTGTCTGTGTTTCACGATAACGAAATTCGCAGGCAAAATTCTTTATGCCCTGCGCACGTTGTAGATTGTCAATGCAATGGAACCCCGCATTGTCAAAAAGGATGATGTTGATCTTCTGCCGTTCCTGAATGCTGGTGAAGAGCTCGCTGTGCATGAGCAAATAAGCGCCATCGCCAACAATGGCATACACTTCACGATTGGGTTGAGCAAGCTTAACACCAAAAGCACCCGCTACTTCATAACCCATGCAGGAATACCCATACTCTAAATGATAGGTGTTTGCCTTCCGTGTTTCCCATAAACGTTCCATGTCGCCCGGTAGGCTGCCCGAAGCTGCCACTACAATGGCATCGGCGGGAATGCTGGAATTGAGCTGTCTGAGTGCTGCCATTTGTGAGAACGAAGAAAAATCATCCTGAAACTGCCTTGTTTCCAGTGTTGCCACTTCTGTTGCCCACGCGCGTTTGAGCTGCTTAGCCTGCGCAGTATGCTCTGCCGTTGTTACATTCCCCCCTCCCAGCTCAGCACTCAATGCACTCAGCGCTGTTTTGGCATCGGCAATAATTGTTATGCTGTCCAGCTTGGCGGCATCGAACGGACTGACATTGATGCTGATGAAACGACAATCGGCATTGAACGCGCTTTTGGAAGCGGTGATGAAATCATTGAGACGTGTGCCAATGGCAAGCAGACAATCGGCATTGCGAATGATTTGATTGGCGGCAAGTGTACCGGTCACGCCCACACCGCCAAGGTTAAGCGGATGATTGGACGGTAAGACGCTTTTACCAGCCTGCGTTTCCACAAAAGGAATTTGGCTGTTTTCAATCAGTGTTAACAACGCGTCATGCGCTTCGCTGTAGCGCACGCCGCCGCCGCAAATGACCACTGGACGTTTGGCTGCTTTTAACGCCGCCGCCGCCTCCGCTATGCGTGCAGGCGCAGCCGTCTGCCGTTCAATGACATGCACGCGTTTATTGAAAAAATAATCGGGATAGGCATAGACTTCGCCCTGCACATCCTGTGAGAGTGCCACGCAGACGGCACCCGTTTCACGCGGGTCGCAAAGTACGCGCATGGCATTGATGAGCGACGTCATCAGCTGCTCAGGGCGTGTGATGCGATCCCAAAACTTAGAAACAGGTTTAAAGACGTCATTGACCGAAAGACTGAGATCGTGCGGCGTTTCTAACTGCTGCAACACCGGATCCGGTTGACGGCAGGCAAAAGTATCGCCCGGCAGCAATAAGAGCGGCAGGCGATTGACCGTTGCTGTGGCAGCGGCGGTCACCATGTTGGTGGCGCCAGGGCCTATGGAAGAGATGCACGGCAGAATGCCGCGGCGATTTTTTTCTTTGGCATAAGCAGTGGCTGCATGCGCCATGCCTTGTTCATTGTGCCCCTGATAAACGGTGAGGTTGTGATTGGACTGACTGAGCGCCTCGCCCAATCCCACACAGCAGCCGTGTCCAAAAATAGTGAAGACACCCTCCACAAACTTGGTGGTGTCATCGTCCAAACGAATGTACTGCACATCAAGAAACTTAACGAGTGCCTGCGCCATGGTCATGCGAATGCGCTTCATCATACTCTTCCTTTTTTTAAATTGATTATAAACTGTATTTTAAATGGATGGCTGAAAAAAGGGTTTCATGCTCAGCTGCTGCAGCCTTCAATGATCCTTCGTGCCATTCCCCAGTCCAGCCGCCGCCGATACCAGCCGTCCTTGCGAATACCCTTGTAACAAGTCAGCAGCACGTCACGCGTTTTTTTGCGGAACGTATTGAGACAGTGATTCCACTCCGTTATCCTAATCTTGCCTCCCACTGTTATTTTAGTGATATGCCGCCCGCTTGTTTTAACTTTGTAATCTGCCAACTCACTTACGGCACAAAAACGAATAGACGGCGCTAATGTATTGTCCAGTGCAATCAACCCGACATTGCCAGCAGGATCATTAAATTTTACTGTAATGGCGCGCGTGCGCGCTTGCGGTTTTTTTCGTTTTAAGCTAACCAATGTCCCAAGCTTGATGCCATTCTGCCAGATCATCACATCTTGTTTCTTTTCTGCTTGAAACAACGCCAAACCCACGGGATGACCCGTATCGCTGAACATTTTGCCGGTGAGCGAGATAAAATGACTCAACCGTTCTTGAAACACATCCGCACGAATAAACGATTCCGGTACCAGTGCCGCCACCCATTGACAATGTTTGAGGCATTGCTGCAAGGCGACCTTGTACAGATCATCGTACGGTGTGTGAGGGAACGACAGACCGCGTGCGCTTGCGCTGTTTTTAGCCAGCCAGGGCGGATTGGTTACACAGACCGAATAGCCCTTAGGAAAGTGTGCCAGCGTATCGCGTGCTTCCACTCCCGCAGCGCCCGGGGCAATGTCAAAGGATTTCCATTGTTGGCACCACCCCATGGTTTTCAGGGTTGTGATCAGTGAATTGGCACCTGCAAACGGCTCCAAAATACGGTTGCTGGGGAGCTTGGCTTTTTTTGCCCAGCTGGTAAATGCCGGATTGTCAAAGGGATTTCCAGCGGTATAATAAACTCCGTTGCTCCGCTTGCTCATCTTGTATTTCCCAGCATTTCAAGTAAATTTGCCCCATGCCTGAATGAGTGCTGTGTAGTTTTTTACAACAGCTTGAACAAAAGCAGCCGCTGAAAGTTCATTTTTAAGCCATGCCGTTGCAGGAGCTTTGAAGATGGTGCGCCCAACGGCAAAACCGCGTGCCATTGTTTGGGTCGACCCCAGCCGAAAGAGCTTTTGCATGTCTTGCATGTCTTTAGCCGCACCCAGCAGGAGAATGCCGCGGCAGCTGGCATCGTACTGGGCAATGGCTGCAGTAGCATGATCCCATTCTTCCTGCGTTTCAATCAGCAATTTCCACCAAGCCGGGAAAATGCCCGCTGTATAAATTTTTTCCATGATCACAGCAATGCTGGCAGGTGTTTTTTTGTTTGGCAGATAAGGCAGCCATTCCAACATCAGCTCATGCTGCGTGGCGGCACAATCGTCTGCCAGCCGCCGCAGTTGTGTTAACTGTGTTTGCAGCATGGCGGGTTTGTCTTCGGCAGCTAAGAAAAATAGACACTTGACCACGTGACTTTGCGGCCATGCAGTCATGGTTAGCCCCATATTTTCAGCGATGAAATTAATGGGACGCCGGCGCGCCGCCTCAGCCGGGCGGGCGATGAAAAAATTTTTTCCTGTAATATCGTTTAAAACATCCAGACCATAAATATCATCGCACAAGATCCCTGCCTTGCCGTGCAATTTCAACTTAGTGGTGGTTTCGTAAAATGCACTGAGCAGCAGGTTTTTAAGTTCGCTAAGGCGCGGCGCAATAACTGCCTGAGGAATTTTCAGCTCGGCTGCCAGCTCTTCAAAAGGCAAACGATGATCAAACGCTAAGACGGCAAGCTGCTGCCAGTTTTGCGTGCGCGTGCTGGTGCTGTGCAGTCTGGCAAGGGCAGGTGTCTGATCAAGCATCCCGCCGCCAGCGGCATGTTTCAGTGCAGTGTCTAATTCTGTTTTGCTGGGAATGGCGGGCGCACAGCCATGGCGTGAGACCACCAGCGCACCGCAGGCATTGGCGTAACGAATACTGCTCTGCCAAGGCAAAGTAGTGGCATAACCGCGCATAAGCCCGCTCATAAACGCATCGCCTGCACCAACGGTGCTGAGTACAGTCACGGGAAAACCCTTATGCAGGGGGACGTCACTAAGTTTTGCGGGAATGGCTGCTGTAAAGACCTGCGCGCCTACACCGCCTTTTTTCATGACAATGACAGCTTCCGTATGCGCACGAATGCTGCTAAGCGCCTTTTGGGTGTCCGTGTGCCCGCCGCCAATGTGAATTTCTTCCTGTGTGCCAACAATGACCGAGCAGTAGGAAAAAATTTCCTGCAATGAGGCGCTTACTTTTTCTGAGGCGACAAAACTTTCTGCGCCAGCATCCAAGGTTGTCAGTCCCCAGAGCACAGGGCGATAATCCAAGTCCAGTACCACGCGCACATTGTGTTTGCGGGCGTACTCCATAGCTTGAAAACAGGCGGCGCGCGGGCCTGGCTGCGAGAAATGTGTGCCCGTGATGATGAGAATACGCGTGCTGGCTATGTAGGACTCTTCTACATCGGCGGCAGTTATGCCCATGTCCGCACAGTCCTTGCGATAAAACAGCAGCGGCAGTGAGGTTTTTGTTTTTACTGAAAGAAATACCAGCCCCGTCAAACGATTTTTATCGCAGCTGATCTGCGATGTGTCCACACCCGCACGCGCAAAGGTTTCTATGACAAAACGCCCCATGTGATCATCGCCTACACGCGTGAACATGGAGACACGCAGCCCCTGCCGCGCACAGCCGTAAGCAATGTTGCCCGATGAACCGCCTAAGTACTTTGAAAAACTGTTGGCGTCTTCCAGCCGCGTGCCTAATTCGGTGGCGTAAACATCAACTGCCGCACGTCCCAAACTGATCACATCGTACTTGCGTTTAGCTTGCGTAGCGGCTAAGGCGGTCATCAATAATAACGATCACAAATGAACAGCGTGGTGGCTGAACTTTAAATTTGATGACCCAAAGACAAACTTTCCAGCTGCTATAAAATACTTGCTGGCTGCATTGACAATAACACCCAGTACAAAATTTTAGCTAAGCCGCTGTTTTTTAGCTAAGCCGCTGTTGTTTGTTTGCCCGCCATCAGCTCAAACAGCTTGCTGCGTGAAATCTCAGCGCGCTTGTAGTTGCCAACGCTCTGTCCCCTGTTGAGAATTGTGAACAGGTCGCCTACTTCGTGCGCATGAAAGGAGTTGTGCGTAATGAAAATCACGCCCACATTGCGCGCACGCGCTTCTTTAATGAAATCCAGCACGATAGCCGATTGTTTCACGCCTAACGCGGCTGTGGGCTCATCGAAAATAAGCACGCGGCTGCCAAAATAAAGCGCACGTGAAATAGCCAGACATTGCCGCTCGCCGCCCGAAAGCGTACCCACCGCTTGATCAGCACTGCGAATATTAATGCCTACTTTTTGCATTTCCTGTTTGGTGATCTCCGAGCAGCTCTTAAAATCAATGTAGCGAAATGGCGGAATCCCGCGCATGACCTCGCGCCCCATGAAAAAATTGCGCACAATGCTCATCAGCGGCACTAATGCTAAATCCTGGTAAACAGTCGCAATGCCGTAATCCAAGGCTTCACGCGGCGACTTAAAAACAACTTCTTTGCCTTCGATAAACATTTTGCCTTCACTGGGCTGATGCACACCAGAGAGCGTTTTAATGAGCGTCGATTTGCCGGCACCATTATCGCCAAGCAGGCAGGTCACGCTGCCGCGCCGCACCTCAAATGATATATTTTTGAGCGCAATCACACTGCCAAAATAACAGCTGACGTTTGTTAATTTCATGATGACTTCAGAATGAGCGGTTTTTGGTTTCATGGAAAGCTCCCCCTTGCTAAGCCCGGCAGCTTATTTGTTGCCCGTGGCGCGAATGCGGATAAAATTATTGAACATAACGGCAATTAAGACCATCAATCCCAAAAAGACGCGAAACCAGTCCACGTCAATGCCGGTATAATAAATGCCTTGTCTGATCACACCAAAGATAATCGCCCCCATAACCGCACCAATAGTGGTGCCATAGCCGCCTGTAAGTAAGGTGCCGCCAATAACGGCTGCAATAATGGCTTCAAATTCTTTCAGCTCGCCGCGCAGCGTATCGGCAGAAGCACTGGAGAGCACTTGCAGTAACCCAAAAAGTGTTGCTGAAAACGCAGTGTACATAAATAACCCAATCTTGACCTTATTGACGGGTACGCCTACATTATGCGCAGCTTTAGCGTCGCCGCCGCTGGCGAAGATCCAGTTGCCAAGCCGTGTTTTTGTCAGTACCAGCGTGCTGATGATCACCAACGCAATGCACCAGAAAACGGAAATAGGAATACCCTGCGCTAAGGCTGTGCCATCAAGGCGTGCCTCAATGATGCCGTTTGCGGCAAGCTTGTTGAAAAATTCAATGCCGACACGTCCCCCAAACAGCTCGCCGTAAAAATTTCCTTCAATAATATCTCTGTCAATATACTCCTGTGTCCGCCCGGTTAACCCGCGCATCACCACAAGTCCCGCACCGCGTAAAATGAAGAGCATTGCTAACGTCACTATAAATGACGGCAGGCGCGTGGACACCACAAGCAACCCGTTGATATAACCAATGAGCAGTGAAATAGCCAGTGTCACGTAAACCACCACCCATAACGGCCATGAAAATTGCTGCACAAAAACGGCGATGCACACACTGGCAAAGCCAATCATCGAACCAATGGAAAGATCAAATTCACCGCCAATCATCAGTAATGCTGCAGCAATCGCAAGGATGCCCAACTGTGCAGAGGGCTCCATAAAATTAATAATGCCCAGTGCGCTAAACATGCCTGAATCGCCAACCGTTAGGGCAAATACTAGAAAAACAATGAAGACACCGCTGATGGATGCCATTTCCGGGCGTGTGAGAAATTGGCGCAGGCGTGAAAGCTCGCGCACGCGTTCGTCTTGCGACTTGGCTTTTGTGTTAGCCGTTGATTGAGACATAAGAAACCCCATGCCAAAGTTGAATTTGAAAGCTCACTGGATAAAAAACAAGCTCCGCAGGAGCGGAGCTTGTTCTGTTAATGTATTGCTGAGCTCAGCGATAACCTTGTTTAGCCCAACCAATCACTTGCGCGGCGTTTTGGGGTGTGACAAAACCAGGTCCTGTTTGTACAATCCCCGGGGCAATGGCACCATAACGCTTGTACTGGACAAGCATGACAATGGGCAGATACCCTTGCAGATATTGTTGTTGATCAATCAGAAATGCGACCTCACCTTTTGCGGCAGCTTCTAAAAGCTTGGGAGAAAGATCAAAACTCGCTAGTTTAACAGTTTTGATTTTATCAAGCTCTTTAATGGCATCGTAAGCGGGATCTCCTGCTGAAGACCCTAATGTCAGCACAGCGTCTAAGCTTGCGTCGCGGCGGAGTTTGGCAGAAACCGCTGCTTTGATCTCAGTGGGATCCTTGGACGTACCAACAATCTCAGCATAACCAAAACCTTGAATAAAGCCATCAGCACGCCTATCAAGCGCCACATTGCCTACTTCGTGGTTGACAATAATGGCTCTTTTAGAACCAAGCGCTTTCATGCGTTCGCCGCCGCCCAAACCTGCTTCATACTCAGTTTGACCAACATGGGCAATGATGCCAAGCTTTTTAAAGTCGGCGGCTCCTGAATTCATGGAAATTACAGGGATGCCAGCTTTAACAGCATTGCGAATGGATGGGCCAAGGGCATTGGCGTCCGGGAGCGTTACCACAATTCCGTCGGGACGCTCGGCAACTGCTTGATCAATAAGCCGTGCCATTTCTACCATGTTATACGTTGTGGGCGCACGGTAAAATACTTGCAGCTTATCAGAACGTTTGAAGTCCTTTTCAGCCTGAGTCACTGCACGTTTGACAACACTCCAAAATGCGTCAACAGCCTCGCCGTGCGAGACAACGATAATTTTTATTTTGGCAAAGCCCATACTGGTAAGCAGTAATGTGGCAATAGCCAGCCAAGTTAGTTTTTTTAGGATTGTTTTCATGATATTCCTCCGGAATGTTTGAAGTATTTGATATATTATAAGTGTATCCTAATGCGTTAATTTTACTGTCATTCGTGATTTAGCCTGTATTCACTCAGTTTTCTTATTAATGACGCGGTGCTGTCATTAATTATAGTACCCTAGCTAAACTTAGCAAATCTGCCGTTTTTCAAGTAAAAAGTAGCTCATTACTAATTGTATCATTTTATTGAAATTTACAGCATTTAAATTTTTTTTTTTTTGTTTTTAAAAATATAGCTGCTAAATTGAAATAATCGTAATGTTTATGCCCGCACCTGCAGCTGTTGGATTTTGCTGAATAAAACTAAGCCTCAGGGTATAATTTAAATATTCAGGAAGACTTTGTATTTGTACCATGGATTCAGCAGCAACAGCAGCAACAGCAGCTGAAAATCATCATGACCCCGCACCCCCTGTTGACGTCGCCACTAAACATGGGGAGCTGCATGTCATCACTTATAGAGCGCAGGAAAATTACATTAAAGCTATTTTTCAGCTGGCTATCCAAAACTCTCAGCGTACCGTCCCAGAAACGCTGACCGCCGTCAATCCGCATACCTTAGCCGCACGCTTAAACGTTAATGTTTCTGCTGTGTACCTAATGCTCAAACGCCTAGAACGGCGCGACTGGCTCTGTTATCAGCCATATAAAGGCATTGTCTTGACAGCCGCGGGACGCAGCCTGGCATTGCAGCTGCTCAGACGCCACAGGTTATGGGAAAGCTTTTTGCAGGAGAAACTCGGGTTTGATTGGAGCGAGGTGCATTCTTTGGCGGAAGAACTTGAGCACGTTGATAACGATGAACTGATCACTCGGCTTGAAAAATTCCTGGATTTCCCCACTCAGGATCCCCACGGCGACCCCATTCCCAATAGCGCAGGCGAGATCACTGCCAGTCAGGACGGTGCCGTTAAACTGGTGGAATTAACGGCGGGCGAAAGTGGGACATTGCAGCGTGTCCTCGAATCCAATCACCAATTCCTCCGTTATTTGGCAACAATGCAGCTCAAACTTGGCACCACCATTACGATGGGCGAACAGAGCCAGTTCGATTCTTCTTATCGCGTAGCCGTTGCCGGCAATCAACACATTTATCTCTCCGCTAAGGCGGCTAACGCGTTATTGGTGAAGCGCAATCAGCCTCAGCCTTAGCATCAGCGCGCCCCCAAGCGGCTGAACTTCTCAGCGCGCCCCCAAGCGGCTGAATTTTTGCAGCGCTGCCAACCCTAAAAACACACAGCCCATAACAAAGGCCATGCTGCCGCTAATGGAAACATTGACAGAGGCGGCATAAATATAACCAAGCGGGATGGTGCCAATTAGAAACAGCCATGCTTTGAGCAGGACACCGCCGGGTGTCTTCCCTGTTAGGATGCCGGCTGCCGGCGGCAGCACAAAAAACGCCACCGTTATGAGCGTTCCTAAATTCTGCATGGCATTGACTGCCGCCAGACTGGAGAGCCAGATCAATGTCAGATTAAGGCTGCGCACGGGAAGCCCCAGTGTTACAGCATAATTGGCATCCAAACTGCTCACAAGCAACTCCTTGTAACATAACCTCAGCAGCAACAGTTCAGCTGCAAGCAGGACAAGTGTTTGCACTAAAGCACTAGGCAATGACCCCCCCAATAAAACTGTGCGCATAAACGGCGTAAAGGCTAATTCACCCAGAATAACCACGTCTTCATCCAAATGCACGCGGTGCGCGCCAAGGCTATTGATGAGGATAAGCGCCAATGAAAAAAATAACGAAAACGCAAGCACCATCGCACTGTCCGCACGTACAAAAGCAACGCGTTGCAATACTTCCGCCAGCAGCATGGCTGCCATGCCTGCTAAAGCTGCCCCTAAGAGCAGCAGCGGACTGCTTAAATTGTGTAAAACCAGAAAACTGATGACAATGCCCAAAAGCACCGCGTGCGCCGTAGCATCGCTGAGCAGCGCTTTACGCTGCATGACTAGAAAAACTCCTGCTATGAGCGTAGTTGTGCCTATCGCAATGGCGGTGATGATGAGTTCAAAGGAGAGGAAGTTTGTAAAACTTGTTAAGCCGTTGTCCATTTTAAGTTGTTGTCCAATTATACTTCAATTGTACTTCAGTTTCACTAAGGCGCGCAGACAGGCGGGCGTTGCCGCCAGCCTTGTAGCAGCAGCAATGCTGCCATTGTTATCAGCGTACCAACACTCAATAAAGACACCCCCAGAAAAACTCCTGTTATGAGCGTAGTTGTGCCTATCGCAATAGCGGTGATGATGAGCTCAAGGGAGAGGATGTTTGTAAAACTTGTTAAGCCGTTGTTCATTTTAAGTTGTTGTCCAATTATACTTCAATTTTACTAAGGCGCGCAGACACGGCGGCGTTGCCGCCAGCCTGGCAGCAGCAATGCTGCCATTGTTATCAGCGCACCAACACTCAATAAAGACACCCCCAGAAAAACTCCTGTTATGAGTGTGGTTGTGCCTATCGCAATGGCGGTGATGATGAGCTCAAAGAAGAGGAAGTTTGTAAAACTTGTTAAGCCGTTGTCCATTTGTATTTCAATTTTACTAAGGCGCGCAGACACGGCGGGCGTTGCCGCCAGCCTTGTAGCAGCAGCAATGCTGCCATTATCAGCGCACCAACACTCAATAAAGACACCCCCAGAAAAACTCCTGTTATGAGCGTAGTTGTGCCTATCGCAATGGCGGTGATGATGAGCTCAAAGGAGAGGAAGTTTGTAAAACTTGTTAAGCCGTTGTTCATTTTAAGTTGTTGTCTATTTATACTTCAGTTTTACTAAGGCGCGCAGACAGGCGGCGTTGCCGCCAGCCTCGCAGCAGCAATGCTGCCATTGTTATCAGCGTACCAACACTCAATAAAGACACCCCCAGAAAAACTCCTGTTATGAGCGTAGTTGTGCCTATCACAATGGCGGTGATGATGAGCTCAAGGGAGAGGAAGTTTGTAAAACTAGTTAAGCCGTTGTCCATTTTAAGTTGTTGTCCAATTATACTTCAATTGTACTTCAGTTTTACTAAGGCGCGCAGACAGGCGGGCGTTGCCGCCAGCCTTGTAGCAGCAGCAATGCTGCCATTGTTATCAGCGTACCAACACTCAATAAAGACACCCCCAGAAAAACTCCTGTTATGAGCGTAGTTGTGCCTATCGCAATAGCGGTGATGATGAGCTCAAGGGAGAGGATGTTTGTAAAACTTGTTAAGCCGTTGTTCATTTTAAGTTGTTGTCCAATTATACTTCAATTTTACTAAGGCGCGCAGACACGGCGGCGTTGCCGCCAGCCTGGCAGCAGCAATGCTGCCATTGTTATCAGCGCACCAACACTCAATAAAGACACCCCCAGAAAAACTCCTGTTATGAGCGTGGTTGTGCCTATCGCAATGGCGGTGATGATGAGCTCAAGGGAGAGGATGTTTGTAAAACTTGTTAAGCCGTTGTTCATTTTAAGTTGTTGTCTATTTATACTTCAGTTTTACTAAGGCGTGCAGACACGGCGGCGTTGCCGCCAGCCTTGTAGCAGCAGCAATGCTACCATTGTTATCAGCGCACCAACACTCAATAAAGACACCCCCAGAAAAACTCCTGTTATGAGCGTAGTTGTGCCTATCACAATGGCGGTGATGATGAGCTCAAGGGAGAGGAAGTTTGTAAAACTTGTTAAGCCGTTGTTCATTTTAAGTTGTTGTC
>CBDFMP010000010.1:0-12425 GCA_965249715.1 Spirochaetota bacterium | reverse complement strand
TTGCAAGTGAATGGCTGATGATCAACGTTCATGATTCAACAACTTAACAAGCAGCCTGTCAAGAAACCTAAGCCTCAGCTTACAGCCAACCACAGACTAAGGCTAAGGCGCAATGTTCCTGGAATTTCTACTAAGTTCATGCACCGGGTGCTGGTGCGGGTGCAACACCTGGTACGGGTGCACCTGGCACAGGCGTTTCGGTCACATCATCTACATTGGCAAAAGAGCGATATGTGTCTAAGAGTTTTTCACGTTCAACTTTAATATCTTCATCGTCTAAGTTACCCAGTTTAGAGCCAATCCCGGAAAGAATGATTTGCTTGCGATTTTCATTAAGACCGGAAAGTAATCGCTGTTGCTGAGGAGGAGAAATTTTCTGTAAAGCAACCGCCAGCGTGTCGTTGTCAACCTTATCCATTGTGCGGCGTGCAGCGTCAGAAGCATCCTTTAAGAAGTCATCGAAACTAAGCGCATAACGTTTATAACGTCGATAAAAGCTTGGATCTTCTTCCTTAAAGACTTCAATCAATTCTTTGCTGTTTTCTGAATTTTTGAGAATTGCTTCATTGAGCATTTCCCGTTCGGCTTTGGGTGAAAAAATACGCGTGGCTAATTCATCCACATAATAAGCAAGTTCCTGTTTAATAGTTTCCAGTTCTGCTTCATTCATTTCATTCGGTCTATTCAAGCGTTGAAGGAGCTGCACCTTGCGTTGTTCCGATGTTTGTTTAACATATTTGAGTAAAAGATTGCCATCAATATAACTGGAAATTCCCACAAGCTGTTCCACAGACAAACGATCTAAGACAGAAGCCACTTCCTTACCCGTGAGCAATGATAAGCGCGAAATGGGATCGGCACTTTCCAATGAAACAAGGGCATCGTAATCCCGCAGGTTGCGAGTATTGCGTTTTAAAATCTGGCGGCGAAAATTTTCCAAAGTTTCTTCATCTTCATAGTCATCTAAAATAGCTGGATTGACACGAAAGCTTTCTTCCAGCGAGTTAAACCGCCGCTGTGCACTTGTACTTCTGAACGCTAAGATGAGCTGATTTTTTTCTTCATCTGAGAGATTGAAGAAATAATCGCGCGAAATAAGCGGGCTTCTGAGGAAGAGTCTGACAAATTCTATCTGCTCTTCTAATTGTTTTTTATACTTAATGATGGGCGGAGACGTTTTTTTTTTTAGCAACGGCAGCAGCTTTTATGTTTGCAAGGTCTTCCTGTTCATCATCTTCATTTTCAGGATTGGCATTGGCGGCTGTGTTAGCAGGCGGCATGGGTGTGTTTTTTATAATAATGGGCTTGGGCTGCTCACGCGGCTGTGTTTCCACAATCACTGGTTGCTGGCTTGCTTGCTTGCGACGCGTGAATCCGCCTGTATCCTGACGCAAGGCAACAATGAGAATACCAAACAACACTAATGCAAAAAATAAGATGGCAAGAAATATAAGCAGACCATACCAAATAAGCGAGGATTCGCGCATAAAACTGCTTAAAAATGAACCTGACGTGGCTACAGGATCGCCTGCAGGTGAAGTGGCGGCCGCTTCCGGAATAATATTGGAAATAATCACAGGCGGCTGGTTAATCGCTGGCTCTGCCGGTTGCTGTACAATAATGGGCTGCGCTTGTTCCTGCTGAGCAGGCTCAGCTTGTGGGATAATATTGGAGATGATAATAGGTGGCTGCGCTCCAGCGGCGGCGGCAGGTTCAGGCACTACCACCGCTGCCGTCTGCTGGGCAAGGCGTTCCTGTTGTGCTAACCGAATACGTGTAAAATCTGCCGGTACCAATGAAACATTTGCAATATTAGGATAAGCGGTATCCAATTGATTAATTAACGCGTTCTGCACAGCATCCAAAGTCAGCTGCGGTAATGTTTCATCAACGGTCACATCGACACTAATATCTTTGATTAAAAAGTCACGATAACGCACCCCTGTCTGTGTTTGTGCCGCTGACGGTGCAGCGGTTAGCCCTGGCGGAACCGGTAAAACAGTATTGCCATCACTAAGATAATTTCCATTAAACGGCCCCAGGCCTGGCAAAAGCTCATCTCCCAAAGTAGCTCGCTGTGACGGTGCAATGGGTTCTGCATAAATGGAGACATTGGCTGAAAATGAATCGCGCGGCAGGACTTTGTTAAGATAAAGCTGAATTTTTTGCAAAACGCGCTGTTCCAAACGTGTAATACTTTGATCCTGTGCGTGCAAACCTATCGGCAGCCCGCTCAGCAAAAGCAGGATGATCAAACTGAAACACAAACTGTGTCGTGCAATAGCTGCCCAAACAGCTGACATTGAAATTTGCGCGGATAACATATAACAGGTATCGGCTACTTTGCAGGTATTATTTAACAAGCCTCAGCATTTAGTAGGTAGCTTTCGCCATGCTCTGGTTGAATGCGCACACAAAATAGCTTAACGAACTTTTACAACCACACGACGATTAATACTTCTATTTTCTTCATTGGTATTGGGTACCACAGGCTGCGTATCAGCAAACCCCTGAACCCGAAAGCGTCTGGCATCAAAATCAGACCCTAAAAAAATATCCAAGACAGAAAGCCCACGCGCAGCCGACAAATACCAATTCGATGGAAATTGCGGCGTATCAATGGGCACATCGTCGGTATGCCCCTCTATTTCAAAGCGATACTCCTTGGGTAAATTTTTAAAAACTTCTTGCAACTTGAAAAATAACAATTGTCCTTGCTCATTGAGACGCGCCTCTCCCGAAGCAAACAACAAATCACGGACCGCAATATCTACGCCTAAATCATTTTTTTCAACACTGACTGCCCCTTCCAGCTGCTCTTCACGAAGCAGATTTTTGACATGCCCTTCCAAAGCTTCAATAGAAGTTTCTTGTCCCAAGTTGCCTTCTACTGTCCGTTTGATCGATTCATATTTATTAGGATTAATAACAGAAATAGACAGCAGCAGAATGAAAAAACACAGCAGAACGCTGATCATGTCTCCATAAGAAACTGCCCAGGTATTCTCTTCGTCTGAAGGTGCATCACGTTCATAAAATTTACTGAGATTTTTTCCAGCCATGTTAAAACCCCTAATACTCAATCATCATCAATACTACTCATGCCCTCGTAAAAAACCAGCTAAGAAGATTTTGCAGCAGCCACATTCATGTTTTTACCGCGTTTCAAGAAACGTTGTTCAGTATAATAGGGAGGTTTTCCCTCCGCTAACAAACCGATCCAAAAAGCAGCTATTTGAAAAGCATCCATCTGCATGGTTTTGATATTTTCCAAACGCACAGCTATCGGTTTAATGATGATCACTGAGAAAAATAATCCATAAAGCGTTGTTAAAAGCGCTAATGCCATACTCGGACCCAAATTCGTAGGATCAGAAAGGTTATAAAGCAATTTAATAAGTCCAAGTACCGTGCCAATCACCCCAAGCGAAGGCGAAATATTAGATAACATATTAATCGTCTTAATTTGGAGGTCATATTGTTTACGCACCAGGCCTGCTTCATTGCCCATGATATTGAGAATATCATAAAACGGGATTTTCAGTTGAATATTTTCAATTAAAACTGGCCACGCACGCGGCATTTTATTGACGTTAATGCCCTCACTAATCTGCGATGCCCCACGCTGATAATAAGCTTCACTCATGCTTTTAAGCCGTCTAGTCAGCAATAACATCTGGTTGCGCAATTTCACCGGTGAACGCAAGATGCCCTCTTTAAAAATAAAGCCCAACTGACTAATGTCAACAGCAAGAAAAAGAAACCCTGACAACATAAACAGAATGAAAATGAATGACTTAATATCAAAGATACCAAAGATAGGCTGTTCATTATTTTCTGGGCGAATGTTTTCTGCATTAGCAACGTCGTTTTCAATGCCCAGGATAATTCGCACCATTGAATTTTTAATTGGCAGCTTTAAATCTTCTACAAAAAAGGCTTCTCCAATATCTGTTGACAATAAAATGGAAAATACGATTAGGCCGATGCCAAAAAATCTTAAAAATAACTGTGCTATTGAGTACATATCACACGTTTTCTCCTTGTATCATAAAAAAAGACTAAACACAAGCCCCTCAGTATCGTCACATTTTGTCTTCTAACGAAGAACTTTCACTGGCAAAACAGGCAGCAGGAACTTCTTGGATAAATCGTGATGGTTTAAAAAAATCAAATTCGCCGCGTATTTGTTTAAACTCAGCGGAAGACAGCACTAAGTATTCCATCGCGCGCGTGACGGCAACATAAAAAAGCCTGCGTTCCTCCTCCACCTGACTGATTTCGCCCAAACTAAGAAAGTGTGGGAATGTGCCCTCTTCCATGCCCACTACATAAACATGTTTGTATTCCAAGCCTTTGGCATTGTGCACAGTGAGTAAATCGACGACATCCGTTTGTGTTTCCGGTTGTTCGGTACCTGCCAGTGAAATATGCTCAAGAAAGGACGTCAACATATTGGGAGTATCAGGATGTTCAGCTGTAAAATGTTCTCCTGAACGAATAAACTGTCTGAGCGATCCCAAACGCTGATCACGTTCAAATTTGTCTGTCACCGCATCATAATGTGCCCATAATCCGCTTTTATGTATGACCTGTTCGATAACTGTAACAAGCGGTGCATTTTCTTTTACAAAACCCCAACACTCAGTGATCAGCTCGGCAAAAGTTTTAAGTGCTTTAAACGTACGCTTGGGCAGCTGCTCATGCAAAGCGGACTCAGCCAATGCTGCTAAAAGCGTGCCTGCATAATTCTCTGCAAAAACAAGGATTTTCTGCACAGTCTGTTCGCCAAGCGCGCGCCTAGGCGTATTAATACACGCCGCAAAGGCCAGCCGATCACGAAGATTGGCAATAAATTGCAAATAAGCCAATACTTCTTTGATCTCCTTGCGTTCATAAAAACGAAACCCTTTGACAATACGGTACGGCAATTGTGCACGGACTAGTTGCTCTTCGAGCACACGTGATTGATAATTCGTGCGATAAAAAATTGCCACAGCTGTAAGCGGCAGACCGCCCCTGTGTGCACGCACAATGGCGCGTACAATCCACGCCGCTTCATCCAGATCGCTTTTAAAACGCCGGTATAACGGTTTTGCGCCCATCCGGGTATTCTGTGCATAAAGTTTTTTTGCAAACTGCTTAGGGTTATGGGTAATCACTTCATTCGCTAAATTTAAAATAGCCGAGGTGCTGCGATAATTTTGCTCCAGCAGCACACAATGCACATTGGCATATTTCTTAGGAAAGGAAAGAATATTAGTGACCTGTGCCCCTCTAAAGCCATAAATAGATTGATTATCATCCCCCACCACTGTCACAATAGCGCCTGCTGCTACAAAATGTTCGATAATCTTTTCTTGTGCAAAATCAGTATCTTGATATTCGTCCACCAACAAATATTTCCAGCGTTTACTCAGATAAACCTGTGTCGTCTGCTGTTCGCGTAAAAGCCGCAATGTCAAAACTATCAGATCATCAAAATCAACACGATTGCTTTCCTGTAAAAGCTTTTCATAAGCAATATAAATTCTAAGAAAGGTTGCTTTCTTCTGTCGCAATTTAAAAGAAAAAAAATGTTCTGTCTGTGCAGCCAGCTTTTCAGCATCGCTAAAAACAAGTTTATTCTTACATAAGCTGATAAACCGTGCCGCTTCTTTGAGATCGTTCAGTTCCAGTTCCAGGCGTTTAAAAACTTCTTTCAGAAAAGCTTTACGCTGTGTTTCATCACAAATCACAAAATCATTCTGCCGCCCCGGTAAAAGATGCAAAAACAACCGCAAAAATTTAACGCCAAAAGCATGGAACGTGGAAACCACTGCAGCAAGTGAATGTTGTTTAGCGCCCAAAAGCTGTTCCACACGCTGCTTCAACTCAGCAGCTGCCCTATTGGTGAACGTTACAGCCAAAATAGCGTGCGGCTCCACGTCCTGCGTCTTGATAAGATAAAATAATTTACTGGTGATCAGGCGCGTTTTACCAGATCCCGCTCCCGCCAATACAAGCGTATGGCGATCCACAATCGTCATCGCCTCACGTTGAGCGCTATTAAGCGTCATTGGTAGAGCTGTTGTCACATCAACCATCGTCAGCTATCCCCCTATTTGTGTGTATCCAATTTGTGTGTGTCCAGCTGCCGCGCCGTCAAGCATCGCACAACCGGTACATAAAAACCACTGCCAACCACTGTCCGCTAAAGTGACCTTAAAACGTCAGCTGCCGCTAAACACTGCTCAGTGATCAAAAACTCAGTTATCGAAATTTTCACTTCTGTAAAACTCGCCATCAATGTACACTGCCAGGCGTCCCGCTCCAATAGTTCGGTACGGAAGCACTGCTACCTGTCCCGCTAAGAGCTCAGGATAGCTCAATCGCCGTTCCTTTTGCGCACGATCATTGATGACTAGCTCCACTGTTCTTAGCACTACCTCGTCCTGCTCAGCCGTTGACAGTGTCTGGTTATCCTCAGCTGGCGATTGTTCGGGTTCGGGTGCCGTTTCTCCCTCACCCAGTAAACTACTTTCAGCGATCTGCGGTTGTTGTTTCCACTCGGTTGCCACCTCCACATCCGTAAGCGAAGTAACAGGAAACGGCACACGCAAGCTGAACGTACGCAGGCGTTCCAAACTGACATCGCTTGTAGCTTCCAAGGTTTCATCTTTTCTGACCGCCACCGTAAACGTGACGGTACCTCCTGCTATAATCATAGTTTCAGGCAACGGTGTTTGTTCAAAGATCAACCCCTCGTTACTGGCTGCGCTGGCAGGCGCAAAACGTGCACGGACATGAATACCGTAGCCTGTCAGCTCATCATAAACATCGCTGTATTTCTGCAAACGATAATCTGCCAGCTCCGGGAGCTCCTCCACCAGCCCGCGACTCACAAAAAAAACAATAGGTTTCTCCAGATCAATATTTTCACCGGGACGCGGCAGCTGATCAATAACAATGCCCTCAGGGTATTCTGAGGAAAATCGTTCCAATTTAATCACACGCGGAATTCGGTACTCACCGGCAAGCTGTGTGTATAATTGTTTGCGCGCCACAGTAAATTCATTAACAATATAATCCTCCATCACTTCCAACTTTGTTCCAATGCTCACCACTAAGGCAACTGTCCGCCCCTCTTTCACAATCATGCCCGGTTCCGGTGTTTGTGAAATAATGCGAGATCTTTCCAGTTGCGGATCCAATTTTTCGTACACCACCGGCCGCAGCTCCCGTTCTTGCAGCCATTGCAGCGTACGCAGCAGTTCCCAATCATGAAAGTTTTCAAGCACATGCTGGTTGCGATTGCCCACCAATGCCCAAACAACAATCATAAAAATTAAAACAAACGCGCCTGCTAAAAACAGCGTATAACCTGCCAATACGCGCCAGCCGTCCGCAAATGCGCCGCGTAGCGGCCGCTCCTTTAAGGACTCAGTGGAGCGCAATGCAGGGTAAGTGCGTTTCCGCTTAGCACGCTGAGGTTTTTTGGACGCGATCATCATCACTACTTTATAATTTTTAATTATACCATCGAAGCAAAAGCTCTCAGTGAACGAAGCATATTACAATTTAAGCGAGCAAGCTGCCAAAACCGCCACAGTATTTACAGGGTTTATCGCCCGCGCCAGCACAATAATTGGTCAGACACTCCAGCTTTATGCAAACATGCAACGTTTCAGCTAAAACTTTCACTGTATTCATTGGTGATATTCATGGGTGTATGGATGAACTCAGTGCACTGCTTAGCTCCTTGGAGCGACGACTGGGACATCAAACCTTTACACAGCATACACAATTAATCCTCTTAGGAGATCTGATTGGCCGCGGCCCTGCTGCCGCAGAAGTGGTTCGCTGGGCTTATGAATGGGGTGCCATTGCGCTTCTGGGCAATCACGAATTAAACTATCTACACACACTTGCTACAGCTGCTCAGCTGCAGCCGCAAGGGCTTTCCGTCTCACCATGGCTGCCTGCCTGTCTAACATTACAACAGCAATTGGGAGAGCTTCACCATGCCTTTGTGACGAAGTTCAAATCCTATTACGAAGATGCGCGATTTTTAGCCGTCCACGCAGGTATTCACCCCAAGCTCCCGCTGCACGAATGCAGCCGTGCTTTCCTTTGCAATGTCCGCACCATCGCCGGTAAACCCTGGCACACTTATTATAAAGGCAACAAACCCATTATTTATGGACATTGGGCACAACAAGGCCTCACTCGTACGCATAACACCATTGGTTTAGACAGCGGTTGTGTTTATGGCGGCAAGCTTTCTGCTTATATTTTAGAGCTGGACAGCATTATCCAAGTTGCTGCGCACAAAGCTTACGCGGCTATTGCCCATATTGCCCCGTAGCCCCGTAACACAAGCTCAGAACTTCAGCTATCCCGACGAGCTTGGTAAAAACCCTTGGCAAACTTGGCAGCCATCGCAAAACTGCGGCTAAACTTTCACAGCCAGCAAATTACGAATACGCTTATGCCAAAAGAAAAGAAACCCCGTAGCAATGTAAATAGACGAATAAGTTCCACTAACAATGCCAATCATTAAGGCGAGTGAAAATGTTCGGTATTCTCCTGTTGTTGAAATGTACAATGCAAAAATAACGGCAAACGTTGTGAGTGAAGTAATAAGCGTGCGCCCCAAAACGCGATTAACACAAAGATTAACCAAAAAACGGTAATTTTCACCGTGATAGTTGACTTTCTCCTCGCGCATTCTATCGAATAAGACAATCGTATCGTTCACAGAATAACCGAATGTTGTGAGGATCGCCACAATCGTTAAAATAGTGAGCTCCAAATTAAGCAATAACACAAAAGTGAGGATAATGGCAACGTCGTGTATAACCGCTACAATTGCTGCTAAAGCAAACGGCAACTCAAAACGCAGTGTTAAGTAGCCAATGATCAGTATTAAAACAACCAGAGACGTCACAATGGCATTGCGGCGGTTTTCTGCACTCAGCACACTCCCCACCAAGCTGCTTTTCAACACTTCAAACTGCTGCGGCGTGTACAGTTCACCCAATGCCCTGTTAAGGCTTGCCACAGGCGCTACCGCTGCCACTACCGCGCTTTCAGCAGCAGCCGCTTCAGGCTCATTTGCATCAGCATTAATGGGATCGGTGGGATTGACAGCATCGGTGGGATTGACAGCATCGGCAGGATCGGTGGGATTGGCGGCATCATCAGCAGCGACTTGTGGTGCCGTTGCAGGTACTACAGCTACAGGCAGCTCCTCCTGTACGGCAATCACGGCAAGCGTCTCTGCTTCCGCTGGAACGGTAAAACGAATAATAAAAGTACCGGGTTGTGTCACAATGCCTTGAACATCGGCAATAAGCCCATGGTCGGCTAAACCAACACGCAACCGCTCTGACGTTAGCGCAGCATCCTCAATGAAGACCGTTGCTTCCAAGCCTCCTTTAAAATCTGTACCGTACTTAAAGCCGCGCAGACCTAAAAGCATGCCCATGGCTAAGACGCAGCTGAGGGAACCCAAAAGCATAATGCCCTGAAACTTAAAAAAGTTAAATTCTCTTGCCATAAACCCAGTTTAGTAATATTACACGCAATTCAGCTGGTGAAACAATGTCACCGTCGCGCTGAGGCAGCCAATAACATTTAGCATTAAATGATAAAAAATGAATGCCGCCGCAAAATTCTATTATCCAACAAAAAATCAAAAATAAGCCGCGTGATAAACAACGCTGTGAACATACTCACAATAATTCCGACAAAAAGTGTTGTGGCAAAACCTTGCAGGAAGCTCGAACCGTAATAAAACAACATAAATGCCGCTATCAATGTAGTGACGTTGGCATCGAAGATTGTCCAAAAGGCGCGTGCATAACCTTTTCTGATGGCGTCACCAAGCGTATTACGCGTTTCTTTTAATTCTTCACGAATACGCGAGAAAATAATAACATTGGCATCAATCGACATGCCAATCGTCAAGAGCAGTCCCGCCACACCCGCAATAGAAAGCGATAATCCAAACGATGCCAAAAATGCAATAATCAATATCGCATTCAATAACAATGCAATAATGGCAATGATACCTGCCAAACGATAATAAAGAATAATAAAAACAGTAATCATCACTAAACTGATAAACAGTGCGCGAAAAGCGCGTGTTCTCAGTTCTTCCCCTAATTTAGGAGCAATAATGTCTTCTGAAATAATTCTAATAGGCACAGGCAAGCTGCCTGAACGCAAAATCAATGATAAGTCACGCGCCTCGTCGAGGGAAAACCCGCCTGAGACCTGCGCCTGTCCGCCAGCAATATGCTGAGAAATATTAGGAGCAGACATCACATTGCCATCCAGCAGAATCGCTAGTCTCCTGCCAATATTTTCAACCGTCACTTTGGAAAATGCAGATGTACCTGTGTTATTGAGCTCAAAGGAGACGATTGGCTCACCGTATTGATTGTAATCTAGACGCGCGTTTTGAATATCGTCACCGTCCACGTACACTGTCTTTTCTAGTACAAGCGGATAACTGCGCTCGCGTTTACCAAATTCATTGGGCTCGTAAAGAAAGGCAACCTCACGGTCAGGATCGTCATAAATTGGTACAGGCCCGTCCACAGTTTCGTCATAAACATAATTGGCAGTGGCTTCTGAATCGACCAATTTGAATTCAAGCCGTCCCGTTGTGGAAACCAGTTTTTGGACACGTTCAGAGCTGGTTTCCCCCGGCAGCTGAATGGTCAGGCGATAATTGGGCTGTTTGCGAATAGTCAATTCCGATACACCGGCAGCATCAATGCGATTTTGAATTTTTGTGATAATCCTGTCAATAGCTTCTTGCCGTGTTTCATTGTCAATAGCTGCAAGCGGCGTCCCCGTCAACTCGCTCATACGCGCGAAATCCGCCTCAATGTCAATAGACAGCCCGCCACTTAAATCCAACCCGGGCTTAATAGCCTTGGCGCGTGCCACTTTGGCACGATCATAAGCAAGTCTTACAGCTGGATCTGCAAGCGGATCAACTATTTCTTCAGGCTCCGCAGCTAAGTTGTCTGGTGTGACAGCATCAATGTCCAGCTCACTTTCAGGAAGCTCCAGCTGCAAAAGTTCATCTGATATGAGCGCATCGTCAAGAGCGGCTGCTTCCACTTCTGCATTTGGCACATCAGTTTCCGCTAAAACAGTTGCACTCAGTTGTGTGAGTTTCCCCTCCACCAAGGCGCGAATATCACTCGCAGTAAAAAAATAATAACGAATAGACGGGTATAAGGAATAAGCCGCTACACCCAGGAATAAGAGGACAATAAATAATCTTGATGACTTTGACACAATGTAAAACTGCTAAAAACACAGCTTGCCGATGTACCGACAAACACTAATTGTAGCTGAGGCTAGATAGAGTTCAATGCTGTTGTAAAAACTGGCATTACACACGACACGCACGACAAACAAAAGCTTGTTTGTTTTAGCTGCCTGCCTTGCGTTTTTTTTGCGCCTGCCGTATCCGCTTGTGCAGACTTTTGTTTAGTATTTTTATTTGTTGCGGCAGCAACATCGGCGGCTGTGCCCAACACGTCCATGATAGTGGAACGCACCACCTCTACGCGAACATCTTTAGACAATTCTGCCACCACCACCTTGCCATCGCTCTTAAAATGACTGGTCTTAGCGTAAAGACCGCCGCTGGTAATAAAAACGTCGCCTTTTTTAATGTTTTCCCGTTTGCGATCGAGTGCCTTTTGACGTTTGGCTTGCGGACGGATCAATAGGAAATAAAATATTAAAATTACCAACACAAAGGGCAAAAACACTCCTAAAGGAGAGCTGCCGATGGAAGTGCCGGACTGTGCGTACAAAAGGTCAATCATTATAAGCTACAAACACCGCTTGCGGTTTTAACAATAAAAAATTAACAACAATGCCAACTTGAGCAACATTTACAAACAACTGACAGTGTTATCCTAATGGGCAACCCTGCCGTCGCATTACTTAAATGGCAGCTGCAAAGCTGTATGGCAATGTTAATAATTTATAATTATAATATAAAAACAACTATACTTCCACTAAATTATTGTCTGTTGGCAATTTGGTGTCCAATTATCAATTCAAGCTGCAAAATGACTATTTGTGCCAGGCACAAAGATCAATGCACGTTGTGCGCGTGCGTGTGTTTCTAAACATCGTCACCGCTGCGGGATAAGCCAGCCAGCAAGCTTGTTCCTTTTGCTCCACACGTTTAAGCTCGGGCGATAAAAAACTCAGTTCCAAAGCGGCGGCGGCGTTGCCGCCGCCGCCAGCTGCAGTTTTTCAACCGCAAAATCGGGAAAATCTGCAATAAATTGGCAATTTCGTGTCCAATTATCAATTCAAGCTGCAAAACAACTATTTAGGCCAGGCACAAAGATAAATGCACGTTGTGCGCGTACGCGTGTTTCTAAGCATCGTCACCGCTGCGG
>CBDFMP010000009.1:0-8206 GCA_965249715.1 Spirochaetota bacterium | reverse complement strand
TACGTGAGCGCCGTCATCATTATCTTTATTATTGGGCACAGAGTGCGTTAAATCATGGACATATTGACAAGGCCATTGAGCTTTATCAGGAAACCCTGTCCGCACTCAGTACAGCTGAGCCGCATTTTTATCAGGCCTTGCTTGCTTTGGGCAATGCTTATCTCTTGAAAGGAGGGTACGCAGAGAGTCGTTTGCTTTTTAAGCGTTATTTGGCTGAACGCGGTGACAACGTTTCAGTGGACACGCGTGATGTGCGTTATTATTTAGCCCTTGCTGATTTTCACCTGGGACATACCGATGATGCCTTAACCGGTTTAGTGGCATTGACAACGAGTTATGATCTCAGTGCGCGGATGTTGCGTTCGGTGGATTACTTAAAAGCGCGTTCGCAGTTGGAAGCAGGCAATTATTTTGCCGCACAAGCTCAGCTTAAATATTTTATTGATAATTGGGGCAGTTATCCGGAGGCGGTTTATCGTTTGCTGGAATTGGAGATTACACTTAATCGGAAGAGTTTTCTGGAGAAGTATCGTGAGTTTACTGCTGAGTACGCCGAAGATGATAACTTCAGACTTATTCTTGCCAAATATTTTGAGACACTGGGTGATTATCCTACTGTTATTTCATTGTTAAAACGTTATCAGAAAGCGACACCGCTGTTGAATAAAAAGCTTGCAGATTTGTACTTGAAGAGCAAAGAATACGATGTGGCACTGGAGTATTATAATCGCGCGGCGCTACGTACCGGTGATATTGCGCACTTAGCGGAATTGTATAATAATCAGGCATTTGCCTATGCCCAGCTGGGTAATGTTCTCAAGGCACAGCAGCTATTGATGGAAGCCATGCCCAACCATCGTCGTAAGGTGCCATTTTTGTATAATCTTGCGCTGGTGGCCAAACAACTGCAAGACGATGGTCAGTATCAGGAGCAGCTTTATCGTGCGCGGCTGGAAAGCGAGGATGAACAGGACACAACATTGCAGGCAATGGTTTATTTCCACTCCAGTTTAGCGGCGGTGCAAAATTACCGCTTAACACATGCGCGGACATACCTTAACATGGCTTATGAGCTGGCCCCGGACAATCCTAAAATTCAAACACTGAAACATGAGAATTTATTATATTTGTTTAAGTAAGCTTGCGTTGCTCAAGATGCCCCCAACGGCACCAAACTTAATGTGACGCTTGCGGATGTTAAATGCAGCGGTTTGTGCGGCAGGGGCTGGCAAGCTGCAGGCATAGAGAAGTCATGAAGATTACCAAGCGTTGTGATTATGCCTTGCGCGCGCTTATTTATTTGGCTTATGAACATGAGCGCAAGCGTTATCAAGTTACCAACAAGGAGCTTGCCGAAAAATTGGCAATTCCTTTTAAGGTCTTGTCGACGGTTTTGGTACAATTGCGGCAGGGGAAGCTGGTGCGCAGTGTTCGTGGAAAACAAGGTGGCTATCGTCTGGCGGAGAATCCCAATGATATTACGCTTTACGATGTGATTGGCTTAATAGATGGGGAGCTGGGCAATTATCTACATGACTTTACGGACAGGTCTTCCGATCAATCTGTGAATGCGGTGCAAGTGATTAAGGATGCCTTGGCAGTGGTGCAGGGCAATACTATTCGTGCCTTGCGCAAACAAACCATTCATGAGTTGGCTACAGCTTATCACAGGCTGGGGCAGGAAGATTCTAATTATTCTATATAGTGTTGCGGTTGTTTTATTGTGGATGAAGCTAGCTGGTTGGAACGGCATGCGCGGCATTTGGTGGTGGCAGAGTTGGGGGAGGCTGCTGTACGCGCCTGGGAGACGGCACATGTATTTGTGGCGGGAGCAGGGGGCTTGGGTAGTCCTGTGCTTTTGTATTTGGCGGCGGCGGGGGTGGGGCAGCTGAGCTTTGCAGATCATGACAGTGTAACATTATCTAATTTGCAGCGGCAAATTCTTTACACACGTGCGCAGCTGGGAAGCTCGAAAGTACGGGCAGCAACGGCAGCATTGACACAACTGAGCCCGGAAACGCGGGTACAGGCACATAGGCTGAAATTGACGCGCAAAGAGCTGGCACCACTTATGGCAGAAGCCGATGTGGTTGTCGATTGTCTGGATGGTATGCGTGAGAAATTGGAGCTGCATGATTGTGCGCTGGTGATGAATAAACCTTTTGTTTATGGCAGTGTTTTGGGCATGAGCGGACAACTTTTGACAATATTGCCGCGTTTAAGCGCTTGTTTGCGCTGCTTTTTTACCGAGTTGGATTTTTCCGAGCAGCAAAACTGTGCTGACTTGGGGGTATTTGGGCCACTCTGCGGCATGGTGGGGTCAGCAATGGCAGGACAGGTGCTGAAATTGCTCGCGGCACTGGCTAAGTGGCAGCAGCCAAGTGACACTGCAGGTGCTGGTACGGGGTTTCAGCAAGTCGCCGCACAGGCTGGCGCAGCATTACAATTGAATCAGCTGTTGAGTATTGACAGTATGACCGTACGTGTGCATCCTATCACAGGCAAACGGCGCCCAGCATGTCCCAGCTGCGGGCGCGGCGTTACCTCTGGATGATGACCAAGGGCGTAATAGCGGGTAAGGCGCTTGCGGAGAGCATTGCCGCCAAACTGCAAACAGCATTAGCCAAACGCAAGGACTCAGCTTTGCCGCTTGCTCAGCTTGTTTATGTGCGGTATGCGGGTTTTGTCGGCATTTATGTTGAAACAGCAATGGCGGCGGTGGATGTTTTGACGCGTTATAGTTCAGCTGTGGATTGGCAGGCTGAGCTGATTGCAGGCAAGGTTAAGGTTTTCCATTATTTTATTGGCCCGCATTATCGCGTGAAGGCGGGCGATATTCTGATTATTGCAGAGCACAGCAGGCACGCGGAACCGTCGGTGGCAACGCAGGTGCCCATTATTTACGAGGACCAATACATGTTGGCCTTTCATAAGCCGGCACCACTTCCGTGCCATCCAACAGGTGGTTATTGGCATAATGTTTTAACGCGTCTTTTGGTCAAGCGCGGTATTCACTGCCATCTGCTGCATCGGCTGGATGCAGAAACTTCGGGTGTGCTGCTGGCAGTCAAACACGCACAGGACGTTAAAGTTTTCAGCCGTGCCCTGGCTTTGGGGGAGAAATGTTATCGTGTTTTAGTGTACGGGCGGTTTCCAGCGGAGTTAACTGTGCGTATGTTCTTGGGGGCAAAAGCGGGCAGTTTGGTGGTGAAACGTCAGGGCCACAATGAGCAGAACGGCAAAATTAGCGAAACACGTTTTGTGTGTGCCAGTACGTATACGTGGGCAGGGCAGTTATATTCTTTAGTGAATGCGTATCCGCTTACAGGACGTACACATCAGCTGCGCGCACATCTTTGTGAAAGCGGCTTTCCCCTGGTGGGCGATAAAATTTATGGCAAGGATGAACGTTACTTCCTGCGCTTCTTAGCGGAGGGCCTGACATCGGAACTTTTGGCAGAGTTGGAACTTAGCCGCCAGTTTCTTCATGCGGAACTTATTCGTTTGTACCATCCGTACACGGGAATGGAACTGAAGCTCCGCGTGCCGCTGAGTGCGGAGAGCACACTCAATGCCCTTGGTACTGCACGCGGGTGGCAGTTTTAATGGCAGAACACAAGCTCATGCCTAGTCAGCCCGCGCCAAGAGAAGCTTGACAGAGTTAGTTTAGCGGGAGAATTTTTGTTTGTAGTCGCTAAGCGACTGCTGCAGTACTTTGCAAGCAGCTGCACGCGGCTAAGTATGAATGCCGCTTACTGGTTTTTTTGGAGGATTTTATAAGTCGCAAAAAAGTTTTCAATTTTTTTGATCAAATGCGGGCTGATGTCCGTCAATTCTTTATCGTTTGTACCATCCGTACACGGGAATGGAGCTAAAGCTCCCGTGCCGCTGAGTGCGGAAAGCACACTCAATGCCCTTGGTACTGCACGCGGGTGGCAGTTTTAATGGCAGAACACAAGCTCATGCCTAGCACGCCCGCGCCAAGGGAAGCTTGACAGTAGTTAGTAGTTTAGCGGGAGAATTTTTGTTTGTAGTCGCTAAGCGACTGCTCCAGTACTTTGCAAGCGGCTGCACGCGGATAAGTGTGAATGCCGCTTACTGGTTTTTTTTGGAGGATTTTATAAGTCGCAAAAAAGTTTTCAATTTTTTTGATCAAATGCGGGCTGATGTCCGTCAATTCTTTAATATGACTGAGTTCAGGGTCACATACGGGTGCAGCAATGATCTTAGCATCAGCTTCCCCACCGTCAATCATGCTCATATAAGCAAGCGGACGCGCGATTACAATGACCCCCGGCAATAATGCTTGCTCGCCAAGCAGTAAAACATCTATGGGGTCGCCGTCACCGCAGTAGGTACGCGGCGTGAAGCCATAATTCAATGGATAATGCATGGAACTGTAAAGGATGCGATCCACATGCAGCAAGCCGCTGGTTTTATCCAGTTCGTATTTCACACTGGAATTTTTAGGCACTTCAACCACGACGGTTAATTGCTCTGGGAACACTGCCCCTTCTGGCGCAACGGGTAAATCATGCCATAAGTGCATGAGTCAATGTCCTACTAATGGCTGCCTGCTAGCTAAAACCCAAGTCTGCAATGAGCTATGTCCGCAAGTGAGCTTCACAATCACGTTTCGCTTGCCTAATATCTAGCTCTACGCGGGCTCAGAATAAACCGTGGGCGTTTATTACTACGGCGAATACGTTTCTCTAACCTATCGCTTTCAATTTTACGGACCAATGCAGGTTTTTTGTAAAATCTGCGTTCCTTAAGCTCTTTAATGATGCGTTCTTTATCAACTTCTTTTTTAAAGCGACGAATACAGGCTTCTATATTCTCGCTGGCTCTTACATATACAACTGCCATAATAAATTATAATAAAATCAATATCCTAAGCGACGACAAAAAAAACGTAAAAAACACGACGTTTGGTAAATGGTGATGCTCAGTGAGCTAGCTTTTTAGCTTCGCCTAACCCCTAAAACATTTATTATTATACAATGAAATAGCCTTGTGTTGTAATTTTTTCTGAGTGATGCAGCTGTACTTGTTTAAATTCATGATATACTTAGCGTTGTTAGTTTCAGACAACGCAGGGTCTTTTAGGTTTTATTTCATCAATAACTCTTCTGCTGGACAATCTAGTTAAGCTTATGAAAAAAAATACTGAGGTCTTGGGGCTTGGCGAGCATCCAGACTTGCTCGATTTTGAGGAGAAGTTGCTTGGCAGCCTGCATAAAAAGTTGCTCGCATTGGCAGCGAAAACAGAACGTACAGAAAAAGACATCAAACGTTACCGCCAGCTTGAAGCTGAGTTTACAACAAAAGCACAACAGCTTTACAAACATTTAGATAATTGGCAGCGCACGCAGGTGGCGCGGCACCCCAAACGTCCCTACGCGTTGGATTATATTGCTGGGATTTTTACAACGTTTGATGAATTGGCGGGCGATCGGTTTTATGGCGATGATAGCGCTATTGTGGGCGGAGTGGCTGAACTGGACGGGCAGGGCATTGTGGTCGTGGCACATCAGAAAGGACGCAGTACCGATGAAAATATCAAACGTAATTTTGGCATGCCCAACCCGGAGGGTTACCGTAAGGCGCTGAGATTATTCCGCCTTGCCAATAAATTTAACCTTCCAATCATCACATTTATTGATACACCGGGGGCTTACCCGGGGATTGGCGCGGAGGAACGCGGGCAGGCAGAGGCTATTGCTAAGAACTTACAGTTCGCTTTTACATTGCGCGTGCCGGTGATTGCAATGGTTATTGGTGAGGGCGGCAGTGGCGGTGCTTTAGCACTTTCAGTTGCCGATCATCTGATGATGCTGGAAAATTCCATTTATTCAGTGATCTCACCGGAGTCCTGTGCTGCTATTTTATGGAAAAGCGGTGACTATAAGGTGGATGCTGCTAACGCACTTAAAAATGATGCATTCACCGCTAAACAGCTGAAAGTAGTTGATGAAATTATCAAAGAGGCACCGGGCGGCGCGCACCGCGGATTAACGGTGACCAGCAAACATATTCACAACGCACTCAGTAAGCAGCTGAAAAAGCTTACCGCCATAAAACCAGACACACGCATTGCACAGCGTATTAAGAAATTCGCGGGCATGGGTATTTTTACACGCCAGACGAAAACTTAGTGTGTTTGACCTTAACACTTTGTGTGTTTGACTATTGTTGGCGTTGACTAGTCTGCTTTAGCCCTGTTTCATGGCTAACTCACAAACGAAAACAAAAACTTTTCAGGACATCATTCTGACATTGGATGAGTTCTGGAAGCAGCAAGGTTGTGTCTTGCATCACAGCTATGATTTAGAAGTGGGGGCAGGTACGTTTAATCCCGCAACCTTTATTCGTGCATTGGGACCAGAGCCATATAAGGCAGCTTATACCGAAGCCAGTAGGCGTCCCACCGATGGACGTTATGGTGAAAATCCCAATCGTCTGCAGCATTATTTCCAATATCAGATCATTTTAAAACCAGTACCTGCGGATTTCCTCAGCCTGTATTTTAAGAGCTTGAAAAAATTGGGCATTGACGGGCGCGAGCATGATCTCAGACTGGTACACGATGACTGGCAGTCGCCCACATTGGGTGCTGCAGGCATGGGTTGGGAAGTGTGGCTCAACGGTATGGAAATTACGCAAATCACTTATTTTCAAAAGATTGCAGGAATGGAACTGCCGATGATCACCGGTGAACTCACTTATGGTTTAGAACGTCTTGCCATGTTCCTGCAAGGCGTGCCATCGGTGTACGATATTCGTTACAATGACCCACCTTGTCACAATGACAGACTAGAATATGGCGATATTTATCAAGCAAATGAAAAGAGCTACTCACGTTATAACTTTGAAGAAGCCGATGTGGCTATGTATTTGCAGCTATTCAAGCTGTACGAGGCTGAGGCAAAACGAATTTTAGCAGCTGATAAGGCGGGCTTGGCGCTGCCCGGTTACGATTTGGTGATTAAGTGTTCGCATATCTTTAACATGTTGGACGCGCGTTCAGCTATTTCAGTGACAGAACGCACAACATACATTGCACGTATTCGTGCCTTGGCAGTATTGGCAGCGAAAGCCTATTTGGCGGAACGTGAACAAACAGATACAGGTTATCCGCTCTTAACCCGTACTGGCGGCGGCTGGTGATGGCATTGTCTGTGCCTTGTTGGGTGTTATGAAATTATTATTTGAGCTGGGGGTGGAAGAACTTCCGCATTCAGGCATAGCGAAAGGTGAAGAGCAGCTTAGAAAGTTATTCGAACAAGAACTGAAAAAGCGAGGCATAAGCTTTCGTGCTGATAATATTGAAACATTCAGTACCCCGCGGCGGCTGGCGGTGATCATAGCGGAACTCCCCCCCCAGCTGCGCACCGAAGCTAAAACAATAAAAGGCCCCAAATTGGAGTCAACATTGCTTCAAGCTGAGACGATTAAAGATCCCGCACAATATCGCGGGTTTCTGCAAGCACTCGGCGGGTTCTGCAAGGCTCACGCCCCGCAATTGGTGGAGCGGGCAGCTGATAGTGCTGCACTCTTGAAACTGTTCCCATTACCCGTGTGGGATGATGCCCAGCCTGCCGCAGCGCAACGTGCAGGACTTTACGCTAAGATTTTTGGCGGTAATCACTTTGTGGTGGTGCACCGTGCAGGGACAGAGCAGTCATTGATAGCAGTGCTGCCAGCAGTGTTGCAGGCGGTGATGACACAGCTTGAATTTGGTGAGACCATGCGCTGGCATAATTCGCCAGAATTAGTAAAGACTGAATTTGCAAAATATTTAACAACGGGTGCTGGCGGCGATGGCGCGCATCCAAGCTCCTTTCCGCGTCCCATTCGCAATATAACAGCACTTTTGGCACGCGATGTTATCCCGTTTCATTGGGCGGGGGTGGCAAGCGGACGCGTGACGTATGGGCATCGCTGGCTGAGTGAGAGTACCGATTTTAATGGAACGGCTATCACTGTTCCTTCCAGTGATGATTGGGAGAAATTGCTGGTCAAACATTATGTATTGCCGCGGCGAGCGGAGCGTATGCAGCTGATTGAGCGCGGGCTGAAAGAGCTGGCAGAGCAGTACGGCTGGGAAGTGCTGAAGTTGGAACAGCTCTTGCCGGTTGTGACGGACTTGGTGGAGTATCCGCAGCTTGTTATCGGCGATTTCTCAGCAGACTTTCTCAAGCTG
>CBDFMP010000008.1:0-4433 GCA_965249715.1 Spirochaetota bacterium | reverse complement strand
GATCCCACTTCGAAAGCCTGAAACTGTAAGCTTTGATGTCCAGTGTTTTTAAGAAATACAGCAATAAATCCAAACAAGCTTTAAATTCAGCTTCGACTTGATCTGGACGGCAGATAATGTGTCCGTCGCTAAGGGTAAATTGGCGTACGCGTGTCAGACCGTGCATTTCACCGGATGCTTCATTTCTAAAAAGTATGCTAGTCTCAGCATAACGAATAGGCAGCTCCTTATAACTATGGCGGTCGTTATTGTAAAGAGCAAAGTGAAACGGGCAGGTCATGGGCCTGAGCGCAAAATCCTCAGTGCCGCTATGAATAATAAACATGCTGTCTTGATAATGATCCCAATGCCCTGAGACCTTATAAAGCTCGCTTTTGGCCATGAGCGGCGTAAGCGTATGTTGGTAGCCGCGTTTACGTTCCTCGTTTTCCACCCAGCTTTGCAAGAGTTGTTTCACAAGTGTCCCCTTAGGCGTCATTAGTGGGAGACCCTGTCCCACCATGGGATCACTGATGAACAGCCCTAGCTCACGACCTACTTTATTGTGTTCATAACGTTCACGTTCGGCTAATTCCTTGGTATAGGTTTTAAGCGTTTCTTCATCACGAAAACAATGTGCATAAAGGCGGGTGAGCATTTTGTTTTTTTCATTGCCGCGCCAGTACGCTCCAGCCAGCCGTGCCAGCTTGAAACCTTTAATATTGGCAATACCGGGAAGGTGCGGTCCTTTGCATAGATCGCTAAAATCCCCCATTTTATAATAGCTAATAGTAGCAGCTGCAGGCAGAGCTTCAATAATTTCCAGCTTGTAAGGTTCGTCTTTAAACTTTGCGAGTGCCGCTGAACGCGATAATTCATAACGTTCGTTTTTATACGGCTGTTTAATGATGCGGCGCATTTCTTTTTCGATTGCTGTAAAATCTTCGTTTTTCAGCGTAACGTTGTCAAAATCGTAATAAAACCCGTTATCAATGGGCGGGCCTATTGCCAACTGTACATCCGGGAAAAGTTTTTTTATGGCATAAGCCATAACATGTGCTGCGGTGTGGCGGTAAATGGGCAGTGCCAGCGCATCCGTAATGCTGATCAGCTTGAGGGCGGCATCGGTTTCAATGGGAGTCATCAGATCATACACAACACCGTCCAGCTGTATTGCCACCACTCGCTGAGGAAGCTGAGCGACGTGCCGTTTTAAGCTGGGATGCCGCAGAATACTGGCACCAGTCAATGCCCCCGCTTCCCACGCTTCTCTGTTGGCAGGAGCCTCTCCCGGTGCCGCTACACAGGCATGTTGGCGTTCTGCAACAGGCGCGGATGCTGCCGTGACGTGATAATAAAGTGTTTCCAGACCGCTGGGTCTGAGTGTAATTGTTTTTTTGGAGCTCATCATCAGCTAACTGAATATTGCTAAATTATAATGTTATTTTTATTTTTAAATTTTCTTTTTGCAAGCATTACGCAGCGGTGACTGCATATTGATTGAGATAAATTTCAATGGCATTGCGTTCTGCTGCTGTTAATGCAAAAGCTTGCTGGTGCGGCGCTGTTTGTTGTTTGAGTGTGAGCACTTGACGAATGCTGCTGAGCGCGTAGCTGGGAAAAGGATGAATAAGCTTAAGCGCTGCTTTGGCGCTTAAGGAGGTGGATGGGGTACTTTGCTCAGTTTGTGCGGCTGCTTGCTGCAGCGCGTCATGAGCTGACTCCTCACGATCTACGCCCACAAGTGCTGCCACAATCTTTGCTGCAGGACTCAGCGTACGGAGCAACTTCACCAGCTGGCTGAGCGAAAGCCCGGCGGTTAGTACATCGTCCACCAGCAGCAAGCGGCTTTCAGCACTAATTGGCGCTCCCACGGTCATCCCGCCATCACCGTACAACTTGGCTTCTTTTCTGTCAAAAGCATAACTCAGTGTGTGGATCCCCCGTTTGCTGAGGGTTGTTTTGTGCGTATTCAAATACAATGTGAGCGCGACTGCTAAGGGAATGCCTTTATAGGCAGCTCCAAAAATGGTGTTGAACGGTGCCAGCTTCCCCGCAGCAAGCGCCTGCAGGATCCAATCGCCATAAAATTTCGCTAAACACGCTAAAGCTTCTCCGTGATAAAGCTGTCCAAAATTAATGAAATACGGTGAAACTCTGCCGCTCTTAGTGGTGAAACCGCCCGCTGCCGCAGTGCTGAAATACAAGGCGCGTTGGGCTATCAAAAAACGAAGAAAATTAGCACCAACGGCTTGGTGAGTGGCAGACGACATAAAAAAATGGTTGTTGGACTTACTCAGCAACAGTCCCTCTTTGCAACACAAGGGTTGTAACACGCTCAGTTGCCATCAGAGGCTTTTAAAGTATAACATGAGCTCACTCAGATAATCATCCTTGAGCAGCAACGAATAAAATGGCACGCGCAGGTGTTTAAATAAATGTTTGAGCGCCGCGCCATGTTGTTCAAATTGCTCTTGATACGCCCGCCGTACTGCCAACGCGCTTGTATCCACAACGCGCAGCATCCCGCTTTCAGCATCTTCCAGCTCCACCAATCCCATTTTGGGAAAAACGCGTTCATGAGCATCGTAAATTTTAATAGCCATGAGTTTATGGCGATGTGCCAATTGCTGCAGTGCCTTATGATAGTCAATGGGATATAAAAAATCCGAAATCAAAAAAATGGCGCTGCGTTTTTTTAACAATTTTGCCAGTGTTTGCAATGGTGCATTTAATTGACTTTTCATGGAGCGCGGGTGGCGGCAGATCAGCTCGCGGATAATGCGTAAAACATGATTGCGCCCGCGTGCAGGCGGCATGTAAAATTCCATTTCATCCGTAAACAGCAACAGCCCAATTTTATCGCGGCTTTTAAATGCTGATAATGCCAACATTGCTGCAATTTCCACCGCCACATCGTGTTTGGATTTCTCCGTGCTGCCAAAATGGACGGAAGCCGATATGTCCACTGCCAACATAAAAACAAGCTCACGTTCTTCATGATAACGTTTTACAAAGGGACGGTTCATCCGTGCCGTTACATTCCAGTCAATGGTTTTAATGTCATCGCCAGAGACATATTCCTGTACTTCGTCGAACTCCATGCCGCTGCCCTTAAACCGCGAGCGGTATTCACCTGCAAATACATTGTTGACCAATGTTTTAAGCTTCAGCTCAATGCTGCGGATCTGTTTAAGCAGGCTTAGATATTGCTTCTGTTCCTCCGCTGTTTGATCATTGCTGCTGAGGGGGGAATGGATAGACTTGCGCGCAGTGCCCTGCGGCGCTGAAGCTTGCCTTGACTTTAGAAATAGCGCCATGGAAACTGAGCTGCCGCTTTAAGGGTTTAAGGAACCTTGACCTGACTCAATAACTCAGTGATGATGTCGTCTGTTGTGATGTTATTGGCGTCAGCTTCGTAGCTGGTGAGAATGCGATGGCGCATAACGGGATGGGCAACGCGTTTAATATCATCTGTTTTGACGTAGTCGTCCCCATTGATGAAGGCAGTAGCCTTAGCGGCGCGTGCCAGATCAATGGCTGCCCGCGGCGAAGCGCCAAAATTGATAAATCCCTGTTTAAGCTGGTAGCGCTCCGGGTGCCGTGAGGCATTCACCAATTCCACTATGTAGCGGATCAGCCGATCGTCGATGTACACTGCTTCCACTTGTTCCTGACCCTTTTTAATTTTACTGCTAGAAAGCACATTGGCAAAAGTGACGTCCGCTGCCAGCATATGCTGTTTGACAATTTGTGCCTCTTCTGCTTTGCTGGGATAATTCACCATAATTTTCAGCATAAAACGATCTAGCTGTGCTTCCGGTAACGGGTACGTTCCCTCTTGCTCAATGGGATTTTGTGTCGCTAGCACTAAATAGGGCGGGTTAAGATTGTACGTCTTTTCTGCAATGGTGATCTGTTTTTCCTGCATGGCTTCTAGCAGTGCGGATTGTACTTTGGACGGAGCGCGATTGATCTCATCGGCAAGGACAATGTTGGAAAACAGCGGCCCTTTACGTGTGATAAAAGTGCCTGTCTTCTGATCAAAGATCTGCGTGCCTAAAATATCACCGGGCAAGAGATCGGGAGTGAATTGGATGCGTTTGAATTCCAATCCTGAGATGTCGGCAAAAGTTTTAATGAGCATTGTTTTAGCCAGTCCCGGCAGACCTTCTAAAAGAATATGCCCGCGTGTGAGAAATGCAATGAGGATTTGCTCAATCGCTTCCTCCATACCAATAATCGTTTTGGAAATTTCTCCAAATACTTCTTGAAATAAGCTGTTTTTAGTCTGTTTAGCTTTGCCTGTCCGCTTAGCTTGCAATGTTTGTGCAGCAGGTTGTTGCGGCTGCTGTGGGGATGTTTTTGCCGTTTTTACGGGCTTAGTGGGTTGTGATGTTGTCAAGGTTTCCATATCCGTCTGTTTATGCTCGCTGATTCTCAGTACTTGTTTT
>CBDFMP010000007.1:0-26405 GCA_965249715.1 Spirochaetota bacterium | reverse complement strand
TCACCGCAAGTAATAACTACGCAGGCGGCATCGCAGGATATGGAAATGGAACTATCAGCAGCAATGCCGTCTCCAATGCGACCATCACCGCAAGCAATAGCGCAGGCGGCATCGTGGGGAGTACGTCGTCTTCTGCAATCATCAGCAACAATGCCGTCTCTGATGCGACCATCACCGCAAGCTAGTAAGTACGCAGGCGGCATCGCGGGGTCTTCAGGTGGAACCCTCACCAGCAGCAATGCCGTCGCTAATGCTACCATCACGGCAAGCACTCACGCAGGCGGCATCGCTGGTTATTCATCAGGAGACTTCAGCAACAATACCGTCTCTGGTGCTACAACCATCACCGCAAGTAGCTCTAACGCAGGCGGCATCGCTGGGCAGGCATATGGACTCCTCAGCAACAATACCGTCTCTGGTGCTACAACCATCACCGCAAGTAATGGAGCAGGCGGCATCGCTGGTTATTCATCAGGAGACTTCAGCAACAATACCGTCTCTAATGCAACCATCTCGGCAAGTATTCAAGCAGGCGGCATCGCAGGATATGGAAATGGAACTATCAGCAGCAATGCCGTCTCCAATGCGACCATCACCGCAAGCAATAGCGCAGGCGGCATCGTGGGGAGTACGTCGTCTTCTGCAATCATCAGCAACAATGCCGTCTCTGATGCGACCATCACCGCAAGTAGTAAGTACGCAGGCGGCATCGCGGGGTCTTCATCAGGAGACTTCAGCAACAATACCGTCTCTGATACTTCTATCACCGCAAGTAACGACTACGCAGGTGGCATCGCTGGGTATGCATATGGAACCCTCAACAACAATGCCGTCGCTAATGCAACCATCTCGACAACCAGTAACTACGCAGGCGGCATCGCAGGGGAGGTCTATTCTAATGCAACCCTCACCAGCAATGCCGTCTCTGATACGACCATCTCGGCAAGTAACTCCAATGCAGGTGGCATCGCAGGGCTTGTGCTTTCTAGTGGAACCCTCACCAGCAATGCCGTCTCTAATGCTACCATCTCGGCAAGTAACTCTAGACGCAGGCGGCATCGCAGGGTCTTCATCTGGCACTCTCAACGCAAATTTCGCCGCAGCAATCGTTACCGCTAGCAATGGTACTATGCCGGTGGGGTGAGTGGATATTTGCTTCTCGGGAAGCCTTAACATTAATAACAATGTTTTTATCGGCACACTACATACCGACAGTGGCAGCTTGGGCGGTGTTCTGCCGAATCCGCCATATAGTAGTAGTAGTACGGTAAGCATCACGAATTCCTACACTGCGGCAAAGGTGACGGGAACCCCTGACACAAATTATGGTTTAGCGCCCACAGACGAGGATGATATCACCGCCAGTGCCAGCTATTACGATAACACGCTGAACACCAGCGCAACGCTTACTGATAATGGTCAAAACTCCAGCAGTCTGCAATCACCAACAGGCACTAATGGGATTTTTGCAAACTGGGATGATACCATCTGGAACTTTGGCTCAGCCAGCCAGTACCCTGTGCTGAAAAATAATCCGCTATCAGCAGAGCAGCAATGCGAGGCAATTAATACCCAGCTGGAAACCACGATAGACTGCACTTACGTAGTGCAATAACAGCGTCTTACAGCTGCGCAGCGGAATGCTGCGCAGCTGCTGCTCAACGACAAACACTACGCTATAATTTCCAATTCCCGCAACAGCGGTGTTACATTGGGTTCCGCGCCTCTGAACTCCGTGTACAAGTCCAAAAACGGACGGCTGCCGCCCTGCGCAAAAAATATTCGCCGAAACTCAGCGCCTAAACGGGCGGTGAATATACCCTGCTCTTTAAATGGTGCAAAAGCATCGGCTGAGAACATATTCGCATATAAATACGAATAATAACCGGCTGCGTATCCGTGTGAAAAAATATGCAGAAATTGATTTTCAAACTTTGCATACGCAGGATATTTCCACACACTCACTTCCGCCCGCAAAGCTGCAAGATAATCCGCAACACGCTTACGCGGCGCCAGCTGCCCGTAACGATGATGTAAGGACATATCCAATAAACTATATTCCAGCTGCGTCATCATTGCCAATGCACTGAACGCGTTGCGTGCAGAGCGTAATTTTTTTATCCACTCGTCTGGGAGCGGCTTTTGTGTTTGCAGATGTTCGGTCAGCAAATTTAAGGCTTGCGGCTCCCAGCTCCAGCGTTCACAAAATTGTGAAGGGAATTCAATGCCTTCTAAGGGGACGCCATTGAGGCCTGCCACTGCGCGCAGCTCCACGCGTGTCAGCAGATGATGCAAACAATGTCCCATTTCATGAAAGAGCGTCTCCACATCGCGATGGGTCAATAACGTCTGCCCAGCAGCATCCGGCGGTGTAAAGTTGGCAACAAGAAATGCCACAGCCGCCTCGCCGCGTGCAGGCTTGGGATAGGAAATAACATCCATCCACGCCCCGCCCTGTTTATGTTTGCGCGCAAACAGATCCATGTAAATATGCCCAAGTACCGCCTGAGTCTGTTCATCGTAAAGCGTGTAAAACATGACGCTGGGGTGCCAGAACGGCGTGTGTGCCTGTGCGCGTTTGTCCTCACAAACAAAGTGGCAGCCGAAGACACGCCGCATTATTTCCAGCAAGCCCGCTAAGACCTTTGTAAGCGGGAAATATTGTTTCAGCTCAGCTTCACTGAGTGCAAAATGGGTTTCTTTATAAAGCTGCGCATAATAATGGGCATCCCAGGGAAAAAGTTCGGGGGTACCGCTGTGCTGCGCTTTCAGTTCACGCAAACGCTCCAACTCCTCCAATGCACGCGGCCTTGCAGCCGCGGCAAGCTGCGCACAAAAATCAAAAACCCGCTCCGCATCCGCTACTAAATGCCGTTTGAGCTGCAGCTCCGCATAACTAGTAAAACTCAACAATGCAGCGCTCTCCGTACGCGTTTCCAGCAGCTGCTCAATCACAGGCGTATTGTCCAGCTTGCCTGTTGTGGCCCGTGTGAAATATAACTTGTAAAAAGCCGCGCGTGAAGCTTCCGGTTTCACCTGCTTCATGAAATTGACGTACGTGGCATCGGTAAGCGCAAAAGCATAACCTTGTTCAGCTGCTGCTGCTGCAGCGGGCGCTGACGATGAAGCTGGCGATGGCGATGAAGCTGGCGATGGCGATGAAGCTGGCGATTGTGCCTGTTGCTCGGCAAATAAAGCTTGCGCGCGTGTGCGTTCTTCTGAGCTCAAGCCTGCGACTGCTGTCTCATCAACCAACAAAAACTCTTGTTCAGCTGAGGCGGTAAGCAAGTGACTGGCAAAACGTGCGTTCAGCTTTGCAAGCTTGCCCTGCAGTTTTCTAAATTGCTGCTGTTTATGTTCATCCAGATAAATACCCGCCAAATCAAAGTCACGAAGCGCGTCGCTGAGTGCCTTACGCTCAGCAGCGCTCAATCCCTCAGCATGTTTTGATAAATAACGATACCATGACGCCAGCTGTTGATTTTGTTCCAATGCTGTAAAAAAATCCGCCATCAATGGCGCCGCTGCCTCTTTCACCGTTATATGCTGCGGCGAGGACATGAGCTCTGCCAGCTCACGAAAGATTGTCCAGTGATGCTCCAGTTTGTCCTTAATGGCTTCCAATGGCACAACAAGCGTTGTTACTGTGGGGATTTTCAGCTTAGCGTTGACAATAGCATCAGCATTGGTGAGAGCTTCTGCATTGGGTGGAAATTGCGCCAGCAGCTCTTGCAGGGCTGTTTGCGCTTCGTCCAGCCGCGCTTGTAATTGCGCTAACTGGGGGTTTTTAAGATAAAGTGCAAACTTGGGCAGGTAGGGATAAGGGGCTGAATTTGTTTTCATAAAGGTTCTCCGCGGTAAAAATCAAATATGTTCATCATCATTGGATAACAATGGACAACAATGGACAATTGTGGATAGTTGCCGATAATGATGAACAACTATCACGGTTAAACTTAGTGCAACTCGTGTGTGACGTGATGTCCACTTTTGCCCACTAAAAAATTAAAATCAGCACCCGTATCCGCTTGCATCGTGTTCCGTGTAGAGCCAATAGTAGCCGCGTGAATAGCGCTTATTATCCGATGCAGGCGGTGCTGTTTGCATTTTCACAGCCAAGCTCTGCAGCCCCCCTCCGCCAGCCTCATGAAAGCTTGTCCAGTGATGCTCCAGTTTGTCCTTAATGGCTTCCAATGGCACAACAAGCGTTGTTACTGTGGGGATTTTCAGCTTAGCATTGGTGGCAATAGCATCAGCATTGGTGAGAGCTTCTGCATTGGGTGGAAATTGCGCCAGCAGCTCTTGCAGGGCTGTTTGCGCTTCGTCCAGCCGCGCTTGTAATTGCGCTAACTGGGGGTTTTTAAGATAAAGTGCAAACTTGGGCAGGTAGGGATATGGGGCTGAATTTGTTTTCATAAAGGTTCTCCGCGGTAAAAATCAAGTATGTTCATCATCATTGGATAACAATAGACAACAATGGACAATTATGGATAGTTGCCGATAATGGTGAACAACTATCACGGTTAAACTTAGTGCGACTCGCGTGTGACGTGATGTCCACTTTTGCCCACTAAAAAATCAAAATCAGCACCCGTATCCGCTTGCATCGTGTTCCGTGTAGAGCCAATAGTAGCCGCGTGAATAGCGCTTATTATCCGATGCAGGCGGTGCTGTTTGCATTTTCACAGCCAAGTTCCGCCAGCCCCCTCACGAAAGCTTGCCAGTGATGCTCCAGTTTGTCCTTAATGGCTTCCAATGGCACAACAAACGTTGTTACTGTGGGGATTTTCAGCTTAGCATAATAGCATCAGCATTGGTGAGAGCTTCTGCATTGGGTGGAAATTGCGCCAAGCTCTTGGGGCTGTTTTTAAGATAAAGTGCAAACTTGGGCAGGTAGGGATAAGGGGCTGAACTTGTTTTCATGAAGGTTCTCCGCGGTAAAAATCAAGTATGTTCATCATCATTGGATAACAATAGACAACAATGGACAATTGTGGATAGTTGCCGATAATGGTGAACAACTATCACGGTTAAACTTAGTGCGACTCGCGTGTGACGTGATGTCCGCTTTTACCCACTAAAAAATTGAAATCAGCACCCGTATCCGCTTGCATCGTGTTCCGTGTAGAGCCAATAGTAGCCGCGTGAATAGCGCTTATTATCCGATGCAGGCGGTGCTGTTTGCATTTTCACAGCCAAGTTCCGCCAGCCTCCTCACGAAAGCTTGTCCAGTGATGCTCCAGTTTGTCCTTAATGGCTTCCAATGGCACAACAAACGTTGTTACTGTGGGGATTTTCAGCTTAGCATTGGTGGCAATGGCATCAGCATTGGTGAGAGCTTCTGCATTGGGTGGAAATTGCGCCAACTGGGGGTTTTTAAGATAAAGTGCAAACTTGAGCAGGTAAAGTGCAAACTTGGGCAGGTAGGGATAAGGGGCTGAACTTGTTTTCATGAAGGTTCTCCGCGGCAAAAATCAAGTATGTTCATCATCATTGGATAACAATAGACAATTATAGACAATTGTGGATAGTTGCCGATAATGGTGAACAACTATCACGGTTAAACTTAGTGCGACTCGTGTGTGACGTGATGTCCGCTTTTGCCCACTAAAAAATCAAAATCAGCACCCGTATCCGCTTGCATCGTGTTCCGTGTAGAGCCAATAGTAGCCGCGTGAATAGCGCTTATTATCCGATGCAGGCGGTGCTGTTTGCATTTTCACAGCCAAGCTCTGCAGCCCCCCTCCGCCAGCCTCATGAAAGCTTGTCCAGTAATGCTCCGTTTGTCCTTAATGGCTTCCAATGGCACAACAAACGTTGTTACTGTGGGGATTTTCAGCTTAGCATTGGTGGCAATGGCATCAGCATTGGTGAGAGCTTCTGCATTGGGTGGAAATTGCGCCAACTGGGGGTTTTTAAGATAAAGTGCAAACTTGAGCAGGTAGGGATAAGGGGCTGAGCTTGTTTTCATGAAGGTTCTCCGCGGCAAAAATCAAGTATGTTCATCATCATTGGATAACAATAGACAACAATGGATAGTAGACAATTGTGGATAATTGTGGATAGTCGCTGATAATGGTGAACAACTATCACGGTTAAGCTTAGTGCGACTCGCGTGTGACGTGATGTCCGCTTTTGCCCACTAAAAAATCAAAATCAGCACCCGTATCCGCCTGCATAACGTGTTCCGTGTAGAGCCAATAGTAGCCGCGTGAATAGCGCTTATTATCCGATGCAGGCGGTGCTGTTTGCATTTTCACAGCCAGCTCTGCCTGACGCCGCTTAAGTTCATCAGTCTGAACATGCAGTTCCAGTTTACGTTTGTTAAGCGAAAGCTCAATTATATCGCCTGTCTGCACACAAGCCAAAGTTCCCCCCAATGCCGCCTCTGGTGCCACGTGTAAAACGACTGTGCCAAAAGCTGTACCGCTCATGCGGGCATCGGAAATGCGAATCATATCTTTCACGCCGCGCGCAAGTAGTTTTTGGGGTAATGAGAAATTACCCACCTCAGGCATACCGGGATAACCGCGCGGGCCCGCCCCTTTCAAGACCAGAATATGCTCTGCCGTCACCTCTAGGTTGGGATCGTCAATACGTGCATTGAGGTCCTCGATGTTTTCAAACACCAAGGCTGGGCCTTTATGTTCCAATAATTTTTCCGTTGCCGCAGCCGTTTTAATGACGGCGCCGCGCGGCGCCAAATTTCCGCGCAAAACCTTAATGCCCGCAGCAGGTTTCAGCGGCTGGTCGCTGTTATAAATAACGTCGCGATTATAACATTCTGCGCCCATACCATAAGCAGCAATAGGTTTAGCTTCACCTAAAATTGTGGCAGCATCGCCGCGCAACAGTGAACGCAATTCGTGCAAAACCACAGGCATCCCGCCCGCGTAACAAAAATCCTCCATCAAATACTGCCCCGCCGGCAGACAGTTCACCAGTAACGGCACGTCCCCGCCAAGCTTGTCAAAATCATCAAGCTGAAGCGTTATGCCGCAGCGCCCTGCAATCGCCAAAAGATGCAGCACAGCATTCGTTGAACCGCCAATTGCCGCATTGACAATAATAGCATTCTCAAAACTGGCACGACTGAGCACCTGTGAAAGCACCAGCTGCTCGCGCACCATCGCCACAATGCGATTGCCGCTTTCGTGCGCAAGTGCCACACGCCGTGCATCCACCGCTGGCAAACTGGCATTTTGCGGCAAACTCAAGCCCATCGCTTCCACCAAACACGCCATTGTCGAAGCGGTGCCCATGGTCATACAGACCCCAGGCGAGCGCGACATGCCGCTCTCAGCGTCCATAAACTCCGCGCGCGTCATGGTTCCGCTGCGCATGGCATCCGCAAACCGCCATACATGCGTTCCCGAACCAATATTTTTACCCTTATACTTGCCGCTTAACATCGGTCCTGCCGAGACCACCAATGTTGGTAAATCCACTGACGCTGCGCCCATCAGCTGCCCGGGCGTCGTCTTATCGCAGCCGCCCAAAAGCACCACGCCATCCATGCCATAACCGCGCAAACACTCTTCTGTATCCATTGCCAGCAGATTGCGAAACAGCATTGCCGTCGGACGCAGCTGCGTCTCGCCAAGGCTGGTCACTGGAAACTCTAAGGGAAACCCGCCCGCTTCCCAAACCCCGCGTTTGACGGCTTCCGCCAAAGTCCGCAAATGGCTGTTGCAAGGCGTGAACTCTGACCAGGTATTGCAAATCCCAATCACCGGTTTTCCCTTGAAAACATGTGCCGGGAAACCTTGATTTTTCATCCAACTGCGATGGATAAACCCATCGCGATTCTGCTTGCCGTACCAATCGCTGCTGCGTAATGTCATTTTAGTTATATGGTTCCACCACTTAAGCTTCCAGCTTACCTGCAACCAGTTGCGCTAAGATCAACAGACAGTTGCGCTCAATAATCTGATAAATTTGCTCAAAATTATTCACATAATAAGGGTCTGGGACGTCTATACTTTCTGCATTGCTTTCAAACTTACGGAATAAATGAAACTTAGCGTGAACACGCGCCGGCATACTCGCCAATGCCTCCGCATGAATGGAACGATCCATTGAAAAAACAAAGGTTGCTTCATCAGCAGCGCTTTCAGTGAAGACGCGTGAGCGATGGGTGATTTCCACTCCGTGTGTCCGTGCATTGGCGCGCGTCTCAGCATTTGCAAGCTGTCCTTCATGCCAGTCGCCTAAACCGGCTGAGGTCACACTAAAACGTGCTGTTAACTGCTGCTCCCGTATCATGTTTGCTAACAGCGTATGCGCAAGCGGAGAGCGGCAGTGATTACCGACACATAACATCAGAATTTGCTGTTTCATCGTCAAATTCAGCCCACACCATCAGCTGCCTGAACAGCATGAAGCTGTGATTTGGCAGCAGCAGCTTTCTGGTGCTGCCAACCAAACCCTTCCGCTTCCATCAGTTCACGCAAACGGCGCAAGTTGGCTTTCCCTTTCACGTGATCAATAAATAATTTCCCATTCAAATGATCCAACTCATGCTGAATACAAATGGCTTCCAATTCCTCTGCCACTATTTCCTGCTCTGCCCATTGCAAGTCACGATAACTCAGCATCAATGAACGCGGTCGTTTCACTTCAAATAATACTCTTGGAATGGAAAGACACCCCTCCTTGTAAATAAAGCGATCACGCGAAAGTTTGACAATCACCGGATTGATGAATACCCTCACTTGCTCATGAAGTTCTGGAATCTGCATAATAAAAAGACGCTGCTGCACACCCACTTGAATAGCCGAAAGACCAATGCCTTGAACTTTGTGCATAAGCACGCTCATCTTAGTGACCAACTTTTGCAGCTCTGAGGTCACTTTCGGCAGCGGTTGTGAAATCTTACGCAAAAGCGGATTTCCGTACTGAAGCAGTTTCAAGCTCATTCCAATTGCCGTCCTCAACACTAAGCTTCCTGAAGCATGTTGCCAAATACAAACATGCAGGGCTACATAAATATTATATTATGATAAAGAAATTGCCGTTACCAGCTAAAACGAAGATCGCGAGTAATAAAAATCAAGCATACCCGACAAAAATCCTGCAAACATATCCTGTGCGCTCACCTTCTCATGCGCTACCAATGTATCAAAATGCGAAGCATCGCGTTCGGACATCAATACTAAAATCCGTTTAGCCGGGGTCACCTCCAGCAGGATTGCATCCTTATTTTTCATCATCTGCTGATCCTTGAAAATCTGATAACAAAGCTGCGGCACCTCATCCTTCGTTAAAAGACTCATCGGCACGCAACGCTCAGCACTCAGCACCTCGTCTTTGAGACCATAAGCAAACTTTAATTCAAACATCGGTTCAGGCAAGGGCGCGCTGTCTTCCTGCTCCGCTTCCAATTCCTCGTCTTCAGAAGTTTCATCGTACTGCGCTTTAGTTTCAGCATCCGGATCATAATATTCTTCTTCATACCAAGTGTCTGCTTCGTCCGTTTGCTCTTCTGCAGCATCATTGGCAGTGTCTTCCGCTGGCAAAGCAGCCTGCTTTTCAGTTTCATCGGCAGCCGCTTCAGCTAATGCTTCCAGCAGCGCCTCATCCTGTGCTTCAAATACCAAAAACGTTTCCAACCGCAACAATCGCAGCAATACATTCAGCCCCTGATCATAGTCAGCAATCTCAATAGGCGCAAGAAAATTGACCGTAAATTGTTTTAAAACCTGTGGCAAATTGAGAGCGTTTGCCTGCTCTTGATCCTGCTCCGATTGTTTCGCCAACTGCACATTAGCTTTCACGGCCCGTTGCGACGGCTGCCAGCGTTGCTGCAATTCCGGTAAAAAAGCCCAATCCAATAAACTGCCAAGCGGTTTCTCCACATACAGATAATGGTCACGATCGTACTCTGTACGCATCACAATCAATGCCTGCGGCTGCTCATTCATACGCATAACGTGAAATAAACATTGTTTCAACGATGTCGGCACTAAAAGACTCACACTCTCCCCCAGTAGCTGCGCAAGCTTAGCATTGTCCGCTGCTTTCTGTTGCAAAACGCGCAAATGTGCGTCACTAAGCAGTAACTGTTTGGTATATTTAGCGTTGCGCAGCTTAGTCGAAGCGTTTACTCCATATACCAATTGCAATTCACGACGCTTAATGGCAATTGTGAATAAATAAAACTCCTTAATCTGCAAATACTTGCGCACTAACTTAAGTTTGTAGCCAATTGCACGCGCCAACTCCGTTGCCTTACTTGGCTCATGAACGTGCGCGTCACTCAGACATGGCATCAATACTTTTTCATAAATTTCCGCCTGCTCAGCCTGCGCAATTGTTTGGGCAAATCCCAGCTTTCGCAGACGCTTGCTCAGTTTGACATCGTCTTCGCCAAAAGTCTGCGCAATAAAATCTGCATAATGCACTTCCAGACTCTTTTTATATAATGACACCCAAGTGCTCCTTTAACAAACAGTTCACCAGCTTAAGCTCCACGTCGTATCCTAATGCTGCCCATTTTTAAGTTTGCTAATAATATTCGTATATTTCCTGTAATGCTGAGAGCGTGCAAAAATCTCTAATTGGCGTTTGGGCAAGCTCCCCATAAGGTTATCCAAATACATGAATAAATCCCTGAATTCACTGCTTACCATGATTTCACGCTCTTCTAAGGGAGACGAGGTCATCGGCTTAGCTTTCTCCAGTTTGCCGCCTGTTTTATCCAGATTGGTGACAATGGCATCAAGTTCCTCCCCTGCCAGTCCAACACTTTCTTTGGCACTGTAAACTGCATTCACACTGTCAGCTACATTATCAGCTATATCGTCAGCTACATTATCAGCTATATCGTCAACTACATTATCAGCTATATCGTCAACTACATTATCAGCTATATCGTCAGCTACATTATCAGCTATATCGTCAACTACATTATCAGCTGTATCGTCAGCTACATTATCAGCTATATCGTCAGCTACATTATCAGCTGTATCGTCAGCTACATTATCAGCTGTATCGTCAGTTACATTGTCAGCTGTATCGTCAGTTACATTGTCAGCTGTATTGGGCACAACAGCTTGCTGCTCCACCGCTTGCGCTTCCTTGTCGCCATCCTGCGCTTTTTCGTCAATACCAATAGCTGCCAGACTTTTTTCGGTGATGCCAAGTTCTTCTCCCCACTGCTCCATTTGATCGCTAACGGCACCAGCTTTCGCAAAAGTTTCAATATTTTCAGACTTTTGCACGGTCAGCTCTTCTGTTGCCTGTGGAATATTCTGCATATCAGGTTCTTCAACCGCTTTCAGCTCCGCTGCACCTTTAACAACTGACTTCATCCCATCTATTTTGGCATTCAGCTCATTCATCGCCTCCAATGGCACCACTTCATCAGTTTTCAGCTCCGGCACCACGTCATCAGTGCTTTCATCAGCTGGTGCCTGTGCCTCGGTTTGTTTAGCCAAGCTCCTTTTATGCTGAAGCTCACGCTCAAACTCAGCAAGCACATCCGGTGATGAAGCACTATCCACACCAATATTAGGCTGCACACTACCATCTATGAGCACGGCATTGCTGTCTGCTTCAATGAAAGCTGATACTTCTGTCGCTTGCTGCCCAGTGACAAGTTCTTCTGCCGCGACTATTTCCTCTTCACCGCTACTCATATCAACAGCTGTATGTTCAAGTTCACTACCTTCGGCTGCTTCCGCCTTAACACCATCGACTACTGTCATGCTGCTGGTAATATCATCCAATTCAGCCGAAGTAAGTGAGGTCTCTTCCGGTTTTACTGCTTCCGTTTCCTTAGGTTTCTTCATAAGCAATTTTTCACCACGATGATTTTTAGTGTTTTTATTCGTTAAACTTTCAGCAAATTTTACTGCCCCCAGTCAATAAATTCCTTACCACTAATCTATCGTCACTTTGAAGCTTAATTTCAAATTTTAAGCTTAATTGCCAATAAACACAACCAGTTTTACTAAAGCAATCACTAAAAAATTGCATGACGTTTTATAAATTGCATGGCGTTTTATAAAATAGCACCCATTAGCTTAAATAGCGCTCAAATTTAACCAAGTGCCACAGCTGCTTATTCTTACACTTAGCATCGTTGTTTTGACGGATTAATATAATATAAGTGTTCAGCACGCTGCATTAAGGTGGCTGGGAAATTATTTGTAAACAGCTGCCCCGTGCCAAATCCTTGCGCCAAATGGTTATTCCAACGGCTAAGCAGCGGAGCCACCCAAGTGCCTATTGCGGTGAGCGCAATATTGCTCTCCAGTGCCGATGTGATCCACCACGGACACGCCTGTTCCTGTGCCAACTCAATCCACTGTTCACAGGCCCGCAATCCCCCAAGCAGCGTCGGCTTCAATACAAGCCCTACAGGTGCAAGCTGGTGCAGTAACTCTGCTTTGGCAGCGTTGTCATGCACGCCAATAAGTTCTTCGTCCAATGCCACAAGCATAGGAGCATGTTTGATCAAATGCCGCAGGTTTTTGCGCGCTGCGGCATTTTTTGCCGGTGGCATCGGTTGTTCAACGGAATGAATATTAAACGGAGCAAGCGCATCCAATACGCGCGCCGCTTCCGTGTAATGACTTAGCGCCCCATTAAAATCAAGCCGCAGCTCAGCTTCAGGCAGACGGCGGCGCAGCTCACGCAACAGGGTTAGCTCCGCCGGCACATCCGTGCCTACTTTAAGTTTAATACAGCGAAACCCGCGCGCCCAGAGCTGCTCCGCCGCTTTAAGCAATGCAGCAATTGGTCCCATCCACACCAGACCATTTATACGCAATCCTTGTTTTCCCATTGTGAAAGCCGAAACAGCCAAACGTGAACGCGAACGCGAATGCGATTGTTCACCAGTTTGTGCAGCCAAATACCGCTCCCAAGCTGTTTCATAAGCAAAAGCAAGCGCCGGAAAAGTCTCAAGCTGCGCTAGATATTCCAAAGGGTCGTGATGCCGTTGTGTACACAGCCAATGCAGCTGAGCAAGCAAAGCAGCAATGCCGCCGCCTGTCGTCAGCTCCACACTCAGCCCGGGAAGCGGCGCCGCTTCACCTATAAAACGTTGATGATACAAAGTCAAAGGACTTAACTCACTCAAATCCGCATGACGTTCAGGCACTGCACCAGCGGCTCCTGCGTGCAATTCCAATAAAAACACGTTTCGCTGCCTAAGTTCCCCGCGCGACGTTAGCATCGGACGCTTAAAGATCAATGTATGCTCACTGCTGCTTAAACTTAAATGCATTTCAGCTGTTATCACCGTAAACTTTGTTAAACATTTTCATGAGCTTTCATCGGATTGATATTATAATTTTATCATCGTTGCTCCAACTCAGGAAGCTACGCGCGCAGTGCCCTGTTAAAATCTCAATGAAATCGTCCAGCAGTCAAGCTTTTCAAACCAGCTTAACAACACTCAGACAAGAAATTGATCAGCTGGATCAAACCATCATCACCTGCATTATGAAGCGCCTGTTATTCTCCTATCAAGTGGGGACGCTCAAACGCCAGTACAATCAGCCAATCTATCATCTGCAGCGTGAACACGACATTATTGAAAACATCCTCAGCAAAAAACAACAGACACTTCAGCGTATTGCTAAAACTTTCAAACAAGAGTACCCAAACGCTGTAATCCCTTCCAAATCAGAGCTAAATCGTTTACTTTCTAAACAAACACTAACGATCATTTATCATGAGCTCATTGCTGCCTCACGTGCCACTGAAAAACCCTTACGTGTAGCGCATATTGGCAGCCCTGGTTCATTTAGTTATATTGCCGCACGCAAACTCTTTGGTTCCTCATCTGAATTTGTTGCCTATCATACCTTCCAGCGCATCTTTCAGGCATTAGCCAACGAAGAAGAAATGCTCGCCGTCATTCCCATTGAAAACAGCACAGAAGGCATTGTCGGCACAACCGTCGATCTTATGGTCAATACCGATGTGACCATCATTAAAGAATTCTTCATGCCGATCCGGTTGGCGCTACTGAGCCAAAAAACCAAGCTAAACGATATTAAAACCATTCTTTCGCATCCGCAGCCCTTTCAGCAAGCCATAGGTTGGCTCTCCGAACATTTACCGGATGTCACCGTCAAAGAAACCCAATCCACCATCCATGCTGCTGAATTGGCATGCAGACAACCTACTGCAGCCTGCATTACCTCCGAAGAATTGGCCATTGAGTATCCCAAGCTGAAAGTCCTGCGCAAGAATATAGAAGATGTTCATCATAACACTACTCGGTTTATTGTCCTCAAACACAATTCCCCTACATCATCACAAGCCCACCTCACCTTAACACCGCCAAACACTGAGGCTAAAACGGCTGCACCATGGGTGACCACGGTCATCTTCGCAACCAAAGACAAGTCCGGCTCATTAGTGGACACGCTCAAATTCTTTAAAACCTATAAACTCAACATGAGCAACCTAGTTTCACGCCCTTCCAAGAAAAAAGCTTTTCACTATTTATTTTATGTGGATTTCATTGGTGATCAAGCAGAACCGCATGTTAAAAAGGCATTGCAAGCTTTACGCAAACATTGCACATTATTCAAATGTTTCGGCTCTTATACGCGCGGGATCAATCCAGCATTCCCCCATGTTACTTAATCATAAATTGAAATAATAAGCTCAAACTGCTATGTTTCACGCGCGTTAGTTGTCCAAGACGTTTTAATTCTCTCCCCAAAATACCGACAATTTAATTCAAGAACGCTTTCCACAACAACCATCGCCATCGCCAATGTCTCCTGTCACCTCGCAAGCACCACTAAAACCTGCATTACAAGAGCTGCGCGGGCGTTTTATTGTATTGGAAGGCATTGACGGTGCCGGTAAGACTACGCTGCTGCAGGCACTCTGCAACATGCTCAACGCCAAGATTCCCGCCCTGGCCGTTGACGTCGCTGATGCCGTTGTGGAGGATATTGTGCTTACCGCCGAACCCACCACCCAAACACCCACTGCCGCCGATATAAACGCCTTTCTTCGTCAAGCCAGCACACAAACACCGCGCAGCATCCACTCACGCAGTGAAGCGCGTGAATTGGCAGCGTTATATATTAATGATCGCCGTGCGCATAGCAAGGATATCCGAAGCTGGCAGGCTGCCGGCAAACTCATCCTTTCTGCACGCTACGACCTTTCCACGTACGCCTATCAAGGTGCCAGTTTTTTATCCGCCGCCAAACAAAATGATGTTTTTGCCGAATTTCACGCATTGCATGACTACAAGAGTCCCCATGGCTGCGTTGTGCCAGATCTGACCTGTCTGCTCACGGTGCCTATTGACATTTCCACTACGCGTGTAAAAAGTCGCAGGGAGTCTCCACATTTTTATGAGCAATTGCCTGAAAGCTTCAGAACTGCCGTCGCCACCACTTATGCACGCGCACTCAATTTCTTAGAACAGCAAAATTCACGCCGCTTCTTAGTCCTCAATGGTACACGTCCCCAGCAAGAATTGGTCACTGAACTTTGCAAGGCACTAGTTCAGCTTCCACCGCGCGCCTAAGTTGCTCACTTGCAGCCTCCCCTTCCCTTTCTCCTCGTTGAGGTCACAAGCGCTTTGTCATGGAAGCGGATCAGCTCACGGAGAGGAATTTTTCAGGCTGCGATATCAATGGCTAAGCTAGCAAAAATATTAATGATTCTCAGCTAAAAAGTAATATTAATAAGAGTGGTCGCGATTGTCTGGCAAGTATTTTCGTCAAACTCTAACAATGTCTTCTCATCAGCTTTTTCAGCTCAGACACAGCATTTGGCTGGAAACGCTTATTTTTGTTGGACTTGTTTAGCTCCTCGTAATGAGTTTGCTGCTGATGACAGCTTTTCTAGCTGAACTTTCAAAGGATTCATCGGCTAATGCTGATTTTCTTAGAACAGCAAAATTCACGCCGCTTCTTAGTCCTCAATGGCACACGTCCCCAGCAAGAATTGGTCACTGAACTTTGCAAGGCACTAGTTCAGCTTCCACCGCGCGCCTAAGTTGCTCACTTGCAGCCCCCCTTCCCTTTCCTCGTTGAGGTCACAAGCTTTCTGTCACGGAAGCCGCTCAGCTCACGGAGAGAAATTTTTCAGGCTGTGATATCAATGGCTACTAGCCAGCAAAAATATTAATGATTCTCAGCTAAAAAGTAATATTAATAAGAGTGGTCGCGATTGTCTGGCAAGTATTTTCGTCAAACTCTAACAATGTCTTCTCATCAGCTTTTTCAGCTCAGACACAGCATTAATGCTTATTTTTGTTGGACTTGTTTAGCTCCTCGTAATGAGTTTGCTGCTGATGACAGCTTTTCTAGCTGAACTTTCAAAGGATTCATCGGCTAATGCTGATTTTCTTAGAACAGCAAAATTCACGCCGCTTCTTAATCCTCAATGGCACACGTCCCCAGCAAGAAAACTTTGCAAGGCACTAGTTCAGCTTCCACCGCGCGCCTAAGTTGCTCACTTGCAGCCCCCCTTCCCTTTCCCTCGTTGAGGTCACAAGCTTTCTGTCATGGAAGCGGATCAGCTCACGGAGAGAAATTTTCAGGCTGTGATATCAATGACTAAACCAGCAAAAATATTAATGATTCTCAGCTAAAAAGTAATATTAATAAGAGTGGTCGCGATTGTCTGGCAAGTATTTTCGTCAAACTCTAACAATGTCTTCTCATCAGCTTTTTCAGCTCAGACACAGCATTTGGCTGGAAATGCTTATTTTTGTTGGACTTGTTTATATCCTCGTAATGAGTTTGCTGCTGATGACAGCTTTTCTAGCTGAACTTTCAAAGGATTCATCGGCTAATGCTGATTTTCTTAGAACAGCAAAATTCACGCCGCTTCTTAATCCTCAATGGCACACGTCCCCAGCAAGAATTGGTCACTGAACTTTGCAAGGCACTAGTTCAGCTTCCACCGCGCGCCTAAGTTGCTCAATTGCAGCCCCCTTCCCTTTCCCTCGTTGAGGTCACAAGCGCTTTGTCATGGAAGCGGATCAGCTCACGGAGAGGAATTTTCAGGCTGTGATATCAATGGCTAAGCCAGCAAAAATATTAATGATTCTCAGCTAAAAAGCAATATTAATAATAGAATATAAGAGTGGTCGCGATTGCCTGGCAAGTATTTTCGTCAAACTCTAACAATGTCTCCTCATCAGCTTTTTCAGCTCAGACACAGCATTTGGCTGGAAACGCTCATTTTTGTTGGACTTGTTTATATCCTCGTAATGAGTTTGCTGCTGAGGACAGCTTTTCTAGCTGAACTTTCAAAGGATTCATCGGCTAATGCTGATTTTCTTAGAACAGCAAAATTCACGCCGCTTCTTAGTCCTCAATGGCACACGTCCCCAGCAAGAATTGGTCACTGAACTTTGCAAGGCACTAGTTCAGCTTCCACCGAGCACCTAGGTGCTCACTTGCAGCCTCCCCTTCCCTCGTTGAGGTCACAAGCTTTGTCATGGAAGCGGATCAGCTCACGGAGAGGAATTTTTCAGGCTGTGATATCAATGGCTAAGCCAGCAAAAATATTAATGATTCTCAGCTAAAAAGCAATATTAATAATAGAATATAAGAGTGGTCGCGATTGCCTGGCAAGTATTTTCGTCAAACTCTAACAATGTCTCCTCATCAGCTTTTTCAGCTCAGACACAGCATTTGGCTGGAAACGCTCATTTTTGTTGGACTTGTTTATATCCTCGTAATGAGTTTGTTGCTGAGGACAGCTTTTCTAGCTGAACTTTTAAAGGATTTCTCGGCCAATGCTGATGAAAATGCACCGCCCACACGGCTGCTTGTAGAACTCACTGATGACAGTGAAACAGCTGCAACAAACATTGACAGCTTCATCATTTCCACCCAAACACGTACGGGCAGCGGCACATTAAAACACAGTGAAGATAACCGCACACATCTGCTGGGCGAATTTCATCCCGCGCCGCTCAACCTAACCAGCACTCCCGCCAAAGCCTCAAAAGCCGCCGAAAACACTTCCACTGAGGCTGCACAATTTGTCATAACATCGCCAAGCGAACAGGACGGTTTTTTGCAGAACAGCCCGCCAATAACACCTGCAGAACAGCCAGCATCAGCGACAACACACCAACAACCGCTTACTAGCGGACTGGAAAGCGAAAATACAACAAATTTTCGCTTTGCTATTGATAACAGTACCTATCATCAGGCCCAGCTTGCCCGCGACGAGGCAGCGAAGTTTTTTATTGAGCTAAAAAAATCACTTTCTTATAAACTCCAACTGTATGCAGACAGTCCGCGCGGCCCAAGACAGCTCAATTATCGCCTGCTCAAACAGGACGAGGTCAGTGCTTTGGTAACGGTAGATCGCACTGGAACCATGCGTTTTCTCAAACTTCGCACGACCTCCCTCACACAGCCCTACCTCAATTATCTGATTACCAAGATCAGCTCACATGAGCTTGCCATTCACCATTTCCCGCCAAAATTTCTGGAAAGCGATCAGGAGTTGATTTATTTAGACATCTCTCTAAGCTACAAGGGGCCGCCACTTTATCAGTGGTGGCTAAGTGTGACCATTCTGCATCAGCAATAAACACATCCCAGTCGGCTTGCACAACGTAGCTCAGTCATTACCTTCTGCGCTCGTCCAGCAGCATCCTGCGGTCTGTTTGACTGCGCCTGTCATTATCACGACGTTCCTGGGCTGACATGACGGTATGACCATTCCACTTACGCCGTTCTTCACGTGTCCTGCGTTCACTGCGTACCCTGCGATCGCTTCCCGTCGCTCTGCGATCATCTCCCCATGAACGTTTAGCCCATTCTTGCCAATATTTGGAGCTTTCCCTAGTCATTCTTCTATCTTACCTCTTCCATTAGGTTACAAACATTAACCAACTACCCTGTTCATCCACTCATCACTATTATTGAACATTCAAAAAATACATTTATGTTTCCCCATTTATAATAAATTCCTAGCCTAAAATTTACCATGTAATAAAAATTATTAAACAAATATTTTATTAATTAAAAGCTCTCCCTTGTAAAATTCTCTGTGTTTATTGAATAGTATTTAACGTTTAGACATCGCCTGCAAGCGGCGCAGGGCAGCAAGTGCAAAAGTGCTTAATGGAAAAGCTGAATTCACACGCTGTCCGGGTTCAGAAGTTCCCGCTTGCGCGCGTAAATGTGCCTCCGTCTGCGCAGCAATGCCTTTCCCCAACTCCACACCCCACTGATCAAAACTATTAATATGCCACAAAATCCCCTCGACAAAAACTTTATGTTCATATAAAGCTAAAAGTTGCCCCAGCGTATATGGATTTAACTCAGGAAAAACCAAGAACGTAGAAGGTCTGCCGCCTGCAAAGCTGCGATTGGCATTGAGGCGCCTGCGCTCCGCTGCGGACTGGTCGGCAGCTTGTGTTTGCTGCAGACGCTCAAGTTGCGCCGATGTGCAGCCAAAAGCAAAAGCCTCGCTCTGTGCCACACAATGCGCTTGCAATTTCATATCGTGTTGTTTCCACGTACCGCTTCCCGGCACAAACGGCGTGCCTGCGCGTTGAAAAGCAATCAAATCAACTGGAACAATGTCGCTTCCCTGATGGAGAAATTGATAAAATGAATGCTGACCGTTTGTTCCACTCTGTCCCCAAATTACCGGCGCCGTGGGATACGCAATGGCGTTGCCATCCAGATCTACACTTTTGCCATTCGATTCCAATTCCAACTGCTGCAAATGTAAGACCAATTTACTCAAACGTTCGCTATAAGGAAGCACCACACGCGAAGTGTAACCCATAAACGTACGATAAAAAAAATGCAGCATCGCCAACCGCATGGGAAGATTCAGCATCAACGGCGCTTCCTTAAAATGCCGATCCATGGCATGCCCGCCCAATAAAAACTGCTTAAACGCTTTTGCGCCAATAACAATGGCAAGCGGCAACCCAATAGCTGACCACACGGAATAACGTCCCCCCACAAAATCCCAAAACTCAAAACAACGCTCCGCAAGAATACCAAAAACACGCGCCGCTGCCTTATTCGCAGACATACAGGCAAAATGTTGTGCCACTGCCGCTGCACCCAGCTGCGCGCTCAGCCAAAGCTTCGCCTTTTGGGCATTGCTCATGGTCTCCTCTGTGGTGAAGGTCTTAGACGCCACCAAAAAAAGCGTCTCATCCACCACCACTTCACGCATGACGGTATAAAGCGCGGCACTGTCAACATTAGCAACAAAACGCAGCTGCGGTCCCGTATGTTCAAAAGCAAGCGCCGCTGCCGCCATTTCCACGCATAAATGCGAACCGCCGATGCCAATGCACACGACCCAGCGAAATGACTTTCCCGTAATCCCACGCACTTTGCCTGTACGCACAGCTTCTGCAAAACTTAAAAATGCCTTTTGCACGCGCAGAACGTCACGTTTTTGCGGATGCACCACGTCATTCAATGCCACACCGGCAGGCTCGCGTAAAAGCGTATGTAAAACAGCGCGCTTTTCAGTGACATTGATGAGTTCTCCGCGGAACATAGCATCGCGGCGTCCTGCTACATCCGCCTCCACAAGTGCGCGCTGTAATAATCGCAACGCTTCCGCATCCAAATAGCTGCGCGTGGCATCACAACAACAATCGCCCGCTTGCAATAGCCATTTGTCCATTGCAGCAGGAGAGCTCCGTGTGCGCAACAGCTCCTGCAATGACTTTTTTTTCAGCATACGCGCTTTTAATGCCAAGGCATCCCATGTAGCCGCGCGTAAAGCTGCAGAGCGCTTGCGCTGCCTACGCGGGCGCGTAACAATAACCTTATTTACAGAACTCAACAGTAAGCTCCCTATTCATCATAAACTATTTCAATGTTTTGCACCGCTTGACCGATAATATCACATAGCTTAACCAGCAGCACTTCACAACCTAAACTTCTACTACACAATCCTACTATATTTTACCCCTTAATCCTATTATGCGTATAGAAAAAACCTTAGGCATCATCAAACCCGATGCGCTGAGCTCAGGTCATAGCGATGCAATTTTCGCCATGCTTAAAGCTGGTGGTCTCACCATTGAAGCCACACAAACATTGCGTATCAGTCGCGAACAAGCTGAAACCTTTTATGCCATTCATCGCGAAAGACCCTTTTTTGATGAATTAGTCACATACATAACATCAAACAACATCACTGCTTTCATCGCAAGCGGCACGGACGCCATAAAACGCTATCGTGAGCTCATCGGTGCCACCGATCCCAAACAAGCGGCACCAGGCACCGTCCGCGCACGTTTTGGGCAAGATAAAGGCAGAAATGCCGTCCATGGCTCCGATAGTCCACTAACCGCACAAACTGAAATTCGCTTTTTTTTCCCCGAAGCTTCATAAAAGCTTCATTAACCTTCCCCACGCGAAGCTCTCAGCCATTGTAACCATCGCAAACAGCCTGCAATGGGGAATGGGAGTATCGCTCTCCGCATATCAGCACGCAGCCAAGCGTGACCAACCCTAAACGCCTAACGCAATAACCCCACCAAAATACCGTGAACCTTAACATCACGGAACTCAGTAGGGTCCAAAAGCACAGATGATAGGTTGTTATTGCAAGGCCGCAGCTCCACATGCCGTCCTGCCTGTGTCTCACGAAAAAACAACTGCTTCAATGTGGCCTCCCCATCCAGTGATACAATGGCTAACTGTCCATGTTCCGCTGTATCCTGATGATGAATAATAACCTTATCGCCATCACGAATGCCCGCTTCAATCATCGACTCACCACGGACACTAAGCGTATAATAGTCATCAACACGATGTTGATTGAGCAGGCGCGCACTCACCCATGAATATTCACCATCCCAATCATCGGGCATAGGAATAGGCACACCTGCTGCCACCACCCCTAAATGACGCACAGGCTGCAACTCAGCTTGCTGAGCAGTTTGTGTCACACCTGTTCCCACACGCTGCAATTTATGCCTGTCATCGTGCGTGGGGGAAAATGTGGTTACTGAAGGGTTTGCCGCTGATGTTTGCCTGGCATCCTGGCTAACTTGACTAGCGCTTGTTTGAGACTGAGCAGTGAATAATTGTGCGGCAGGAAGAAACATAACACCTGTACCACTGCGCAGCCAACGCGGGTTCAGCCGATATGCCAATGCCAGCAATGCCGCTATATAACTGGGAATACGCACACGCGCACTAAGGTATTGGCTGAACATAGAACTGCTGATGCCAAACTGGGCAAGCGCGCGTTGGCGAATCTTCAATTCCATAAGCATGGTGCGCAGACGTCTGCCTTGTGCAGCCATCATTTCAGCCCGCTGTTTGACATCAACCTGCTTGGGCATACTCAATGCTGGCAAATATTCCGCTTTCAATTCACGTTGTTGTACCTGCGCTTCCTGCTCATGACAAATCAGCATTGTACCAAGTCCCTGCTTCAGCCAGTCTGGATTTAGGCTGTAAGCCAAGCGCAACAAGGCACACACATACGGAGGAATCGTCACACGTCCTTTTATATATTGACTGATGCTTGCTGTGTTCAATCCCAGGCGTTGTAATTGCACCTGCCGCAGGCCTCTGGTTTGCAAAAAATATCGTAGCCTTGCACCTGCTTTATTTGCTGTAACAGGAGTTGCCGGGACGCTCTCAAGGTCTGAACTTTCTTTTAGCTGCTGCATAACTGCCTCCCCTCCTATCAAACATACTGAAACTCACAAATAACTTAAATCACCAGCTACACACACAAAATCCACACAAACCATTTCCATTTGTTATAAAAAACAAAAAAAATATTTCAATATTATAAAAGTTTATTTAAAAAATTTAATAAACAATGAAAATTTAATTAAACCGCAATAAAAAACTAACAACTTCTCACAATATTTATAATAAAATATTCCTTATAATATTTTAACATTGAAGTACAAATTTTAAACTAATAATAAATAAACCTACTGCAAAAACAAAAAGCATTTCATCGGACAAATTTTACTGCTACTGGGGCATTAATGATATACTATACTTTGCACCGAGCTGTGTTTGCCTGCATGATCAGTGTTACATTAGTGCACAAATGACAGCTACTCGGGCGGGTATCGTATAGTGGCTATTACCTTAGCCTTCCAAGCTGATGAGGCGGGTTCGATTCCCGCTACCCGCTAGTGTCTAAAATCTTATGATATGCCCAAGTGGTGGAATTGGTAGACACGCAAGCTTGAGGGGCTTGTGGGAGCAATCCTGTGCTGGTTCAAGTCCAGTCTTGGGCATTTTCATCCCTCACTCCCTGTATTGTTTGTTAGCTTTAGCGCAGTGTTTTGCCAAATCCGCTTATCCGCTCACGCGCGGAGATCATTGCGATGAGCTCCTGGATAACCCGCTCTAAATCCCGTCCCGCACTGTAATCCGCCTCTATTGCATACTTCGCCCGTCCTTGTTCCACCAAGGTCATCGCCTCGTTTTTGCTCTCAGACTTATCGGCCGCATATAATGCAATAGAATGCCCGCCTTGATAGTTGATCATCTTCATCGCTGGGACATCGGTCAGACCATCCCCTAGATAAATCATGTTTGGAAATAATACATACCGCTTGCTATCGGGCATGTAATTATTCACCTTGGTATTATCCCAGGCATTTTTAATCCCCTTGTTTATTCTGAATAAATATTGTGTTTTATTCGTATAATTCACTGCCAACGCAGGCCATTCGGGCACATCGTTCCCATCAAACTTAAACGCCGATGCATAAATCACCTTGAAATACTTCGCAATGGATGTCCCCTCAATCATCTCCTTATTACCCGAAGAGATCACATAATGCTCCAACTGGACACCATATTTCTCTGCATAACCATTAATGCGTGTGAACCAGCTTTCCACCCCATTAAAATATTTCACTTCCCGTCCATGCTCTTTAATGGCATGCCGCGTGTAATTAATATTTCCCCGCTCACGCGCTTTAGCAATCAATAAATACATATACGCCAGCACCTCATCCATTTCATGCTGCTCCGCAAGCTCATGGACATTTTTCCAAAAGTCTTCCTTACTGATCCCCAGTTCCGGTAAAAACGAATTTTCTTGAATATTGCCCCGTGCTAAGGTTCCATCAAAGTCATAAGCGATCGCCACTTTAACGGATTTCGTTGCATATGCCATATTTATAACTCCTTGTTAAGTTAAGATACCCCGCTATTATACTATGGCTGCACGGGCGTGCCCCTGAACGTTGTGTAAAACCAGCCACTATGCCACTACTTGCCGCAGAATAGCTTATCTCCCCATCATTAACACTTTTCATATTATCATTAATGCAAGTGAATCAGCAGTCACAACTTCAAGTTAGCTGAATAAGCTCCCATAAGTTCCCTATCGTCATGCACTTCTTAATACTTTTAAGTTTGTTTACTTTCTTCGCGCTCAGCAGCTGCAGTTCCGCTGATACCAGCAGCTCGCCCACACTACCCGCTCCCCTGCAGGACGCCATCACGATCACAAACCTGCAAGCCGCCAGCTCCATAGCTGCTTCCGTTACCATTAACAATGCCATTGATCAATACACAGGCAAGCTCAAAAAAATCATCGTCCTTGACGGCTTCGTCAATACCTGTACTTCACCGCCGTGTTTGAACGCCGAAACAGACATCGGGGTCCTCACCATCACCAATGACTCATCAGCCTTTATCATTACAGATTTTGGTGCATTTAGCAATGAAATCACCACGGCTACGCTCCCCATCCCAGACCAAGCGGGTGCTGCCAGTCTATCAGACGTCCTGTTAGGCAGCATTACACTCTTCCTCACAGCTGACCATGAAGAAATTTCTTATGAGGTCATTGTCCATTACAGCGGCACTCCTACCAGTACCCTTATCGCCTCCTTGGGCGGCATACTCAACGTGCTGCCGGCTAACGAGCTCATCGTTAGTTTTGCCAACCAGTTCTACACGGTTGCATGGAATAACAACACTTTTAATATTTCTGGTATGGTGAATCTCCCCGGCAATACAATGCTGGGAAGCATATCCGCTCCTGCCAGCAAACTGCTTCCCAGCGGCTACTATATCATGCCGTACACCTTTACAGATCCCGATGGTACAACCATTACCACGCTCAGCAACACACTTAACATTGCTGAAGGTGATGAAGCTACACTAAGCGTGACTGCGCAGAACCAGAGCTCCTACAATGTGAACATCCACCTGGATCAAGCTCCTGCAGTTGTCATTTCTGCAGAAGACCTAGTCATCACTGCAACCATGCCTATCACCGCAGCCGTTATAGCTATTGACAGCAAACATCTGACTATTGATTTAAACTCACACAATATTATAATTACAAGTGCTGCCGACATTCGTAATTTTAACCAAAATGTCCATACTGCCATTGGTCCATGGTCACTTAAACTAACCAATACACAAAATGCGAACTTCATGCTGAATACAACACAAACTTTCGACGATCCCAGTGGAACAGAAGTGATCAACAGTCACTTGGAAAGTTTTTCTGCCACCAATACAGCAACTCAAGCAGAGCTGTCTTACAGGCTCATTATAGAATTTGCAAAATCTTACAACCTTATGCTTGGCGATGCCATCTTCACTGATATCCAAACAAGTACAACAACATCCTATATCATTTTACCCTGTGACAAACCACTAGTCAGTATCTTCACCATAGCCGCAGATGACAGCAGCAACATAATTGAGGACGCCAGTATCAATATAAATTATTATTATGACAAAATAACACTTGCCAATAATACAAATACACTTACCGCAGATATGGCTGACGGCAGCAGCATAAACTTTTGGAGACCCATTATTATTCAGGAATGCAATACTTTCAGTGGTGGTAATGGCAGCGAAACAACTCCATGGATCATTGTTAATGATCTACAGCTGGAGCGACTAAGCCGGCTAGTCAATAGTGACAGCGCCAATATTTATAACAACAACTATTACAGCCTCAGTGCCAACGTGGATATGGGGGATCCCAACGCGCCCTGGTCAACGGGCACTGGCTTCGTTCCCATCGGAAAAACCACCAATGCCGCTTCAAGCGCCATTGTCGACCAGACTGAGCGCTTCAACGGAGTTTTTAACTGCGCATCCCATACTATTGCCAACCTAGTTATCAGTAATACAGCTAACACTCAGGCAGAAGCTTACGGTGGAAGCTATATCGGGCTCTTTGGCATAGTTGACACGGGGGGCGTCATTACAAACTGTGTACTGGAAAATGCCACACTAACGGGCTACCAATATGTGGGCGGACTGGCGGGCTATCAGCATAACGGCACCATCGCCAATAATGTGCTTAGCGGCGCAAGCATTACAGCCCATCATCACTATGCAGGCGGACTGGTGGGTTATCAGCATAACGGCAGCATTAGCCGTAATGCCATTAGCAGCACAAGCATCACAGCAAACAATCACTACACGGGCGGACTGGCAGCA
>CBDFMP010000006.1:0-6686 GCA_965249715.1 Spirochaetota bacterium | reverse complement strand
GTATTTAGCCATCCCGTGCGCAGCTCCGATTTCAGCTTGGAGCCGTTTATGACATTTGATACTGAGCTCTGGCCTTTAGCGACGGAATCGCCTTATGCCGTTGGCTTTCGCGATAATTTTGGTCCCGTTACGGTACCGCAGGATCATTATTTTGTGATGGGCGATAATCGCGACGAATCATTGGACTCGCGTTATATAGGATTTGTTCCCAAGTGGGAAGTACGCGGCGCTCCCATGTATATATTTTTCCCTGCCGAGCGGCGTGGGCGCATTCGCTAAGTAAACTGCAAAGTAAGCTGCCAAAAGTTTCATTGTTTCATCACCAATCCAGACGCCAAATTTTTACAGCGCGCGCCAAACATCTTTACGTTAACGGTCATTTGGTGCCATGGTCGGAGGTAGCCAGCGATCTTTCAGGTCAGCTTCACCTTCTTCACCGAAGCCATGCAGTTTATGACATTTGATACTGAGCTCTGGCATTTAGCGACGGAGTCGCCTTATGCCGTTGGCTTTCGCGATAATTTTGGTCCCGTTACGGTACCGCAGGATCATTATTTTGTGATGGGCGATAATCGCGACGAATCATTGGACTCGCGTTATATAGGATTTGTTCCCAAGTGGGAAGTACGCGGCGCTCCCATGTATATATTTTTCCCTGCCGAGCGGCGTGGGCGCATTCGCTAAGTAAACTGCAAAGTAAGCTGCCAAAAGTTTCATTGTTTCATCACCAATCCAGACGCCAAATTTTTACAGCGCGCGCCAAACATCTTTACGTTAACGGTCATTTGGTGCCATGGTCGGAGGTAGCCAGCGATCTTTCAGGTCAGCTTCACCTTCTTCACCGAAGCCATGCCGTTTATGACATTTGATACTGAGCTCTGGCATTTAGCGACGGAATCGCCTTATGCCGTTGGTTTTCGCGATAATTTTGGTCCCGTTACGGTACCGCAGGATCATTATTTTGTGATGGGCGATAATCGCGACGAATCATTGGACTCGCGTTAAAGTGAAGCTGTCAAGTAAGCTGTCAAAAGTTTCATTATTTCATCACCAATCCAGACGCCAAATTTTCGCAGCGTGCGTTGCCAGCTCTTCTTGCCGGGCATCAATCGTACTAACCGTCCATTCATCAGCGTAGTGTTTGGCGATTAACCTTGTGATGGCAAAATCAGTTTTTTTATAAGCTTGTAATTTGTTTTGGTAAGCTTTTTCACTCAAATTGTTATTTTGCTCGTTTGTCAGGAGGGTTAAATTACCAAGGCGCGACGGGTGATCTTTTAACTGAGGATCTTGCCAATCTTGATCAGTGGGTAAGCTCTGAGGATAAACATGTTCTATTGTAATGCTGGTATCTTCAATGTTCCCAAGCGGCTTTTTAGTACGCAGCACGGGGATGCAGTGTGGGATTGTCTGGTACAGACTTGCTTTTATTAACGTTTTTTGATTATGATAATTTTTTCTGTTATTTAAATAAAATTTATGTTATCATTAAGTTGTGGTGCTTGCAGTTGTAGTGTTTGCACTGTTTATCATAGGTGTTTTTTATGTCTAATGTTAATACTGTGAACTCCGTTAAACTCCATACCCCCCCCCGATATCATAACTTCTTTCTCTCGCTCTGTCTGCTGGCAGCTAGCGGCTGTGTGTCTGCAGATGAAGTTGCTCCGCCCACGTTTAAAGAAGCGCTGTATAGTGCTATTGAGCTTAAAGATCTGCAAGATAAGGCCCTGCCGAATGCCTCCCCTGCTATTGAATATGTCATCAATACAGAAACAGGTGAGATCAGAGATGTCATTATTTTGAACGTCGCCAACGCCTGTACCGCGCCGCCGTGCCCAGAGGCAGAAGGCAACCTCGGCACATTCACCATTACAGAAATTCCCGCAGCATTCACCATTGCAGGCGGCTCTACCAGCATTAGTTTCCCCATCCCGGATGCACTAGGCGCCGCTACTGCACCCGATCATAGTTTAATTGAGCTAACCATCAGCAATACTGCTGATGGCGATAGAATTCAGTACGACGTCATCGTTCGTTATCGCGGAATGTTCGTCTCTGAGCTTGTGGCGAATTCAGGCAGCATCGCGAATATGTTGCCAGCTGCTGCGGGTAATGGTTGCTTTTGCAGGACAGAGCGCAACAGCTGCGTGGAGCGGCGAAACGCTGAGCATTAACGGTCTGTCGAATATTCGCGGTGATGAGACGGGAACGGTAACCGCGTCTGCTAGCGAGTTATTGCCAGTGGGTTATACTGTCACTTCATACAGCTTTAACAATCCGGATGGGACAAATGCTGTAAATATTAGCGGTACACTGAGCATTGCTGAAGGCGCTGAAGCTTCGCAAAGCGTGATAGCGGACAATAAAGTTTCTTATGTGGTGAATATTGTTTTTACCGAGGCGCTTGGGCTTGGGTTGACCGTGCAAGACTTTAATATTACGGTTATGGATACGCTTGGCGCTAATATAGCGGTAGCCGCTGAGAGCTTAAACATTGATTTGTTTGCACGTAGCGTCACCATCACGACAGCTGCGGGCATTAGTAATTTTAACGGCAATGCCATCAGCTTAAACGACGGTTCGCTTAGTCTGGCAGCGGCGGCGGGAATGAACATTGCGTTTGAACCAGGGAGCATAAATTTTAGCGACCCCGCAGGTACAGCCGCCGCGACAAACAACCAGGGAATTTTCATAACAACAAGTGATTCCGATTCAGCAAGCTACACGCTTAGTGTGGAATTTGCTCCTACTTATAACCTTGAGCTTGACGGCACGACCATTGCTGCGCGGCAGAGCGACGTTGTTGTTCGCTATAATGTCCCGCCATGCACCAAAGATCTGCCCACCGTCCGTGTCTTCACCATTGACGCAAACGGCAGTGAGTATTCCGTGGCTGGTGCAACGTTAAGTTCCGCGGGAACTGTTCATTATTATGACAGCGCAATGCCCGCCAATAATACGCACAGGGTCACCGCCGCCCGCGCAGACGGCAGCAGCTTAGGCGGCGCAGACGACTTTGCAATAACAGCGACTGTGCAGGAATGCACGGCTTTCGCAGGCGGCAGCGGTACAAGCGATGCTCCCTGGATCATTGATAATGACATGCGGCTGGACTTACTGAGCCGTTTAGTAAATGGCGACCAGCACAGCACTTATGGCAATGATCATTACAAACTCAGCGCTGAGCTAAATATGGGCATCACTGAAGCGCCGTGGGCGGAGGACAGCACACATGGCAATTCAAATATCAACGGCTTTACGCCAGTCGGCAAAACCCGCGACGTTGCCAGCAGTTCCACAAACGACCAAAACAACCGCTTTAGCGGAACACTGAACTGTGCGGGTTATTCCATTTCCAACCTTTATATCAGCAATATTAATAGCAGTGCAAGTGCGGGTTATGGCGGGTATTATAACGGGCTTTTTGGCGTTATCAGTAACGGCGCTGTCAGCAACTGTACATTGGAAAATGCAAACATAAGGGGAATTAGCTACGCGGGCGGCATTGCAGGGTATGTAGATAGCCCCACCGGCAGCAGCGTTGCGCTCAGCAGCAATACCATTAGTGGCGGCAGCATTACGGCAGACAGTAATTACGCGGGCGGCATCGCGGGATATGTGAATGGTAGCGGCAGCAGCAGTGTTACGCTCAGCAGCAATGCTATTAGTGGCGGCAGCATTACGGCGAGGAGTAACGTGGGCGGCATCGCGGGGGCTGTGGTTAATTTCACCAGCAGCGCTGTGCTCAGCAGCAATACCATTAGTGGCGGCAGCATTACGGGAAATAGAGCGGGCGGCATTGCAGGGTTTGTGGATAGTGACAGCAGCAGCAGTACATTCAGCAGCAATGCTATTAGTGGCGTCAGCATTACGGAAAATTATAGCGCGGGCGGCGGCATTGCAGGATATGTGAGTAATACCAACAGCAGCAGCAGTACATTCAGCAGGAATGCTATTAGTGGCGTCAGCATTACGGCGAGGGGAATTGGTAGCGCGGGCGGCATTGCAGGGCTTGTGGATAGTGACAGCAGCAGCAGCAGTACATTCAGCAGGAATGCCATTAGTGGCGGTAGCATTACGGCAGTTTACGCGGGCGGCGTTGCAGGATATGTGAGCGGTAGCAGCAGCATCGGAAATAGTGTTTTTATCGGCATCATCACTGGCACTCGTATAGGCGGCGTGCTGGCAAGCGACAACGGCGGCACATACATCAGCAACTCTTATGCGGCGGCGAGGGGGACGGTGACGGGAACTCCTATTACTAACTATGGTTTAGCCAGTGGAGTCAGCACCAACAGCTATTACGATAATACCCTGAATACAGGGGCAACAGCTGCTAACGGACAAAGTGCCAGCAGTCTGCAAACGCCGACGACTAACACTGGCATATATTCTCACTGGGATGTTGATGTATGGAACTTTGGCACTAGCAGTCAGTATCCTGTGCTGAAAGGACTGCCGCTTACACCTGCTGAGCAATGCGCCGGTATAAATGCCGTGCTGGGAACGAGCACGGACTGTACATATTAAAAACACCTTTTATTTATCAGCAGCTAGGGATGCATTCCTGTAATTTTTTAGATTTATGGCGAAAGCATCAAAAAAAAGTGGGGCTGCAAATTTGTAAATTCAGTATTTCATAACTAAAAAAACTATATTTAAGAGGAATGATTAACAATGAGTGGAAAAAGTTTAAATTTAGAAAATAATGGTGAGATTTTAGCAATCAACGCTCCTAAAGATCACCTTACAGGTCCGTACGTTGTTGTTTATAAAGACACAGCTAATCGTTGGGCGCTAGTGGCTATGGAGTGGGATGATAAAAGATGTCTCGGTATAAGGTGGTTCTGGGGCAACAAAGGAAATCCGACTTCAAGTACTCACCCAACCTGGCTTGTGGTTCCGGGAGAACTAAGTAAAGCTATCTTAGCTGGGTTAGCGATAGACCACGTGTTCAGTACCAAGGTGGATGCATTCCTTGCAGGAGACATAGGGGGAGAAGAGCTAAGGAAAAGCTTCCCCCAGGCTTCTCAGTAAAAGCGTTCTCGCCTCAGCTGGCTTGTGTTATACGCTGCGGAGCAGCGCATTGCGAGCAACAGGTTGAGCGGCGTCTCTCCCGCGCAGTACACAATGCACAGCGCGCGCGGGATGTTGAGCCTCCAGCCTTTATTGCATATCCATGCGGAACTGTCTGCACGGCAAGCACCTGCGGGCTTGCCGTGTGCGCGCTTACTTATGTGGTTGGGGTGCCGCTAAGCCGCGCCAGGTCTTGTTCGTTGATACGGCTGGCAAGGTGCGTGGTGTAAGGACAAATACGGTGATTGACAGGCAGCGGGCTGTGGATGCTTTCCCAGGAATACGGTGTGGCAGTTTCGTTAAACAAGGCGCGTACGCTTGCGGTGTAGGCGGGAAGCACGGGGGAAAGATAAATAACAAGAATACGAAAAAGCTGCACAGCGGCACTGGCAATGGCTGCAATGTCCGCAGCATTAGTGCTGGGGTCCAGCCGCCAGGGCGCGGCTTCATCAAAGTACTGATTGCCTTGTTCGCTGAGCGCACGCACCAGTTCGATGGCAGTGCTGAATTGGGTGCGGGAATAGGCTGCGGCAATGTCAGCATTGGCAGCGCGCGCAGTTTGTATTAAGCTCTCGCCAGCGGCTGTCAATGCAGCAAGGCTGCCGTTGTGGCATTTGTGCAGCATGGGAATGGAACGTGAGGCAAGGTTGGTGAGCTTGCCGATCAGCTCAGCATTGATGCGATTTTTAAAATCGTTCAGGTTGAGATCAATATCAGTAAGACTGCCGTTAGTTTTGCTGCAGAGATAATAACGTAAATAATCGGGAGGCAATCCGCTGTTCAGATAATGGCGGGCGAGGATAAAGGTGCCTTTGGATTTGCTCATCTTTTCACCGTTGAGGGTGAGGAAACCGTGTACAAAAATGCGTTTAGGCAAGGTATAACCGGCGGTTTTCAGCATTGCCGGCCAAAACAGTGTGTGAAAATAAACGATGTCCTTGCCAATAAAGTGCACCAGTTCAGTATTCGGAGCTTGCCAGCTTTGTTTAAGTTCCTGGCTGGAGTTGAGCGATTGTGCCCATTCTAGACTGGCGGCGATGTAGCCAATTGGCGCGTCGACCCAGACGTAGAAGTATTTGTCTTTGATGTTTGGGATTGGGAAGCCGAAGTAGGGGGCGTCGCGGGAGATATTCCAGGGTTTGAGACCATCCTTGAACCAGGCGGCAAGCAGGTTGGAGACTTCAGTTGAACAATGCGCGGAGACCCAGCGTTGCAGCATGGCGCTAAAGGGCGCTAGGGCGAAGAAGAGATGTTCGCTTGTTTTGCGGGCGGGAGCATTGCCGCAGGTGCTGCATGTGGGTGATTTTAAATCTTCCGGGGAATAGGTGCTGCCGCAAGCTTCGCAGACGTCGCCGTATTGCCCGGGGGTGTCACAGCGCGGGCAGGTGCCAATAATCAAGCGATCGGGCAGAAACAGCTGGCAATGTGTGCAAAAACTTTGACTGACCGTTTGTTGTTGAATATGTCCGCTTTTTTGCATAGCTGCATAAAATTCTTCGCAGAGAGTTTGATTGAGCTGGCTATGGGTGGAGGAGTAGTGAGTGAAGTGGATATTGAAAGCATTGAAGTCTGCTATATGCGCTTCTCTGTTTTGGGCGACGAGGTTTTCC
>CBDFMP010000005.1:0-9355 GCA_965249715.1 Spirochaetota bacterium | reverse complement strand
GCTTCCATCATGGGCGGAAACCACATCCCGCGATAAACCAAAGTAGCAAAAGCTATCGCTAATTTGTCCTTTAAACCAAGCAAGTCGCCCAGTAACCTAAGGCATTGCAAATCACGCAAGCAGCCTTAACCAGCGTTCCGCTTACGCCATTGCTGCAATGGTGCAAGCCCGCAGACGAATAAATCCCGTGCACTCCTCTGCACGATAGACACAGGCACGCGGCACCGCCATCGGCTTCCATCATGGGCGAAAATCACATCCCGCGATAAACCAAAGTAGCAAAAGCTATCGCTAATTTGTCTTTTAAAACAAGCAAGTCGCCCAGTAACCTAAGGCATTGCAAATCACGCAACCAGCCTTAACCAGCGTTCCGCTTACGCCATTGCTGCAATGGTGCAAACCTGCAGACGAATAAATCCCGCTGCATCCTCTGCACAATAAGCATAGGCACAGGCATCGCCATCGGCTTCCATCATGGACGAAAATCACATCCCGCGATAAACCAAAGTAGCAAAAGCTATCGCTAATTTGTCTTTTAAAACAAACAAGTCGCCCAGTAACCTAAGGCATTGCAAATCACGCAAGCCAGCCTTAACCAGCGTTCCGCTTACGCCATTGCTGCAATGGTGCAAACCTGCAGACGAATAAATCCCGTGCCTCCTCTGCAACGATAGACACAGGCACGCGGCACCGCCATCGGCTTCCATCATGGGCGAAAATCACATCCCGCGATAAACCAAAGCAGCAAAAGCTATCGCTAATTTGTCTTTTAAAACAAACAAGTCGCCCAGTAACCTAAGACATTGCAAATCACGCAAGCCAGCCTTAACCAGCGTTCCGCTTACGCCATTGCTGCAATGGCAAAGCTTGCAGACGAATAAATCCCGCTGCATCCTCTGCACAATAGGCACCGCCATCGGCTTCCATCGATGCCAACTGCTGAGCATAAAGTGAATGTGTGGGTGAACTGCGTCCTAAAATGATAACATTGCCTTTATAAAGCTCTATATCCACTGTTCCGTTCACCGCCTGTTCTGTACTTTGGACAAACGCCAGCAGGGCTTCCATCATGGGCGAAAACCACATCCCGCGATAAACCAAAGTAGCAAAATCTATCGCTAATTTGTCTTTTAAAACAAGCAAATCGCCCGGTAATGTAAGACACTGCAAATCACGCAAAGCGGCATATAAAATAGTAGCACCGGGTGTTTCATACACACCGCGGCTTTTCATCCCCACAAAACGACTCTCCACAATGTCAATGCGCCCAATACCATGTGCACCGCCCAGCTGATTGAGCTGCGCCAATAATTTATATGGCGGCAATTGCTTGCCGTTCAGCGCCACAGGAACACTGCGCGCAAATTCAAGGCATAACCGTACAGCTTGCTGTGGTGCCGCTTGCGGACTGCAGGAATAGGCAAACATATCCTCACGCGGCGCCACCGCGGCATCTTCCAACATTCCAGCCTCAAAAGATATGTGCATAAGATTGCCATCGCTGGACCAGGGACGCTCAGGCGTTGCCGTAATGGTTATGCCATGCTCTTTTGCAAAGGCAATGGCTTCTTGACGCCCGGCAATTTGTGTATAAAATTCGCTATCGCGCCAAGGAGCGATCACGCGCGCATCCTTCATCAACGCATAAAAGGCAAGTTCGAAACGCACCTGATCATTGCCCTTACCCGTAGCACCATGCGCAAACACATGAATTCCACGCGCCTCAGCCACGCGCACCATCCCCCGCGCCACTACAGGACGCGCCAAAGCAGTCCCCAGCAAATAACGTCCCTCATAATAAGCTTGAAAACTTGCTGCACGCAAAACAAACTCAGTGACAAACGCTGCACGTAAATCATCCACGATTACATCCACAGCACCCGCGGCACGCGCCTTTGCCGCCGCCGCCTGTAAGTCCTCAGCCTGACCCACATCTCCCACATAAGCCACCACCGTATAACCGCGCAGCGTCAACCATTTGCAGATCACCGATGTATCCAACCCGCCAGAATAAGCAAGCAGCACTTGCTCTTGTTGTTGTTGTTTCTTGTTCATTGTTTAAATTCCCCATGCAGCTTGCATCAATAAAAAATTAACAGTATAATTATTCTTTATCATTTAAATTTCATTTAAGTTCAAGCGACTACCAAACATTACTGCCCATGCGCTACACCCTGATACTCACAGCTGGCAAGGTCATAACAGAGCAAGGTCATTTTTTTCCCGCCCTGCCGTTCACCATCCATTGTCCTGCGCCCATTAACGCTACACTAAACGTACGGTTTGAACGCGGCACAAACAACAAAGTGGTTTATAAGATCTTTCACGACCAAAAGCTACTGGCTGAATGTCCCTATCCCGAATACGTTCCTGAGACAGCGCCCGGCAGTATTCAATTGCCCGCCACGCTCTCAGCACCGCTGCGTTATGCTATGGGTGTTTTTGCCTACTTAAAGCTTCTCAAAACACCTGCATACCTGGAAACACTGCACCCCAAAATAAGCGCGCTCAGTTTCAAAGTCATACAACTCAACTGGTCTCCCGCACCAGCAACAGCTTAAAAAGCAGAAATAGACTCAGCGCAGCTCCATCCCGATACAAACTTAAAATGTTAAGGGAGTCAGCTGTACCCGCTCACGCCGTTTAAAAGAATCACTCAACGCTACTGCGCACTGTGTGGCGTAAATGCCATCGCTAATAGACGCACGCGGCTGCTTGCCTGTGCGAATGCAATCAACATAATCCTGTGCTTCTGCCAAAAATGCTTTCTCAAAGTGCTCATAAAAATTTTCCACACACTCAAAACGTACGCCATGTTCATCAGCCACCTGTACACGGTTGCGTGCCGGTATAAAACTGATAGCCAGCCATTTTTTTGTCCCCAAAACCTCAGTGAACATTGCTGCACCATGCGGCGCAATGCGAAATGCTGAGACATTTGCCATCGCCTCATTGTCAAATTTGAGCAAGGCTGTGGTATTATCGGCATCACCAAGTTCAGCAAATTCCTTAATGCCATAAGCTCCACCCAAAGCATAAACTTCTGTAACATTGCCGCCACAAAACCACCGTGCAATGTCAATATCGTGCACATTGTAATCCATAAAAATAGAACCACTGCCTTTGCGTATAAATTCCAGCTGAAACGGTGCCATAGTATATTTATCCACTGTCTGCGAGCGCACCAAAAAGGGACGCCCCAGTTCACCGCGGTCAATCAGCTCACGCACATAAACATGACTGGGATCATAGCGCCGCATAAACCCAAGCGCTACAATTTGCTGTGCATGTTGTGCGTGCACAGCATGCACACGCAGCCCATCCTTTACGGTCAAGGCCAGTGGTTTCTCGCAAAAAACATGATAGCCGTTTTCCAAAGCAGCAATGATCTGCTCGGGGTGTCCAGCTGAGGCTGTTGCTAAAAATACCCCATCCAAAGCTTTCTCTTGTGCTAACAGCTCCTCATATTGCCCATAAGTTCGCTCCACGCCCAAAACAGTTTTAGCATACTCCAGCTCCTCTGCCACAATACTACAAGCAGCCACAAGCCGTACGCCTCTAACACGAAAGGCAAGATTCTCAGCATGATGCTTGCCAAGCCGTCCCAATCCAACAATCGCGATATTCACCAAACTATTAACATTCATCCAGCTCCATGACCCCCGTCTTCAAACATTTCATTATCCACTTATTAAGAGCAACCACTTAGCAACACCACCACCAACACCTATTGTCATTGTCAACCTGTCACCGCTGCCAAGGTTTGCATAACCGCGTTTTTGCATAACCGCGTTAAAAATTAATTGTACTATGGACTCAGCTGCCCAGTTGCCATAAAAAGCTCTGTCGCTGCTTAAAAGCAGCAGCTATTTGGACGGACGTTCAAATAGCATCGCCACTCCCTGTCCACCGCCCACACAAAGTGCTGCTGCACCTAAACGCTTATTGTAGCGTTGCAGTGCATGTAAGAGCGTCACCACAATCCGCGCGCCCGAAGCGCCAATGGGATGCCCCAACGCAATAGCACCGCCATGCACATTGACCTGCTCTGCAGGCAACGTTAAAGCCTGCGTGACAGAAAGACACTGCGCTGCAAAAGCCTCATTGAGCTCAAAAAGTTCCACGTCCGCCAAAGCAACCCCTGTTCGCAGCGCTAACTTCTGCAGTGCCTGATAGGGTGCATGTCCCATTGTCTGCGGATCCACACCTACCGTTGCCTCGCCTCTGATTGTCGCCAGTACTGGCAAATTATGTTCACGGGCATAGTGCGCGCTGGTGACCAAGACCAATGCCGCGCCGTCGTTAATGGACGCGGCATTACCGGCAGTGACACTGCCGTCCTGCTTAAATACCGGTTTCAGCTGGGCAAGCCGCTCAACTGAGGTTGTTGCACGCGGGCCTTCGTCTGCTGCAAGTTTAAGCTCAGTGCCCTGCTGCTTGCCCGTTACAGCAAATGGCAGCCGCTCAGCCGCAAAAGCATTGTTTGTTTCAGCTGCCACTGCGCGCTGATGACTGGTCAGCGCGTAAACATCCTGTGCCGCGCGCGTAAGCTTCCACGCCGCCACAATGTTCTCTGCCGTCATCCCCATATGGTAATCGTAAAAAGCATCCCATAAACCATCATGCACCATTGTATCAATAAGCTGCAAATTGCCAAGTTTGCTGCCACCGCGCCGCTGCAATACGTACGGTGCATTGGACATGCTTTCAGTGCCGCCCGCCACCACCACCTGCGCATTGCCCGCCAGCACACTCTGGGCCGCCAGCGCAATAGCCGTGAGCCCCGAAGCGCATACACGATTAACCGTAAACGCCGGCACGTCCACTGCCAAACCACTGCCGATGGCCACCTGCCGCGCCACATTCTGCCCCAATCCCGCACCTAAGACATTGCCTAAGATCACTTCATCCACTGCGTCAGCCGCCACACCACCACGCGCTAACAGGTTTTCCAAAAGACGCGTCCGCGTCACCAACTCCACCGCAGAATATGCAGCTAAAGCCCCATTAAACTTTCCAATCGGCGTACGCAGCGCCGCTGTAATCACAGCCGATGCAAACTTGCTCATCCAACCACCACCATTTTATTTTTATCTGTTTTGATAAATTGCTCCACTGCGTGCAAATGCCAACACGCCATCAAACCGCCACTTATAACTACTTAGCTCTAATAGGGATCATTATATAATTAGAATATTATTGCAACTCATAAAAAAAACCAAACAAATGTTAGATCGTTGGGCACTCAGCCAAGCTAAAAGACCACTGAACTGGATGGCGCAAGCTCTCCAAAAGCTAAATATCCACCCCGACCATGTTACACTCTGCGGCTTTGCCTTGGGTTTAGTGGCATTTGCCTGCATTGCATTGGGTTATTCTGGGCTTGGTCTTGGCTTCATCCTGCTCAATCGTCTAGCTGACGGCATTGATGGTGCGTTAGCGCGTCTTGGCACAAGCAGCGACCGCGGCGGCTTTTTGGACATTACGTTGGACTTTCTGTTTTATTCGCTCATTCCATTGGGATTTGTTATCCAGAATCCCACCCAAAACGCGTTGGCAGGCGCTTGTGTGATCTTTGCCTTTGTTGGTACCGGCAGCAGTTTCCTTGGTTTTGCAATCATTGCTGCCAAACGCAAGCTCAGTAACTTGAATTTTCCACAAAAATCGTTCTATTACCTCGGCGGATTAACAGAAGCAAGCGAAACTATCTTTTTCTTTTCACTCAGCGCCCTTTTTCCAGCTTACTTCCCTGTTTTTGCGTATATTTTCACTGTACTTTGTCTTGGCACAACTGTTATGCGCATTATTTATGGCTGGAAAAGTTTCGCGCCTATAGAAAAAACTCAGAAAAACTAGGCATTTACAACCACCTGAATGTTGCCTGACAAAGAATCACAGCACCGCCAATTAAATTTGGATGGCACAATCACAGACTCATGTTATACTTATGTCCGTCAAGGCAAGTGGCAAGATGCCCAATTGCCTTATGACAAATATTGGTCATCGTTAAGCTTTGGTCATTCATTGTTCTACTCCAAATTCGTTGTTATCATGTCGTAAAAACCCACGAAAGTTCTTACATTGAAAAAACAAGTCGATTCCACTTCTAAGAAAACCCCTGTCGCCAATGGCAGCGAGCAGGCAGCCACTGAGCCGCAGGAAATGCTGAAAGTCAACGATTATGTTGTGTACCCATTGCATGGTATCGGCATTCTGACAGAGGTGATTGAGAATGAAGAAAAGGAAAAACTTTATAAAATCAAGTTGCAAGAATCAGATATGAGCATTTCGCTACCACTCAAATCTGTAGGCGAAGCCGGGTTACGAAAAATTATCTCTAAAGAGGATATTTCCAAGGTCATTGATAATTTTTCAACGCGCCCTGCCAGCTCCGAAGACAACTGGCGTATCCGCTTTCAAGAAAATATAAAAAAACTAAAAAGCGGCAGCATTGAAAATACGATCACGCTCATCAAACAACTTTTCATCAGGAATAAACGCAAAACTCTCTCGACCATTGAACGCAAACAATTTGAGAGTGCATTTGAAATGATCATCAAAGAGGTTTCTCTAGCTAGCAAAACCAGCAAGGAACAAGTTACATCGCTTTTATCATCCAAGCTGGATGAACTCACTGAAACAGAAGATGAAGTTGCCTCCACACAGCAACCCTGAAAGTGAACCGTTTAAGACTATGAAGTCCCCGTTTACTACAGCCAGTATTATTTCCACCATCTGCATCTTACTGAACCCATTTATTGGATTTCGGAGAGTACCATGTTTCAAATTTTATGTTCTATCCTTGTCGCACTCAGTTTTTTTACTGTCACCCAGCTCACACTCAGCGCTAAGCTGGCTTTCATAGCGGGTACCATTGGCATTGGCACGCTTGCAGACATTTACATTGTCCGCAAAGTAGCGTTTTTTAAAATCCTGACAATTGGTATTATTGTCGTTATTTATACTTCAATCCTGGGCATGCTCGCCTGGATCTTTGATATTACCTTTCAGCTCACCAGCGGTGCCCACTGGTTAAATGCCAGCTTCCTCGCTGCCATTTTCATCACATTTTACCTCAGTGTTCGCATTGGTGCCAATGCCACTTACTTCCAACGCAAACAAGGTGCACAGGAAACACGGCAGGCAGAAAAATATCTTATTGACACCTGTGTCATCATCGACGGGCGTATTCTGGACATTGCCCAAAGTGGGTTTATCCCACGTTCGCTCACCATTCCGCAGTTTGTCATCCAGGAACTCCAACTCATCTCTGACAGTTACAACCATGAAAAGCGCACCAAAGGGCGGCGCGGCTTGGACCTGCTCAAGCAAATGAAAAATTCTGATCACCTTTCTGTACGCATCATCACCGATGACATCCCGGAAGAAAAAACTGTCGACCGCAAATTGCTCCACCTTGCCAAAAAAGGCAATTATAAGGTCATCACTACCGATTATAACCTCGTCAAGGTTGCCCAGCTTGAAAACATCACCACGTTAAATCTCAATCACCTGGCTACTCTCATCAAATCCAATCTCAGCCTTGGTGACAAACTGCGCGTTTACATCACTAAAAAAGGAAACAATAAAAATCAGGGCATCGCTTTCCTCCCCGATGATACTATGGTCATTGTAGAAGAAGCCGAACGGTTTATCGGTCACCAAAAGAATGTCATGATCTCTTCCTATATTCAGAACGAATCAGGACGCATTGCTTTCGCCAAGTTAATCAATTAGCTCGGCTCAGCAAACTTGAAACCATACAACTTTAGCTGTTTTATTCATCGCGAACATTTTAACCTTAAATAAACCGGGGGAACTTTTACTATCGATCATTACGCAGAACATCCATTTAAATAAAATAGTCATTGCTAATCACTCGCGAACCTTCGCGGAATTGTCCAATCATCCCTTTACCTCTTATGACCCACCGCTATGCAAGACAAACAACATTCATTAGCACTAGTATTGCTGGCAGCTGGCAGCGGCACACGCTACGAAAATCGCCATAAACTCTTAGAGCCGCTCAACGGCATACCTGTTTTTATTTATGCACTCACGCGGTTTTTAAGCCTTCCCAAGCTCAAATATTGTGTCATCGTCACGCCGCCGCGTGCTAAAAACCGCTACCAGCGCATTGTGACCGATATTGCTGAGCTGCTGAAACACAGCAACGAACAGTCGCAAACGGTTTCTGCTCACCGTAAACGGCAGCGCCTTTCACAAACACCGTTAAACTTTACCATTTGCAAGCGCCTGAGTCGGTTTATTGCCACTGGCGGCATCCACTACACAAACGGCGGCAGTGAACGTTGTCACTCCGTTCATAATGGTCTGAAAAAGCTGGAAGCCCTGCAGCCAGACATCCACTACGTTCTTATCCACGATGGCGCGCGTCCGCTTATTGCCCCGCAAGATCTTCGCACGCTCGTCACCACCCTGACGCGTGCCAAGCAGAACAAGCTTGCCATTATCCCCGGTGTTCCTCCCACGGATACCATCAAGCAGGTTAGCAGCGGCAAACGCAAAAGCTCCACTGAGACCATTACTGCCGAACTCCCGCGCAGTGAGCTGCGCGCCGTTTCCACCCCGCAATGTTTCCCTTACAAAACACTCTGCACCAGTTATGCACAGTTGGAAGCAGCGGCACAAAAACGCGGATTTATTCCGCCCACAGATGATTGTGCCGTGTACAGACGTGCAGGCTATCCTGCAGCCATTGTCCCGCTCAAATACCCCAATCCCAAGCTCACCTATAAAGGCGACCTTGAACTGCTGGCACAACTCGCCTAATAAACCATGCGCGCCGCAGCGCGCTGAAAATTGTGATTGCCTGCAAGCTCAGGCTTGTTAGCTTTTTTAGTGAGTTAACCGCTTGGCCGCTACGCAGGCTAGTTAGCTGTCCTTAGGAAAAAGTCCTTTCAGGACAATGTAACCCATGCCTAAAACGTTTAACGTGGTAGTACCCAGTAATACGGATAATACAGTATCAGAAAGCTTAAACCAATCACCTTTGACTCCCGAACAAATCAATATGATCGCTACAACTACAAGATAAACGTTGACAGTCCGTTTACTCCAATACGCAAACTGTTTTCTAAGCTCCTTATTTTGCCTTGCATCTTCATTTTTTATTTGAAAGTTTTCTTTTTGCTCTTCTGTTATACTCCAGTTTTTATTATCGTCATTAGCTTCGCCACCGCGATATTGATTACGATCTATTGCGAAAATATCCAAATGTTCGCTATCTACCCCGCTCATAAAAAAACCCGAGTACCAATTATCCCCTCAATTACGACACTTTTTTAGACATTTTAAAAAGACCTTCAAAATAACTTAGCATAACTTCATCCGA
>CBDFMP010000004.1:0-8917 GCA_965249715.1 Spirochaetota bacterium | reverse complement strand
AGAGGATATCGCTCGGCGCGGAGATGTTAGCAAGTTGTTTACCTGCATTGATGTACACGGCTGTGCCGGGGAGCATGCCCAGTTGGCTGACCCAAAAGAACGTGAAGAGGCGGAGTTGTGTGACGGAGACCACCATATTGACGATGAAAAACGGAAAGATGGGAACGAGGCGCAGGGTGAAAAGATAAAACGCGCCTTCCTTGCGAATGCCCTCATTGACTTTTTCAATGAGGGTGGGAAAGCGTTGCTGAGCGGTGTCGCGTGCAATAAAGCGTGAGATGATAAAGGCAAAGCTGGCGCCGATAACGCTGCAGAAGGAGACGATAATAAGTCCTACCCAGAAGCCGAAAAGTGCACCGCCAAGCAAGGTAAGGACGGTGGCACCAGGAAGCGACATCGTAGTCGATAAGATATAAATGCCCACGAAGATGCCGATTGTCAGTGCGGGCTGTTGGGTATAGAATTGTTCAAAGTTCGCCTGCTGTTCCTTAATACTTTCTAATGTAAGGTAGCTGCCTAGATCATAGCGATAAACAAAGATAGTGATAACAATAGAAATAAGTACAGTGAGCAATCTTAAAATGTTTGCTGTTTTTTTTCTCATAATAATAATAGTAAGAATAAATAAAGAGCTTATTAGGAGGCTTGAGTAATAAGAAATGAAGCTGAACAGAACCCGGTGGCTTTCCTAATAAGACTGAGACACTGCGATATTATAACATAGAAAACCCTTTGTTGCCTACTTGAAATTTATTACGAATAAGGAAACCGCTGACGGAAATTGTCAGGGAACTTCGTTAATGAATGAGCGCAACGACGCTTCCGGTGCCGTTGGTTACGCTTCAAGCAATACTATTTTGCTGGCATTGTCGCTAATAATGCTATTGTTGATGTTATTGGCTTATGGATTATGGGTGTGTTTAACGGTAGCCACAGCGTCATGTGCGTGAAGACTTTCCAGATGTGCTACGGTTATAGTGAAAGCTTTGAGTGTGTTGTCTTTCATGTAATAATCCTTGAAAATACGCGCAGCATCCTCGCAAAACATAAGATTTTCAGCGTTAATGCGTGCAAATTCCTGTTCATCTTCGCGTTTTACTGAAGTTTGCACACCTGTTTTGATAAGTGTTTCGGCATTGAGAATAAGCGGTGCCAGTTCAAAAACTGCAGGCAATGCCTTGAATTCCAAATGAATATCGGCATAGCTGCGCTGGGAATGCGGAATGGCACTTAGCAGATTTTGCTGGTTTAGCCAGGTGCTAAGTGTTTCTTTTGAAAACGTGCTGTCAGTGTTTGGAAATGTTGCTTTCAGTTTTTCATGGATGAATTGCTTGGCAAGCGCTGTGGAGCAAGGACAGGCACTAGAGTAGATGAGACGAAAGTCCAAGCTGTAGGTTGCTGCTGCAGTGGCAGTTTTTTCAGCCCTGAGTGTTGCGGGGTAATGGCGCATTCCCGATGTGGAACTAACGAGGGCATTATGTTCAATGGGATAGGTGAAATGCACACTCAGCGCGGCGGTGGTGCTCAGTCCTTTTTGTGAGTCAATCAGTGTTTGCAGCAATGTTGCCAGTCCTTGTGGCGTGACAAGCTGGGTTTTAAAAAATGAGTAAGTGGCGCTGTAAAGACGCGACATATGAATGCCCTTGCGTTCCTTGTCAGCGAGGTCCACCAAAACATCGATTTTAGCTGGGAGTGTGAGCATTGTTCCTGCGGCATCGCTTACGCGCGCTAACATTTCCATTCCGCGCATGCCCACCTGATCAATGCTGTGATTGAGCGGTGCGCGTTCATTGAGGGTAATATCTGGAAGAGGGCGTGAAAAAGTTCTCATACAATAACTGAGGATAAATAGCTAAGTTTGTTTATAAACGGGTGGGATTGGGAGTGTTTGGATAAACCTTAGCGGGGTCAAAGACTTTTTCCTTTTCCTCAAATTGTAGTTGCGGAACTTCCTGTTCAGGTGTTTCCAGCAGTACACTACGATAAAAACATGAACGATACCCTACATGGCAGCTAGCACCGCGCACGTTCACGCGCAGCCAGATTGTATCCTGATCGTCATCAATACGCAATTCTTTAACGTGCTGTACAAAGCCGCTGGTTTTTCCTTTGTGCCATAAGGCTTGCCTACTCCTGCTGTAATAAACGGCTTCGCGGCGGCGTAATGTTTCACTGAGTGCTTCAGCATTCATGTATCCTAACATCAATACTTCACCACTTGTATAGTCGGTTGTCACTACCGGGATGAGGCCTGCTGCATCAAACTTGGGCGCTAGTGCCAATCCTTCTTCTACTTGTTCCACGCTTGCACGTGCGGCAAAGGGTGTTTTTTGGGGGAGCTTCATCGTATTTTCGACAGTGTTCAATGATTGCGTTTACTGTAGTTCCACAATACTAATTATAACATTTAAAAACTAAAAATAAATTTTATAAATGCCACGCGCTGATGCGAGCTTAGTTTCAATTGGCTTCAGGAGCAATGGGAGTACTGATGGCATCACGTTTATGTGTGTTTATGAAAGCTAATGTGGCTAAGAGCTTAGCCAAGGTATAATTAACACGGAGCTTAAATTACAGCATAAAATTTATATTATTATAGTGAAACTCTTTTTGATAAAATTATCTTTGCTTGCAACGCCGTCATTATTATGGGCGGGCAATTTTATTTTTGCGCGTCATTATCGTGCGGAGTTTTATCCTTATGATTTGGCATTTTATAGATGGACAACGGCACTGCTGCTGGTCTGGTTGTTTTACGGAGGTCTGACGCGGCAGGCATTTCCGTTGTTATGGCAACATAAATGGCAGCTGTTTTTCTTAGCGCTTTTGAGTGTGACAGGCTATAATACGCTGCTTTATTATGGTCTCAGCACCACCACCGCGCTTAATGCCGCTTTTATCAATTCTGCCATTCCGCTTCAGGTGATCATTCTTTCCTGGTGCTTTTTCAAGGTTGTTCCGCGCGGGCGTGATTGGCTGGGCATCCTGCTGTCCATCAGCGGTGTCATTATCATCGTCACGCATGGACAACTCAGCATTTTGACCCAGCTGCAATTGAACACCGGTGATATTTTCATCCTTGCCTCAGCAACTACATGGGCGCTTTATTCGGTATGGTTGCCGCAGCTGTTGAATAAAGCTCTCAAACCACAGGTTATTCTCTGCGCGCTTGTGACCACAGGCTGGGTAATTATGCTGCCGTACTTTCTTTATCGCCTGGGGGCACATCATTTTGGTACGCTTAAGGCACCTATCCAGCCATTGAGTTTAAATGGCATCATCTTTGTTGTTTATGTTGGCGTTTTTGCTTCTGTGGTGGCGTATAGAGTTTGGAATAAGTGTGTGGCTGAGCTGGGCGCCAACCTTAGCGGTCTTTCATTGAATTTGCTTCCATTTTTTACCGCTATTGCTGCCATCTTGTTTCTCAATGAAACACTTCATGGTTATCATTTTTGGGGTGGCATTGCTATTATCTCATCGTTGTTTCTTATCTTTGTGCGGCCGCAGCGGCGCGCGTAATCAGCAATTATTTGTTTTGGGTTTCTGATGGAGACATTGCCGCCTTTTTTTGCCAAGCTGCAAACACAGGCAGCAGGTCGCAGCGCAGCTCTGAATACACGTGCGCTCACAACTATTGATGCCTATACTGGACGTACGGTCACCATCGCCGGGAAAGAGTATCTTAATTTTGCAGGCAACGATTATTTGGGGCTATCGGTACATCCTGTATTGCTACAGCGTGCGCAGGCATATTTGGCGCAAGCCGGTGGAAATTGCTCTTCGCGTCTTATCCTTGGCAATAACAGCCTGTACGATAAACTGGAAACGCGCTTAGCCATTTGGAAAGGCATGGAAAGTGTACTCGTGCTTTCCAGCGGTTATGCCTTAAATGTGGCTGCACTGAATGCCATGGCTCAGCTTATGCCCAATATCGTCTTTCTTTTGGATAAGCTAGTGCATGCTTCACTCATCGATGGCGTGCGGTTGAGTCATAAACATTGGGAACGTTTTCCGCATAACCAATTAACCCAACTTGAAGAACTTTTAGCTAAACATAACAAGGCAGGACGACAGTGCGTGATTGTGACGGAGGCTGTTTTTTCAATGGACGGCGACCGCGCGCCGCTAGCGGAGCTTTTGCGCTTAACACGAAAATACAAGGCGCTTTGTTACATCGATGAAGCCCATGCAGTGGGCGTCTTTGGCACAGCTGGTGAAGGTTTTAGCAGGGAATTTAACTTTGCCGCCTACCCGGAAGTAATCAGCGTTTTTACCTTTGGTAAAGCTTTTGGTGCTGCCGGTGCAGCCATTGCCACTGCTGCACCACTACGTGATGCTTTCATCAATACCATGCGCAGTCTTATTTTTTCCACAGCCTTGCCACCGGTGGTGCTGGGGACAATTTTGGAAAGTCTCAAATTGCTCAGCGCTCCCGCCAATACCCAGTGGGGAGCTGAGCTTTTGGCAAAAGCGGCCCAGCTGCGCACACGCTTAGCCCAACAAGGCATTGATACAGCCGCTTCGGAGTCTCAGCTTATTCCCGTCATTACTGGCAGCAATGAACGTGCCTTAGCATTGGCGGAGGCACTGCGCAATGCGGGTATTTGGGCGCCTGCCATCAGACCTCCCACAGTACCGCCAGCTACTGCACGGGTGCGGCTTTCGCTCAATGCGCTGCTTCGTAATGAAGACATTGAGCGGGCGGTGCAGTGTATTGGTCAATTCTTTGCCAATGCTGCTAACCACACGTAAGCTATGGCACAAGTCGCTTCCGAACAAGCTGCGGCAAAACAAGCTGCGGCAGCTTTTCCAATGCGTGCTTTACTGGCTTGGTTTAAACGTGAGCAGCGCGGATTGCCCTGGCGCAGCCTTGTTGGCAAGCAGCTTATGGGCGGACAAGGCGCACAAGCTGCTGAAACACGCGATCCTTACGCTGTTTGGATTTTGGAAACGATGCTTCAGCAAACACAGCTGCAAACCGTGCTTCCGTATTACAAACGTTGGATGGAGCGTTATCCCGATGTGCAGACATTGGCACAGACAACGCGTGCGGAAGCGTTGCGTTACTTTCAAGGATTGGGTTATTATCGCCGTTTGTATATGTTACTTAAAGGCGCGCGTGTCCTCACTGAGCGATACAATGGCGTATTTCCACAAACGCGCAGTGAGCTGCTGAGTATTCCTGGTATTGGTCATTACACGGCGGGAGCATTGCTTTCATTTGCCTTTCACAAGCGTGCGGCGGTGGTCGATGGAAATATCGTCCGTGTGCTGAGTCGCTACGATGCGCTTACAGCGGATAAAACGACGCTTGCACGATTGCCTTCGGCTGTTTGGCAGCGCATGGAGGATTTACTCCCGCGTGAGGGGCGGCGTGCCGCGCGGTTTAATGAGGCGATGATGGAACTGGGTTCTATCGTCTGCCGCCCGCGTCATCCGCATTGTCTGAGCGATGTTAGCGCACCGTTATTGCAACAGCGCAAGGCTAAGCATTATCCGCCGTGTCCATTGATGGCGGGCTGTCAAGCTTATCAGCAGGGCGAGGTGTTGCGATATCCATTGTCAGTGCGGGTGAAAACTGAGCGGGTGTTTTCATCGCTTTTTGTGATCCAAACACGCGGGCGGGTGTTGTTGTTGCAGCGGACTGCTGATAACAATAACCGCGGTCGGTTCAGCGGGTTGTGGCGGTTTCCGATTGTTGAACATCACATTGCGCACACTGAGCTTACTGAGCAAACACGCGTGCAGCTGTGCAAAAAGCATTGTCAGCTGAGCTTACGGCGCAGCTCGCTTAGGCTGCTTGAGACGTATAAGGCAGCGTACACACGCTATCGTGCTGAAGTGTGCGTGTATGCTGCAACATTGACTGCAACGGCAAAACTAGGGAAAGATCACCGCTGGTTTATGCGGGCTGAGCTCAGCCTGCTGGGGCTGGCGTCGTTGGATGGACGCGTGCGGACGCAAGTTTTGGAGGATAAAATACACCAATAATTGTGAAGGGATTTTTGCTTCTATGATGGTGAGCTTTTGTTGTTCCAAGAAAAAAATATAAATCTTTATTAGTTATAAAAGAAGTTTTGTATTTTTTGATAACATCGTCAATAGCAGTGTGTTCATTCTGAGAGCGTTTTAAACAGTTGCGATAGAGTTGATAAATTTCCCAGTCTTGTATTTGTTGTTTTGAGCGGTTGCCGGCATCATCTTCAAAATGATAATAAAAATTGTATGGTATTTTTTCAATAATATTTAGCTCTTCACGTACGAATTCATCTTTAAATAATTTCATTTGTGCGCGTTCTGCCATAACTTTTTTTATTTTAGCTGCTGGCCATGTTTCAGCTGCTTTTTCAACTGAAAAGTCTAATACCTTAGTGGGCTTGAAAGTTGCTAATGAAATATTTTTAGGATTTTTTGCTTCGGCTATTAGGGTTGTTAGAGAGGTGTAATAATTTTTTAGTACATACTTTTTACGACTTATCCAATGATCAGTCGTTGGAAGAGGTTGACCTATAAATTTGATGCTTTTTAACTTGGGTCTAAAACTTTCTGGTCTAAAATCGCTGGTATTTCTTTCTGCTTCAATTTCAAGCCATTGGTATTTTTTGTACCATCTATCATAGTCCAGTTTTCTAAACGGAATGGGATATAATCGTACCCATTCCCCGCTTTCAAGAACACCTGCTGTACAGACTACTTCATCGTACTTAGCTGACAAACTAGGATATGTTTTAACGGTTATTAAAACCTTTAATTTCATAAATGGATAAAGTTATAATCATATTGCTGCTTAAATGTTTTTGCCAAAATAGAGCGATGACAACTTTTATTATCGCGTTCAAAGCACATAAGGGCAATACGCTTATGTCTAGCTGCCAAATGGGCTAAACTAGCTAAAGCTGCTGCTTTCTCTTTTGTCTGTAATGTTTTTTTGTAATGATTGAATAATTGCTGATATTGTCCGTGTGTTTGTAAATTTTTACGTTCGGTACTGCTGATGCCTAAATCACGAATGTTTTCATAGCTAATCTTAACTTCGTGACAGTACTTTTTAAGCTGATTTTTTGAAAATCCATATTTCATGCTGAGTGGGTTATTCCTAACATCGCAAAGCAATTTCACGTCATGCGCAAGCAGCTTATTTAGAAAATCATCAATGGATAGTCCCTCATAACCCAATGAAAATACAATAGGCTCTTTGACTTTATGTGCTTTTATTGCATGTTCTGTTATTAATGATTTGTATAAAAGCTTAGGCACTAGCTGTTTAGTTAAAAACTTTTCAGAAATTAATTTAAGCTGCTGATTATCTGTTGTGTTCAATTGAAATTGCTGAGCTGCCTTAGCCGTTAATTGCCAAGCTTCCTTTTCATATTTGATTAACTTATAGTATGACTGCAATACTTCCAGATCTCGTTCCATTTGAAAGGAAACCAATTGCTGTCCGTGTTTTATAAACGTAAATAAAGCTTGCTCAGTTTGTTTGCAAAAGTGCGCAACCAGTGCATACAGCTCTTCCGTTCTTAATTTTATAAAATGCTCAAGACTGCTTAATAACAATCTGCGGCGATAAAACATTATTTGTTTGCCCATATTATTAATTGTAATTGCCAGCTTCTCCTGAGCTGGTAGTTTTATTCTACCTTTTCGTATTCAGGCATAAGCGTATTAACCAAATGATATTTACGAGTTGGGGGCAGCGGGTTGAGTCTTTTTTTTGTGAGCTGCAGGTATTTCATTTCTGTATCATAACCGACACATTGACGTTTATGACGCAATGCTGCCACAGCAGTCTGTCCGCTGCCAATGAATGGATCTAAAATTATATCGCCTGCTTGCGAGTACAGCAGTACCAATCGTCGCGCCAACTCTTCGGGATAGGGGCAGGGGTGAGCGATGGTTTTCGGCGGTACGGGTGCGATATGCCAGATGTTATTGGCAATATCTTTTGTAAAGAGCTTATCGACGGTTATCGCTGTTTCTTTTCCCCTGCGAACTTCACCTTGTTTTCTGAAGATCAAGATGTATTCAGTCATGATATTGGGATAATAGTAACCGGCACGGGGATGTTGAATATAACTTCCCGCGCGTTTGACTCCGCCTGTTACTTTATTCCAAATAATGTCCTGATGAAAATCCCAGCCTAGTGCCTGCAAGCGTTCTGTGATAGCCATTGGCGTTGAGTAATGCCTGCGTTTGTGCAGGATGGTTCCGACCACGATGGCACAGAAGCCGCCGGGGATCGTCGTGCGCAGTACTTCTGTAAATGCTTTTTCTATGTTTTTGAGGTACATCGCGTACGTGCTGCCGAAAGCTCCGTAGGCGCGCTCCCGATGCCATGCCGCTTGATCCTTTGAATGGATATCGTAATCAATGGCATTCCAATAGGGTGGTGAAGTGATGGTAAGCGATATCGTACTATCGGCTACTTCGGGCATTTGCAGGCACGATTCAGGATAGAGCGTGTAACCTTTTCCTGTGATAGGTTTTTTGCGTTTAATAGTTTTTATTTTCGGCTTATTAAGAATTGCTGCCTTTGTTTGTGTTTTATTAATAATAGCTGTTTTGCCCATGCCGGCAATCCTTTTTTAGTCTTTTAAGTTCCGCGCAGGCAGGTCAGCGTTTCCTGCTGAAATAATGCGTTGCAAGCCCGTGTGCCGCTTCCGCTGCTTCCATTGTGGTTTCCGAAAGTGTGGGATGCGCGTGTACAATTTCTGTAAGATCGCCCAGCACGGCGCCCATTTCAATTGCCAGTACACCCTCAGCAATGAGCTCGCCGGCATTGGTGCCGCAGATGGCCATGCCTAAAATCCGTTCCGTATCAGGCTCGTAAATTAGCTTCGTCACTCCAGCAGTCTTGGAAATGGCAAGCGCACGTCCCGATGCCGCCCATGGGAACGTCGCCTTCTTATACGCGATG
>CBDFMP010000003.1:0-3022 GCA_965249715.1 Spirochaetota bacterium | reverse complement strand
GCTGCAATGACATAGGGAGCTGAGGCGCTTGTCTCCATGTCAGCAATGACCTCAGTGTCCAGCATGAGGTTATAAGTGGTCACCAGCACCAAGCTAAAGTTGTATGAAGTCAATTTTAGCCCTTCTGCTGCAGCTGAAAGTGCCAAGTCCAAGCGTAACGGTTTCTGTGCCAACGGGTTCACTAAACGTGGTTATGAGGTTCGCAGTATCAATGGAAATTGTGCTGCTTGTGTTGCTTAGTTCAAGCGTAAACATTTCACCACTTACCCCGAAATCAACTTCGTTTAAATTATGAATGTCAGCGGCGGCAGTAATGATAACCGAGGGAGGTTCATAAATAACCAGTATGTCACTAGTGGCAATGTCCTGTATGGCGTTGAGCGTATTCGTGATGCTGAAGTCAAGGTCTGAAGCCGTGAGCGCAACATCAGGGGTTTTTTTCATGTATATGCGCAGATCATAAAAAGCTTGATTATTATCGGTTACGGGCGGCTCTATGGCAGCATCGCCTTCAGCAATGCTAATGGCAGTTGGAAAGTCAAGCTGGATGGCAGCCTTGCCTGCGGGATTTGTAAAAACAGAAGGCGACACATAGTAGCCTGTGGGCAACAAGCTGGAAGCTGGCGTCACCGTTCCTGTTTCCACAGTACCGGGGAAGTTGGGTATATTCGTGATGGTCAAGACGTCATTGTTCCAGCTGGCAACGGCATCCTGGCCAACAGTACTAAAATCAACAATTACATCTGTTGGCGCTAGCATATTTTCTATGCCGCCGGCATTACTGATAAGTTCAGCGACAGCCATGCTGCTGTACTGGGCAATGACCTCATAAGTGAAGTAAGCGCGGTCGCCTATACGTTGGAATGTTACACTGGCTAAGGGAACATCGGGTGTGTTGGTAGCGCCGTCCTGATCGGGAATGGCGATGTTAGTCCTGGCTGCATTACCTACGAAGGCGAAAACATCGTGTTCGGCTGTAATGGTGAGCGTGCTGATGGCATTGTCCTCAGCGGCAATGCAGGGTGGGAGGGAACAGGCATTGGTCAGTTTTGTAATGATAATTTTTTCATTCTCGTGGTCGATGATGACTTCTGCAAGATCAGGGCTAAACGTTACATACTTTGCTTCAAGGGTGGGTATTGCATTGAGTTGCAATGTAACAGCGAAGTTTATTTCATTGCCATTCACAACAGCGTCGTCTGTATCACGCTCGGCAAGGCTAAGCACACCTTCAGCCAATGCGGTTGTTGGATAATCATCAATAGCCGCTCCATCGGGATCGGCAAAGGAGTAAAGCGCGCCGTCACTTGTGGTGACGGCGTAACCGTCAGGGAGACTTTGGGGGTTCTTGATGAAGATGCCGCTGCCATCTATAAAGTTTATACCGCTGAGTAGAATTGTGCTGGTATCGGCACTCAAGGCAACATTGAGTGTTTGAATACCGGAACTACTGGTGAAAAATTTGGGGACAATAAGGTTAGAGATGTCGTTAACCGCTGCTATTATGTCTGCAACTGCTACACTGCTGTACTCAATGATGATGTCAATAGGAATAGTGCTGTCATCAGCAAGGTTGGTGATGGTGAGGGCGTTAGCATTGGTGACGTTCTTGTTTTGCGCATTTTTGAGATCGGGAATGTCGGCAAAAAAATCACCGTCTTGGATGGTAAAGACTGCGCCATCTTCTATAATAGTGAGGGTGCCGAGGTTATTTCCAGCAGCGGCACAAGGCGGAGTGGTGCAGGCATTAGTGAGCCCTGTAATAATAATGGTGCCCGTGGGGTTAGCAGGGTCAGTGGTGGTATCGATGACACTGTCAACCATATGAGTGAAGGCAGAAGTATCCGTCAATGTAACAGTAATGGCATCGTTAAAAGCCTGTTCTAATGATTTTAAGCGCGTGACGGATTCCTCGGTAGCGGCGCAGCCTGAGGCGATAAAAACGCTAAGGGTTAGGACGATGAGTGCTTTAAAAATGTTTTGTGAATGAATATTCATACTGAGTTCCTTAAATATCCCCAAAATGCTTAAAATTTCAGTAATCACCAATTACCCGTTCATTATGATAACATGAAAAGCTGGTTCGGTGGTGATTGACTACCCATAGGCAGTATTGATGTTGCTGGCAGTGGGATCACGTCCTGCAGCACGGGGGGAGACTTTGTTACTGTGATAATAGCGCTGTATGCGGCATCCAGCAGCTGTTTGGCAACACTCAGACTGCTGAAGGCATTTAAGCCGAACCAATCACGATCACGCGTGTTAGTCGGCGTAGCCGGCAATGCTGGGAGTGCTGCTGGCATCCCCCACCGCGCAGTCTAGCGCGGTAACCAACAAACTGACCAGTACGTCACTGGCTGCTGTGCACTGTTCCGCTGCAGTGAGCGGCAAGTTTTTCAACATGGGGTACTGAGTGGCGCTGCCGAAATCCCAAACTGCAATATCCCAGCTTTCGTACACTTCGCCACTAGCACCTATGGTGATGGGCATTTGCAGGTTGTCGCGGCTTTGGGCGCGCGTTCCCAAAGCGCTGTCCGCTGCGCCTGTGTTCAATGTGTTATCGTAGTAGCTGTTGACGACAGTTATTTCACTGGTGGGCGCTAGTCCATAAGAGCTGTCAGGCGTGCCTGTGATAATGGCAGCAGTGTAAGTATTGGTGATGCTGGGTGAAGTGACAGCAGTCCCCAGGATACCGCCCACTGCACCGCTATCTGCAGTAAGGCTTCCGATAAAAACACTGTTGACAATGTCCCCCTGGTTGGCATATCCTACCAACCCGCCGCCGCCAGAGCTGGTGTTAATAGTTGTCGTAACAAATGCGGCAAGAATGGTAGTATTGCCGCCGTCGGCATTACTACTATAGCCAATGGCGCCGCCTGCGTTGCTGGCAGCTGTGATGCTGCCGCCCGTCATCGTATTACTGGCGAAGCGATTGCTGCTGTTGGTATTAGCGACCACTTTTCCAGCGATGCCGCCTGCGTTGCTGGTACTACTGGTGATGCTGCTGCCCGTCACTGTATTA
>CBDFMP010000002.1:0-2044 GCA_965249715.1 Spirochaetota bacterium | reverse complement strand
TTTATCAGTTTTTAACAAACAACGTTAAGTTGGCTACATCCACTATTGCAGCCATTTACAAGGATCGATGGCGAATAGAAATCGCCTTCAAAACCATCAAGCAAAACTTGAAGATCAAACATTTTGTTGGGCGTTCGAAGAATGCTATTTTGACACAAGTTTGGATAGCGATGATTGCATATTTACTTGTTTCTTTTACCCGATGTTGTGCGAAATCAGGTTGGACAGTTCAGCGGATTATGCGAGTACTGCAAGTCAGTTTATTTGAGCGAAAACCGCTGAAGCAGTTGTTCAATCCAGACCCACCGCTTAAACAAAAAAACCACCCTCAAATGAGGATGGCTTTATGAGTGAAATTTGTGGGACAGCAATGGGCTCTGAAACCTACCTTTTTTATTAAAACTTAATTGTTTAGCCAACAAGTGACCCCGACGCGATCATCGTACCTACGCGCTCGCAACCCTGATACCGCCTCGCTTTTAAAGAACTTTCCGCTTAGGAACTACGATTCTAGCGACTTTTCCCCCTAGACGCACTTTTTCATTTTGTCAGTGATTTAACCGCGCTTTCGTGACCAAGAGCGCGGCTTAAAAAAAGAGGCTATTGCCGCAGATAACTGTACCTTACTTGCTTCACATGCTCTTGCCACTCATCGTCTAGGCGTTCCCACGCTTCAACAACACTGTAGCCATGCGGGATATATTCCATGCGATTTAAGGCGAACGCCGCCGCAATAACTTCGCCTGTAGAACCGCCTGTGCGGCCAGTTTTTACCAGGCTATTGGACACCTCTATTATTTTTTTAATTCCCCAAGGTAATTCATTTGAATGTGCCATTTCCAGTTTCCTTTTGTTTGTGGTTGACCCGATTCCACGAGCACAGAGCGCAGGAGGGTCAAGGCTACGAAGCACCGCTTGCGGCCTGGCCTTGACGCTTTGAGCACTGCGCTAAACTGAACGGGCAACAGCAAACACTTTCTTCACGTTAGCACCGGCTAAACATTTAGCCGCCGTGCAGAAGTGCAACTTGTTGCGCGCACTGCACGGTGGCCACCGGGTGGCGGTTTTGAGTGGGCAATGGAATGAGCTTTTTCCACACGGAACCAGGTGGACTTTTTTCAGCGCACTGACTAAAGCAAGCACTTGCGCCTGTAGGCGCAACCACGACCGCTAAGCGGGCGAGGTGGGGCAGCACGGCAGCGGTGGCCAGCATGGAGTGGCAGACTTTGGGAGCTTGCGAGCAAAGGCAGAACGCAATGCAGGACAACGATAGAGTGCTGGGCAAGGTGCGCGCAGGGCCTAGGGCTAGTGAAGCTGCGCGCTTAGTGAGGAACGAACGGGCCGCAACATTAGCAAGTACGCCGGTGGCACTATGGTGTTTTAGAACTGCGAGGGAGCTTGGCGCTTTGGCTTGCGGGTCTTTGTTTTTTAGCAAGCCATGTGCAAAGCGGCCAGTTGGCCAGACTGTCCGGCAAAGGATTTACCAGCTCAGGTTTTCAATGTCCCTTGATGCTGAGAGTACTCTCACCAGCTCAAGAACCTCAGGCTTTATTCGGTAATACAGAAGGTAATTTCCAACCGGGAAGCTTTTAATTTTTCCAGGGAGGGTTGGCCTATCAACACCCATGCTGGGAGTTTCAGCAAGAAGTAAAGCCGCTTCGTTTAAACGATCAAGTAAACGGTCTGCATTTGCAGGCTGATCTTCAGCGACATATAGCCAGAGGTCTATCAGATCAGCTTCAGATTTGGGGGATTTTATCAGAGTCAGCATTAAGCTTGTCTCTCCCTCATAGCCCTGGCTTTCGCTTTTATCGCGCCCATGTCCAGTGGCGTACCTTCACCTCGGTCTAGCTCATCCAGTCCGTCTTGCAGGTCTCGGCGAAGTGCTTCTAACTTCATTTCTTTTATTGCATCACGCTCTTCAAGCAAACGAAGCGCTTCGCGCATGACTTCGCTCACAGAGTTATACATTCCTGCAGCAACCTTTTGTTTTACATAGCTTTCTAGCTGTGGCGTTAGGGATACATTCATGGCGACACCTGTA
>CBDFMP010000001.1:0-20187 GCA_965249715.1 Spirochaetota bacterium | reverse complement strand
ATTGCGCGCGGGCTGCAGTTTGTAAACACTTCGCTAAAGACACTTTTCAATGTTTGCAGCACCACACAAAAAAGTCGCGTATCAATAACAGGCGATGTGGTGTGCAATGCCACATAAGCATATTCATCGCGCAAACGCGCTTTTAGCTGGCTTCTCAATAGAAGGGTTAGGCGCTGCCATGTTTGATAACATCCAAGGTTCGTTGTACACCGTCTTAGGCATACCGCTTCATCTCCTGTTCCAACTGATGAGCACACAAGAGCATTGACGTGTACAAGTATTTAACAGCATCTGCATCCAGCCCAATAAACCAAAAAACGTCATCCAGTTAAGCTGTTTTGCTCAGCAGCGGACACTGCAGCACAATCTTTCAGCTTTTAAAGTGCCAAGTCTGGCGCCAAGTCTGCCGCACTGCGCGCGGGCTGCAGTTTATGTGTTAAAGCTTGCTGAATATATGGAAAAGCAACTTGCAAGGCGAAATAGCTTTCAGCATTGAGTAATTGCAACTGTGTCAAACGGCGTGTTGTCAAGCGCCGCGCTATTTCCTGCTGCGTCAAGCCTTTGAGTGCCGTTCCTTGTCCCGCCACACTCACACTCCATAATGTACCATACATTTGAATATAGTTATAAAATGTAAGCACTTCGCTAAAGACACTTTTCAATGTTTGCAGCACCACACAAAAAAGCCGCGTATCGATAACAGGCGATGTGGTGTGCAATGCCACATAGGCATGTTCATCGCGCAAACGCGCTTTTAGCTGACGCAAAAAACCCTGCGTGTATAACTCCGCCGCCATACCAATTGGATCTGTCAAATCCATAATGATCACATCGTAACGCGGTGTACTGGCTGATGTAATAAATGTTTGCCCATTGGCAATATGAAGCTTGACGCGCACATCCTCAAAGGCACCTGCGCTCACGCTCGGCAAATATTGGCGGGCATACCGCGGCACCGCCGCATCTATTTCCACCTGCTCCACGCGTTTAACACTGGGGTGCCGCAGGACATGTTGCGTTACCCCGCCATCGCCACCGCCAATAATTAAAACATCACAAGGCTCAGGATGTGCCAATAACGGTACATCGGCGATAAGCTCATGGTACTGAAAATGTTTTTGCTCAGCCACTTGCGTAAAGCCGTCCAATAACATCACCCTGCCAAATTCAGGTGTTGCGACAATCCTCAGCTCTTGATAATCCGTCTGTTTGCGAAGTAATTCCTCAGTAACACTGTAAAAAAAACCAAATTGCGGCGAAAGCATTTCGTGAATACGTTCCATAATAACCCCCCGAACCTCAGTCCTCAGCAAACTTCACGATAAAGCAGTGCCTGTTCAGCAGCCAGTACACGCTCCGCCCGCAAGCGCTGTTTTTCATTCAGCATTGCCAGTCCCCGCCAGCTCCCAGCCATCCAAGTTTCAGTGAATTCATCGGACTGGGCCATTTCAGTACGCGCTGGCCCTTCAGCAGGACATTGCACCCATTTCCGCATACCCTTGAGTAAAAACACACGCTTAGCCATCAGCGTTGTTTCCGATAACTGATAACAGGCCAGGCGCTCAGCATCCAAGGCAGCGCTGAGCGGTTGACTGTTCAACTCCATACCGTCAGTGAACCAGCGTTTGCCATTCACATCACGCGTGAAGCCGCGCAGTCGCAGATCAAAAGTAAAAACATCGGGTTGCAAGGTTCTGAGCAAGTCTGTTAATACATTGAGCGGAGTCACATCGCCACAGGTACTGAGATCCAAATCTACTCGGAAACTGGCATGACTAAGTGTTTGTGAAGCTTCCGGGTAGGTATGCGCTGCCAGATGACTCTTATCCAAGTGGTACAGCTGACCGAGGTGCTGCGGCGCCCCTTCGGCAATGAGTGCCGAAGCGCTTGCTCCCATTGGCACATAAGCGCGTTTAGAACTGGCTACAATATCAGCACCCAGCTTGCGACAAAGGTCGCGGAGCAACTGTTCCAGTTTAGCGGCAGCAAACTGAGTATTTAAAGCACTCAGAAATTTGCGTTGCGCCGCGCCTGTCTCTGCATAGCCAATATAATACAAACTGGCACATAACGATCTTGTTATATTATTAAAACCTGCTGGAGTCAACTTAGGATGCAACATGGCAACAAACCATAAAAATACAATCATACGCTGAAACGTTAGCTATTATTATAACATTGAGTGCCATTGCAACGGGTCAATTAACAGTTTGATGGTCATTTACCCATTATACAGGGAGCATAACTTTGTTTGGGTTGTTATATGGTAATTGTTGCGACTACTCAGGATTAATATGATAACGACTGAGGAAGGCCTTGAAAAAGTCCGGCAAAGGCACCCGAAATGTACGCCCGCGAAAAAGTGGATGGCATTGAGCTTGTTTATTCCATCGCACTCTATCCGCCGCCAAATAAAGTTTTTGCACGCCTGTTTGCGTGCTTAATTTCCTGTTTAGCGCAAAATCACCATATTTATCATCGCCGAGAATAGGATGGGATAAGGCCGCCAGTTCGCGCCGCAGTTGATGATGTCTGCCTGTATCCAAACGTGCTTCCACGTAGCTATAACTGGCAAAACTACGAAGAACGGTATAGGTGGTTTGTGTAGGTTTAAGTTTGTTGTTTTGTGATTGCACGGCGCGTTGTGTAAAGCTGCGCCGCATAAAACGCCCGCGCACAATAATGCGATAACGTTTCTCACCAGTTACAAATGCCGCGTACAATGTCCCCAAGTCAACCCGCGGCAGCGCGCCGCACAATGCACAAACAATTCCGCTTGTCTCTTTATCTATACGATGTAAGAGACGTACACGCTGCCCACTAAACGCTTCCAATTCTCTCAATAAATGTCTGCGGACACCTAAACCGCCCTGACAAGCCAATCCGGCAGGCTTATTGACAATAATAAGTCTATCGTCATGATAGACAACATCCAATGGTATTGCCTTCATGACTGCGCTGAGACTTTGTTTAATGTGCTAAGCTGTGTGTCTTCATTCAAGTGCGGTCAAACAACGTTTTTTGTACGGGACATTCTGCCAGATGCACCGTATGAGTGTGTAAAAACAAAAGATAACAACGGGTATTTACGTTTCGCGGCAACAGTTTGACTGCAGGTGTATCCCCATCTGCAAGGCCCTCCTCAAAAACAATGCGATAACTACCGGCACTTTGCAGCTGCAAGTTGAACGCTTCATCAGTGGGTCTGCGCTGTTCCTTTCGTTGCAGCCTGAGTTTACCACTGGATGAGACTTGATACAAGGTATATTTTTCTATATGTTTATCCACGTGAAGAGCTAAACTATAAGTTGTGGCACCGTCAACTTTACTAGGATCAAAATAATACGGCAATTTACAATTCGTCACCACAAAATCAGCCGGTGGATCTGCATATTCTGCATGAAGCAAAACATTAAATGTGAAGACTCCCTCTGCAAAAATAGGTGCCAAACATTTATTCGTATTCAGGTTGCCACCTGTTTGAGCATCAAGCTTCACATTTTTTTTACGTGTGGGAACATAAGTAACAGCAAATTTATTCTTATCGGCTAAGAACATGTCTTTACCCTGCAGTAAATTGTGCCCGGCTTTACCAAGTAATAGTGAAACCGAAAGTTTTAAATTTAAGATCTGCTGCCAAGAGCGAATGATCTTAGTATTCTTATTTGCGCGCAGCCCACCACGCTCATCCAATGCCAACATTTTTGCAAATGCAGCATCATAATCCAGCACTTCCTCCATATAAGAGATTTGCCGGTCTAAGTCATAAGGAATGATACTAGTCACATCTTCCTCCCCTGCTTTAGCTGTTTTAGTATATTTTTTTTTAAACTGACGCCCGCCGTCCTGTTTTCTCATAATCCATTAGCTCCAGCACCTCATTAGCCAACATTTCAAGAGTATGTTATCATAAGATGATTTAATAACAATGAGTGTAAATATACAAAAAAAACACACATCAGCGATGTTTGTTTTTTAAGGAAATTTTCCATATCCTTACACCAATTATAAACTTATGCACTAGTGTAAATTCATAGTAACTCTCGCACACAACAACGAAAAAACACTACACTTGTCAATCAAGCTTTATGATAAGACTGCGCTCTGCGCGCGGACAAGTCCAATAAAACTTCTATACAATAGAAGTTTATAAGCACACCACTAAAAATTCGCCATATTTGCCAGCACCTAGCCCCATCACAATTTCATTTATACCAAAGCCCTCCATAATATATTTCCTAGCCTTAAAACTGTGTAAAATCTTTTTTATTCAAATACTGTTTATAATAATTAATAATATTAGAAACTTTTGTGGCCTCAGTTTGCAGCACACACGCAATTGCTTTCATACTTGGAAAGATATTCACCGCATAATATTTTTGTAATAGTGCACTACGCCTTTTACTAATGCTTTCATGTTTTTCAACTAATTCTTTAATTGTACCTTTATCGCGATTGACTAATTTCAAATCGCGCAAGCTTTCACTGCGCAACATATTTTGATAATGTGTTTTATTCAAACAATTCTCATAATAAATCTTAACAAGACGTTTGCGGTGTACTTCTTCGCTCAGTGCATCGATATTCTTTTTCACTATAGAAATAGTTTGCTCATTCACTTTAAGATATGACATTAACATACTAAAGTCTTTTTCGGTAAATAGATCAAAGAAGTATAGTTTAATGCACAAGTAGCGAAATGGCTCGCGTTTCAAATTATCTAACAAACTTTTTTCACGACTTTTTTCTTCTACATAAATCTCGCGTTCAGAAACATTAAGTTCTAAATTATACGAATCCTTAAAAATAGCTTCACTCGCCGTATCAATTTCATAATTGATGGACTTGATCTTATTCATTACTTTTGCACGACGAATGTAATTAAGGAAATAATTTTTTAACTTGATTGAAAGATAAATTGAAAATTTCCCAAGATTATTATCAAATTTTTCCAAAATACCTTCAAACCGCTCATAAATATAAACAAAGAAATCCGACTTCAAATCTTCATTTGTTTTTCTAAACGCCAGCTGTGGATAATTTCTAATATATGGCTCAACCTTTGTAATAATCAAGCGAAAAAGACTGCCGCTATCAAATTGCTCCAAATAGCGCTGAATTTCAGAAGATAATTTTGTCGTATCTGCACGTTCATATTTCAATTGCTGATAGGCAATGATGTACGGAACGACTTCTTCTAGTCTTTCATAGGGATTTTGCTTACGAGTATTTTCCGGTTCCAACTTAAATTCCCATTTTACTACTAGTTTATCAAAACGCTCCACACAAATAAACACATACCCAATGAAATACTGACGTCTGCTAGATTAAATAATGGCCAAGGGTCCAAAATGGCAATAGGCGCATCTTCCCAATACCATTTTATAAAGTCAACAACGTACCCATTAAGAATCCTGTCTACCAAATTAGCCATCCCACCACCAATGATGCAAACAAAAGGCCAGAACATCGTCATCTGTGTTAGCATAAAATAAAGAAAAATACCGCTTAAAATAAGTACTTGTAAAGCTATCACAAGCCGCCTGAATGTTTTCTTAGTGAGCTGTGCCTCTACTCCACGTAAAAGTGAAAATCCAACATTGTAATTTCTAACATAATAAAATGACCAAAAATGCGGGATCACCACACGCTCACTGAGGGCATATAATTGTTTTTCCTCTGCAAAAAGCATTGGAAGCTCACCAGCTATTAAACTGTCTGTTGTGGAGATCGGCCGCACAAGTGTGCGCTCTGCCCAGGCTTTTGTGAATAGATCACATCCTAGCAAACTCACAAAAAAAATAAGAAAGATGACCAGCTTTCTCCGGAAAGAGAAACCTGCACCGCAGCTAACACGCATTGTCCATGCCCGCAACCATGCCCGCCCTTTTTTTGCCGTGCTCAACAGCACTAGCGTATTGAATAATAAAAATTCTTGTTTACTCATATCGTCCACTTAGCTTAATCCCCATCGAATCATAAGCAATGCCATTAACACTCTGTTCCGCCCATTCCATGTTGTACCTTATCGGTCAACTCTCAGTATTCTCAATATTACTTAGTCATTCACCTTGCTTTATTTGGACGTTCATTCCTCCCAAATGTTTAAATAACACCAGTTATTCAGACATCATTTTTTTTATTTTCACCTAATAGTAAATTAAAAAACACTTTAAGAAATTATTGACATTTTTTTGAAATTTTAAAAAAAATAGTATCATTTGCTAAGTAAAAAATAAATTAAACAAATTATCCCAAGTTAATGACTTAACATCTCCCACTACAACAGATAACTAATTGCCCCTAGTTGGTTCCCACACAAATGTTTATTATCCATGATCATCCCAATTTATTAATAAGCGGCTTATCATTGTATGTTAAATATGCTGTCTGGTCAATACTTTTAGAAAGCTTAGCGGACTGTAACGGATGTACATCCACCCGTTTTTGCTGCTGATGACCGGAGCCACCCACTCCCAATAGCGATTTTAAATGAAGTACTTCAGGCTCTCCAACAAGTGGCTGCTGAGAGCTTGCTGGTGTAAATTTAGGTTCATAATAAAGACAGCGCATGCCTGATGCCTGTGCGACATGAATTGCAGGCAGTGCCGACGTTTTTATCAGAAAAAGCCGACATCCATACGGATGTCGCTCCTGCCATGTCACAAAAAAGTGCTTGCATTTTCTACATTCCACTTCTGCAACCACACATACCTTATTAAATTTTTCAGCTCATACCGCCCGGCAGCTGCTCGCGGGCAACCTCATTTCAGTATAGCCTAGTACCACGTTTGTTATCTCCTAAATTATATTATAAAGCAATTTTTTAAACTAGCTCTATTTTTTATCGTAAAAAATAGTCATATTCATCAGTTTAAAAACAATTTATATCATTAAATGCAACAAACACAAAGTGCCTAATGTTATTGTGATAGAGTTAATGGCTGAATACGTTCATTTCAGCTTAGCAACCTTAGCCTGATAAAACTGCCGCATATCCAAACCTGAAGGATCCTGAAAGACTGTCAAATCAAAATAGCTTGCTGCTGCCAGCAAATGTTCAAAAACATTGCTCTGAATAGTTTCATATATTAAAAAATCAGCTGTTGCCGTGAAACAATAAAGTTCTAACCCCATTCCCTTAGCTGTTGGTGGCATCATTCTTGCCAGAACGGTTAAATCATTGCGTATTTGCGGATGTGCCAGTAAGTACTCAATGGTGTACAAACGATATAAACTTGCCGTAGTATAATGAAATTTCCGTGCTTTCGCATCGATAAATGCCATCCCCGCTTCAACGTTATGGTAAGCCTTGCGTTCAGCCAGGCGCTCAAAAAAGTTTCGCAAATGCGGCAATGCCTTATAGTTTTCCAATTCTACATCGTTTACAAAACGAATAGACGCTATATTGATGTAAATACTGCGCTTAATGCGCCGTACCCCCAATTCTTGCATGGCACGCCAATTTTTAAAGGCATTTGAAACCAGTATGTAAGCTGGCAGAAACGTCACACTCTTATCCCAATTCTCAATCTTAACCGTAGTCAGCGATAAATCCACCACACTGCCATCAGCATTATGTTCGGGCAGTTCCACCCAATCGCCTAGCTTCACCATCTGATTCGCTGCCAACTGAACTCCCGCCACCAGTCCCAAAATGGTATCGCGAAAGACCAGTAACAACACCGCTGTCAGTGCACCCAACCCGCCCACTAAGGTCCACGGTGGCTTACCAACTAAAATGGCGATTGCAAACACACCCGCCAATAAATAGACAATCAGTTTAATGGCTTGTGAGATCCCGCGTAAATGCAGCTTCGCCGACATGTTCAAACGTTCTAAAATCCGTGTCACATCATCAATGCCCCTAACCAACAGCGTCACACTTACGAAGATTATCAAGAGCTGTGCAATCCTGACAAATAACACATTGGGAAACAAGCGGAAAAAATTTGCAAAAGTAAAGATGATTAAAATAGGCGGCAACACACGCAGCAGCAAAAATATATAACGCTCCCATAACCAATCGTCCGTCTTGCTGCGTGAAAACTTCACCACACGCCCTAAAATGGGCATCAATACTCCGTGAACCAATGCCACCACTAATAAAATATTGAAGAGCATCGCCGCAAGCAGCAATGCATCATGCTGCCATGGCGCAAGCTTAGTAAAATTTATAAACAATGCCAGCTGAGCTCGCAACCACATCACCAATTGGTCCATAACAAATAACCTTTATTTCAAACTGTTATCAGTCTATATTTGAGAAAATAGGCACTTTATTGGAAAAATAATTCCACCATGAATCATTATACAATAGCATAGAGCTGCAAAAATCACAATTTTTGTTTGGCAAAAACTGTAGAAACAGACTAAAATAGAAGAGTAAGGCATTTTTATGTACCCTATAAAAATTTAATTAATTAACATTAGTCTCATCAGGAGGGAACCCATGAAATCACTTCCAGCCCGCTCAGCACTTCCTATACAAACCGCATCGCCTCCTGTTGCCCATTCGGTCAGTGCTCAGAAACTGGCTAAGCGTGATGCCGTGTCCTCGCCCGCGTTTGTTTCTATGCCAAGCTCAGCAGCTGCCATTGCCGATCTTGATCCTCTTGAAACACGTGAATGGCTGCATTCACTTCAAGACGTCATTAAACGTGATGGCACTGAACGTGCTAATTTCCTGCTCACATCGCTTATCAAGGAGATCCCGCATTCCGCCGTCGCCGTCAATACGCCCACTTACAGCTCCGCTTATGCTAATACAATTGCTCCGCAGAACGAGCTGCCCTACCCCGGCAATCTGAAAATAGAACGCAGCATTAACAGTGCCATTCGTTGGAATGCCATGGCCATGGTGCTGCGTGCCAATGCACGCTCAAGCGGCATTGGCGGACACATTGCCACATATGCTTCCTGTGCCACCATTTACGACGTAGCTTACAATCATTTTTTTAAAGGTCCAAGCAGTGCTGACAACGGGTTTAAAGGGGATCTTATTTTCTTTCAGGGACATGCCTCACCTGGCGTGTACGCGCGCGCCTATGTGGAAGGCATATTGAGCGAACAACAGCTGGAAAATTTCCGGCGTGAGCTGCTCCCGGGTGGAGGACTGCCATCCTACCCTCATCCGCGCCTGGTCGCTGGTTTTTGGCAATTTGCAACCGTCTCGATGGGACTGGGACCGCTGATGGCTATTTACCATGCACGTTTTGGCAAGTGGCTTTACAATCGCAATATGCTGCCTGAAGTAAAAACAAAAGTATTTGCTTTTGTTGGCGATGGTGAAACGGATGAAGTGGAAACGCTTGGCGGTATTTCCATCGCCGCACGTGAAAATCTGGACAACCTTGTTTTTGTGATAAATTGCAACTTACAGCGCCTCGATGGTCCGGTGCGCGGCAACGGCAAGATTATTCAGGAACTGGAAGGTGTTTTTAAGGGTGCAGGTTGGAATGTTATTAAGGTGGTGTGGTCGCATCATTGGGATGAACTATTTCGCCGCGATCATAATCATGCACTGAGCAATCTTTTAGAAACCGCTGTCGATGGCGATTTTCAAGTTTTTTCCACACTCAGCGGCCAGGAACGCCGCCGTAATTTTTTCGCACGTGATAAAGAAGTAGAAAAACTATTGGAGCAGGTTAGCGATGAAGACCTCGAACTCCTTACGTTTGGCGGACACGATGAACAAAAATTACACAATGCTTTTCATCGTGCTATCAAATTAAGCAATGGCAAACCGACTGTGCTGCTTGTGAAAAGCATTAAGGGCTACGGCATGGGCAAGAGCGGCGAAGGTCGCAACATTGCTCACCAGCAGAAAGAAATGAGCCTTGAGTCCTTACAGGAGTTTAAAGAACGTTTTGATATTCCCATCGACGATGAAAAACTTGGACAAACACCATTTTATAAATTTGCTGATAAGAGTCCAGAAATGGACTACATTCGTTCACTCCGCGCCAAGCTCGGCGGATTTTTACCGCAAAGAAGCGAACCCATGCCCGCGCTCACATTGCCAAATGAAAGCGCCTACCAACGCACATTGGCGGGCAGTGCAGGCAGAAACATTTCCAGTACAATGGCTTTTGTGCAAGTGCTTACCGCACTTTTGCGCGATAAAAACATTTCACGGCATATTGTTCCCATCGTTCCCGATGAAAGCAGAACTTTTGGCATGGAAGGACTTTTTCGCCAGTACGGCATTTATGCACCCGGCGGACAGCTTTATACGCCCAGCGATAAAAAGACCTTAGCGCCGTACAATGAAAGCATGGACGGACAGATCTTTCAGGAGGGCATCAATGAAGCAGGCGCCATTTCTACGTTCATCGCTGCCGGCACCAGTTACAGCCACCATGGCATCCCGACGATCCCTTTTTACGTGTATTATTCCATGTTCGGATTTCAACGCACGGGCGACTTTGCCTGGGCGGCAGGCGATATGAAAGCACGCGGCTTTCTCATCGGCGGGACAGCAGGACGCACCACGCTCAATGGCGAAGGCCTCCAGCACGAAGACGGACACTCGCACATCCTTGCTTCCACCATTCCCACATTGCGCGCCTACGATGCCACCTACGGCTACGAACTTGCTGTCATCATTAAACACGGACTTAAAGCCATGTACGCCGACAAGGAGGATGCCTTTTATTACATCACCATTTACAACGAGAACTACGTGCATCCCGCCATGCCCGCCGATGATAAAAACATTGAAAAGAAGATTATTAAGGGCATGTACCGTTTGCGTACAAGCAAATTGAAAAGTTCTAAGCAGCTCAATATCTTAGCATCGGGGATCTCCGTACTGAGTGCAGAAAAAGCGGCTTTGATATTGGAAACACAGTATGGCGTTGCCTGTGACATTTATGCGATCACATCGTATAAGGCATTGCGTGAAGATGCGGTTGCCTGTGAGCGCACCAATATGCTCAATCCTACAGCTGCGCGTAAACTGAGTTTCATTGAAGAAACGTTTAAAGATGTAAAAGGCGGTTTCATCGCCGTGAGCGATTATATGAAAGCATTGCCTGATATGCTTGCACCATTTCTTCCCGCCAAGCTGGTATCATTGGGGACAGATGGTTTTGGACGCAGCTCCACGCGTGAAGAGTTGCGCGAGTACTTCGAAGTCAATGAGCAGTACGTGACATTGGCGGGGTTGTACGCGCTGAGTTTAAACGGACAAGTGGATAAAGCAACACTCAGCAAAGCGATTAAGACATTGAATATTGACGGTAAAAAACTAAGTCCCTTGGAAGCAATTTAACGAGAATAAAAAAGTATATGACTGCATTTCAATAGCTCGGACTTATGGGTGGTACACTGTGGAACAGGAAGGACAGGAAAAAAGTTTTCTAGAAGAAAATCTTCCACTAGTAATATTATTAGTTTTATATGTTGTTTTTTTTGTTATCAGTTGGCGATTAGCAGAAATTTATATTTGGGATAAAACGATTACTAACTGCAGCCTTGCCTCGTGTAAACTAAGCGGTGAAGCACTTATCGCCAGAGCTACTGCTCAAAGCCGTGGAGTGTTTGCATTCTTTGGTGGGCTGATAGCAATTATTGGCATACATGTTGCCTGGCGAAGAGTTAAAGCTGCTGATGATACTATCGTAGAACAACAACGCGGTAATCGTGAGTCACGATATAATGAAATACTCAAACACCTAGAAAGCGATAACTACATTAGGCAAACCGCAGGTTTTAATGAGTTATATCATTTTGCAAAAGAACACGAGGACTATCGTGAGAATATTATTGAGTTTATGTACGGTTACTTAGCAGAATTAAAGGCACCTCCCAAAGCTCCTGAAAAGCTTAGTGGAACCATGCGTCTCGCGTCTCCTTACTTTGAAGAAGATATGAAAAAATTTGAAAAAGCTAAGATAGAGCAGCAAAAAGTGAACCAGGCTAGAAATGCTGCAATAAAGGAGAGAGAACTCATATTAAGAATTATAAAAAAATTGGAGAAGCTCCGTAATTTTCAAACATAAAAACTATTTAACTGAGTACAAAAATGTCTGCTAAAAATAATAACTTAGCGGAAGCTGATCGTCAAGCTTCAAAAGAAATACATATCAATCTTGCAGGTGCTTACTTAGAGGATGCTGATTTAGAAGGTTTCGACCTGAGAGGAGCTGACCTAGACAAAGCCAATCTGATCAACGCAAACCTACGTACGGCTAAGCTCCACAAAGCAGTCTTAAAAGGAGCAGATTTAACAAAAGCAAAACTTAATGGTGCTGAACTTATTGGAGCAAACTTTAGTGAGGCAGACCTCAGCGTTGCAGATCTTAGCGGTGCCGATCTCTCCAATGCTATTTTTCGCAACGCAACCCTCAACGGTGCAAATATCACCAACGCTACCACTACTGGAGCTGATTTTACCGATGCCAAGATGGAGGGTTTAATCAATTTAAGCTTAGACGAGCAAGCAGAATTAGCAGCCAGAACCTTAGGAAAGTTGTCGCCAGAAAAAGCCGCTAAGATCATCGATTACATAAAAAAAGAACATCCGCAAGTATAAAAGCGTAAAAGTTAACCCACAACATAACCCTATTATTCGTACACCACCTATGAATCACATTGTAACACTCACAGACATAGGCGATGGCATCACCAGCGGCGTCATCACCGCCATCCTCCCAAAGATTGGTGACAGCATCAGCGAGGGCGATACCCTCATGGAGCTGGAAACCGATAAAGCCGTCATCCCCTTCCCCGCCCCCACAAACGGCACACTCACTAAGCTTCTGGTGAACGAAGGTGATGAAGTCAAGGTTGGTGTACAGCTGGCTGTCATTGAAGCCGCAGCTGGCAGTGCTCCCGCAGCCAAACAACCAACCGAGCAGCCCAGCACAAAAACAAACACTGCTGCCCCCATACAGGCACCCGTGCCGCCGCCCGCTGCTAAAACATCGCCAGCACCAGCCCCTGCTGCGCCGACTGCAGCAACCAATGAAACAAGAGACGCTGAGCCCGCTGGGTTCATTGCAGCTTCACCCGCTACACGCAAATTGGCACGTGAGCTGGGCGTGCAGCTCAGCAATGTTCGCGGCAGCGGCAGAAATGCACGCGTGACGATGGAAGACCTGAAAATACACGTTAAAAGCGCACTGGGTAGCGCCCCCAGTGGTGCAGGTATAAATACAATGCCGGCTACCGCGCCCCTGCCCAACTTTTCAGAATTCGGCACGGTCGAAATAAAGCCGATTTCCAGGCTGCGCAAGACAATCGCCGCCAACATGCAAACAGCATGGAGCAGCATCCCGCACGTACACCATCACAGCAAGTTTGAGCTCAGTACCATCAGTGCATTGCAAAAACAGGCGCATGCTGCCTTTAAAGAAAAAGGCAGCACTTTCTCCGTCACACCAGTACTCATTAAAGCGATGGCACAGGTGCTGGCTGAGTTTCCCGATTTCAATTCATCCTATGACGCTGCACGCGGCCAGCTGCATGTTAAACAGTATTATAATATTGGCGTGGCAGTCGATACACCCGCAGGGCTCATTGTTCCCGTTATTCGCAATGTTGATAGCCTCTCGGTGTTTGCTATCGGCAAAACATTGCGTGAGCTGGCGGCAAAAACGCGCGAACGCAAGGTTGGCCTCAGCGACCTCAAGGGTGCGTGTATGACATTATCGAACCTCGGCGGCATTGGCGGGGAGCATTTCACGCCGATTATCAATCCACCCGAAGTCGCCATTCTGGGTGTTGCGCGCACAGTGGAAGAAGTACGAATGGTGAACGGAGTACCCGTCGCTGTGCCAATGTTGCCCGTCACGCTTGGTTACGACCATCGTGTCATCGACGGTGCTGTGGCGGCGCGCTTTTTGGTGCGATTGAAACAGCTCATCGAAGAACCTGCCATGCTGCTTATGAACGTAGAAACATAAGCCCAATACAGCGCCCTTAACATCAACTTCGCCGCTCGCTGCTCGTCAGTTTTGCGTTCAGCGCAGCTGGTAATTTCCAGAATGTCTTAGCGGCTTTATTAAAACGAAGGCTGCTGTATGTTTGCATCAGTAATCCTTCACAAACGCGGGTTGTGATGGGAGAGCTGTTCAGAATTTTATTGAGTTGAAATTTTGCAGCCATCCCGTAACTATTGCGGTGTTGCTGATACAGCTTATGGGTATTGTTTTTATAACCTGCAAACTTAGCGGGGATGAAACAATATTGAGTTCCAATGCGCGCCACTATGAAAATACGACTGACACAAAGCAATTGTTCAGCAAAAACACGCAGCTGACCATCACCTGTACTGAGATAGTTATAAAATGTAAGAATATTATGGCGAACATCATCCCAACTCTCAACGAGTGATGGTTTATCTACAGCAACCATGTTACAATACTAAAATTTAAGCGAGGCCAGAAACTTGAAAAAATAAGCAGAAAAGCGACTAATTCTTTACAGAATTTTCTTCACCGAGTTTCAAGACCCCGATATTCATAACAAGCAAATTATACAATAAAATAGTTTTAAAACAGCTTAAAAGCTTATTTAATTAAAGGAAACTTAGCATGAAAGTAATTGAAAGCGAATGTGTTGTCATCGGCGCCGGTCCGGGCGGTTATACTGCTGCCTTTTACGCAGCCGATTTGGGTATAAAAACAACGCTTATTGAACGCTATTCGGCATTAGGCGGTGTTTGTCTCAATGTCGGCTGTATTCCGTCTAAGGCCTTATTACACATTGCCGCGCTGAAAGAAGAAGCCGCGGAGTATGAAAAAATTGGTCTTGGCATCAAAGATTTTAAGGTTGACATCGCCAAGCTGCGTGCACATAAAGAGAGCATTATCAATAAACTCGTTGGCGGCGTCAAACAACTGGCAAAAGCACGCAAGGTCACCGTGCTCACCGGTCAGGCGGCATTTATGGACGCTAATAATCTTATGGTGACCGCAGATGACGGTACAACAACGCGTGTAACGTTCACAAAAGCGATTATTGCTGCCGGGTCGCGTCCTGTGATCCCCGCCAGTTTGCAGAATAAAAGCGAACGTGTGATGACCAGTACAGGGGCATTGAAGTTACAAGAGTTTCCTAAACGCCTGTTAATTGTGGGCGGAGGCATTATCGGCATGGAAATGGGCTACATGTACGCCAGTTTTGGCTCTGAGGTGACGATGGTGGAAGCACTGCCCGAGCTGGGTACGGGCATCGATCGCGACGTTTTTCGTCCGCTGGAAATGAAGCTGAAAAAGCTCTTCAATGTTATTCAGCTGAATACATTTGTAAGCAAACTAGCAACAAAAGGCAAAGAGCTGATTGCAACATTCACTCCTGCTGGTGAAGCTGCAAAAAATGCAAAAGCAATGACCGCAACATTCGATCGCGTGCTGGTCTCAGTGGGCCGCAGACCCAATAGCGATCTGCTTGCCATTGAAAAAAGCGGTATAGCCGTGGATGACAAGGGTTTTATCATCGTCGATAAACAGCTGCGTACAAGTGTGCCGAATATTTATGCCATCGGTGACATCGTCGGCAATCCAATGCTGGCACATAAAGCCAGCAAGGAAGCCCACATAGCCGTAGAAGCAATCCTCGGCAAAAAGACGCAGCTAGAGGAACAAATGGTTATTCCGAATGTATTGTACACGGATCCTGAGGTGGCCTGGGCGGGACTGACGGAAACGGCAGCAAAAACACAAGGCATCGCGTATAAGAAGGCGACGTTCCCATGGGCGGCATCGGGACGTGCGCTTGCCATTTCCAAGACTGCTGGAGGGTGACGAAGCTAATTTACCAGCCTGAGACAGAACGGATTTTAGGCATGGCCATCTGCGGCACCAATGCCGGCGAGCTCATTGCTGAGGGTGTACTGGCAATTGAAATGGGCGCCGTGCTGGGCGATCTTACAGAAATTGTACACGCGCATCCCACACTTTCGGAAACCACAATGGAAGCAGCGGAAGCGGCACACGGGCTTGCAACGCATTATTTCAGCAGGAAACGCTGACCTGCCTGCGCGGAACTTAAAAGACTAAAAAAGGATTGCCGGCATGGGCAAAACAGCTATTATTAATAAAACACAAACAAAGGCAGCAATTCTTAATAAGCCGAAAATAAAAACTATTAAACGCAAAAAACCTATCACAGGAAAAGGTTACACGCTCTATCCTGAATCGTGCCTGCAAATGCCCGAAGTAGCCGATAGTACGTTACACACTATCGCTTACCATCACTTCACCACCCTATTGGAATGCCATTGATTACGATATCCATTCAAAGGATCAAGCGGCATGGCATCGGGAGCGCGCCTACGGAGCTTTCGGCAGCACGTACGCGATGTACCTCAAAAACATAGAAAAAGCATTTACAGAAGTACTGCGCACGACGATCCCCGGCGGCTTCTGTGCCATCGTGGTCGGAACCATCCTGCACAAACGCAGGCATTACTCAACGCCAATGGCTATCACAGAACGCTTGCAGGCACTAGGCTGGGATTTTCATCAGGACATTATTTGGAATAAAGTAACAGGCGGAGTCAAACGCGCGGGAAGTTATATTCAACATCCCCGTGCCGGTTACTATTATCCCAATATCATGACTGAATACATCTTGATCTTCAGAAAACAAGGTGAAGTTCGCAGGGGAAAAGAAACAGCGATAACCGTCGATAAGCTCTTTACAAAAGATATTGCCAATAACATCTGGCATATCGCACCCGTACCGCCGAAAACCATCGCTCACCCCTGCCCCTATCCCGAAGAGTTGGCGCGACGATTGGTACTGCTGTACTCGCAAGCAGGCGATATAATTTTAGATCCATTCATTGGCAGCGGACAGACTGCTGTGGCAGCATTGCGTCATAAACGTCAATGTGTCGGTTATGATACAGAAATGAAATACCTGCAGCTCACAAAAAAAAGACTCAACCCGCTGCCCCCAACTCGTAAATATCATTTGGTTAATACGCTTATGCCTGAATACGAAAAGGTAGAATAAAACTACCAGCTCAGGAAAGCTGGCAATTACAATTAATAATATGGGCAAACAAATAATGTTTTATCGCCGCAGATTGTTATTAAGCAGTCTTGAGCATTTTATAAAATTAAGAACGGAAGAGCTGTATGCACTGGTTGCGCACTTTTGCAAACAAACTGAGCAAGCTTTATTTACGTTTATAAAACGCGGACAGCAATTGGTTTCCTTTCAAATGGAACGAGACCTGGAAGTATTGTGGTCACACTATAAGTTAATCAAATATGAAAAGGAAGCTTGGCAGTTAACGACTAAGGCAGCTCAGCAATTTCAATTGAATACAACAGACAATCAGCAGCTTAAATTAATTTCCGAAAAGTTTTTAAATAAACAGCTAGTGCCTAAGCTTTTATACAAATCATTAATAACTGAACATGCAATAAAAGCGAATAAAGTTAAAGAGCCTATTGTATTCTCACTGGGTTATGAGGGACTATCCATTGATGATTTTCTAAATAAGCTGCTTGCGCATGACGTGAAATTGCTTTGCGATGTTAGAAATAACCCACTCAGCATGAAATATGGATTTTCAAAAAACCAGCTTAAAAAGTACTGTCACGAAGTTAAGATTAGCTATGAAAACATTCGTGATTTAGGCATCAGCAGCACCGAACGTAAAAATTTACAAACACACGAACAATATCAGCAACTATTCAATCATTACAAAAAAACATTACAGACAAAAGAGAAAGCAGCAGCTTTAGCTAGTTTAGCCCATTTGGCAGCTAGACATAAACGCATTGCCCTTATGTGTTTTGAACGCGATAATAAAAGTTGTCATCGCTCTATTTTGGCAAAAACATTTAAGCAGCAATATGATTATAACTTTATCCATTTATGAAATTAAAGGTTTTAATAACCGTTAAAACATATCCTAGTTTGTCAGCTAAGTACGATGAAGTAGTCTGTACAGCAGGTGTTCTTGAAAGCGGGGAATGGGTACGATTATATCCCATTCCGTTTAGAAAACTGGACTATGATAGATGGTACAAAAAATACCAATGGCTTGAAATTGAAGTAGAAAGAAATATCAGCGATTTTAGACCAGAAAGTTTTAGATCTAAAATCCTTTATCATACCAGCTAAGTTCAAAAGTGAGCACTTGGTTCAAACATTTGTGTGAACGGAAAGTTCTATATGGACTTTTGTTTTTAACAGTTTTAATAGCAGCTGCCTCTTTTTTCAAACTTGTTCCAGAAAAAATTAAAGCGTTTGCAGAATTTTATCTTTACTCAGCACCGATTATTATCACAATAGTAGTCTTCATAATTGATGCTGTGGATCCCAAAAAGTACAACAGAGAAATTGAAAAAATAACAAAAAAAATATCAACCGATATTGATGATGTACAAGAACGTTTATTAGATTCCGTGCTTTCACAGCTTGCTGAGGAACTTGAACTTGGCGAAAGTGAAAGAGTTTCCATTTTTTTTGAAAATAAAAACAAACATCATTTTAACTGTGTAGGACGATATTCATCTAATAAGCGATATAACCTCAAAAATACAAAAAAAGATTATCTAAAGAAAAAAGGAATAATAGGTCAAGTATGGGATAATGAAAGCAAATATTATCATTTTAAAAATGATGATCAATTTCCTGATGTACATAAAAATCCTAATGAAGAAGAAAATTACCTTGCATACTTAAAAAAAGAATATAATCTATATGAGAATATTACTAGAAACCTTCGAATGCGGCCTGTTCATATGATTGCTAAATTGATAGAAGCAAATGGAAGGAAAGCTGGGGTTATCGTCTTTGAAAGCACGAAAAAGAGCATGCTTGACTGGAAAAAGATAGAACCAGTCTTTGAGAAATATCAAGATTTAATTGTTAAAATATTGACTGATGTAGTGTTGCCTCCCATAAAAAATATTATTGATTAACAAATTTACTAATAAGCTTAGAGTTTAAACATGACTGAAAATAATAGCAATAATTTATTAGAAGTATTATTGGATGCAGATGAACAAAAATATCGTGACAAGTTAAAAGCGATAATGGTTTATTTCTGTGACCGCTTTAATGAAAAAAAAGCTTTAGACAAAGCACGTCTTACTAAGATGGTTTATCTGGCAGACTGGGAAACCGCGCAAAAACATGGGGAGCAGTTAACGAACATTAAATGGTATTATAACCATTACGGCCCCTTTGTTTATGATGTTGTAAATTTAGCTTATGCTGAACCAGCTTTATTTGAAGTCAATCCAAAAAACAAATTTGGGATAAAAAAAGATCTCATTCAGCTCAAACAGCCACAAGCTACAGATAAAGTGAACGCAATTATCTGTACACTCCCTTCCGATGAAAGAAAATTACTTGAGGATATTATTAAACGCACTAAGGATAAACAATGGAAAGAATTTATCGGGATCATCTACACAACTTATCCCATTCGCAAACACGACAAGTATGACGAATTAGACCTTGTTGAACTTGCTGCTGAATATAAAAGAAAGAAAAAAACATTTATCAGTTTTTTATAACGCAGCTTCATTATATCAGTATCAGCGTCCGCACACGCCCATCCAACGATGCCAGCCCCAGCTCGCTGAGTGCAGCCCGCGTAAACCAGCGCAATTCTGCTCCACAGTTGGCAGCAGCACTTAGCTGAGCACAATACACACGCACCTGGGCGCGGTAACGCGTGTAGGAAGCCGTTAGAGTATCAAGCAGCCTAAGCGAGCTGCGTTTTAGCCTCAGTTGGCAATGTTTTCTGCAGAGCTGCACGCGTGTATGCTCAGTAAGCTCAGTGTGCGCAATATGATGTTCAACAATCGGAAACCGCCACAACCCGCTGAGCCGACCGCGGCTATTGTTATCAGCAGTACGCTGCTGCAACAACACCCGCCCGCGTGTTTGGATCACAAAAAGCGATGAAAATACCCGCTCAGTTTTCACCCGTACGGACAATGGATACTGCAACACTGCGCCCTGCTTATAAGCTTGACAGCTCATCATCAATGGACACGGCGGATCTTGCCTGCCTTTGTGTTGTTGCAGCGGTGTACGGAGTCCCGCTAAACATTGCGGATGACGCGGGCGGCAGACGATTGAGCCCAACTCCATCATCGCCTCATTAAACCGCGCGGCACGCCGTCCTTCACGCGGGAGTAAATCCTCCATGCGCCGCCAAACAGCCGAAGGCAACCGTGCAAGCGTCGTTTTATCCGCTGTAAG